>JANQJF010000084.1 GCA_028281765.1 Planctomycetota bacterium | reverse complement strand
ACGATCGTGTCGAAGCGCTGCATCGCGGCACGCTCGAAGCGCTGCATCTTCGCGAGCTGGTTGCGCCAGAGCATTCGCTTGAGCGGGTTCGTCGCGGCGTCCGCCTGGCGTTTGTAGATCTCGCTCTCGACGTTGTGCGTGAACACGACGGTCGGGACGTCGAGCGACTTCGGGGCGTGCACCGCGGCGTGGACGAAGTCGAACACGACGATGTCGGGCTTGCGCGCGAGCGCGCGACTGATGACGTCCCGTGCGGCTGCCGAGTCGTCGAGTGCGACGCTGACCGGGAGCTTGCCCGGAACCTTGAGCGCCTTCGTCAGCGCGGAGCGCGGTTCGTCGCGCCAGCCTTCGAACCAGTCGCAGATCGAGTCGAGATCGGTCTGGAACTCGCCGACGGAACCGTCGGGCAACGGGGAGACGAGATCGATTTCGAAGTGCCCGTTGCGCTTCATCCCGCGCAGGATGTCCACCGTGCGGATGCGGCCACCCGACGCGGTCGGGAACAGGAACCACGGTGCGACGAACAGCAGCCGTGGTCGTGCGGCACTCACCAGCAGATACCTTCGTACGCCGGGCTGCCGAGTCCCTCGAGCGCGGCGACGCTCGCTAGATCGATGATCGGGCGGCCCTCGTGCTGCGCCGCGATCGTGTCGACGGCGTCCTTCGGCGCGTGGCCGATCACGATCATGTCCGCGCCGTCGAGGCACTCCGCCGGGGTCGGCTTGAGCAGCTTGTCGAGGTGCGGAATCTCGCGCTCGATGAACTCGCGGTTCGCGCCGGTCAGCCGGCCGAGCTGTAGGCTCGCATCGTAGATCGACAGCTCGAACCCGCGACCGAGCAGGCGCTCGGCGAGGATCACCAGCGGCGATTCACGCAGGTCGTCGGTGCCCGGCTTGAACGCGAGGCCGAACAGCGCGACGCGGCCGCGGCCGTGGCGCACGATCTGCTCGAAGCCGCGCTGGATCTGCTTCTCGTTGCTCGGGAGTACGCTCGCGAGCATCGGCGTCTCGACGGCCATCGACTGCGCGAACGCCGTGAACGCGCGCAGCTCCTTCGGCAAGCACGACCCGCCGAACGCGAAGCCGGGCCGGAGGTAGACCTTCGAGATGTTGAGCTGCTTGTCTTCGCAGAAGATCTGCATCGCCTCGCGCGCGTCGATGCCCGCGGCCTTGAGCAGCGCGCCGACTTCGTTCGCGAACGCGATCTTCAGGCCGTGAAAGCTGTTCGAGACGAACTTGACCGACTCGGCGACTTCGACCGTCGTTGAGAAGAACTCGGTATCGACGCCGTCGTACATCTCACGCAGGCGCTCGATGCCGCCGTCGCCGAGTGAGCCGGCGAGGATGAACGGCGGCTCGTGGAAGTCCTTGACCGCCGTGCCTTCGCGCAGGAACTCGGGGTTGAACGCCAGGTCGACGTCGCCGCCGAGTTCACATCCGGCGCTTTCCTGCAGAATCGGCGCGAGGCGCGCGCGCGTCGTGCCGGGCTGCACCGTGCTGCGGATGACCACCGTGTGACCGCGGCCCTTCTTTTGGATCGCGCGGCCGATTCCGGCCGTGACGCTCTCGAGGGCTTCGGTCGACAGGTCGCCCGACGCCGAACTCGGGGTGCCGAGGCAGACGAGTGACAGGTCGGTGGCGTCGATCGCTTCGTCGAGGTCGAGCGTCGCGCGGATGCGGCCGTTCGCGACGTTCGTCGCGATGCGCTCGCTGACTCCGGGTTCGACGACCGGGGCGGTGCCCTCGTTGATCGCGTCGACCTTCACCGGATTGATGTCGACGCCGACGATGGTGTGGCCGAGTTCGGCCAAGCACGCGGATGAAACCGCGCCGACGTATCCGGTTCCGAAAATCGAGATGTTCACGGGCGGGATTGAACGGGATTCAGGGGAGGCTCGCCAGCTCAACTCCGCTGGGCGCGAAGTCGGCTCTCGAGCTTCACATAGCGCACCAACGTAACGACGAAGCAGGCGAACAAGAGTGCGAGGATCGTCGCGTGATTGCTCGTGCCGTCCGGAGCGGTCGGCGCGACCGATTCGGGTGCCGGCGTGCGCGGCTCCGGAGCCAGGACGGCGCTCGCGATCGCTTCGCGCGTCGACTCGTCGGCGTCGTCCCAGAGGTTGAACACGGCGACGGCGGCGAGGCCGTGGGTGCCGCGGAGCTTCTTGTCCGCGGCGTGCACGATTCGGGACAGCGATGCCGAGGAGCCCGCTCGAATCAGTCCGGCCATCGCGGACGAGCGCGTCGCGTCCTCGGTCCACAGCAGGCGCTCGAGCACGTCGATCGACTCGGCCTCACCGAGTCGGCCCAGCTGCGCCGCGGCCTCGAAGCGCGCGCCGCTGCGGGCCGTGAACGCCTGGATGCGCCAGTGCTCCCGCTCGTCGAACGGTCGTGCGTGATCGAGTCCGCGGTCGTCGTTCTGCAGTTCTGCGATGACGGCGAGGGCCGCGGGCAGCAGGAGTCCGCCTCCGCCGTAGCCGTGGGCGATCGACTCCGAGCTCGACCAGTCGATGACGAAGCGGGTGTCGCCACATTCGACCGCGCCGATCGTCAGTAGGTCGGCCCAGGGACCGTCGTCGTGCGCCATCGCCGGTGCGAGGTGGGCGACGAGTGCCGGCGTGTCGAAGACGTGCGCCTCGGGACGTTGCACGCCGAGCAGATGCGCCAGGGACATGAGGCGCGGCGGCAACTCGATTCCACCAGCGCAGCGCCACGTCTCGCATCCGAGAACATCACAGGTCGCCGCGAGCCAGTCCGCACTGTCGATGCGTACGGTCGCTTCGAGGTATGCCTCGGTTGCGCCGGCTTCGATCAGCTCGATCTTGCCGTGTGCGTCGACGTGGAACGAGAGAGCCGCGAGGCTATCCCGGTCGCCCCAATTCCCGACGACGCGAGGTAGCGCGGCTTCGCGGAGCCACGTCCAGCCCGGCGGGCCGGAACGCTCTGGGTCGGCCGCGAGATGCACCTCGACCTCGATCGCCTGTGAGGCGAGGGGGTTCGCGGCGGCGAACAGGCAGCCGCACGCGATCGCGATCTGGCGGCGTCCCATCGTCATCGCTGCTGCGGCTGTTCGTCGAACTCCTCGTCGAGGTCGAAACCGTCGCCGTAGGCCTCCGGATCGAGGCCGTCGAGGATGCCTTCCTGCTCGTCGAGGAAGTCTCCGCCGTCCGCGGCTTGCTCGACGAATTCGCCGTCTTCCTGCGGAAGGGGCGCGTCGAACTCCTCGTCGTAGGCCTGCTCGTAGGGCTGGTTGTCGAACTGTTGTTCTTCTTCGCCTTCGAGCATCTCCTCCGACGGCGCCGCCATCGCGGCCCAGTCGGTCGCCTGCCGGCGGCGACTGCGCAGCACGACGAACATCAGGCCGGCGAGCAGCAGGACCACGCCGACCGAGCCGGCGACGATCATGTTGCGGGTCTTCTTGTCGAGCGAGCGGAACCAGGCGCTGGCGCCCTGGCCGGGCGTCGACGCCGTGTTCGAGCTCACGGGCCCGCGGACCGCGCTGAGTGACACTTCGAGGAGCGGGCGCAGCTCAGCCGATTCGACCGCCAGGCGGTGCTCGAGTGCCGTCGCGCTGTTGGCGTCACGGAGCTCGCCGAGGCGCTGAATCGCGTAGCGGCGCAGCATCGTCGAGCTGTGCCCGAGCACGGTCAGCAGCGTCGCGACCTCGGCATCGGTGCCGAGCTTCGGCGAGGCCTGCTGGAAGAGATACGCCAGCGCGTGGCCCTGGGCGTCGCCGGCGATATCGCAGCCTGCGGCGGCCGAGAGGCAGCGCGGGTCGGCGATGTCCGCGAGGCTGATGAGCGCCTGTGTGCGGTCCGGGTCGTCCGCGCGCGCGCCGTCGCGCACGAGGATGTCGACGAGTCGATCGACGGACGCACCGTCCTTGAACTTGCCGACGTTCGCCGCCGCGAGCGCCCGGATCATCGGGTCCGGATCCTGCAGCATCTGGCGGGACGTCGTGAGCGTCCGTTCGTCTGCGAACTCGAAGATCGCGCGGGCGACCTGACGTCGCGCGCGGTCGTCCACGATCTCGATGGCGCGCTCGCACAGCGGCTCGACGCCTTCGCGAATCCCGAGCTTGGCGATTGCGCGCGCGGCCTGGCCGACGACGGCCGGGTTCTCCGACCCGAGGTGGCCGATGAGCGTTTGTGGTGGCAGCTCGAGGTCGCCGCTCATCGCGGCGACGATCGCCTGGTAGTCGGCCCAGTCCTGGCCCGCGAGGCGATACTCGTCCGGCGTCGAGGTTGACTCGATGTCCGAGAGCGTGGCTTCGTAGCGTTCCCAACCGGTTACGAGTCCACCGCTCGAGAGTCCGCCGAGGAAGACGTCGCGCGGCGTGACCTTCGCGATGCCGGCGCCGTGGGTCAGTAGGCCGTTGACGAGCGGAACGCAGTCTTCGCCACATGCGAACACGTCGCCACGCGCGCTCTCGTCCGGCCACGCGACGACGACGAATTTCTTCGCCTCGTCGTCACTGTGCAGGACGCTGAATCGGTAGTCCTGATCGCTCCAAGTGCCGTCGCCGTTCGGCTTGCCGAGCAGCGAGACGTCGATCTGCGCCGCGGCGACAAGTTCGTCGAGGTTGGCGTTGCCGGCATCGCGGATGGCCGCTGCGATCTCGGTCACGCGCCACGAGAAGTGGGCGCGCCGCGAGGGCTGCGTGGACGAGAGCGAAGGATCGAGCTCGTGGGTCGCGGAGATGGCGGCCGTGAGTCCTACAGCGAATGCGCTTCCGAACGTGCCGAGCGGCGAGTGGCTACGGACCGACAGGCCTTCGCCGTCGGTCGTCATCGTCGACGTGAACTCTCCGAGTGCCGGCAGCACCGTCTCGAGGTTGCGGCGCAGGTTGCCCGGCAGCATTCCCGGCGGCACGACATCGTCGATCATCGAGACGTAGCTGCCGAACATCGCGGCGGAGTCTGTCCACGAGAGCGAGCTCGTGCCGGGAGGCGCGGTACGCAGGAGTTCTGCGATCGTCTGGTTCTTGTAGCCGCTGCCGTACTGGTCCATGACGGCCTGCAGTCGCGTGTCCGACGACGAGATCAGCAGATCGCTGTCCCCGAGCGCGAGCGAGAGTTTCCCCGAGCCGTGGCGGTAGACCTCGAACCCGTCGACGACGTTCATTCGGAATTGGCGCGTGTTGCGCAGAGCCTTGCCGATCGAAATCGGGTTGCGGAGTGCTACGACGAGAACGCCGTCGAGCTCCGTGGAAGACGGCCACTGCAGGGCGACGAACCGGCGACCGAGCGCCTCGAAGACGTCCTTCTCGACGTCGATCGACATGCTCTCGCGGGCGGCGCTCATCATCTGCTTGAGCTGGCTGCCCGCGTTGGCGTCCAGGCTGCTGAGCAGAGTGAACGTCTCGTCGAGCAGCTTGTCCGTCGCCAGGTGGAACACCGAGAACGACGGCGTGTCCTCCGGGACGAACTTCGCGATCTCGGGATCGACGCTGCCCTTCACCGCGAACAGCGAGGGCAAGCCCTTGCGCGGTTCCGGGAAGCAGATGCGCACGTGTTCGTGAGCATGATCGTCGAAGTAGTGCGCGATGTAGCCGAGCGCGTAGATCTGTCGGAGCTGTAGGCCTTGCAGCACCTCGCTGACCTTGTTGCGCATCGGGCCCGGCACCATGGTCGGCACGACGTCGAGGATGCCCGCGACATCGACGTAGGCGCTCGCGAACGCGTTGCCCGCGTGCGCCGTGGTGCTGCCCTGCTCGAGGAAGCGCTGGAAGCGGATGTTCTCACGCATGCTTCCGTCGCGCCCTCCGCCGAGTCGATCGATGGCGTGAAGCACCGCGTTCGTGTCGCTGCTGAACACCAGTGTGCCCTCGTGCGTGCCGAACGAGATGTCGACACCGAGCGGCGTGCTCGAGGTCCAGGCGCGTGTGCCGTCCGTCGGTCCGTTGCCGAGCTGCCGCTTGAGGACGGACACCACCGTGTCGAGGTTGCTCCCGAAATCCGCAACGCCGAGCCAGCCGATCTCGTCACGACTCGCGAAGCTGGTGGCTCCGAACGAGTAGCTCGCATTCGTGAGCGCCTCGAACTCGGCCGGCGTGAGGTTCGCCATCGTCGCGAGTCCGTCGAGTGCCTGAGGAAGCGAGTCGCGTAGCTCGGTGGGCAGCGAGTCGATCGCCCGCGGCCAAGGACCCTCGGCGGTCGCATTCCAGCTCACGAGGAGCTTGGTTTCGCGTGGGAACGCGAGGCTGTGGACGAACGGGTCGTTCGTCGACGGCTGCGGAGCCGGGGACTGTTGAGGAGCCAGCAGCGACAGCGCGCCAGCGAGCGTTGTGAGAATGGCCATAGCAGTGTTCCGACGAAGACGCGGTACCTCGCGTGTATCGGCGAAAAACGGGACACGGCTGGACCCGGACTGGGGAAACCCGATCGGTCAAGCCGAGCGCCTCCCGTGTCGATAGAGGAAGCCTGCAAGTGTTCGATGGCTGACCGACCCAAAGCGCACGCAAACGCCCCGACGGCAGAATCCGTAGCCTGGCGCCCTGGGAACTTCCCTGTGTTCGCCACGAGTCTGCTGTTGCCGGCCGGACTCGTCGTTGCGATCGGCCGCTACGATGCGAACTGGATCGGCGGGGCCGCAGCGATCACCTTCTTGGTGTCCTTCTTCTGGTGGCGCCGGATCTGCCGTCGGATCCATCGGGAGTTCACGTCTCCCCTGTTCATCGCGGGGGTGGTCGTCGATCGGATGCGCGCCGGCGACAAGGATCGTCGCGTGCCCGATGCGGGCGCCCAGGTCGTGCGCAATCTGCTGCGGCGACTCAATCATTCCCTCAGTGACGCGATCGAGAGCCAGGCGCTGAGTCAGGCCAAGCTGATGTCGGTCGAGGCCGCGTTCGATCGGATTCACGCGGTGCTGCGCTCCCTTTCCGAGGGAGTGATCGTGGTGGGGCGTCGCGGCGATATCGTGCTTGCGAACCCGTCGGCTCGAGAGCTGATGGCGGAGGGCGTCTCGCGGATCGAAGGCGCGCCGGTCGGGGATACGTTCCCCGAAGAGTTCGGTGCGGTGCTGTCGGGGATGCTCGAGCCGGTGCTCGGCGGGGACTCCAAGCGCGAGTTCAGCGAGGGCGTCCAGCACGGTAACGGGATCTTCGACATCGCGGTGATCCCGGTCGAAACCCAGGTCGGCGGTTCGAACTTCGGCACCCTGGTCGTCATGACCGACGTGACCAAGAGTCACGAGGTCGCGGCCCTCAAAGACGAGTTCCTGTCGTCGGTGTCGCACGAGCTGCGCACGCCGCTGACGAACATTCTCGCTTACACCGAGATCTTGACGTCGATGACCGACCAGGACCCGGAGTCGCGCGAATTCCTCGGCATCATCCAGACCGAGAGCAAGCGACTGCATCGCCTCGTCGACAACGTGCTCGAGTACTCGAAGCTCGAGACCGGCAAGGTCGAGTGGAACCTCGAGGACGTCGACCTCGGGGAGACGCTGCAGGGCTGCATCGCCGCCTTCGCAGAGCGGACGGCCGCCGAAGAGCTCGCCGTCGAGCTGCAAGGCGAGTCCGGCGCGATTGCGCGGGCGGATCGGACTCGACTCCAGCAGGTGTTCGCGAGCGTCCTCGACAACGCGCTGAAGTTCTCCGAGCGTGGCGGCCAAGTCCGCGTCGAGTTCGCGGCGCGCGGGGGCATGACCGAGACGCGGATCCACGATTGTGGCCCGGGCGTCCCGGAAGAGCAGCGCGAGGTCATCTTCGGGCACCTCACCCAGCTCGGCGACTGCCTCGTCGACAAGCCTTCGGGCACGGGCATGGGGCTCGCCATCTGCGTCCGGATCCTGGAGGAGCTGGGTGGATCGATCCGCTGCGAGGACTCCCCGCTGGGCGGTGCCTGCTTCGTGATCGAGGTCCCGGAGGCCGCCGCGGTCCCGACGGTCGGCTGTTGACTCGCGCCGGGCGGTTGCTACGGTGGCCGCCCACTGAGGGCCGTTAACTCAGTTGGTAGAGTGCGATCGTCACAAGGTCGAAGTCGCTGGTTCGAATCCAGCACGGCCCAAGTTTTTTGTGAGGCGCTTCGCGCCTCACCCCTGGGGGAGCGACTGCTCCCCCAGACCCCCACGTAGTCTCGGCACTGCGTAGCGCAGGCGCCGAGCGCCTGCGCGGGGGGCTGCCGCCCCCCCCCGGACCCCCAGGCGGATTCCATTGAGGGAAGCAGCCGTGAACCAGCGGTGGTTGAGCGCGGTGGCTCGTTAGGCAGGCGGGCGATCTCGGGCGAACGATGGCTACGCTTGCTTTGCTCGCTAACTGGGGGCTTTGCCCCCAGACCCCCCGCTGTGGGGTCTGAGCTCGTCGAGGTCTGGGGCGACTCCCCCGGAACTTCCGCCTCGACTCCCATCAAGGCGAACCGCGGAACCTCCGATAGCAGTGACTGATGAGCATCGATACGGATCGTGTCGCCAGCAACTGGACCCAGCTCGGTCAGGAAGACCCGCTCTGGGCCATCCTCAGCCACGAGGACAAGCGTGGGGGGCGATGGGATGTGGATGACTTCATGGCGACGGGGGCTGAGGAAGTCGGTCGTGTGCTCGGGGAGGCCGCGGAGTCGGTGTCGATCACCTTCGGGCGCGCTCTGGACTTCGGTTGCGGCGTCGGTCGCTTGTCGCAAGCGCTCGCGGCTCACTTCGAAGAGGTCGACGGTGTCGACATCGCCGAGCCGATGATCGCGCAGGCTCGAGAGTTCAACAGGCACGGCGGCCGCTGTTCGTACCATCTCAATACACGGCCGGATCTCGGCCTGTTTCCGGACGAGCACTTCGACTTCGTCTACTCGAACATCACGCTTCAACACATGGAGCCCGAGCTCGCGGTTCGGTACATCCGGGAGTTCGTACGAGTCTTGCGGCCAGGTGGCGCTGCCGTGTTTCAAGTCGCCGATACACGACGTCGTTCGCACACGATGTGGCGGCGGCTGTTGCGCTGGGGATTCGTGAGATGGCAAGCGCTTCGACGCAGGCCCGTCATGGACATGTTCGGTGTCCCCAGGGCCGTAGTGCAGCGAGTGGTGGAAGCGGCAGGTGGTGTCATCACGCAAGTGCAGGCCGACGATGCGGCGGGACCTGACTGGACGAGCTTCCGCTACTGTTTGCAGAGGGTCGCTGCAACGCCGGAGCCTGAACGGGGTTCTCGCCGGCCCAGCTGACCCTCAGCATGTCGGTGTGACCTGCTAACCCGGCAGCGCCCCCGTTCCATCCGTCTGGCAAATCCGCGTCGACGTCTCTACTCCCTCGGCCTCGAACGCCGCGACCATCGCGGCCTCGATCGCTTCGCACTTCGATTCGTCGGTCGTGAGGGCGACGAGGGCGGGACCGTGGCCGGAGATCGTCGCGCCGGCGGCGCCGGCTTCGCGGGCGGCGTCGATGGCCTTCGACATCCCGGGGGCGACGCCGAGTCGGAAGGGGACGTGCGACTCGTCGACGAGGCAGTAGCCGAGGAGGTCTTCGTCGCCGGTCGCGAGGGCGCGCAGGAGGCCGACGAGTCGGCCGCTCGTGCGGGACACGATGCCGTGCGCGAGGCTCGCGGGGACGACGCGGTGGACGTCGGCCGTCGTGGTCTGCACCTGGGGCGCGACAATGGCGAGTCGCCACTCGTGGTGGATCGGTTCGCGCAGCACGCGGAACTTCGGTGTTGGCGCGTCGATGGCTTCGTGCACGCCGATCGCGAGTCCGCCGATCAGCGCGGCGGCGCCGTGGCCCGGGTCGCTGCCGAGTTCGACGACGAGTTCGAGCGCTTCGTCTGCGGTCGGCTGGGTCTTCGCGTAGCGCAGCGCCGTGCCGATGCCGGCGGCGAAGTCGGCGGAGTTCGTGCCGAGGCCGCAGCCGCGCGGCGCGCGTCCTTCGACCGTGATCGCGAGTCCGGTCGGCATCTTGATCTTCCAGCGATCGCGCGCGGCGCGCAGCCCGCGCAGGATCGCGTCGTGGCGGAGGTCGAGCGCGGTGCCGACGGAGTCGCCGAGTCGCTCGACGACGAAGTCGTCGACGTCCGACTTGCGCACCGTCACGGTGAACTTGACGTCGAGCGCGAGTCCGAGCACGCCGAAGCCCGGCCCGAGGTGTGCCGTCGTGGCCGGGACTTCGAAGGTGAACTCTTCGTCCGTCATGAACCGAACTGGATACCCTGCGCGAGCGGCAGCTCGGTGCCCCAGTTGACGGTGCTGGTCTGACGGCGCATGTAGGCCTTCCACGAGTCGGAGCCCGACTCGCGGCCGCCGCCGGTGTCCTTCTCGCCGCCGAACGCGCCGCCGATCTCGGCGCCGGAGGTGCCGATGTTGACGTTCGCGATGCCGCAGTCGGAGCCGACGGCAGACAGGAAGCGCTCGGCGTGGCGCGCGTTCAGCGTGAAGATCGACGAGCTCAGGCCCTGTGGCACGTCGTTCTGCCACTCGATCGCCTGCTCGACGTCTTGGATCGGGATGACGTAGAGGATCGGCGCGAAGGTCTCCTCGTGCACGATCGGCATGTCGTGGCGCGCGCGCACGATCGTGGGCTGCACGTAGTGGCCGCCGGCTTCGTCGCCGAACATCGGGTGCACGTCGCCGCCGGTCAGCACCTCACCGCCCTGTTCGCGCGCGGCCGCGACCGCGTTCTGGAACATCGTGACGGCGTCCTTGTCGATCAGCGGGCCCATCAGAGTGTCCTCGGACAGGGGGTTGCCGATGCTGACGGTCTTGTAGGCGTCGACCAGGCGTTGCTCGAGGTCGGCCGCGATCGACTCGTGCACCAGGATGCGACGCGTCGTCGTGCAGCGCTGGCCCGCGGTGCCGACCGCGCCGAACACGATGCCGCGCACCGCGAGGTCGAGGTCCGCGTCGTCCATGACGATGATCGCGTTGTTGCCACCGAGCTCGAGGAGCGAACGGCCGAGTCGCTTGCCGACGCGCTCGCCGACGATGCGACCCATGCGGGTCGAGCCGGTCGCCGAGATCAACGGGAGGCGCTTGTCGTCGAGCATCGCGGAGCCGACTTCGTCGTCGCTGCCGATGATCAGACCGATCAGGGCGCCAAAGCCGTCCTCTTCGAGCACCTTGGCGGCGACCTTGGTCATCGCGATCGCGGTCAGCGGCGTCTTGAGCGAGGGCTTCCAGATCTGTGCGTTGCCGCAGACGAGCGACACCATCGCGTTCCAAGCCCAGACGGCTGCCGGGAAGTTGAACGCGGTGATGACACCGATCGTGCCGAGCGGGTGCCAGGTCTCGCGCATCGAGTGCTGCGAGCGTTCTGACGGCATCGTCAGGCCGTAGAGCTGCCGCGACAGGCCGACCGCGAAGTCCGCGATGTCGACGCACTCCTGGATCTCGCCGAGGCCCTCTTGGTAGATCTTGCCGCACTCCGCCGTGACGATCGCGCCGAGCGGTTCCTTCATCTCGCGGAACGCGAGGCCGATCTTGCGGACGTACTCGCCGCGGATCGGGGCCGGCACTTCGCGCCAGCGGCGCTGCGCGTCGATCGCCGCCTGCATGACGCGCTCGTATTCGACTCGGCCACACATGGTGACGCCGCCGATGGCTTGGCCGGTTGCGGGGGAGTGGGACTGGATCACTTCACCGTCGGTGCGGATCCACGTTCCGTCGTAGCCGCCGGGATTGGTCGCCTCGATACCGAGTGGACTCAGGAAGTCGTTCATCGGGGGGGTGCGGGCTCAGGAAGCCTCGGTCTTGGTCTTGCGTGTTCGCTTGAGTGGCGTCGCCGACTCGGTGGTCGCGGGCTCCGGCGTCACGTCCGAGCCCGGCTCCGGCGGGTCCTCGGCGTGCCGATTCGTCCGTCGGCGCAGCTCTTCGATGTCCTTCTCGAGCAGAGCCATCTTCTGGCACAGCGTCTTGTTGCGCGCCGTGAGCTTCGAGAGGCGGACGGAGTACTGCAGCGCGACGAGCATCAGGAAGAGCAGCGCGCCGAAGAACAGCGCGGACACCGGCAGCACCGCGCCGACCGCGCGCTGGAAGAACGTCAGAAGGTTGTTCTCGATCGCCATCGCGAGCAGGAGCACCGCGGTGACGACCCACAGGATCGAATACTCCTCGCGCAGCTTGCGCTTGCGCACGAGTTCGAGCACGACGACGAGAATGCCGATCGCGAGGAGGATCGCGACGGTCTGCTGCTGCGGCGGCAGCACCTGCAGGGATTCGGGGGCGGGGAACTGCGTCGACCCGGGTTGGTTCGACGGTCCTTGGATCGACAGCATCACGTCGCCTCCACCGGCGTTTCGCGCCGGCCGTCACGGAAGAGCGCGCGCCGTCGAATCGGCAGCAGCGGAAGCGTCAGCGCCATCTTGTAGGCGTAGAACGCGACGCGGCTGCCGCGGTGCATGCTGACGCCCGCGATGCGTTCGTGCATGTCGACGGGCGTCTCGGTCAGGCGGATGCCGTTGCGGTGCAGTCCGATGAGGACGTCCGCATCCGGGTAGTCCTCGGGAAAGCTCTCGTGCGCGACCTCGCGCAGGGCGCGGCGGGTCATCGCTTGGTAGCCGGAGGTCGGGTCGGTGATCTCGATTCCCGTCCACTTCGTCACGATCCAGGCGAACAGCTTCGTGCCGACGCGGCGGGAGAAGCTCTGCGCGGGCGCGTTGCCGCGGCGATAGCGCGTGCCGACGACGACGTCGTAGCCGTTCTCGAGCGGCGCCATCAGGTCCGGCAGCGACTTCGGGTCGTGCTGGCCGTCGCCGTCCATCTGCACGATGCGCTCGTAGCCGTGCCGCATCGCGTAGTGGTAGCCGGTCTGCAGGGCGGCGCCGTAGCCCAGGTTGAACGTGTGACGCACGGTCAGCGCACCGTGCTGGCGCACGATCGCGCCCGTCCCGTCCCCGCTGCAGTCATCGATGACGAGGATGTCCGCGTCCGGTAGGTGGGTTCGAATCCCGTCGAGAACCGCGCCGATAGTCGGGGCCTCGTTGTGGGCGGGGATCAGAACCAACGTCGACTGGGACACTGAACGTAGGATATGCGGGGTTTCCGGGCGGAGCCATCGTCCGCCCGGATTTGGGGCTGAACCCGCTCAATCCGCTCAGCTGCCGCGGATTTCGATCTTGCGTGCCTTCGCCTCGGCGGCCTTCGGGACGCTCAGGGTCAGCACGCCGTTGCTCCAGCTCGCCTCGATGCCTTCGGTGTCGAGGCCACGTGGCAGGACGATGCGTCGCGACAGGTCACCGCGTCGGTGCTCGGTGGCGTAGCGGCGCACGTCCTCGGCCAGACCGGCCCGAGTCGCTTTCAGCGAGAGCTGGTTGCCGACGACCTCGATGTCGATCGAGGACTCGTCGACGCCCGGCAGCTCGAACTCGAGCGTCAGCGCCTCGTCGGTTTCGAAGATGTCCACCGGCGGCGAGTGGATGCCGGAGCTCGTGACCGGGTCGGTGAAGAACTCGCCGAAGAACTTGTCGAACAGCGAGAAGGGCGAAGTCGCGCCGTGGGTGCGGCGGGTCGAACGGGTGGTCAGTGGGTTCTGCATAGTTGCTCTGTGTCTCTCAGGTGCCGGGATCGGGAGTGATGCCGGCGATGAGGAGGGAGAGAGCAACGGGTGTGCCAAAACGGCGAGAGATCTCGGGAAGCGCCTATAGTTACCGTGTTATCAGTGACTTGCGGCAGATTATCATGAATTTCTCCGGGCGATTCGTGAGGAGGGTGAGCGCCATTATGGCATAATATGTCACGATGGCGGCGCGTCCCGGCCGTCAGTTGCCGGACGGATCGCCGTCGCCCTCGGTCTCGACTTCGTCGTCGCTCGACTCTTCCGCGGGCGGCGGCGGCGGGACGATCTTGCGGACCGTGATCGTGACCTGGTCGACGGACAGTTCGGCACGCTCGCCCTCGGGGAGGTCGCCGATGATCTGCAGCAGGATGTGGCGGTCGCGCGCGATGTGCGCGTGGCTCTGCACCGAGAACGAGTAGGTCTCGAGGCCGGTGCCGGCTGGCGTTCGCTCGACGATCGTGTCGTTGCGGCCGTTCTCGAAGTTCTCGAGCGTCATCCGGACGACCGTGTCGCCGTCGTTGCGGTTCAGGGCGACGCGGGCGGACACGTCGATGCGCGCGATGTCCGTCGCTTCCTCGGCCGGGAGCGGCACGTCGAGCTTCAGGCCGGCGACGTCGCGCAGGTCGAAGAGCCCGGTCAGGATCGAGATCACGAAGCCGTCGGCTTCCTCGAGCTGGGTCAGGTTGCCGGCCTGGCCGCTGCCGACGGTCTCGGCCTCGGCCTCGGCGACCGCGACGGTCTCGACGTCTTCGAGCGTGTCGCGGGGGCCGATCGCCGGCAGCGCGTCGAAGCCGGGGTATTCGAATCGCTTGTCCGGGAAGATCAGCAGCGGGTCGGTGCCGTCCGCGGCGAGCTCGAAGAGGCGCAGGCCTTCGAGGCCTTCGGCCGGGCGGCTGCGTGCGACGAAGATTGCGTCGCCGAGTGGCGACCAGCGCGGCCAGCGGTCTTCGCCGGTGCCGTCGCCGAGTGGGACGACCGCGCCGTCGGCGATCGTCACGCGCATCAGCTGGCGACGCTCCGGGTCGATGGTCCGGGTGAACAGTACCGACGTTCCGTCGGGGGAGAGCGCGGGTTCGAAGTCGCCGGGAACGAGGTCTTCTGGTTCCGGGTTCTCCAGTTGGCTGCTGTCGAGCGTGCCCGTGCCGCCGTCGGTCAGTTGCCGCGCGCTCATCCCGGCGCGGTCGTAGAGCCACAGCGTGCGGCGCGGTGATTCGGCCAGCGCGTCGTAGGCCGAGTAGACGACGAAGTCCTCGTTTGCGTCAGGGTCGTGTTGTTCGAGGCCGTCGTCCCACAGCACCTCGAGTTCGGAGCCGAACTCGTTCATGGTCCACAGCCGGCGGCCCGCGCTCTCGCGGTCGGACGAGAACAGAATGCGCGTGTCGTCGAGCCAGCACGGCGAGCGATCGTCGTCGTTGTCGGCCGTGACGCGGCGCTCGCCCGCGGAGCCGTCGGCCGTCGAGACGTAGACTTCGCGGCTGCTCGGCGTGTTGATGCGACGCTCGCGGACGAACACGATGCGCGCGCCGTCCGCGTTCACGCGGACGTTCGTCTCGCGCCCCGCGCGGTCCGGGATCTTCTCGTTCGCGAGGCCGCGCCGCGTCGACGTGCGGATCGTCGACGCGTTGTGCGTGTTCTCGCGGTCGGCGCGGCAGAAGACGATATCGGGCGCGACGCCGACGGTAGAGATCGGCACGCCGCCTCCGCCGCCACCGCTGCACGCGGTCAGAACCAGCAGGATGGCGAGCGGGATCGTTCTCATGGATTTGCGGGTAGGACGCGGGCGCTCGGGGTAGCGGCGCGGCCGCGCACGTCCTCAGTGACCGAACGGAAGCCGGCCCATGTCAGTCCGATTGCGAACAATCCGTGGAACACGCCGGTCCACGGGATCCCGATCGAGAACGCCGTGATCGCCGTCACCGAAGCCCAGACGCCGAGCGCGCATTCGATCCACGGCGTCGCGCCGCGCGGGCTGCGGTAGGTCGACGCGCGCAGCGTGGTCGTGTCCTCGACGACGTCGCGCTTCGGCGTCCGGCGGAACTCGCCGGGGTTGCGGCGCAGCGCGGAGAACACGGCGGCCGTGTTGTTCGCGCACATGCCCGCGCCGATCGCGAACACGAGCGGCAGGCGGAACAGCGTCGCCAGCCGGAACGTGCCGGCGCCGAGGCGGGCGAACCCGTAGTAGAACAGCAGGCAGGCGGTCGCGAACAGGAGCGGCATCGCCTCGAGCGTCCGCAGCCACATCGGCGGGTGGCTGTGGTTCGCGACGCGCAGCAGCTGCAGCGGCAGCGCGACGAGGATCAGGCTCATCAGCAGCGGGAACGCCGTGTTGCCGAGCAGGTGGAACCCCGCTTCGGCTTTCGCGTGCAGCGGGACCTCGGCCCGCAGGATCCTGCCGAGCAGCTTGCGCGCGGTCTGCGTCGAACCCTTCGCCCAGCGGTGCTGCTGGCTGAGAAACGCGTTCATCTCGACGGGTAGCTCGGCCGGGCAGACCACGTCGGGCAGGTAGGTGAACTTCCAGTCGTTCAGCTGCGCGCGGTAGGACAGGTCCATGTCCTCGGTCAGCGTGTCGTGTTGCCAGCCACCGGCGTCGTCGATGCACGCGCGGCGGAACAGGCCGGCCGTGCCGTTGAAGTTGAAGAAGCAGCCGTTCCGGGCGCGCGCGTGGTGCTCGACGACGAAGTGGCCGTCGAGCAGCGTGCGCTGCACGTCGGTCAGCACGCTGTAGTCCGGGTTCAGGTGGCCCCAGCGGGTTTGCACCATGCCGATGCGCTCGTCCTGCATGTGCGGCACGGTGTCGCGCAGGAAGTTCCGTGGCGGCAGGAAGTCGGCGTCGAACACCGCGATCAGCTCGCCCTTCGCGACCGTGAGGCCGTGCGCGAGGGCGCCGGCCTTGTAGCCCGTGCGGTCCGTCCGGCGCACGTGCTCGACGTGCAGGTCGCCGGGGAGTTGCTCGATCACTTTGCGCACGATCTCACTCGTGTCGTCGGTCGAGTCGTCGAGCACCTGGATCTCGAGCCGGTCGCGCGGGTAGTCGATCTCGGCGACTTGTTCGACGAGGCGGCCCGCGACGAGCCGTTCGTTGAAGATCGGCAGTTGGATCGTGACGCGGGGCCATTCCGCGGGCCTGGCCGCGACGTGCGGTGCGCGCTGACGTCGCGTGCGCAGGTACTGCAGCAGAATCCAACCGCGGTGCAGGCCGAGCACGGCCAGCGGCACGAGGAGTGCGCACTGCACCCAGGTCAGGATGACTTCTGCTGTCGAGCTCAAGGTCGGGGATCCGGGCGAGAGGATATAGAGTGTCGCGACGTGCGTGTCTCCGATTTCCGTTTCGAGCTGCCCCCGCACCTGATTGCGGACCGTCCGGCCGAGCCCAGAGATGCGGCACGGCTGCTGGTTTACGACCGCGCGGACGGTTCGTTGCGGCATGAATCCGTCCGAGACCTTCCGCAGTTCTTACGAGCCGGCGACCTGCTCGTGTTCAACGACACGCGCGTGCTGCCGCACCGGTTGCTCGGGCAGCGGCCGACCGGTGGGCGGGTCGAGGTGCTGATCCTCGAGCGGAACGGCGAAGAATGCCGCGGCTACGTCAAACCCGCGCGGAAAGTGCGCGAGGACTCGCGCTGGCTGCTCGAGGGCCGGATCGAGTTCGCGCCGGTCGAGGATCTCGGCGGTGGCATGTTCCGCTTTCGGCTGACCGATCGCGACGGGGACCTGGACGCCGCGCTCGAGGCCGTCGGGCGCGCGCCGCTGCCACCGTACATCGCGCGGACCGGCGACGAGGACGCGCACGAGGATCGGCGCCGTTATCAGACCGTCTACGCGAAGAAGCCCGGCGCGGTCGCGGCGCCGACCGCCGGTCTGCACTTCACGCCGGCACTCCTCGAAGCGATCGAGGCGGCCGGAGTCGAGCTCGCCTGGGTAACGCTGCACGTCGGTGAAGGCACGTTCGCGTCGATCCGCGTCGACGACGTCGAGGAGCACGAGATGCACTTCGAGCGCTACGAGCTGCCGGCCGACACCGCGGACGCGATCCGACGCACGCGCGAGCGCGGCGGGCGGGTCGTCGCCGTCGGCACGACCTCGGCGCGTACGCTCGAGTCGTGCGCGCGGGATGGCGGACTCGTCGAGCCGGGTGTGGGGGAGACGAACCTGTTCCTCTACCCGGGCCGCAAGCTGCGCGTCGTTGACGCACTGGTGACCAACTTTCACCTGCCGGAGTCGACGCTGCTGATGCTGATCTCTGCGTTCGCGGGGCGGGAGGAGATGCTCCAGGTGTACGAGGAGGCGGTGCGGCGGGAGTACCGGTTCTTCTCGTTCGGGGATGCGATGCTGATCGTGTGATCAGTCGACGAGCTGCGTAGCGGCTGCGGCGGGATCGTCGGCGCGGAGGATTGCGGCGCTGATCGCGAGGTGTCGCGCGCCATGCTTTCGCACCACGTCCACGTTTCCCGGCGTGATCCCCCCGATTGCGAACACCGGCACCGTCGATCGCTCGATCGCCGCGCGTAGCGCTCCGTTCGGCTGGCCCTCCGTGAAGCCCTTCGTCGCCGTCGCGAACATCGGACCGAAGCCGATGTAGTCCGCGCCGTCGCGCAGCGCCGCGTCGATCTCCGCGTCCGAATGCGTGCTCACGCCGAGGATGCGGTCCGGTCCGAGCAGCGCGCGCGCTGTCGCCGCCGGCATATCGCCCTGGCCGACGTGCGCGCCCGCCGCGTCGAGGTCGATCGCCAAGTGGACGTCGTCGTTGACGATCAGCGCGGTGTCGGTCTCGGCGCAGACGTCACGGCAGCGCGTCGCGCCGCCTTGGTCATCGTGCTTGACGCGCCACTGCACGACGTCGACGCCGCCCGCGATCGCCGCGCGCAGCGTGTCCCACGGATCCGCCGCGCACAGCTCGGGCGTGAACAACAGACACAGTCGCCAGGGCACTCGTTCCATACGGGATGCGCGCACCGTATCATCCGCGGCGCCATGTTCCCCGACGCCTTCCTGCCGAACCTGATCGTGTTCCTCGCCGGGCAGGTCGCGGCGTGCGGATACCTGCGCACGGGGCTCGTGAATCGCGGCGTCCATCTGCTCGTACTGACGTGGATTTCGGCCGACGTCGCGCTGGTCGCGCGATTCGGCTACGCGCACACGGGCACCGTCTACGTGCTCGCGCTGGTCGTGATGCAGATCGTGTCGATCGTCGGCATTGCGATGTTCGCGGCGGGGCGGATTCGCCGGCGTCGGCCGAAGCTCAAGGAGCAGCGAGAGGGTATGTTCCGCGAGGCGTTCGTCGCCTATCTGAAGAACGACCTCGAGCCCGCGGAGAAGCTCTACCAGAAGCTCGTCCGGCTCGATCCGTGGGATGCGTCGACCCGGCTCGGGCTCGCGACGGTGCTGTCGCGGAGCGGGCAGGCCGCGAAGTCGCGCAAGTGGCTGCGCAGCGTGCGCGGTCTCGATTCCGACCAGCGCTTCCGGGACGCGGTCGAGCGCGAGCTCGAGAGTGCGCGGCCGCCTGAAGAGTCATGACCGCGCATCTGGACGTCGTCGTCCAGCATCTCCGCCGATTCGATGGCCTTCACAGGCTGGTCGTGCGGGTCGAGAAGGGAGCTGTGCGCGATCGGCTCGAGCCGTTGCCGCGGAATGCCGAGACCGAGGAGGTCCATGCGGCGTGGGAGCGGCTGTGTGCCGTCCGTGAGATCCGGCCCGAGGTCGTGCGCGATGTCGAGACCGTGCTGGCGCATACGTTCTCGGACCCGATGGGGGATCGCCCCGCGCTACCGTCGTTGACGATCGAGCCGCCGCCGGCTCCGCACGTGCCGACCCAGGCCAACCCGCGCGCGTACAAGGGGACCAAGGACCGACCGCCCAAGCCGCGACGACCGGAGCCGATGGATCTGCGTCCGTTCTTGTGCGAGCCGTCCGGGCAGGATCGGTTGCTCGAACGGCTGCGCGCGCGGGGTGGTGTGTCTGTCGAGGAGGCGCCCGAGTTTCGTGGCGCACCCGCCGGGTTTGCGCGCACCTTCGGGCGTGCGTTGCGATTGCAGGGTGATGCGGACGGGGTGCGTCTGCAGGCCGTGTGGCATCAGCTCGATCTCGGACGGGACGCTGCGGCGCGCAATGCTCTCGCCGCGCACGCGGCGCGCGTGTCGACTGCACGCGCGCTGTCTCTCGGCCAAGCGCTGGTCGGAGTGTCGCCGGATCTTCGAGGCCCTGTCGTGCTCGAATTCGCGACCTTGGTCGGCTTGGAAGAGCTCGAACTCTCACACGCGGAGCGGCTCGCGGATCTCCTGCGCGACCGCCACGACGAGAAGGCGTTCGTCGCGGACGTGCAGTATGTCGTGTCCGAGCTCCTCATCCATCGCGTCGATTCTGATCGGCTCGACGCGGCTCTCCGGCTTCGGGGCGAGTTCGCGCCGAACTACGAGTTCGAAGTGCGCGGGCTCGACCGTCCTGCGAGTGTCGAGGACGTGCAGCGGGTTCGTGCGTTCATCGACTACCTGGACCACGCGCTCGCCGAGAGCGCGAGCTTCGATCGCTCGCTCGCGATGGGATTGTGGGAAGCGTGCACCTGGCACGAAGACGAGTTTGGCGCGTTGCTCGAACTCGACGGGTGGCGGGAGATCGACCCGGTCTTTGCCTACAGGTTGGCGACGCATCTGAAGATCTTCTTGTCGACTCTCGTGCACGACATCGAACGCTCGGTCTACGTGTTCGAGGAATGGCCGACGATCCTCGCGGCGTTTCGAGACGCCGACGAGCCGCGTCGCGAGCTCGCCCTGAAGCTCTTCGAGGAAGTGCTCCATCACGAGACGGAAGATGTCGGTCTCGCACGATTCACAGATTGGATCCGGGCGGCGCAGTCCGTGGGGCTGCCGCCGAGCGGTTTCGTGCAGTACGTGCTCGAACGCTTCATGTCGATGGAGGCCGAGGAGCAGGATCGAATCCTCGCACTGCCGCAGGCGTCGTGGGACGAGATCGCTGCCGCGACGCGACGCAAGAACGACGCGTGGCTGATCTCATGCGGGATCAACGCGCTCTCTCACTGCTCCGCGGACTTCATGCTGCGGTCCCTCGTGACGGCGCCGCGTTCGCTGCTGCGCGCGGCCAAGATCCTGGGCGCGGCGGCGTGGCCAGTCCGGAAGGGCGTGGTGCGCGCGATGACCGAGACGCCGTTCTGGATCGACGCTGCGACGGCGGATCTCTCCACGCTTGTCGGCCTGATTCGTCGGCGTGAGGCGGTCGACGGCGTGCAGCCGATGTCGAAGAAGCTGAGACAGCACTTCGACGGTGTGCTCGAACTCAGCGATGCGCAGCTCGAGCGGCACGGCAGTCGCGTCCGCGAGGCGTGGGATGCCGTGGTGTGTGACGAGCTGCGCGCTGCGTCTCTCATCGCGCTCGGGCAGTCCCGCGACGCGATGGCTTCCGAGCCGTCGGAACAGATTCGGCACGCTTGGATGATGCACGCGCGGATCGACGAGAACCGGCGAGGCTTGCGCAAGATGATCCGTGCGGTGTTGGAAGGGGATGCAGACTACGCCGCCGCACACCCGACCAACCAGCAATGGCTGCGTGATCATGCGGAGATCGATGCCGACGTCTGGTTGCACGGAATCGAGCTCGAGCGCGAGGTGCCGGGACACGGCAACCTGCGATTGGCGTTCGAGCTCAACCCGCTGGAAGCGCTGCGACTCGGTACGCACGTTGGCAGCTGTCTGGGCGTGGGGGGATCGTTCGCCTACTCGGCCGCGGCGATCGTGCTCGACGTCAACAAGCAGGTGATCTTCGCGCGCGACGCGAACGGACGCTTCGTCGCGCGCCAGATCGTCGCGTTGACCGAGAGCCAGAAGCTCGCGTTCTACAACGTGTATCCCGATTCAAGCGCCGAGCTGCAGCGCGCGTTCGTCGACTTCGACCGAGCCCTCGCGGAAGCGATGGGAGTGGAGATCCTGTTGAAGGAGACGGGCGACGACGACGATCTCGAGTACGTCGACACGATCATCGCGTCGGATTGGTGGGACGACTCGCTGTGGAATCTCGAGGTCGACGAGGGAGAGTGATGCAGGACGAGTGATGCACGGCGACGACGCGTTGTGCGAATACGACGCCGTCACGCAGTCGCCCGTGCTACCGCGGCATTCACACCGACGAACCACGCTGGATGACTCGCCGCGCGCATCATGCAGCCGGGCGTGTCGCGTGGATTCCACATTGCGTCGTTGGTGGGGCGCGCGCGTCGGATCCACGAGTCGTCGGTGCCATCGCCGTGTCGCGTTTTTGTGCGCGCATTTTCGGTAGTTGGCAAGCGGCTTGCTTCAAGTCCATCGCTCTCATCAACAACCAGCCAACCACAACCGCAACAGAACGAGACCGTATGGACCTTCGAGACTTCTACAACGAACTGAAGTGGTGCGCCGACTGCAACGACTACGTCCGCTACATGATGAGCGTGAATCATTCGTACTGCACGACCTGCGGGGGGCGCGTCAAACTGTTCAGCAAGGAGGACTCGAAGCAGTTCAGCGAGCAAGTTCAAAAGCGGAAGTGGAAAGCAAGCTGAGGAGCTTTCGGTCCACTAGCGGGTTCGAATCCCGCGAGCTCCAGCAAAGCTTCATCTCTCCATCCTCCTCCTGATCGCCCGGAAGGGCCTGGCCATTGAGTTGGCCGGGCCCTTCTTTTTTGGCAAGGGGTTTGGGGGAAGGGCGAGGGGGTCACGTTTCGGACACGGACGCGGGCACGTTCACGGGTCGGGACACGGGAAGGTTCGTTGCCCGTGTCCCGACCCGTGAACGTGCCCGCGTCCGTGTCCGAAACGTGACCTCCTTTGCTGCGCACCCCGTCCTCCCTTGCCCTCCACCCCACTTCCCCTTACCCTCACAATGTTCGCTCGGCGGGGATAGCACCGAAAGGAACGGCAACGTATGCCCAAGCTCGCGCTGGCTCCGGAGACCAGGGGAAAGGTCATTCTCTACTTCCCGACCGTGTGGGTCGGGCAGTTCCCGATGTGGGCACCGACGTGTATGTGGGCGATCGGGACCGCATTGCTCCATGCGGGCTATGAGGTCGTCATGATCGACGAACGCATGGACCATGAGCCTCGCGAGGAGCTGAAGCGCGAGATGGACGGGGCGCTGTTCGTCGGTGTGTCCGGCAAGCTCGGCGGGCAGTGCGTGTTCATGGAGGAAGTCTGCGCGTTCGTGAAGCAGCACGACCTGGACTGCACGGTGCTCGCGGGTGGTTGGTTCGCGGGCTTGTATCCGGACCAAACGATCACTTCGGAGAACATTGACATCGCCGTGATCGGGCCTGGCGACTACTCGATCGTCGAAGTCGCGGATCGCTTGCTCGCCGGTGAGTCTCTCGAAGGCGTCGAGAACGTCTATGCGAAAGAGGACGGGCGCGTCATCAAGAACCATGTCGGCGACCTGCCTCGGATCGAGAACACGCATCCGATCCAGTGGAAGCTGTTCGGAATGGAGCGCTATGTGCACCCGCACGGATGGGTGAACACGTTCACGAGTCGCGGATGCCCGGGTGGGTGCACGTTCTGCGGCGTGATTTGTCTCGACCCGCGCCGCTGGACCGCGCTGCCGCCGGAACGCGTCGTCGACGACTTCGAAGCCGTCGTGCGCGATACCGGAGCGGAAGCCCTGCAGATCATGGATACGGACTTCTGCGCGAGCATTCCGCGTGTGGTCCGCATCTCCGAGCTGATCCTCGAGCGGGGCCTGGACATCCGCTTCAACATCCTCGGCCGCTACTACACCGTGCGGCGGATGACCGATGAGCAGCTCGCGCTGCTGCGACGGGCGGGCTGCAACGAGATCGAGATCGGGCTCGAGTCGGGTTCGCAGCGGATCTCGGATCAGGTCAACAAGCAGTGCGACGTCGAGGACTTCCCGAACTTGGTGCGGCGTCTGGTCCGTCACGGCATCCGCGTGCGCTGCAACATCATCCTCGGCTTCCCGAACGAGACGCGGCGCGACCTACGCGACACGTTCGAGAAGATGCTCGATCTGCGGCGGCTCGGGCTGAATGCGGTGCGCTTCCAGATGTTCCGCTTCACGCCGATCCCGGACGCGCCGGACGGGCGTCGGATCCTTGCGCTGACCGTGCGGCACCACGTCGGCCGGTCGGAGTTCTCCTACAAAGAGCTGCTCGAATTCCCGATCAACGAGACGCTCGACGATCTGTTCTGGCTACCGCCCGCACACGAGCGAACGGTCAACCGAGCGTACGAGTTCTACGCGCCGCTAGTCTTCTACAAGACCGCGCTCGACACGGCGAAGGGTCGGCCGATTTGGCGGCAGGTGCTCAAGCTGTTCCAACAGACCGCCAAGTGGCGCCTCGCGCGCGGATGGTTCGGCTTTCCGTTCGAGCTGTGGCTCAACCGCTGGTTCGGGATCCGGATGCCGCGCGGTGCGGACGAAGGGATTTCGCCGAAGGAAGACCAGCTGCAGCCAGCGCCGGAGATGGGTCAGATCCCGGACGGATTGCCGTCGCTGCCGGACCCGTCGCGGGACTCGGACGCGGTCTTGGTGAAGCGCCAGCGGGAGAGCTCGGCGAGGTCGGGCAAGGCGAGCGCCCTCGCGAAGTAGGTGCCCGGTTCGATCGAGCGCCACGTCGCGGCGCTCGGTGTGAACTCCGGCGACGTCGCGAAGTGGCCCGCGCTCTCGAAGAAGTGCGGCTCGAACGAGAGTTCGAACAGCCACTCCTCGCCGGAGTGTGACCAGCGCCACGTCGGGGGCGACGCGACGTCGCCGAGATCTTCGCCGTGCGGGACGCGTCGGGTCGCGAAGCGAGTGATGACGCGCTGCGCGATTCGGTCGAACGCGGCGGAGACCGGCCCGAGGTGTTGGCGCATATAGCGCTGGCGCCCGAACTGGAGCTTCTGCATCGCTTCGTGCCACACCGTGCCAGAGCTCCGGTGGATACGGTGCACGATGCGGCACGTGTGTTGGCACGTCAGGTGCAGGCCCGCGCGTCGCGCGCGCACGAACAGGTCGGTGTCCTCGTAGTAGAGGGGGTAGCCGGCATCGAACCCGCCGAGTCGCTCCATCGTCTCGCGCCGCGCCATCAGGAACGCGCCGTGGAGGTTCTCGTGTTCGGTTACGCCGTCGGAACGCCAGAACGCCGCGCGAGAACGAGCTAGCTCGAAGCTGCGTCGATGGGCGTGTCGCCGCGACACCGCGCGCCACAGCTCGTCGACGAGCGCGCGGCGCGTGACTGGATGGAAGTTCGGGATCCGCAGCGCGCAGTCTGTGTCGTAGAACGCGAACGGAGTCGTGATCGCGACGTCTGGACGACCCTCGAGGAGGGTCGAGAGTTCGGCGAGAGTGCCGTCGACGTGCTCGACGTCCGCGTTCGAGAACGCGACGAGCGGACTGCTGGTCTCCGCGAGTCCGAGATTACAACCTCCGGAGTAGCCGAGGTTGTTCGAGGCTTCGATCACGCGAGCGCCGAGCTCTCGCGCGAACGCGAGGTACGGCGTCTGGTCGAGTGGCGAGGCGCAATCGACGACGACGATCTCGAGTCGATCGGGATCGGACTGTCGCAGAAGCGAGCGGACGTTGGGCTCGAGATACGCACCCGAATTGAAGTTGACGATGACGATCGAAAGCTCGGGGCGCGGCATCAGAAGAAGTCGATGTCGCCCATTGTCTGGTACCAGTTCTCGTGCAGCCAATGCCGCGTGATGCGAGTCGACCACCAACGTCCGCACTGCTGATACGGCGCGTGCATCGCCGTGAACCCGAACTCCAGCTGGAACCTGCGGAACTGGATCATCGGCGTCGGGAACCACGCGAGGACCGGACGCTGTCGTTTCTGAGCGAGCCCGACGACGTGTGCGAGGAGCGCGGTTTCGGCTTCGGCGTCGTCGAGCGGGACACACCATTCGCTCAGGGACAGGACCGAGGCGTCGTAGCCGCCGTCGCGGATGACGGTGAGTCCACGCAGTTCACCGGTCTTGCGATCGAATGCGCCGAGCACTTCGTAGTCGACGGTCGGATGGTCGACAAATCGCCAGTTGAGGTACTCTGCATCGCGGCGCAGGGCGGTGCGCTGTTTCTCCGCGCATGCTGCCCACAGTGCGTCGACGCGCGCGTCGAGACGCGCGAGTGGCCGGACTTCGATTGCGCTCGGTGCTTCGATGGCGTCTGCACGGTCGCGCACGAGCCACACGACGTCGCGAATGATCTGTACGCCGGCGAATCGGTTGGCGGTGCGCAGCAGGCCGGGTTCCGGAAAGCCCCACACGAGGTCGACGAGTCTGCCGCTGCGCTCGAAGAACTGACACGTGATGTCGATCAATCGACGCGAACCGCCGAGACCTTCTCGCAGCTCGGGATCCGTGCAGACGTCGGCGTGGTTCATCGCACGGCCTTCTTCGCCATCGATACCGCACGCGAAGGTCACGCCTCCGTAGCTCGCAACGCACGTCCCGTCGTCGCGAAACGCACCCATGAGATCGGTGATGCCGAGGGGGTTGTCGAGGAAGCGCCAGCGCCAGTGGTCGAGGCTCCAGCGGCTTCCGAACGCGCGATTGTGGAGCGCCAGGTACGCGGTCTGATCGCTCTCGGTGTACTCACGGACGTCGTAGGGGCTCACCATCCGCCCGGGTTGCGGATCACGCACGATTCGTACACGAGATCGCCGTTGCGGATCGCGTCGTGCAGCACCTGCAGATTGGTCTCGAGCTCGCGGATCTCCGCTTCCACGTCCGGTCGATCGGGCCGCAATCCGTGCACAACGCGGCGCCGATACTTGCGAAGCAGCTGCAGGAGCTGCGGGACCGTCGGCGTGACGTGTTCGGTGATCGCCTCTTGCGTGAGGACTTCGAGGCCGAGTTCGCGCGCGGCCTCCTGTAGCGCGGAACGCTGGTGGTAGGGCACGCGATCTCGGGGCAGGTCGGGGACCACGAACAGGTCGTGGATCACGATCACGCCGCCGGGCTGGAGCATGTGTGCAGCGCGCGCGAGGGCGCGCGTCAGGCAGGCGAAGTGCTGCGTGACTTCGACCATCATCACGGCGCCGAAGCGCGCGGGCTGCGGTCGCAGCTGTTCGAAACGCCGGCGCACGAACTTCGTCATCGGCGTCGCGCGACGTCCGCACGCGTACGCGATGCTCTCGCGTGACGGATCGACGCCGAGCGTCGGGAAGCCGCGCTGCGTGAGCAGGTCCGTCGTTCCCCCGATCCCGCAGCCGACGTCGAGCACGCGCTCGCGGTGCGGCAGTCGGTGCAGCTGCGTTAGCGGCAAGTCGTCGAGCGCGCTTCGCAGGTTCTGCTTCGTCGAGGAGAAGTAGCCGAAGTGGTAGTGCCCCGAACGTGTCAGCGATTCATAGATCGGCAACGAGTGCGGTAGGTGCATCCCCGTGCACGGCTTCGGTGTGACTTCTTGCGCGTATGGCAACCCGGTCTCCTCGTGTCCGCGACCCGGTCACGGTAATGAGTCGCGGTTGCGGGTGTCAATGTCAGCCACCCTGATCGGACTGTCGGATCTCGGACGGTTCGTGTCGGATTCCGTCGTACCACGCGTCGAGCGCTCGCTGCTCGGTTTCGCTCATCTTGAAGTCGGCGAGAACGATGTCGCGATCGTCGTCTCCGGCGTGCACGACCTCGTGTTCCATCTGCGTGTCGAACACGAGGATGCGGCCGGGTTCCCATTCGACGTATTCGTCCTGGATGCGCATGCGAACTCCGGCGTTGCCGGTCAGCGCGAGGTGCGCACGGAGCTGTCCCGGCGGCGGGTTGTCCGTGTGCGGAATGATGTGGCAGCCGGGCCGCAGGCGCGAGAACGCGCCGCACGCGATCTGCGGGAAGCGACTGAGCAGTGCGTAGGAGTCCGGGCAGTCGCGCCGATGCTTCTCGAAGTCGCATGGGAACGGGTAGTAGTCCATCACGATCGGATAGACCTCCCAGCCGTGGTTGTAGAGCGTCGTGTGAGGGCAGTCGTGGAACTCGGCGGCCTCGACCGATGCGAGCTCGCGCGCGAACGTCTGCCAGTTCTCTTCGAGAACCCGAGCGACTTCGAACAGCGACGGATCGATGAGAACGGGCTTCCTCTTTTCTCCGCTTGCGGGCATCGCCACATAGCATGGCGCATAGCGGTGCATCCGGCAATGGGCGCCGAACCACGGGAGCTTCGCGCGGTGCCGGCACGTTGGAGAGGTCGATGTGGAAGTCGCTCGTGCTGTCTTGTGGGATCGCGGTCGGAGCTCCGGCGCAGGAGCTCGGCGCAGAGCGCGAATGGGACACGATTCTGGCGGGTTGCGTGCGGACCGTGGAGGGCATCGAGGCGCTGCGCGCGGAACAGACTCGGGTCACGGTCGAGATCTACGGGCGGGAGCGGGAGGCGCGGAACGCAGGCTACGTGCTGCCCGACCTGCTCGAGGCGCTGGCGCGGCGCGAGCGAGATGCCAAGGCCCCGCTCGTCGATCTGACGATTGGCTACTACCAATCCAAGGGGCCACGCATGATGCCCGACGTGCATCTCGATCTGCGCGCGCTGGAACGGCTGGCGAAGTTGCGGACGCTGACGATCAATAGCGGTGATCTCGTGACCGTGGAGCTGTTGCGGCGATTGAGCACGCTGCTCGATCTGCGAGAACTCCGACTGGGAACGTGCCGACTCGACGGTGGGCAACTCCGCACGCTGGCCGCCTTTCCCGCGCTGCGGCACCTGGAGTTGCAGAACCCGAGCGCGTTGGACTCGCTGGCATTCCTGGACGGGATGCCACGCCTCGAATCGTTCACTCTCTTGTTGCTACCGACGATCGAGCGCCCGGACCTCGCGCCGATTTGGCGGTTGCGCGAGCTTCGGAAGCTCTCGCTGTGGGGCGAGATGCTGAACGACCAACACATGGAGCATCTCGCGACGTTGGACAAGCTCGAGGATCTGCGGATCCCCAGTCAGCGCGACGTGACGCACGCCGGGCTCGCGCGCCTCGAACGCTTGCCGCGGCTGCGCGCGCTCGACGTTTCGTGGTGGTCGAAGGCGAAGTGGGATCGGCGTCTGATGCGGCACCTGCCGACGCGAGTGCGACGACTCATGGCTTCGGGGACGCGCCTCCGCATCGAGGATCTGGAGCGTCTGCGCGACCTGCGTTTCCTGGAGTGTCGCGAGACGAAGGTTCGGCGTGTCGACTGGCCGCGATTCTCTTGGGAGACGGTCGAGTCACTGACGATCGGTGCGTGGCGTTTCGAGATCCCCGACTCGTGCTTCGAGCGGGCGAAGCACCTGAAGTCCTGCCGTCTCTCGGGTGGTGTGCACGCGACGGGGCGCTGAGCAGGAATCGTGACCCAATTCGCTCGCGCACGCTATGTTGGCTTGCACCATCCGAATACCGAAGACTCCGAGATGCTGAAACTGATCGTGTCCTGTTTGATCGCCTGCGGCCTGCTGCTGGGCTGCACCGCCGAGTCCACGCCTTCTGGTGCGCCTTCCGGCGGCCATTCCCACGAGCACGTGCACAGCGCGAAGTGCGGCTGCACGATCGAGGGCGTCGAGGAGTGCGGCAACTACGTCGAGGTCGGCGGTAGCTACGTGCCGCTGGTCGGCGTCGATTCGATCAGCGAGCAGGAGTTCTGCAAGAAGACGGGCCTGCTGGTCGAACTCGAGGGGGAGATGAAGGATGGCAAGTTCCACGCGAAGAAGTTTGGCTACCACGATCACGACTGAGGTCGAGGCAGCGGTGTGGCATCGCGTCGCGGAGCCTCTGCTACTCTTGCCGCATGCTCCGTAACCCGAACGCCGGGCTCCGCACCGCTCTCGCGATCTTCGCCCTCCTCCCGGTCGCGCACGCGCAATCCGCCGCCGACGCCGCGCTGCAAGTCAGCGCAACAGTCACGGCGAACCCTCCGTCCATCTCGTTCACCTGGCCGAGCGTGCCCGGCGCACCGGGATACAACGTGTCGCGCCGCGCACCGGGCAGCCTCACGTTCGGGCCCGTGACGGTGCTGTCGTCCGGCACCACGACGTGGACCGATACCGATATCGTCGTCGGCGAACGCTATGAGTACCGCTTTCTCGAGACCGCGGGCGACGCGCGGGGAATCGTGACCGCCGGAATCGAAGCGGCCGCAATCGAAGATCGCGGCAAGGTCGTCCTCGTCGTCGACGACACTCACGCGGCCGCGCTCGCATCACGGATCGATCGACTGATCGCCGACCTGGTCGGCGACGGTTGGCAGGTCGCCCGCCACGACGTCGCACCGACCGACTCGGTCCCCGACGTGAAGGCGCTGATCGTCGCGGAGCACGCGGCGGACCCGTCGAACGTCAACACGGTGTTCTTGCTCGGCAACGTGCCCGTGCCGTACTCCGGCAACATCGTGCCCGACGGCCACAGCAACAATCACCACGGCGCCTGGCCCGCGGACGTGTTCTACGGCGAACTCGACGGCACCTGGACGGACACGTTCGTCAACAACACGTCGGCGTCGCGGCCGGAGAATCACAACGTTCCCGAGGACGGCAAGTACGACCAGAGCGTCGTGCCGAGTCCCATCGAGCTGCGCGTCGGTCGCGTCGACTTGTCGAACATGCCCGCCTTTGCGCAGACGGAACTCGAACTCCTGCAGGCCTACCTCGACAAGAACCACGACTATCGCCACAAGGTGTTCACCGTCGAGCAACGGGCCGTGATCGACGACCACTTCGGCTGGTTCGGCGGCGAAGCGTTCGCGGCCACTGGTTGGCGCAACTTCTCGGCACTCGTCGGCACGTCGGACGTCATCGCTGCCGACTACTTCTCGACGCTCGACACGACCTCTGGCCCCGGATACGCGTGGTCGTACGGCTGTGGCGGCGGGAGCTACACCAGCGCCAACGGCATCGGCAATACCGCTGACTTCACGACCAGCACGAACAGAACCGTGTTCACGGTCCTGTTCGGAAGCTACTTCGGGGACTGGGACTCGACGAACAACTTCCTGCGCGCGCCGTTGTGCTCGGGTTGGACGCTGACCAACGCTTGGGCCGGGCGACCGCACTGGCAGTTCCATCCGATGGGGCTCGGCGAGACCGTCGGCGCGTGCGCGAAACTGAGCCAATACGACACTACGGCCGGTGGAATCGGTTTGCGTAACGTTCACATCGCGCTGATGGGGGACCCGACGCTTCGTCAGCACGTCATCGCACCGCCGACGAACGTAGCCATCGCGGCGAGCGGCACGAGTGCGGTCGTGAGCTGGACTGGCCCTGCGGAGACGGTCGACGGGTTTCACGTCTACAGATCCGCGAATCCGTCCGGGCCATTCGCCCGAGTCAATTCCGCAGCGGTCGCAGGCGCGTCCTTCACGGACGCAACGCCACTGCCTGCCCACGCGACCTACCTCGTGCGGGCTGTCCGATTGGAGTCCGTTCCGACGGGAAGCTATTGGAACCTGAGTCAGGGTGCCGTTGCGCACGCGTGTCTACCCGACGCGCCAGCGATGCACTCGGTCTACGGGGCCGGCTGCCATGGAACAGTGCTGTCGGCGTCACCTCCGCCGGTGTCGACCCCCGCAGCGGGAACCACCGTCGACTACGTGTTGGCCAACATGCCGGAAGATGCCCCCGGGAGCGGCTCGTACTCCGGCGCGACGCTGTTCGGTTTCAACCAAGAGGTAGCCGGCATTCCGCTCGACCTGATCGGCGCGCCGGGCTGCTCGCTCTACATTGGAAACGCCGAATTCGCGATACCGTTCTCGTCGACGACCGACTCGGTGACGACGCAGCTCCAGGTTCCACCGAACGTGCCCTGCGGCGTGACGCTGTTTGCGAACGCCGCTGTGTTCGTCGCGCCGTTCAGTTTGCCCGGTGAACAGAACGCGCTCGGTTTGGTGACGAGCAACGGGGTGGAGTCGCGCGTCGGCGCGTACTAACGCGCGATGCCGCCTCGGCCGACTCGAGGTTTTGAACGCTATCGGTCTTCGGCTCGGAACGCTCGCAGGGCGGGATCCCCGAACACCATCCACGAGAGATTCGAGATGGCGATGACGCGTCATCTCGGTCGGTAGCGGAGAAAAGACTCGTCGAAGTCGATCCCGAACCAGGTTCGGACCGACTCGGCCGGGCGAGCGGGCCACGTGCGGATGGTGCCGTCGATGCCCGCTGACAGCACGATGTCGCCGGCCGACGAGAAGCTCGCGCACACTTGGGGGGCGTCGAGCGCGCGACGTCGCACCAGGGCTCCCGAGTTCGCATTCCACAGCGCGATCGAACCGTCGAACGAGACCGACAGGACCCGCTCGCCCCGGTCGTCGAAAAGCGCGTCGTAGACGACGGCATCGTGCGCGTGGATCCGCAAAGCGTCTGAATCGTCGATGGAAAGCACGGTCACGGAGCCATCGGCTCCCGCGCACACGAGGCGATCCCCGCCGCGATTCCACCGGATCGACAGAATCGAGCGGCCGACGTGCCGTTCTTCGAAGTCGCGGGGCGATCCCTGCAGGAGGAAGGCTCGCCCGCACGTGCTCGCACACGCGAGGCGCCCGGTTCCGGGATGTGCTTCGACGCAGGTGATCCGCGCCCCGGGAAGCGTTGTTGACGTTCTTGGTTCACCGGTGTCGGAACAGTGCAACGTCAGAGTGTCGTGGTCCCCGGTGCTGACGACGGCATACCGGTTCGCGACGAAGGCTTGTCGGGAGACCGTGCCCGTCGAAAATTGCGCGGCGTACCCTTTGCCTCGAGCGATTACCGCGTACTCGCCTGCTGCGGAATCCATCAGCACGCTGTGCCCATCGGATGTCGTGGCGAGTAGTCGATGGCCCGAGGGGGAATAGCTGAGCGTGACTTGGTCGGCGGGCGGCGCGAGGTCGGGGAGCCGTCGGATCGTCTGCCCTTTCCACGAATCCGTGATCTCGACGGATCCGTCGCGAAGTGCGATCGCGAGCTCGCCGCGCCGGGGATGAAACGCTGCGGAGGTGGCGGCGCGTCCCGACGTCATTCCGTTCGCATCGACGCCGACGAGCATGCCGGCACCTTTGGCGCGATGGATGCCCAGGTAGCCGTGGTTGCCGACGGCCGCGATTCGAGTCCCGTCAGCGTCGAGGATCGCGCTGCGGAGTGACTGGCGACCGCCGTACTCGTACGCCATCGCGCCCGTTCGACTCGGCATCGGCCAGACCTTGATCGTCCCCGCTGCGTCGCCGGAGACGAGTCGCTCGCCGTCGGGCGAGAACGCGACGGAGACCACGGTGGCCGAGTGGCCGATCAGGTGCCAGAGGCGCCGTTTGGCCGCGGGTTGCCAGAGCATGACCGAACGGTCGTGGCCGCCGCTCGCGAGCAGGGGCAAATGCGGGTGCCACGCGACCGACGCGACTCCGGACCGGTGCCCGCGAAGCGAGTCGTGCGCGCGGGGTCGACCGTCGAGGTACCAGACATGCACACGATTGTCGAGTGATGCAGCCGCGACCGTGTCACCACGCGGCCGGATCGCGAGTTGTTCGACCCGGCCGAAGTGGCCCTTGGCGAGAGTCGTGCCGTCACCGTTGCCCGTTCGCCGCGCCGACGACCGGCCGCGCCCGTTCGTCCAGACGACCGAGTCGGACTCCGCTGCGATGGCCAGGCGTGCCATGTCCGAGGCGCGGAACGCGGATCGAACGCGGCCGTCCCTCGCCGAGAGGACTTCGACTCGGCCGTCGTCATACGCGCGGAGCAGGCGGTCCCCGGCACTGGCGATCGCGGTCGGCGTCGAGCCCACGGCGCGAGGCGCCGCCAGGCTCGGAGGCGAAAAGGCGCCGTCGCGGATCGCGATGCGCCAGATCTCTCCGTCGCGCGTCGTGGCGAACAGTTGGTCGCCGTGCGCGTCGAAAGACACCGATGCGAAGCTCAGCGAGGTCGCGAGCGGCCGCCAGTCCCTGGTCGCGGAGTTCCGGAAACCCAGCCAGCCGTCTTCGGCCAACGCCACGATGCCCGGCTGTGTCATGATCAACGATCGGAGGCTGCGGTCCGGCGGCAGCGCGAGCGAATGCGACTCGACCGGGCGTTCGAGAATGCGGGCGACGGCGTCGTCGAGTAGGGCGGACGGAACTCGATCCCCGGCGTGCAACGCCATGGCCATGGCGCGTCCGGGCGAGAGCTCTCGCACGGACTGCGCCTCGGCGAGCAAGTGCAGTGCGCGGGTGTCCGCGAGCGCGGATTGAGATTCCCAGAACATGCCGAGAGCCGCGATCGCGACGAGCGCGAACGCGAGCATCCAGGTGGTGGCCAACGGATTGCGTTGGATCCACCGTCGGCTGCGCTCCGAGAGAGTTGGTGGCCGCGCGCGGATGGGCCGGTGGTTCCGCCACGCGTCGAGATCCGCCGCGAAGTCGGTCATCGACTGGTAGCGTGCATCGATGGCCTTCGCGAGCGCGGTTTGCAATACGATCCGCAGATCGCGATCGATTCGTCGCAGCTCTTCGGCAGGCGGTGGATCGTATTGAATCGAATGGACGAGTCCGGCGCGGGTTGGCGCGCGAAACGGTCGCTTTGCAGTGAGCACCTCGAACAGGATCACGCCGAGAGACCAGATGTCCGTGCGTGCATCGACTCGGTCCGCCGAACCCGCTGTCAGTTGTTCCGGCGAGCTGTACGCCGGCGTGCCGATCACCGATCCCGGCTGCGTGATCGCGTCCTCGGGTTCACTTGCCGAAGCCAGTCCGAAGTCCAGGACGATCGCTTCGCCCGCGTCCGTGATCTGCACGTTGCCGGGTTTGAGATCCCGATGTACGACGCCGTGTTCGTGCGCGATCTGCATGGCTTCCGCGATGCGCTGCACATGCATGACGCGGCTTTCGAGATCCTCTCTCTGCGGCGCGGCCGGACGCTCGCGCAACCAGCTCTCGAAGCTCTGCCCCGATAGCCAGGGCATGACGATGAAGTGCGCGCCGTCGTCAGATCCCACCTCATGGATTGGGCAGATCGCCGGAGAGTTCAGCTGCGACAGAACCCGAGCTTCCCTGCCGAGGCGGGCCAGCGCGTCGGGTCTGGCGCCGTGGATGGAGAGGATCTTGAGAGCGACTTCACGCCGCAGTTGCGGGTCGAACGCGCGATACACTTCCCCCTGGGCGCCGCCGCCGGCCCGTTCGAGCAGTGCGAACCGGCCGACGTGTGCGGGGGGCGAGATGGTCGGCGTGCTGTCATGGAAGCCGATCGAGCGTCGTTCCTCCAAGACGCGACGCACGTTCTTCTGCATCGCCGGCGGCAGCGAAGCGAAGAGCGCGTCCGTCGGTTCTCCCGACTGGTCGAGCAGCAGAATGCGGTCGATGATTTCGTGCGAGTTCGGTGTCGGATCGGTGGGGTCCATGCTCAGCCGCTGCGCGAGGATCGGACCGGCTTCGTCTTCGGCCGACCGGTGGTCGCCTCCGAGGATTGGCTGAGAATCGTGCGGCAACTACGCGAGATGGCTTTGACGTAACGATTCTCGCTCTGCAGTCCGCGTCGGATGCACGCGAGGCCATGCTCGGGTCGCGCACCGGTCGCCTGCATGACCTTGGATGCGGCCCAAAGCGCGTAACCGCGTCCGATGAAGTCGCGATTCTCGAACGCAGCCAGCGCCGGAGCGATGCTCGTCTCACCGAGAGCGATGAGTCGATCGACGATGTGGTTGTTGACCTTCACGCACTCGTTGCTGTCGCAGAGTTCGCGCACCAGCCTACTCGGATCGGTCTCGCGATCGATGTCGAGGCCGTCCTCGGTCACGAAACCGCCCGTGAGATCACCGACTGCGAACTTGGGGAACAAGCCGACGTAGCACGTGAGCGCGGATTGGTAACCGCGCACGATCGTCCCAGTGCCGCAGCCACGCGCTTCGATCTTGAATCCGTCCAGTTCGGGATTGGCGTACGGCAGGACCTCGGCCGCTGCGGCGATGTAGGCGCGTCGGCACAACCGGTCGTCGGGGAGATTCTCGGCGACCCAACACCAGTGAAACTTCGCCCAATCGCGGTCGCCGTCGAACCAGCAGGCCACTCCCGCGTAGAAGTGGAGCTCGGCCAGGCGGTTGCCCTCGGTCGGAGTGGCGGTCTCGACGGCCGCACGCCGCTGCAGTAGCGCTCGAGCCTCCGCAAACCGCCGCTGCGCGATCCAACGGTAGCCGGCCTCGACGTCGGCGTGTGTCGTGAGCCGGCCCGTGTTCGCGTCGTGAGTCTCGGCGGCGTCTGTCACGGCAGCGCCGGAACTGGGTTGGGCCGGCGTGCAGAGCTCGCGGAGCTGGTGTTCGTAGTGTTCGTGGGACTCCCAGTTGTCGAGATGGCGGTGGATTCGAAGGAGTCCGAGCAGAGCCTGCTCGACGTGTGCGGCCGCGCTGCGCTCCTCGTCGACGAGCGCCGAATACAACCTGCGCGCGGGGCCGTACTGACCGAGTTCCTCGTGAAGCGCGGCCGCGGCGAGCTGCTGCGCGGGCGACGCTGCGTCCGCTCTGCCGTCCCGCAGGGTGCTTGCCTCAGCGGTCGACGGTCGATCCGCCCCGGGGTGCTTGCCGAGAGTGCGCCGCAGGAACTCGAACGTCTCGTCCTTGTCCGCGTACAGAGCGGACTCCCCGAGAATCTGTCCTTCCTCGTCGAACACCGCGAGGAACGCCCACGGGTTGTCGGTCTTCTCGCCGACAAACTCACGCGCGGCGTCGTCTTGACCGAGCCCGGGCCCACCGGTGCAGTAGTAGAACGGAACGAAACGACGGTTGATCAGGTCGATGACACGGTCTTCTGCGAAGCAACCTGCTCGCATGGGTTCCGCGCCGGGTCACCACTTGCCCTTTGTCGCGCAAGTCGCCCCGACCTCGTCGATGCCGAACGAGATCCCCTTGATCAACAGCAGTCGGCCCTCATCGCGCGCCCGGGCCCGCGCGTGGTCGAACGACCCGGGTAGATGCCACCGGATCGAATTCGTGTTCGTGCCAGGCGCAGGACTCGGCGATTCCTGCGTGAACCCGGTGCTCGCGAGTGCGCCGGACAGGATCGCGAACGTGACGGCGAAGAGGGGGGCGTGTGCGATTCGCATGTTCTCCCAGGGAGTGGCTGTGACCCGTGTCCAGGCGGGAAATACGAATGCGTGACTCGCGCGCGAGCCCACCGAGTCGTGGACATCTGCGCCGACCCGTATCGTGAACGCGAATCGATGAACGTCCAGTCCTCAGTTCCCGGTCTTCTCGATGCCGCGAGGGCCGGCGATCCCTCTGCGTTCGCGTCGCTGGTCCAACCTCGATCAGCCAGTCTGTTTGCGCTCGTGCACCGGCTCGCGGGACCGCATGTCCGCAGCGCCGACGGTTCGGTCGAAGACATGCTGCAGGAGGCGATGCTTCGTGCCTGGCGCTTGTTGCCCGACGCGGACGGCCTGGAGGCCACCGACTTTCCGCGCTGGATCGCCGCTGTCGTTCGAAACGTCGTGCGTGACCGGATCGACTACGTCGGGCGTCGCACTCGAATGCGGCATCTCGAATCGTCGGACGGCGCTGAGGACTACCTCGCGGCGGCGATGAGCACGATTACGCAGGTCGTCGCGAAGCGGGATCAAATTCGACACGCGCTCGATGCACTTGATTCGCTGCCGCTAACCCAGCGCGAGGTCGTCGAGGCGCACCTGCTCGCGAGTCGCACTCTCGCCGACATCGCCGGCGAGTTGGGGATCTCGCGCAACGCGGTCTGGGAGCGACTCCAACGCGGTCTGAGTGCGATGAGGCAGCACATGGATCTCGGGTCGAGCGTGTGAGCATGGGGTGTGATCCGGTAGGCGAAGAAAAGTGTCGCCCGCGCCTGGACAGACTCGCGTCCTGCTCCCTGACACCACATGACCACCAGCAATCTAGGTCGGTTGCTCGGCGTTGTCTCGGCAGCCGCGATCGTGGCGGCCAGCACGCAAGCGCAGAACAACACGCGGCTCGCGCAAAGGCTCGAGTCGTTCCTGCACCGCAAGCCATACTTTCCGGAGGGGTTCACCGGCTCGGTTCTCGTCGCCCGCGACGGCCAGATCGTCCTCCATCGTAGTTACGGCTTGGCCTCCGCGGATCCGCACCGCGTGATGCCGCTGGACGCGATTTGGGACTGGTGCTCCGTCTCCAAGCAGTTCACTGCTGCCGCGATTCTGAAGTTGCAGGAGAAGGGCAAGCTCGAGCTGTCGGATCCGTTGACCAAGCACTTCCGTGGCGCGCCCAAGGACAAGCGCAAGGTGACGGTCCGCCACCTGCTGACCCATACGTCCGGGATCGAAAACGATCGCGGGTACGGAGCTGTCGGGCTGTTCGATCGAAAGGCCTCTGTTCGATATCTCCTGACTCGGCCGCTGACGACCGAGCCGGGCGAAGTTTGGAAGTACAACAACTCGGGCTACTTCCTGTTGGCCGGGCTGATCGAGCAGGTCTCCGGCAAGCGCTACGAGGATTTTCTTCGCCGCGAGGTGTTGTCTCCGGCAGGTATGGAGAGTGCGGGTTGCGTCGGCGATGCGCACATCGACTACGAGCGCGTGCCGTTCCAAGATCGCGGTCGGGGCGAGGCGCAGTTCGCGTACGGCCGGCGACTCAGTTGGGGGTATCGCGGCGCGGGGGGCGTGCTCGCGAGCACGGCCGACATGCACGCCTGGGACCGAGCCCTACGCGGCGACCGGGTTCTTGGGCGAAAGGCTCGCCAGGAGTTGTTCCGCCCGAACCGACACGGCTACGCGCTCGGCTGGCGAATTGCGAAGACGCCGAGCGGTGAACCGATCGCGTACCACAGCGGCAACACGGGTTCGACCGTAACGTTCTTCTTGCGATACCTCGAGAAGGACATTTCTGTCGCGTTGGCGTTCAGCCACAAGCCTGGCAAGCGCGCGCAGATGGCCGCGATGAGTCTCGGAGGCGTGACGGAGGCCGCGCCGAAGTCCGATCTCGTCGAGGGTGATCCGATCGCCTTGCCGGAAGTAGTCCAACGAGCGATGGACGCGGGTCCCGCACCGCCCGCGAGGACGGTAGACGTTGAGGAATGGATCGGCAGACTGGAGGATGCCGCACAGTTCGCGCGGGTCTGCGACCAGCTCGCGGAGCACTGTGGCCACTCGAAGGTGCATCATCGGAAAGTCATGCGGGCCCTCTCTGCGGCCCAACATCGACGTGGCGTGACGCAGGAAATGGTCCTGCGCTACACGATGGTCGGCCGAATGCTCAACGAGCGGGTGTTGCACGACCAAAAACGGCGGGAAATCCGCGACTGCTTGGCGGCTGTGATCGATTGCTACGGCGCGGTGGGCAAGGCGCTCCCGAGGCGCCCCTCAGCCCAGATGCGTAAGGCGAACGAGGCTCTGTCCGCTGCTCTCGACTCGCTGTCTGCCGTTGTGCGTGCCGACCTCCCACTCGGTACGCGGCCCGAATATGCACCTGGACGTTGAGTCGAGTCCGCGGGGTGGAGCGCCGGTGAGGATCGACAGCCAATGAGAAGCGGCAGTCGGGCTGCCTGACTAAGGAGGAACTCGCGAGCAGGCGGGTTTTTGGTGGCTCGGCGTTGTGAGAACTCTCTTCCGCCAGATCGCGCGGGGTAGAGCAATCCGGTGGTTGGTCGAATCATGAACCGGTCACAGGTTCACACCTGTCTCCGCAACTCGACGAGAGGCGCGCAGCCGTAGGTTGCGCGCCTCTTTTTTTGGAGTTCCGACGCCGACCGCGACCGAACTCGACTCAGCGACGTGCCAGCGCGCCGCGGAGCTCTGCGACCACCGTCTCGTCGTTCTCCGCGCGCAGCCGCGCATCGAGCGCTCCAGAGCGCGGGTCGATCTCGCCGATCGCCCAGGCGGCGTGACCGCGCACGATCGGGTCGTCGTCGGCCAGCGCGCGCTCGAGCGCCGGTAGCGCTTCGCCGTCGCCGAGGTTGCCGAGCACGACGGCGGCGTTGCGACGCATCCCGGTCCGACGCGCGCGTCGGATCGCCGTGCCGACCCACTGTTCCTCCCATTCGGCTTCGGTGAGTTCGAGGATGCCTACGAGCGCGAACGATTCGATCGCCGGGTGTGGCTGGAGCTCGGGAGGTAGCGTCGCGTCGGCGTCGCCCGATCGACCGTGCCGGGTGAACGGGCACACCTCGAGGCACACGTCGCACCCGAACAGCCAGTCGCCCTGGGCCTTCCGTAGCTCGGTCGGGATCGAGCCGCGAAGCTCGATCGTCGTGTAGCTCAGGCAGCGACGCGCGTCCAGTTCGTGCGGGGCGACGATCGCGGACGTCGGGCAGGCGTCGATGCAACGCGTGCAGGTCCCACACGTGCCACTCGCGGGGTCGTCGAAAGGAAGCTCGAGAGAGGTCAGTACCTCGGACAAGAACAGGTAGGGACCGTGCGCCGGCGCGATCACTCCCGAGCTCTTCGCGAGAAAGCCAAGGCCCGCGCGCGTCGCCAGCGCGCGCTCGAGGATCGGCACGGCGTCGGTGCCGACCTTGGTGTCGCCGTGGGGGACGCCTTCGGACTCGAGGAACGCGCGGATCCGCTTCGTCGCCTTGCCGAGGAAGCGGTGGTAGTCGCGGCCTCGTGCGTATCGCGCGATGCGCCCGCCGCCCTCGATCCGTACCGGGTCGGCCGTGCCGTAGTCGTAGGCCAGGCTGATCGCGGATCGCACGCCGGGCGCCCAGCTCGTGGGATTGCGGATCTTCTCCGCGTTCTGAGCCAGGTAGTCCATTTCGCCCGCGCGCCCCGCCTCCAGCCACTCGGCGAAGCGGTCGCCGTGGGGACCCGGATCGGCCGGCCCGAACCGCACCAGGTCGAACCCCGCCTCGGCGGCGAACTCGCGGATCAGGGTCGGGGAGGGCGCCATCGGGGACCCAGCATATCCGAGTGGGCTCGGCTCAAGCCCGTCGGGTGTTGTGGCCGAAGACTCCAAATGCCCGACATCACGGGACCCTCCATGACTACCCCGACGCAAGAGAGCCATTCCGAGAACGCGACGCACAGCCCCACGGTCATCCCGGCCGGGGACGTCGTGATCCTCCGAGAAGCCGAACTGGACACCGATCTGGCGAGCGCCATCGAGCGCGTGCGCGCCAATTCGGAGACCAGCCGGTCGCGCATTCTCATCGTCGGCCCGAATCAGGGAGAGGAGCAGGCCGAAGCCGCCTCGACGACGCTGCCGTTGCCCGCCATGCCGGTGTCGACACCGCAGTTCTCGAGGCTGCGTGAGGGGGCCGTGCTCGAGCGACTCGGCGCGCGGCTCGAGTCGTTGCTGGACTGCCTCGACGTGCTGAGCGACGAGGTGTCCGAGACGGTCAGTGAACTCGGCGAGAGCGCGGTCGAGGCGCCGCGCGCGCACATCCAGAGCGGCGTCCGCCGCATCGGCGAGATCCTCACGTGGTCCACCGAGGTCGCCAAGGAGCTGCGCCTGGAGTCCGAGCGCGCCCAGAGCGGCATCCGCGAATGCGCGGTCCCCGAGTTCCTCGACGAAGTCTCGCGGCAGGTCGAGTCGTACTTCCCGAGTCTGCGGGTGCACTCCGTCGGATCCGATGCGGTTCCGACGGTGGCCGCGCGGAGCGCGGAGCTCGCGGAGCTGTTCTTCCACGGGATCGTATTGACGGCACACCGTATTGGTGGCAGCGGCTCGATCCAGCTGTCCCAGCAGGCGGACGGCGAGTTCCTCGTGGTGTCGGTTCTCGGTTTCGGTGAACCGCAAGGAATCGACGCTCCGGATACGATTCAGCACTTCCGCGAGCTCGTGACGGGGCACGGAGGAAGCGTGACACCGGCAGCCCACGGCGCCGGCGGCACGGGCGTGGAAATCCGCCTGCCTCTGGCCTCGAAGGCCTGATCCCATCGAGTCGAAGACCGCGCGGGTTACTTTCGCGATCTGCGGAGCTATGGCAGGATGTAGCGGTTCGGGCAGCAGCCCGACGCCACCTCGTCATGAACCTCCTAACCCCAGCCTCCGACGCGATCTGTGAGCGCTTGACCCACCTGTGGGAGCGCACCGGAGATCCGGCGTTGCACTGGCTGTCGGTCCGAGGACGAGTGCGCGGTCCCCTGAGCGAACTCGAAGACTTCGACCCCGACCACGCGGACGAGATCGAGACCTTCGCCAAGGACTCGGCCGAGTACCAGGACTGGGTGAGCACGGCGCTGATGCACTGCTACAAGAACTCCGGCGACGCGCAGGTGTTCGGTTTGCTCTACGAGCTGAACGAGCACTCGTTCTCGCAGGCGATCCAGTTCCGGCTCCGCCGCGGTGCGAGCGGAGTCGACGGCGGCGACGTGTTGCAGGAAGTGTTCCTCAACATCTACCGCTACCCGCATCGCTTCATCGCCGAGAAGGCGGACTCGTTCCGCAACTGGGGACACCGCATCGTGCGCAACACGCTGCTGAAGTTCCTCAAGGGTGAGGGCCGCCGGTCCCGCCTGATGTCGTTCGACGAAGACCTGACGGCGCGTCCCGATCTGGCGGCGCGCGGACCGGACCGTCGCGCGGCGAATGCCGAGATTGCCCACATCGCGGACCACGCGTTCGTGATGTATCTCAATCTCTACTGGCTGCACTTCCGGATGCTTTCGGAGAAGGAGCAGCGCGCACTGACCATGGTCGAGATCGAGGGCGCTTCGTACAAGGAGGCGGCCGCCGAGCTCGGCATTCGGCTCGAAAACCTCAAGATGGTGATCTTCCGCGGGCGACGCAAGGTCCTGCGCGGGATGCACAGATCCCTGTCTCACATGGCTCTGCTGCAATCGGATCTCTCCGTGTCAGAGCCACACGCCAACTAGCCCCCCCCCTCCACCCCGCTCCCCCCTACCTTTTCCTGTTCCGCCAATGACTTTTCTCCGGTCGCTACCCAATAGCGGCGAAGACCCGTGCCTGCAGATCCAGATCGATCTGTCGGCCATGTTGGATGGTGAGCTCGACGCGTCTCTGGTGCGTCGCGTGCTCGTCCATTCGGACGCGTGCCCGTCGTGCCGCGCGTTCCTGGAGGGGATCCGGCTGCAGGCGAGGGCGAATCTCGACCTGCACGCGGTCGATTCGGCGGTCGACGGGGACGTCATCGTGCTGCGCAGCGCGGTCGACGAGGATGGCGAGGGGATCCGGATCGAGGTCGACGAACTGCGTCGCCAGCTCACCGAGAACCGGCTGCAGCTCGCGCAAATCTTCTACGAACTCGGCCGGGGCTTCGTGTTCATGGGCGTGTCGCCGCGCTTCTCGCGCGTCGTGCGACGCGAGCCCGTGCCGTTGCCGGACATGTTCCAGCGCGGCCGCAACCTTCTCGACGAGGTCGATCGGATGACGATTGGTCTGCCGGGTGCCGACAGCGGTGTCGTGCGCGGAAACGAGTGGGTGCGTGCGCGCGAGCTGTTCGAGAACGGCGAGATCCGCACGCCGGCGGAAAACCTGGCGCGTGGTGTGCAGCTGCTGCGAGAAGCGCTGCTCCTTTCCCCCGACCTGCACCCGGCCCGGATCCATCTCGGGCATGCGCTGCAGCTCGCGGAAGACAACGAATCCGCGCAGCGGGAATTCGAAGCGGTCCTCGCCATGGAGACCGACCTCGAGACGCGCGCGTATGCACTCCTCAACTTGGGCAACGTTCACCTCGAAGAGGGTCGACTGGAGCCGGCGATCGAGAGTTTCCTCGAGCTGGTCGAGTCGGGCGTCGTCGCGGAGTCTTCGAACTTCGGGCTGACGCACTTCAACTTGGCGATCGCCTACGGGCTCGCCGAGAACTTCGAAGAGTGTGAGAGCTGGTTGTCCCGTCTCTATCGCGAGATGCCGCACAAGCGCCGGATGATCGCCGAGCAACTGCGCGCGCATCGTTACTTCGCCGACACGCTGGCCCGCCACCCCCGGATCCAGCAAATCTTCGCGGACCAGTTCCCTTGCTGGTTCCCCATTTCTGAAGCCATCTGATGTTTGCGTCCATTCGAAACAAGCTGATCGTTCTCGCGGTAGCGCTGTTCGCGCTGCCCGCGGTTGGCAACTTCCCCACTGGCGGCGGTGGGGGGATCACGATCCTGCCGAACGCCCAGGCCGTGGCCGGGCAGCCGATCGTGACCGCCAGCGTTTCGCCCTACGCCGAGACGGGCCTGACGTTCCACTTGCCGACCGAGGGCATCTCGACCGTCCTCTTCATGCTCCCGAGCATGCATACTCCGGCAGGCATGGTGGTTGTCCAAGGCTCGACGCTCCACGTCCACGGCGGCGACCTCGAGATGCTGTGGGACGGCGGCGTGCGCGACGTCATGCTGAAGATCATCACCGTCAACGGCAAGATCTACACCTGCAACGTGCATCTGGCGTCGAAGACCGACGCGCAGATCAGCGTTTACTGAGCCCGATACCCCCTCGGGCTCACCTGAGAAACCCCGGCCAGGTGCCGGGGTTTCTTGCGTACGGCGACAAGGCAGGGTTGCCGGAGTGCCGATGAATTCCACAGAACCGTGGAGTCCTTACCACCGAAGTCCGGGAGTCTGAGCCGTGCCGGGGGAGCGCTCCCGGTCGACGGCGGTCCCGACGGCACTCCGGTACGGGTCGTCGAGTTCGCTCCGGGTCAGCGCGTGCAGGCGACCGTGGTCGAGGCGCCCGGTGACGGCACCGTCACGATCGGCGTGCTCGGCGCGAAGGTGCCTGCGTTCTCGCGGCTGCCCCTCGAGGTCGGGCGTAGCTATGACTTCACGGTGACCGCGACCAAGCCGCGCATCGTGCTGGCTGCGGCGCGTCCGGTGGTGCTGCCGGACGCCGCGGCCGCGGCCGCGGCGGGGAAGATCGGACCGTCTCCGGTTCAACTCGCGGGGTTGTTGAAGAGCGTCGTCGATGCGCTGCCGGCGCTCGGTCAGATCGCCGAACCTGCGACTGCGGGGGGAGCCACTCCGCTCGAGGTCGGGGGAGATCGCCAGCAGGCGATCGGGGCAGCCGTGCGAGAACTCGTCAGCGGCAAGGTGACCGCCGAGAACCTGCAGACCCTGCATCGCCTCCTCGGTCACGACCAAGAAGCGCGCGTGCTGCGTTTGCCGGATCGCGCACCGAACGTCGCGAAGTCCGAACAGGTCGCGCTTCGGCAGACGATGAAGGCGGTCGCGCTCGAGTTTCTCGAGCGTGCGGCAGCGGCACCGGACGAGTCGGATCACGCGCGCGTGCAGGTCGCGCGCGACCTCGTCGAGGGTCTCTCCGGAATGGAGGCCGAGAACGCACGCCGCACCGAGCACGGATCCGCAACGTGGCTGCCGTTGCCGGCGAGTCCGGACGGTGCGATGCGCGACGCGAGGATGTTCTTGCTCCGCGGCGACGGCGAGTCCGATCGCACTTCGAAGAGTTCCGACGAGCAAGCGGTCACCGTCGTCTTGCTGCTCGACATGACGAAGCTCGGGGCCATGCGCGTCGACGTCATGGTGAACCGGTCGGAGCTCGCGGTCGACTTCGAGGTCGTCGAGACGTCGGCGTCGATCGTGATCCGGGACGCGTTGGCCGAACTGCAGGAAGAGCTCGAGTCCTCGGCGTTCGAGATCCAGCACCTGCGCGTGCGGCAGGCCGCCGGACAGCAGCTCTCGATCGCGGACCTGTGCGCGCCGCCGGCACCCGGTGATCCGCGCGGATTGGTGGACGTCCATGCCTGATTCGAAACGAGAGTCTCGTCAGGCCGCGGCCCTCGGCTATTCGCGTGATCGGGACGGCGCGCCGCGCGTGCTCGCGAAGGGGGGTGGAGACGTCGCAGAGACGATCCTGCAGCACGCCCGCGAGCACGGCATCCCGATCGAACGCGATCCCGATCTGCTGCAATGCCTTGCTCCGCTGCGCGTCGGGGACGAGATTCCGGTCGAAGCCTACGTCGCTGTCGCGCAGATCCTGGCGTTCATCTACAAGGTGAACGGCGACTCGTAGGCCCGTCCGCGAATTCGCGCAGTTCCCCGAAGATCACCGATGACCGAAGCCATCCTCCGCGACACCCCGTCCCTGCTCCTCCTCGGTCCTGGCCCGTCCCCGGTCGCGTCGCCGGTGCGACTCGCGATGGCGCAGCCGGTGGTCGGACACCTCGATCCCGAGTTCATCGCTCTCATGGATCGTGTGCAGAACGGGCTCCGGGATCTGTTCGGCACCGAGAACCGCTTCACGCTGCCGATCTCCGGCACCGGTTCGGCCGGCATGGAGGCGGCGATCGTCAACCTCGTCGAGCCCGGCGACCGCGTCGTCATCGGGATTCACGGTGTCTTCGGCGGACGCATGCGGGAACTGGCCGAGCGGCAGGGCGGCAAGGTCGTCGCGGTCGAACAGGAGTTCGGCAAGCCTCTGGATCCCGACGCGATGATCGAAGCGATCCAGGGTGGCCGCACCAAGCTCGTTGGCTTCGTGCACGCGGAGACGTCGACCGGCGTGTTGCAGCCGCTCGACGAGATCGCGGAGGCCGCGCAGGCCGAAGGCGCACTGGTCCTGCTCGATTGCGTCACGAGTCTCGGCGGAGCGCCCGTGCATCTCGACGCCCTCGGCATCGACGCGGCGTACTCCGGCACGCAGAAGTGTCTGTCGGTGCCGCCTGGTCTGTCGCCGCTGAGTCTCTCCGACGCGGCGTTCGACAAGATCCGAGGACGCAAGCAGAAGCCGACGTCGTGGTATCTCGACGTCGAGCTGCTGTCCGGCTACTGGGGCCAGGGTCAGCGGGCCTATCACCACACGGCGCCGATCAGCATGGTCTACGCCCTCGCGGCCGGCCTCGACGCGGCCTTGGACGAGGGGCTCGACGCACGCTACGCGCGCCACCGGGACGTGGCCGCACGGCTGTATCGCGGACTCGCGGCGCTCGGTCTCGAGTGTCTCGTCGAGGGATCCTTCCGCACTCCGATGCTCACGTCGATCTGTGTCCCGGTCGGGGTCGACGAGGTCGCGGTGCGGCAGCGTCTACGGCAGGTGCACATGATCGAGATCGGTGGAGGGCTCGGCCCGCTCGCCGGGAAGATCTGGCGCGTCGGTCTGATGGGTGAGGGTGCGCGGCCCGAAGTCGTATCGCGACTGCTCGCCGCTCTTGGCGAATCGCTCGCGCACCAGGGGCATGGCGTCGACATCGCCGGTGGGCTCGCCGCGGCAGGCGAAGGCTGATCGCGATATCATGGCGCGATAGTGCCAAGCCATGACAAGACCCTCGTCGCTCCGCGCGTGGCGACGAGGACGCCCGGACTGCGTTCGCTCCTCGAAGACGCGGTGCGGGACTGGCTGCGATCCAGCCAGATCGCTCTCGCGATCGTCGGGGATCACTGCAGCGGCCGATCGACGGCACTGGAGTATCTCGCCGACCGGTTCGCGGACGAGCCGATCGAGTGGATCGACGAGGCGCGGCCGCCGTCGATCGAGTCCTTGCGTCGGCGCGCGGTCTTCACCGTCGATGTCGAACAGGTCACCCAGCTTCGCCGTAGCGAGTGCGTGACGCGATCGCTGCTGCCGTGGGATCGCGATGACGTCATGGAGTGGCTCTTGGCGTTCGACGCGTCCCAGTGTGCGTGCGTCATGGCGAGACTGGCTGCGCTCGGCGAGAGCGACTGGACGTGTGGTATCCCCGCGCTCTGGAGCATCGCGCTCCCGCGCATGGTCGCGGACGCCACGATCGCGAGCCCGCGTGACGCGGTCCTCGGATGGTTGCGGGCGCGTCTGTCCGACGATGCTTGGACTCGCGCGCGCCTGTATGCGTTGCGTCGGGTGTTTCCCCGGGGCACGCGGTCGGCGATGCACGTGGAGCTGCACGGCGTCGACGCCGAGGCCGAACGGGTGCTCGACCTCACGCCGGTGTTCCACGAGTTGGCTGCGGAAGTGGTCGCACGGGATGTCGCGAATGATCGCGTGCGACCGAGCATTCGCCGTCGGTGTCCGTCACGGGATGTCGTCGAAAAGGCCGCGGTCGCGCTGCGGACGAACGAGGAGTTGTTCGAGCGCGTGCGCACGCAGCCGCCGCGCAACCCGGATCTCGGGCCGGTTGCGAACAGCGTCATGATCCGCGTCGATCCGGAGTGGCGCCCGACCCGAGAGTCCTGTGAGTGGCTCCACGATGCGCTGCTCGAACACGCGAGCTGGTCCGGCGTCGATCTGTCACGCTCGGCGTTGTACGGCGCGAAGTTCGACTTTGCGGATCTGAGCGGGGCGGACCTCTCGACCACGTACGCACGTGAAGCGAGCTTCCGGCGCGCTGAGCTGAGCGAAGCCCGGTTCGGTCAATCGGACTTGGTGAACGCGAGTTTCCATGATGCGGATGCGCGACGTGCGAACTTCGAAGGCGCGATGCTCGTCTACGCGGCTCTTCGTCGGGCCCGGTGCGATGGCGCGTCGTTCGCGTCGGCCTACCTCATGCGTGCTGACCTGAGTGACGGTTCGTTCGTGCGAGCGAACATGCTGTCGGCCGACCTGACCGGAGCGGAGATCCGCGGGGCGGACTTCCGCGGCTGCAACTTCGCGCACGCGGTCCTCGCGGCCTTGGATCTGCGCCATGCCAACCTGCACGGCGCGTCGTTCTCGATGGCCGATCTCGAGCGAGTCGTCCTCGACCACGTGCGGCTCGAAGCGCCGAACTTCGGCGGCGCGGATTTGCAGCGTTCGACCTGGACCGGTGCGCGGACGCCGCGCGCGATCCTGCGCGACGCGAACCTCGCGGGCGCCGGGCTTGCCGACGTCGATTGGCAGGGCGCCGACTTGCGCAACGCGGACCTCCACGGCGCGAGTTTCCATCTCGGATCCAGCCGGAGTGGGCTGGTGCCGGGTGGGATCGCGAGCGAGGGGACGCGCACGGGGTTCTACACGGACGAATACTGCGAGCAGACGTTCCGCGCGCCGGAGGAGATCCGGAAGGCGAACCTGCGGTTCGCGGATCTGCGTGGCGCGAAGGTGGAGGACTGTGACTTCTACCTCGTGGATCTGCGGGGGGCGATCTTCAGCAGTGGGCAGCGCCGGCACTTCGAGCGGGCGAACGCGATTCTGTAGGGGCGCGCGCGCGGGCACGGGGCCTTCAACGGGGGCGGAGGCGAAGTAGTCGAGGACGTCCACGCTGTAGCCATGGCGGCGAGCGTTGTTCAGGACGTAGGCAATCGCGTAGCGGACCAGTCGAGGCGTCGTGA
>JANQJF010000065.1 GCA_028281765.1 Planctomycetota bacterium | reverse complement strand
CCGCGCGATGTCGATCAACGAAGCCGAAGGCTGGGTCAAGGTCGTCGCCGACAAGGCGACCGACAAGCTGCTCGGCGTGCACATGATCGGCCCGGAGGTCACGGAGCTGATCGCCGAAGGCGCGCTCGCGATCGAGATGGGCGCGACCGTGTCGGATCTGGCGCAGACGATCCATGCGCACCCGACGTTGCCGGAGTGCATCATGGAGGCGGCGGAGGCTGTGCACACGATGGCGGTGCACATTTATCAGAAGCCGAAGGGTGCGAAGAAGGCGGCGGCGGCTGGGGTGTGAGGGGGTGACGGCGAGGTCTTGGCGAAAGCCTGGATCTCGCGCGTTCCCGCAGCGCGCCAGCGCGGCACTACATCATGTGCCGCCTCCGCAACCGACCCGGCGCCGTCGCACCCCCGAGCAGACCACGCTCTACAGCGTCCTCGCTGACCACCTCGAGACCTTCCTCGCCCGCATCGAGGACGACCATCGCAACCTGCCCTGGTTCGTCCGCAAGGAAGTAAACTCGGCGCATCGGCGTGAAAGAGCGCGTATCTGATTCCTTGTGCCCCTGCGGGTGCCGCGCTGATGAGATTAGTGGTCGCTTACCGTGCCGACGATTGTGTTGGTCAGGAAGAACGGGCTCGCGAATGGCGCCCCATCGGTGATGCCCTGCACGTAGACCTCCACGCCGACCAATGAGGTGGGCATCGAAGGGATCGGGATGCCCTGCGCGAGCATCGTTCCCGGCGTCGCCGACGGCAGCACCGTTTGGACGTCGAGGACGTTAACGTTCAGTGAGCAAGGGATTCCGAGCAGCGTCAGCGGGATCGGCGCGGCCGGTGTCTCGAAGCCGATCAGGTAGAAGCCGGCGGTGACCGCGACCGGCGCGTTGGTGATCTCGTAGGTGAACGTCGATCCCATGACCGGACGGGTGACGGCGCGAAGCTCGGGCGACGTGTGGGTGAGGTCTGATTCGCCGACGGCGAAGTGCTCGTAGGCCGGCACACTCGACGATTGCGTAGGCCCGTTGGTGATCGCAGATAGATCGAGTTCGGGTGGGTTGGCGCCCCCCGAACCTGAAGCGACGGCGATGATCAGTTCGTCGACGTTTTGCGACGTGTTGAAGCCGACGATGTCTTCGAGCACGACCAACACCTCACCGTTCTCAAACAACGTGCACTGCACGGTGATCGCGGTGCCCGCCTGACCGGGGCCGTATTGCGATACGTTGTTCCACGTGAATCGCGCCAGGCCGGGTTCTGTCGTCCAGTAGATTCCGCCGCTGTCGGGGTGCGTCACGTCGAAGTCGCACCAGAACGGGCACACCATCGGATAGCCATGGGAGGTTAGATCGATCACCGACGGCAGGAAGTCGCCGATCAAAAGGCTCGACGATTCTGGGAGGATGCGGCCGTTCGGGTCGATGCGCACGAACTGCTCGGGCGCTGCGCCGGCGGCTGCCGGGAACGGAAATGTGAACCCGAGGTCGAGGTTGGTTGCCGTGATCTGGTCGTCGTCGGTTGCGCCGGCGAGCACGCCGATATTGGGATCGAACGCCGCATCGTCGGCATCGACGACGTCGTAGCCGCCACTCGGGTTCGGCACGAACCGGAAGGCACGCGAGATGTCGGCACAAGCTGTCCCGAGACTGCTCACTGTCGCCGGCGGATTCGTTTCCGGAGTTGGCGCCATTGCGTAGATATTGAGCGCCGCGTCGTAGGTGCTGACCGTAGTCCCCGCTCCGGTCGCACGGTCGATGATGACCAGCTCCTTGGTGGAATGGTTCGTGCCGTAGAGCAGTCCCGAGGCCGCGTCGAAACTGAGCCCGGTGATCGAATCCGCGCCGGTGCCGACAGTGCCGACTACGGTGCTCGCGATATTCGTTGGGTCGATCGTCACCAACTCGTCGGTGGTCGCTGCGTAGCCGTAGACCGTGTTGGTGTCGCTCGCAAATGCCAGCCCCGTGACGCTGTCGGGCACGAGCGGGCCCAAATAGGCATACCCCGTCGCCGGATCGAAGCCAAAGAAGTCGTTGAACATCCAGGGATAGAACGACAGGGTCGTGCCGTAGATCATGTTGTTTGTCGTATCGAACGTCAGGCTGCCTACGTGTCCAGGCGCGGTGAACACGGGAACCGGTTCCATCACTCCGCTCGCAGGGTCGATGACATGGATGGTGCTGTCATCATCGATCCGATCTGCGAGCACCGCTCCGTAGAGGCGGTTGGTCTCGGGGTCGAATGCCAAGCCGGAGACAGGCTTCATACCAACAGGTAGCTGCAGCGTGGACGCGCCGGTTGCTGTATCGATGGTGAAGATGCTGGGGTCGGTATCGTGTGAGTGCGCCGCTGCGAACAGCCCAGCGAACACAGCCGGCGCGGGTGCGACCGCGCGAAGTCCCTCGGTCGCTCCGGTCAGTAGTCCGACAGCGGTCCCGATACCTGTCGCTGGATCGATCCGGTAGAGCTGGCCAGAGTCGTCGTCCGGCCCGACCAACGTGCCGCTCTGGCGATCGAAGCTGAGACCCTGTAGGCCGCCTCTCGCGGTGCCGACGACGCCGATCACCGTCGCCGCACCGGTTGCGGAATCGATCGACACGAGTTGGTCGCTGACAGACACGTAGCCGAAGAGCGTCGACGTGTTCGGGGCGTAGGCCAGCCCATTCACCGGCCCGATGCCGAGCGAACCGACGACGGAGCCGACACCCGTCGCCGGATCGATCGTGACCAGCTCTCCCGACGAGGAAGCACTGACGCCATAGAGCGTGCCCGCAGCGGTGTCCCAGGCCATGCCGTGCATCTCGCCCGACACCCCGATCGCACCGACGAGTGTTGCGGCGCCAGTGATCCGATCCAACGTGAACAGATCGTTGTCCTGCGAGCAGCCGTAGATCGTGTTGGTGGCCGGATTGAGCGCCAGTCCGGACAAGTAGGGGTGGTTGGTCGAGCCGACGGCCGAACATGCGCCGGTCTGGGTATCGATGTCGTAGAATCTGCCGGCCGGCCCCGCGGCGGCCTCCCCGCTGGTGGCAACGACCTGGGCGGAGACCAGCTGGCCCAGTGTTGCGGCCATCAGGGTCGGAAGAATGGCGGCTCTCGTGATTTGCATGCCGGCAGGAATGCCGCTTTGCCCTTGGCGCACCCATCGCGAGCAGGAATGTTTGCTTCGACTCACGTTTCGGTGGGTCGAAGGAGGGAGGGGGTCGTCGCTGCCCGCCACCGCGATCTGGCCTGTGGTGCAATTCGCACGGTCGACTCTGCTACGCATTCGAACAGCGAGGTAGAGGAACGCGAGTCCGGTACGCTTGCCGCTGCGGTGCGGGCAGGTGAGCACGTCGGCGATTCGGTTCAGCCGTGCCCGTCCAAGACGTTCCGCTGCGACCGTGCCGGTTCGTCCTTGCCCGCGCGGAATCGCAGGTGTCGGGTGGCTCCCGCAGAATCCGGGTCACGCGGTGCGCCAGAGTGAACGAGCGTGGGTCTGATCGCTCAGCAGGTGCTCCCGCGTCCTGCTCGCAGGATTTCTTCAACTCCATCGGTGCGTTCCGAGACGAGTGGCATTCCGGAGTCCGTGCCAATCGGCACGCCACCGTTCCGAACTATCTACGAGAGCTACTTCCGCATGAAATCCTCCATTGCGTTCGGCCTCCTCCTCTCCCTCTGCACCGCCAGCCTCAGCGCGCAGCAGTTCGCCATCTCGAGCCCCAGTCCCGTGGGGAGCAACAACTCCGACACATACTTCTACGAGATCACTGCATCTCCATTCCGTCCGCAGGGCGTCTCGCTGATCGGGTTGGAGCCGATCACTCTCCACGCGGGTGGGGTCCCGTCGGAGGTCGAGGTCTTCTTCCGGATCGGTGGTGTCCAGAGCCACTCGACCAACATCGCTGCATGGGTTCCTCTCTACGGTGGTCCGGTCGACAACTCCGTTGTGCCGATCCCACGCCTTGGCATCCCGCCCGGCACGACGGTGGGGCTAGCGGTGGTCGTCGAAGGGTTCGTCCACCGCTCGATGGGGCAATGGTCGGCGACGGGCGGCCCATCGAATGCAGCGCAGGTCGTGGGTGGAGCATCGCTCATCGGTCGGTTCGGTGGTGCCCCCGGCAACCATTCGATGTCGCTGCGGTTCCTCTTTTCGTCGAGCGTTGGCGCCACGCGCAGCGTCGTGAATCGTGAGGAGATCCTCGGCCAGTTCACGTCCCAGAGTACGCCCACCACGATGCCGTTTGGTGCATCGGAGACGCAGAACGCAGCCTCCAGCTCGAGCGGTGTGCCGTTCCGTCACTGGAAGGTCAACGGGATCCCGTGGACCACGCTGGAAACGCACCTGCATCTGCCGGTCGCGTTCGACATGACGCTGACCACGGTCTACAGCCCAGCACCCGAGGTCGCCATCTACGGTTCGAGCTGCGCCGGGTTGGAATTGGAGGTCGAAAACCTCGGCATGTCCTTCCTCTCCGAGGAACCGCTGCTCGGGAAACGCCTGCGCCTGGGCGTTGGGTCCCTGCCCGGCCCCACGCTTGCGGGAAGCCTGCTGGTCGGCTTCTTCCCCGCGGCCACGGCTCTCGACGGCCTGGGTGCCCCGGGCTGCGAACTCCTGACCTCAAGCGAAGTCGCTATCACGCCGGACTCGACGGGGACGTTTGCGCACAGCTACTTCCTCGAAATTCCGAATGATCCTCAGCTGGTCGGAGGGCAGGTGTTCTTGCAGGCGCTGACGGCGACTCCCGGAGTGAACGCTCTCGGAATCGCGCTCAGCAACGGCGTGAGGATGACGATCTCGACGAACTGAAGTCACGATCCGCGTGATCCGTGATCCCGGCCCTCACCTCACCGCACGCGCCGGTCGAACTCCCAAGTTCTGCAACCGATTCGTGCGGCTGAAGCGATGCCGCTTCGCGCAGCGAGCGGCCTCGGCTAGCTGCGAGAATGAACCTCCGCGGCACGTCTTGGGACCCGCGCCGTCGAAGCGCAGCCCATCTTCTTTTCGAATCCGCGTCGTCTCGGCGTCGTAGGTGTCACGACACCATTCCAGCACGTTGCCGTGCATGTCGTAGAACCCGAACGCGTTCGGCGCGAACGAGCCAACCGGGGCCGCGTGCGCAAATCCATCCTCGAGGTCAGGGGAGAAAGACCAGTCGGCCTGGACGGATTCGGCCGAGCGGTCGGCGGTGTTGGCGAATCCCTGCAGGCTTTTTGGTGACGCGCCGGATGACCAGCGCGTCTTCTTTTTTGCCCGGCATGCGATCTCCCACTGCGCCTCGGTCGGCAGGATCAGGCGGAAGCGTCGCATCAACGCATCGCACTCCTCCCACGACACCTCGGTAACCGGCAAGGCGCCCGCGCCGTCCGTCGTCGCGCGATCCTTGTCGCCGGAGAGTCTCTGCCATTGACCCGCCGTCATTTCGAAGCGCGACAGGAAGTACGGTCGCATCTGTTCCTGGCACATCCTCTCGTCGTGCGCGACCGACTCGACATAGTGCATGAACTCGATGTCGTCGTTCTGTTCGCCGATGAACTGGAGACCGCCCGGGACCAACACGAACACCATGCCGCTGTCGCCGTCGAGGGCGAGCGAGCCGTCCGGGCGGTGCTCGGGAATGGACTCCGGGTCGCGCGCGGATCGTAAGTCGTAGAACTCCCACAACCGCGTGACCGGGTTCATGCCGATCGGGACGAATCCCTCCTGCGGCGACAGGTTGAGTGGGACCTCCAGGTATGCCTTGTGCCCTGTGAGTCCGTTTGCAGCCGCGATCGCCTGCCGAGCAGTCTTCCAACGGTCGGCGTACTTCGCCGTCGCGTTCGCGATCCGCTCACACCACTTCCGTCGCTCGCGCATGGCAGCCAGGTCATGCGTCAGGAATGCGTCGATGTCGTCGATCGCCTCGCGCAGCGTGTCGTGCAGGAACTGGTCGCGGTCCAGTTCGAAGCGATAGGTGCGCCGCGCGTTCACGGGACCTTCGAGTTGGGCGACGCGATCGCGGGACGGACCGCCGTACTTGGCCCCACCTGCGCCTGCAAAACTGTCGCGCATGAACTTCGCTTCTTCGAGGCGTTCTGGAACGGCTTGCTCGAGCTCGGTTCCGCGTGAGATGTCGACGACCTCCTCGATCTTCGCGACGCCCTCGTCGTCCCGACCGCAGTCGATGAGCGCGAAGCCCCACCGGATATGCAGGACTATCTTGACTAAGGTGTCGTCTGGATCGTACCGGGCAGCGATGTGCTCGAGGATCGCCAGCCCCTCGGGTGCGCGACCCCAATCCATCCTACTGGGGCCGGAGAGTCTCGCCGCGTGCTCGATCGCGAGCACATCGTCTTTGGGGATCGTCGTCGGATCGATCTCGAATGGCTCGAACGGTCGCTCGCCGAGTCGCACCGCGCGGGCATCCGCGATGTGTCGGACGCGGACGATCAGGCGTTGGTACTCGTCGAAGTCCGGATGCGTCTCGCGATCCTTCACTTGATCGTCGTGGCCCCAGGGGAGGGCCTTGAGTCGGAGCTTCTCCAGTGCTGCCTGTAGCTCGGGCCGTGCCCGCTCTAGCCCCGGGGCGTAGACTTCGAGCCACTTCGTGATCGCTTCGCGTTGGTCGGACCAGCCGGGATCCAAGTCCGCGGCACTCGACCGCGCTTCCCGGAGCAAGACGACGTTCTGCAGGTGGTCGAAGTTGGCGAGGTGGGCTTCGGCTTCATCGCGTGCTGTCGACTCGCCGAACGCGAACCACAGCGACAATACGAGAGCGATCGACAATGCGAGTGTCACCGCAGCGGATGCGGCGACGAGCATGCGGTGCTTACGCACGAAGCGACGCAAGCGGTAGCCCGAACCCGGTGGCCGCGCGCGAATCGGCTCATGCTGCAGGTAGCGAGTGATGTCCGCTGCCAGTTCTGCCGGCGACTGGTAGCGACGCTCCGGCTCCTTGGCGAGCGCCATCATGACGATCCAGTCGAGGTCGGCGCGCATCGTGCGGGCCCAAGTGCGGCGCCGATCGCTCACGGCTGTGATCTGTGTGCTCGGCCGCCTGGGTGCGTCTTCGACGATGCGTCGGCGCAGATCCTCGAGGTCGAAGTTCGATTCGTCGGGACGGAACGGCAGCGCGCCGGTCAGCAGCTCGTACATCACGACGCCGATCGAGTAGACGTCGGTCCGCGTGTCGATATCGGTATTGCCAACGGTCGCCTGCTCGGGCGACATGTAGGCTGGCGTGCCGACGATCTCGCCCTGCAGGGTGAACATCGTCGCTTCGAGCTCGCGGCGTTCGGTTGCGCGCGCGAGACCGAAGTCGATGATCTTGGCGCGAGCAGCGCCGTCTTCGTTCGCGACCAGGATGTTGGACGGCTTGAGGTCACGATGGATGACGCCCTTGAGGTGGGCGTGCTGCGTGCCGGCGCAGACTTGCCGGATCAGCTCGAGCCGTTCGCGAAGCGAGCAATTCGACCGGTTACAGAACTCCGAAATCGGTGGCCCATCGATGTACTCCATCGCGAAGTACGGCCGGCCGTCGGGTGCCAAGCCCGCGTCGAACACTTTCGCGATGCTGGAGTGATCCATCATCGCGAGCGCTTGCCGTTCGGCTTCGAACCGGGCGATGACCGCCCGCGAATCCATACCCAACTTGATCAGTTTGACAGCGACCTGGCGCCGGATCGGCTCGCCCTGCTCGGCGAGGTAGACAGCGCCCATGCCGCCCTCAGCGAGCTTGCGGACGAGCGCGAACGGACCGACTCGGTCCGGGCGGCGCTCTTCGGGTTCCTCGTCGTGGTGCAATGCTGCCAATGCGCGGATCATTCCGGCCTGTTCGGGGTGGTCTTGGCACAGTCGTTCGAGTGCCGAGGCCCGCGCGGACGTCGGGAGTTCCTGGAGGCCTTCGATCTCCGTTTCGAGTTCTTCGGCGATGTCTGGTTCCGAGTCCATCGGGGCTTGCACGTCGATCCGAGTTCGCGTCTCGTCGCACTGGAAGTCGAGCAAGACGATACAATCCCGGCGGCGTATGACGGAGCAACCAAACCATGATCGGACGATTCGTCTGGTCGAGCGTGCCCAAGCGGATGACAGCACCGCGATGGAGAGTCTGTTCGAGCGCTTCTTGCCGCGCGTTCGCCGCATCGTGGCGATCCGACTCGGGCGGTCGCGCGACGATTTACTCGAGTTCGACGACATCGCGCAGGAAGTGATGGTCGACGCCTTCCGTGGGCTCGGCACGATCGACCTCGAATCGGACCCCAAGCTGACGGGGTGGCTGACGAAGATCGTCGAGAACCGGATCCGCATGACGCTGCGTGAAGGCCGCGCGGTGAAACGTGGTGGTGGCAACGTCAAGCGGTTCGGTGATGCGGCGGAGACGTTTCGCGTCTCCGCGCTGCCGGGCGCGGACGCGACCCCGAGCCAGAATGCCGTTGGCGCCGAAGCACAGGCGCACATGGACGCGCGGCTCCAGCAGCTCTCCGAGCGTCAGCGAGAGGCGGTGATCCACCGCTTTCACTGCGGAATGTCGTACGAGGAGATGGCGGAGGAGATGGGGCTGGCCGGGGCCGCGGCCGCCCGGTCGCTCTACAGCAAGGCGCTTCGCGCGCTTGGGGACGGGATCGCACCCGGGTAGAGCCGGTCCCCTAAGTCTCTCAACGCAGGCGGTTTGCGCCTGCGGCGCAGAATTCTGGCTTTGTCGGGTGCGCTTCGCGCATCACCCGCATCCCAGGCGGTCTCTCACCCATCCAAGGAAGAGACCGATGCGAACCCTTCTGCAGATCCCCTTGCTCCTCGCCGCGGCTAGCGGCCTCGTCGCGCAGACCCAGACCCTGTGCCACACGCCGAGCTCGACGGGGTTTGACGACCCTCTCTGCTACTACTCGAACCTCGAAGTCACGAATCCCCACGGGATCAGCCTGCGGTCCATCCGGATGGACATGCAGTGGAACCCGGGATGGACGCTGTGCCACATGTACTTGCGCCATGGTGGCGCGGCTACCTTCGACGACATCACGGATTCGTCGGCTTGGTGGCAGGCCGGCGTCGCGTTTGACGGAGGGTCGTCACAGTTGCTGTTCGACTTCTCGGACATGTATCTCGCGCCCGGCACGTACGGCATCGCCCTGCACCGTGACGAGGGTTGGGGGCTCAAGGTCGACGGCGCGCAAACCGTGAGCGACGGCAACCTGTCGATGACTGGAATCGGCTCGACCGACGATCCCTTCGCGACGGCTCCGACCGCAGCGACGTGGGTGGGTTGCATCAACTACACGATCGGCAACTGGCGCGGCACCGTCGCGGCGAGCGCGTCGGGCCCAGGCGGTCAGCTGCTCGTGAACCTGTCGTCGTCACCGCCGGACATCCACGGCAGCACCGGCGGCTTCGGCACGTTCAGTCACACTTACCAGCCCGGCACCGACGTCACCTTGAACGCACCGGAGGGTTCGGGCCCGTTGGTCTTCCACCATTGGGAGATCGATGGCGACAATCAGGAGCTCGGCGAGGATGACGTCACGTTCGAGGTCAGCCAGCCGCACTCGGCGATCGCGCACTTCCAGTTCCCGCACACGCTGAGTTTCAGCGCGACACTCGACGGCGTCGCGATCGCTCCGGACGTCGCGTGTTCGCCCATCGACCTGCAGGGGCACTCGTCGAAGACTGCGCCGAGTTCGTTCCGCTTCCGTCGGGACCGAGTCGTCGAACTCACGGCTGACCAAGAGTACGACGACCGCTACGTCTTCAAGCAGTGGCTGGTCGATGGGGTGCCACGATCCTCGCAGCGCGGCACGCTGCGGATGCGGATGATGGGGGATCACTCGGTGGTCGCCGAGTACATGGACGCCCCGTGCTACGAGCTGGACGTAGGCACGCCGCTCGGCATGCTCGACGACGACGTGGCGAGCGGACTGTCGCTCGGCTTCCCCTTCCCGCTCGACGATGGGACGACGACCGACACGATCGACGTGTGCTCGAACGGCTACGTCTGGCTTGTCTCGAGCTCGTCGAACACCGCGGATCCGACGCCGTCGTTGGTTGAGTTCCAGAACGAAGGCGCGCGGGTTGCGCCGTTCTGGGCCGACCTCGAGTTCGATGGAGGCGTCGACAGTGACACCTACTTCCACGCGTTCGCGGATCGCGCGGTGATCACTTGGCACGAAGCCCGCCTCGCGGGCACCAGCGAACTCTTCACCGTGCAGTGCCAGCTGTTCCAGAACGGTACGGTCTGGTGGACGTGGTCCGCGTCGACACCGGCCGCAGGCACGGTGCTCGTTGGTGTCACCGAGGGTGGTGGCGTCACGGGCGGTCTCGCGGCGAACTTCTGGTCTCCGGGTGGGGCCTCCAGCAACGGCTACTCGGCGTGGCAGGAGTTCCAGGGCAACTTCAACCTGCAGACACTGGCCGTCGCGCTGTCTCCGTACGCCGGAGCCGGCTGGCGGTATCATCGTCTCGACTGCGCCTACGCAGCGGCGACGAGCTACGGCAGCGGCTGCGGTCGAGTGGCGGCCTTCTACCAGACCGGCATGTCGGTGCCGCAGGACGAACTCGAGCTCAGCCTCAGCGCTTCCGGTGGCTACGACGTGCTAGCGTGCTCCGGCAGCTGCTTCGACTCGGCGCTCGGCACGCTCGTGCCGATGGGTGACGACGCGCTGCACACGGTGGGTTTGCCGTTTTCGTTCCCGTTTCCCGGCAACGCGACTGGCTCCACTGCGATCAGCGTGAGTTCGAACGGATTCGTCTGGCTCGATGCCGACCAGACCGACGGAACAGACTTCGACGTCAACGTGCCCGAGTTCGCGAACGAAGGCCCACGCCTCGCGCCGCTCTGGGTCGATCTCAATCCCTCGGATCCCATCGCCGATGGTGTCTACGTCCGGGTTGAAAGTGACCGTGTCGTGGTCACGTGGCACATGATCCCGGAATACAACTCGACCGAGCTGCGCACCGCACAGTGCCAGTTGTTCGCGGACGGCGGTGTGTTGATCAGTCGACCGGCGGGCACGCAGACGGGCCGCGCGCAGCTGCTCGGCTTCTCACCGGGGTTCCTCCTCACCGATCCGACCTCGGTCGATCTCATCGCGGACCTGCCGCTGCAGACCGGTGATCCGGCGACCGCCGCCACTCTCTCGCTGAGCACTGGTGGTGCTACGCCGGTCGTCGGCTCTACGATGCCGTTGCTCGTGGACGGGATCCCCGCAACGGCGACGGCGGGCTTCCTGACGGTCGGGCTCGGCCAGCAGAATCTGGGGCTGGCGCTGTTCGGTGCGCCGGGGTGTTTCCTGCTGAACACGATTGAGACGACGTCGGCGTTCTCGATAACGGGGCTATCGGCGACGGTGCCGTACACGATTCCTGGCTCGCCGGAGTTCTACGGGTTCTCGCTGTTCGTGCAGGGCGTGGTGTTGGCTCCTGGCGAGAACGCGTTTGGAGTGGTCACTTCGAATGGACTCGAGCTCCAGTTGGGTGAGTTCTGATCGGGCGACTCGCCGCCACTCAGTCGCCGAGAAGCCTAGCCGGACGCAAGCCGAGGTTGCCGACGCGGAACGAGGATCGATTGAAGACGCGGCATGCTGACCTTGCGTACACGGAGGGGTAGTTGAAGCTCCCGCCGCGTTCCACGTTGCCTCTGGCGTCGCTGACGCTGTCCAGGCACCACTCCCAGACGTTGCCGTGTACGGTGTGTTCATCTCCGATGTATGTCATTCCATCCCGAGATCCTCACGTGTCCAACGCACCCTCGGGTGATCCTCGGCCACTGGACTTCGAGACGTCCGCCGCTTCGAACTGTTGCAGTAGTCTGGCACGTGTCGATCAGCAACTTCACGCTGGGCACGCCGTTCGCGTTTCCTTCGCGGGTGAAGCCACGGTCAAGAGCGCGACGCAGGTCCAGGTCGGCAACGACACGCTGACGACCAAGAACGTCGTCGTCGCGACCGGCTCGACCC
>JANQJF010000064.1 GCA_028281765.1 Planctomycetota bacterium | reverse complement strand
TCGGCGGCAGCTCGAGATTCTGCTCGGCCGCTATCCCGCCGGGCTCGTGGACGGAGCTGCGGAGCTTCCGGCAGTCTCGAGCACGGTTCCCGCCGGCATCCCTGCAGACGTTGTCCGGCGACGTCCGGACGTCGCCAGACTGGAGCGTCGGCTGGCGTCCGCGCTCGAGCGTGTCGACGCCGCGAAGGCCGCGCTCTACCCCCGGCTGAGCCTGACTGGCAGTGCCGGCGGATCCAGCGCGGCACTCGAGGATCTCGTTTCCGGCGACTTCTTCGTGTGGAGCATCGCTGGCGGGCTGATTCAGCCGCTCTTCGACGGCGGCCGACTGCGTGTCGAAGTCGCCGCAGCCGAGGGACGGGTGCACGGTGCTGCCTCGGCTTTCGCGCAAGGCGTGCTCGCCGCGTTCTTCGAGGTCGAGGCGGCACTCGCCGCAGAGGACCTCCTCCAGGGCCGGGAAACGGCGCTCCGTCGCGCGGCGAACGCGGCGAGGGCAGCCGCCGCGGTTGCCGCGCACCGTTATGAGCAGGGGGTCGAACCTCTTCTCGTCCTGCTCGAGAGCAAGCGCCGCGCGCTCGCTGCGGAGAGCTCTCTCCTCGCCCATCGACGCGTTCGGCTCGACAACCGGCTGGACCTGTACCTCGCCCTCGGCGGCGGCTTCGAAGCGCTTCCTGGCCCGCATATGGCGGCCCGTGCCGAAGCAGGAGCCACCCGATGAACGCACCCCAGGACACGGTCTATCGGCTCGAAGCAATCACGAAGACCTACATCATGGGTGATGTCGAAGTGCATGCACTTCGCAGCCTCGACTTCGATCTGAAACGGGGTGAGCTGCTCGTTCTGCTCGGTCCCTCGGGGAGCGGCAAGTCAACGCTTCTGAACATCCTCGGTGGGCTCGACACTCCGAGCACGGGTCGCATGTTCTACGAGAACCAGGATCTCTCGGCGCCCGACCGCGGGCGCTTGACGGAGTTCCGGCGCAGTCACGTCGGTTTCGTCTTCCAGTTCTACAACCTGATCCCGAGCCTCACGGCGCTCGAGAACGTGAAGCTCGTCACGGACATCGCGGCCAACGCCATGGACCCCGCTGCTGCGCTCGAGCTCGTCGGCCTCAGTGACCGGATGGATCACTTCCCGGCCCAGATGTCCGGCGGCGAACAGCAGCGCGTCGCGATCGCACGTGCCATCGCGAAACAGCCGGCGGTGTTGCTCTGTGACGAGCCGACCGGCGCACTCGATGTCTCGACGGGACAGGTTGTCCTGGAGGCATTGCTCGAGGTGAATCGTACGCTCGGTACGGCGACCGTGATCATCACGCACAATGCCGCAATCGGCGCCGTGGCGAACCGAGTGGTTCGAATCGCCGACGGCCGAATCGCGAGGGTCGAGGAGAACGCCCGGCCGCTGCTCCCTTCGGAGGTCGCCTGGTAGCGCCATGTCCCTGCTGAACGCCATAGACATCAAGGTAGTCCGGGACTTGATCCGAACGCGTGGCCAGATCACGGCGATCGTGCTCGTCATCGCTTGCGGTGTTGGCGTCTACACCGGCATGAACTCGACCATGCGGTCCCTCGAGTCTGCCCGAGCGAGCTATTACGCCGAGCATCGTTTCGGCCACGTGTTCGTCAGCCTGAAGCGCGCTCCAGAGAGCGTTGGCCGCAGGCTCGCGTCGGTATCCGGGATCCAGACGGTGCAGACGCGAGTCGTCGCAAACGGGACGCTCGACGTGCCGGGACTCCTGGAGGCAGCCTCGGGCCTGTTGGTCTCGCTTCCAGACCACGGACGACCGCTCGTCAACGACCTGCGCCTTCGCACCGGGCGTCTGCCTCGTGCAGGTGCCTGGGAGGAGGCAGTTGCGAGCGAGGCCTTCATGGCGACGCACGGCTTCTCGTTGGGTCAGCACCTGCGGACGGTCATCGACGGCACCCGCGTCGACCTGAAGATCGTCGGCACCGCGCTGTCGCCCGAGTTCACGTACGCAGCGGCTCCGGGGCAGTTGTTTCCCGATGACCGTCGCTTCGGCGTCTTCTGGCTGGGACGAAAGGCACTCGCTTCGGCCCTCGACATGGACGGCGCCTTCAACAGCGCGTCCTTTCGTATCGGGCGCGACGCACACGTCGACGATGTCATCGCGCGCGTGGACAGCGTGCTCGCCAGGTACGGCGGTCTCGGCGCGATCGCCCGCAAGGACCAGCATTCTGCGTTCCTGCTCGAGAACGAGCTGAGGCAGCTGCAGGGCTTCGCCTTCCTGATCCCGGCCCTGTTCCTCGGAGTGGCCGCCTTCCTGCTCAACATGGTCTTGGGGCGGCTCGTCGCTGGCCAGCGAGGGGACATTGCAGCGCTGAAGGCGTTCGGCTACCGCGATTCCGAGGTCGGACTGCACTACGCGAAGCTCATGGGTGTCATCGTCGGGCTTGGTTGGGTGCTCGGTCTCGTGCTCGGGGTCTGGATGGGAGCCGAGACAACCCAGCTCTACGGGAGCTACTACCGATTTCCCGATCTCGTCTACCACCTGGGACTGCGGGCTCCCGCCGAGGCAGCGGTCATCACCGCCGTCGCGGCCGGGGTCGGCGCTTGGTCGGCGGTTCGTCGTACGGTGGCTCTGCCTCCCGCGGAGGCAATGCGTCCAGCGGCACCTCCGGTCTACAAACCGAGCGCGGTTCAGCGCACGGGCCTGGCCAGGCTGCTGCCGACGTGGGCCCACATTGTGTTCCGGGAACTCGAGCGCAGACCGTTGCGAAGCGTCCTGTCCGTTGCCGGCGTCGCGATGGCCACGGCGCTCACGATCGTCATGGCCTTCACCGCGGACTCCGTGCGCTACATGCTCAACGTGCAGTTCGGTCTCGGCCAGCGAGAAGATGCACAGCTCCATCTGGCCGAGCCGCGGAGCACAGGGGTCCTGGCCGAACTGGAGAAGCTCCCCGGCGTGCTGCACGCAGAACCGTTCCGAAGTGTCCCGGTCGAGCTGGTGCACGGCCGCCGTTCCGAGAACGTCACGATCTCAGGAGTGCCTGCGGACGCTCACCTGGTCGGGCTCATCGACGAGGGATTACGCGATGTCCCGGTCGCCGAGGAGGGCCTCGTGCTGTCCCGCAAGCTCGCGGAGATCCTCGGTGTTCGCCCAGGTGACCAACTTTGGGTCAAAGTGCTCGAGGGTCGACGTCACGAGACCGAGGTGCCGGTCACGCGCGTCATCGAGAGCTTTGTCGGCACGCCCGCGTACATGCGTCTCGAAGCACTGTGTCGCCTACTGAACGAGCCTTCGACCTTGAACGGTGCGCGCCTGCTCGTCGACGAAGCGAGACTCACGGAGCTCCATCGCGCCGTGAAACAGACCCCTGGGGTCAACGCATTCACTTCCCGCGATACCGTGCTCCGAACGGTAAGCGAGATGCTCGATGACAACCTCGGTGCCATGGTCGGAGTCAGCATGACTCTGGCACTCGTTATGGCTTTCGGGGTGCTCTACAACACCGCCCGCATCACCCTCGCCGATCGCGCGCGCGAACTCGCCACGCTGCGAGTGCTCGGCTTCCGGCGTTCCGAGGTGGCGGCAATCCTCGTCGGTGAGCTGGCGTTGGTGGTTGTGGTCGCGATTCCACTAGGGCTCCTAGCCGGCTACGGCCTGGCCGCCGCGCTCGTGCGCAGCCCTGGTTTCGACACTGACCAGTTCCGCTTGCCGCTCGTAGTTGCTTCGGCGACCTACGCGACAGCCGTCTTGGCCGTTCTCAGCGCCGGCATCGTCTCGGGGTGGAGTGCATGCAGGCGGCTGGACAGCTTCAACATCATCGAAGTTCTGAAGACAAGAGACTGAGAGACACGAGTTCGACATGAGTAGCTGGTTGAAACGCTCCCTCTGGCTGATCGTCATCCTCGCTGGTGCCGCCCTGTTCGTGCGCGCCTTCGAGAGCCAACCCGTGCTGGTCGACATCGCCACGGTCGAACGCGGCGATCTCGTTGTGACCGTGGACGACGATGGCCGCACGCGGCTCCGCGAGCGGTTCGTCATCAGTGCACCCTGCGATGGCCAGCTCCTCCGCACTCCCCTCAAAGCGGGCGCGGCCGTCAGCGCGAACGAAACCGAGCTCGCGGAGTTCCAGCCGCGAGTTCCGGAGCTCCTCGACGCCCGTGCTCGAGCTGCAGCGAACGCCCGTGTGGAGCGTGCGGCAGCCGCGCTAGAGCAGGCCAAGGCGGCACACGCCCAGAGTGAGGCGCAGCTTCGCTACGCCACGGCAGATCTGCTGCGCCGGAACGAGCTGATGAAAACGGGGTCCGAAACCGCGCACGAGAAGGACCGCGCCGAACGGGACGAGCGCCTGGCCACCGCGGGATTGCGAAGTGCGGAGTACGCCGTAGTCGTCGCCGAGCACGAACTCGGTCTCGCCAGGGCCGGATTGGTCGAAGACGTGGATGAGCAGCGCGAGCCGACCCGGCTCTACTCCCCGATCGATGGCGACGTCATCCAGGTGTTCGAAGAGAGCGCCCGGACGATCTCCGCCGGAACACCGATACTCGAGATCGGCAACGCCAGCGCCATCGAGGTCGTCGCGGATTTCCTTTCCCAGGACGCAGTCAAGATTCGCCCGGGCATGAGGGTCATGGTCGAAGGCTGGGGAGGAGATGGCCCCGGCGCCGAAGAACAGGTACTTCGCGCCCACGTACGCCTCCTGGAACCCGGTGGGTTCACGAAGATCTCCGCGCTCGGAGTCGAGGAACAACGCGTCAACGTCATCATCGATCCGAGCGCTCCGACGGCGGGTTGGCGGCAACTACAAGACGGCTACCGAGTGGAGCTCCGGGTCGTCATCAGAGAGCAGAAAGATGTGCTGCTCGTCCCCGTCGGAGCTCTCTTCCGCGAGAAGGACGACTGGGCGGTGTTCGTCGTCACGCAGGGGCACGCCGAGAAGCGCACGGTATCCCTCGGAACCCACAATGGCCTGCACGCTGAAGTACTCGGTGGCCTCGCAAGCGACGAGCAGGTGGTCCTTTATCCCAGCGCCCTTATTGCAGACGGAGTCGCCATCGAGGCACGCTGAGGCTGCACGGCCGGCGCATCCGCAACCCGCGTGCTCTCCGTCGCCCTGGGTTCGGTATCGGCTTCGCCGGCGCCGGCCACTCCTCGAGCTTCCGCTGACATCGCACCAACCGATCACGGATCCGCGACACAGGCTGCCACAGCACGTGGAAGTGCACGTTCAGCCGAAGTTCGGAGTGGAACCGTTACGCGAACACCGCCCGCCGGAGGCGGGAGGCTGTCGGTGCAAGGGCTTTGGGTGCGTCGCGCGCCGATGCAAGCAGCGACCCGCGCCAACGGCAAATCCGCTCACCCCGACCACTCACACAACTTCTGCCCGCGGACGCACAAGCCTTGAAGCACATCGGCCGTGATGTCGCGCTGTCGGCCCACGGACCAGATGTTCGACTTAGTGATCGGGGATTATCCGTCGGAAGCCAGTTGCGTGAGGGGTCTACTCGGTCGGCAGCGGTAGCCGGTGTTGCCTCAGGAAGCTGAGCTTGTCCCAGTAGCCTCGTTGGAACTGGATCTGGCCGCCACTGATGTGGAAGAGGCCACATCCTCGAAGGCCGAGTGGGTCTCGCCACTCCAGGATCGCCCATTCACCGTCTTCGAAGAGGTTCTCGACGATGCAGGTCATCTTCGCTGCGCTGAACTCTCTGGCGAACATGTCCCGAATCGCCCGCCGACCCTCGACGGGCGATTCGGCAACCTGATGATTGACCGCGTCCTCGGCGTAGAACGACGCTAGAGCAGCAACGTCGGAGCGGTTGAATGCCTCGATCCATGCCTCGACCACTCTCCTGGGCGTTGATTCAGGCATCATCTTGAAACTCCCGCTCCCATTTTAGCTGTCAGGAGTTCGTTCTCCAAGCCCGTTCGCGATGCCGAGGTCTTGTGTCGATCTTGAGAGATCGTCGCCGAGGGTTGCGAGATCTGACGTGGGGCATTCCGGAGACTCTTGCGTGCTGGAGACTGCAGCGCCACGCTCGACGAACCGTTTCGTGGGTGGGTGGAATTCGCCCTGGGCGCTGAGAAGCCTTGGTAACGAAGCCTCGAGCACGAGGAAGCCTTCTCGGCATCTCGACGACGATCACGCGGGCAGCAGCATCTCGCTGCGAGATCACGTGTTGCTCATCGCTCCTCAGTGCCGACCGATGGCGTTGGCCGCCAGAAGCAGCGCTGCCGTGAACGTCACCATGACAATCCCCGTCACCATCGGGTTGTAGTGAGACCCCATCACAGGAAAGACCATCCAGCTTAGGTTGCTCATCGCGTGCAGGAGGGAGACCGAGAAGACGCTCTGTCCCCCGTGCGTGTACACCCAGACAATGCACACGCGTCTCGCGGTCGTTCCAAGAGCCCACCACGCGATCCACTCCCAGCTGCGCCCCGCTTGGAGCAATGGAATCACGTGCCAGGCGCCCGCGATGACTCCGATGAGCAGACCCGCGCCAACAACGCCGAGCGTCTTCACCAACGGCGGCGTCGCATACCCGGTCCATCCCAGTTCCTCTGCCGTGGCCGCGACGAAGAAGAGTGCCAAGAGTCCGATCGAATGCATGAAGTCGATCTCAAACCCGGGGAGCTGCTCGCCGGTTGCGATCTGGATCCAGGCGGAGATCAGCATGACGATGGGCATCGTGACAATTGCGAGAACGCCGATCCCTCTGCGCATCCTCGCGTAATCGACGGCGCGAACCAGAAACAGCCGTACGGCACGTCGTCCGTGCGCGCGCCAGACGAGAAGGGACGCCGCGGCGACTGGGCACACCACCATTGTAGCGCTGATAGGAAGCGCCGGCAGGACATCAAGTTCGGCCAGCCAACCGAGCAGCCAAAACGGTATCGACACCACGAACAGTAGGCCGAAGAAGAGAGAGGGCGACGAGGGTGTGCTTGCCCCGCGGGGAGCGTCGTCGTTCCCCGTTGCGTGTGCATCACGCGTTGTCACAGCTGCGATCCAGGCACCAGTCGGACCGTGTCGACTTGGTGGACAGTGAAAGGCCTTGCCATCGAGGTGGCGATCTCGTCTTCCGAACTCACCGCAAGCGCTTGAAGTAGCGTACAACCGGCCAACGTTCGTATCCACGCGCCTCGTACTTACGACTTGCGGGTGCGTGACCTGCATCGCCGACCGTCTCGACCATCTCCATCTGCAGACCAGCAGCGTGGATGTGCTGTTCGGCAATGGTCATCAGTTGCTCGCCGATACCTCGGCGCTGATGCTCCGGTGCAACAGCCACGATCGAGACTTCGCCCATCTGGTCCTCAGGGTGCAGGCGACAGCCCGATCTAGGCGCGCGGCCGCGGCCACGAACTGTTCAATGCTTGTTCCGAGTGGTCGACATTTTTTCGCCCGCGGAGCGGGCGAAAAGAACTGGCGGGGCGAGAGGATTTGTGTGGCCCTCCTCGCGACTGCGCCGCGTGCCGGCCCACGGCAAATCCTTAGATCGCGCCCGTGGAGTAGACCATCCAAATCGACCGCGATGGGGCGCGCGGGCGCAGTAGCGGTACATCGGCCAGGTTCGCATGGATGGCTCCGTCGCGGGCTGGGCGACGCTCGATGAACCGTGCGGCCCGGGTTGGTGCGCAACTCAACGGTGGGCGGGCGTGGAGTCCCGCGAAGAGTTTCCGTTCGACCTCGAACTCGTACGCCGCCTTGGAACGTTGGAGTTCCACTCGGCCGTGACGTACCTGGTGGGCGAAAAGGGGAGTGGGAAGTCGACGCTGCTGGAGGCTGTCGCCGTCGGGTTGGGTTTCAATCCCGAAGGCGGGACGCGCGGGTTCATGCATTCGACGCGTGCGTCACACTCTCCGCTGCATGAGCACTTGCGACTCCGGAAAGGTCGAACTCCTCGAGACGGTTTTTTTCTCCGTGCCGAGAGCTATTTCAATCTCGCGACCGAGATCGAGTGGATCGATTCGCTGGAAGAGCGCGAATAGCTACGAACTCCGCCGCCGAAGGTCATTGACTCCTACGGAGGCCGTTCGCTTCATGAGCAGTCGCATGGAGAGTCGTTTTTCTCGCTGTTCATGAACCGATTCGGTGGGAACGGTCTCTACATCCTCGATGAACCCGAGGCGGCACGTACGCATCCAGTTGCTCGAGTTGCTCGAGGCGCTGCTCCCAAATCACACGCTGCTTGGCGAGCCACCTCGCGGCGGCCTTGAGGTTGCCGGAGCGAATGCGCATCGTGCGCACACGACCGCTCTTCCGAGAAGAGACCAAGCCGCTGTCCTCCAGGATGCGAAGGTGCTGCATGAACGAGGGCAGTGCCATGTCGTGCGGTTCGGCGAGGTCGCTCACGGTCGCCGGCCCCCGACCGAGGCGCGCGATGACCGCTCGGCGCGTCGGGTTCGACAAGGCGTGGAACGCCTGATCGAGGGTTTGGCTCGCAGCTGTCATGGGGCCATGACAGCACGAATTAACACTTAGGTAAATAGCTAACTATTGGATCCTGACCTCTCCTCGGAGTGACGGCTCGGGCTCAGGATCCATGCGTCACGCGCAGGCCCAAGACGCCCGCGGAGCGGGCGACAAGAAGTGCCGGGCCACGGCAAATCCTTGGACCATGGGATCGTCCTCCAGCCGACTGTCGTCACCGCGCGGCGTGGACTATGGTGCGTCGATCCCGACGACGATAGATGAACGTGCACATTCCACCTTCGCCGGATCCGCAGGACGTCTACGCGCGCATCGCGCCGCGGCAGCGGGCCTACGCCGAGTATCTCGTGGTGAACTACGGGTTCGACGTGTCGCGCGAGATTGCGCCGGACGACGGGATGTTCGCCGGCGATCTCGACGAGTATCTGCTCGTCGGGCTGTCGGCGTTGCACTGGATCGACGTGGCGCTGCGTGCGGCCGGGCGCGAGGCCGCGAGCGTGCGGCGCGTGCTCGACTTGCCGTGTGGCCACGGTCGGGTGCATCGAGCGCTGGCGGCGGCATTTGCAGGGCGCGAACTCGTCGCGTGCGACATCGAGCGAGCCGGAGTGGACTTCTGCGCGGCGACGTTCGGATCGACGCCGGTCTACTCTCGTCCGGAGATCGATCGAATCGGGCTTCCCGGGAAGTTCGACGTCATCTGGGTCGGGTCGTTGTTCACACACCTCGAGGCCGGAATCGTGCGGCAGTTCCTCGAACTGTTCGAGTCGGTGCTCGCGCCGGGTGGTGTGCTCGTGTTCACGACGGCGGGGCGTTTCGTCGTCGAGACGGTGCGGGCGGGAGAGCTCGGCGGATTGTCGGAACAGACGGCGCGCGACGCGCTCTCCGACTGGGAGCGTACCGGGTTCGGGTTCGGGACCTACACGAACGACGATCGCGACCAGAGCGCGGAGCAGACGTACGGCCGCGCTTTCGCGTCGGCCGAGTGGGTGCTCGCGGAACTCGGGAAACGGCGAGGTCTTCGGGTCGTTACGGCGGCAGAGCAGGCGTGGGCGGTGCGGCAAGACGTCTACGGGGTGGTGCGGGAAACCTGAGCCGCAGCCGTTCGCTACACTGTGCGGCATGCTCCGCGCCTCGATCACCGTCTCCCTCTTCGCCGTCGTCACGGGGGCCCTCGAAGCCCAGCAGGACGCGGTGTCCTTCACGAATCTCGGTGGGAACCAGCACATCGATCTGCCGGTCAGTCCGCTCACCGTGCCGGCGCGCGGCTTCACGATCGAGGCTTGGATCACCTACGACGATTCGACGATCGGGACCGGGGCACCTTGGCGGTGGCCGACGATTTGTCGGCATACGCCGTCGCCGGGTGAGAGCTACTTCCTGCGGGTGCAGGCCGCGCAGTCGGCGGGGCGGGTGCTGCGGTTCACGGTGCGGGATGCTTCGAACACGAATCGGCATGCGAACTATCCGTTCGCGGCGGGTGAGTTCGCGAACTGGACGCATGTCGCGGCGACCTACGACGGGCAGACGAGCCGGCTCTACGTGAACGGGACGCAGGTGGCGACGGCGAATGCACCCGGTCCGATCACCGTGGGGAATGGGCATCTGCGGATCGGAGAAGGCGCGGACGCGGTCGGAGGTGCGGTCGGCACCGAGGTGTGGAACGGTGCGATCGACGAGTTTCGTCTCTGGCCGTTTCCGCGCACCGTCGAGGAGATCCAGTCGACGATGAACCAGTCGGTGGTCGCGATCCCGGGCGGGGTTTCGATGGACTTCAGCGGCGGTGTGTTCGTCGACACGTCGCAAGGCTTCACGGCGACGTCGGTCGGACCGATCGGCATCGTGCCCGGTGTGACGCTGCCCGCGTTCGCGGCGGGCGGGCTGCCGTACGGGACCGCGTCGACGACGTGTGCCGGGCAGCGCACGGGCGCGTCGCTCGGCTCGGTCAGCATGGCGGGTAACCAGGACTTCGCGCTCTACGGCTACGACGGGCCGGCGGATGCGACCGGCGCGGTGTTGCTCGCCGTCGGCTCGCAGTCGCCGGCGGTGCCGTTCCTCGGCGTGGACTTCCACGTCGCGCTCGGCGGGCTCATCCCGGTGCAGCCGCCGGTGTCGACCGACGGGTTCGGCACGGCTCGGCTGCCGCTGGCCCTGGCGCCGACGGCGCAGGTCGGGCTCTCGATCTACGCGCAGTTTCTCTACGTCGACTCGTGCGGGGCGCAGGGGCTCGTCGGTTCCGACGGGCTGATGTTCACCATTCAGTAGCGAATCAGCGATTGCGCCAGTGGGTGAGGATCGCGGCGCCGATCGCCGCGCCCTTCCGCTCGAGCCCCTCGGGCTGCATGTGGCCGACGTCACGGTAGAGTTCGTTCTGGCCCGCAAGGTCGCGGGCGAGGTCGACGAATACGACGCGCGATCCGTACTCGATTGCGACTTCCCGCATGCGCGCCGCGAAGCGCTCGATGTCGGGACGGCTCGCTGCGAACGCCGCTTCGGGATCCGTCGAGTGCGGAATCGTCGCGAGCACGGGCGTGATCCCGCCGGCCAAAGCGAGATCGATGATGGTGGAGAGGTTGCGCGAAAACGTGTCGAGCGCCGGCGCGAGGTCGAAACCCAGGTCTTTCTCGACGGGCTGCAGGATGCACGGGTCGAGGTAGGCCCACTGATCCCGAGATCTCAGGAACCGCGCAACGCGGTAGAGCACGCTCGCGCGGATCCAGAACACGTCGGCCAGTTCCGGCGGCTCGAACGCGCGGAAGACGTGGCTGTAGTCGCCGCGAAACTCCGCGGCGTTCATGCCGGCTCGGCTGTCGTTCCAGCCGTGATGCACGACGACGTAGTCGGGCGAGTAGTCGCGCGCGTTGAGCGCGAAGTTCACGACGGAGTGGTTCGACGTGTAGTAGCCCTGCGAGAGGTTGAGGACTTCGAACGCCTGGTCGTCCGCGCGGCTCTCGAGCCACGCGAGCATGCGCGAGGGGTAGAGGATCGTCGTCGAGCCGCCGAGGCAGGCGATGCGGCACGTGCCGTCCGGCTTCTTCCGCGGCAGGTCCGGGTCGGGGAAGCCGCGCTCGTTGAACGGGGTCTCGGCGCCGAAGCGGTCGTTGCCCTGCAGCGTGTGGCTCGGCCGGCCGGTGAAGTGCAAGAACGGGTGCGCGCGGAACGCGAACTCCGAGGCGTGGGTGACGCGGGCGATGCGTGCGACGCGCTCGCGCGTCCAACCGCCCATCACGCGTAGCGTCAGGCGTGCGCTGACCTCGGCGAAGAGGAGGGCGCCCACGACCAGCGCGACCTTGACGACGGCGGCGCGTCGTCGCGCGAGCGGCCGCACGACGAACCAGGACGCGAGAAACGTGCACGCGCTCGCGACCCAGAGCGTGGTGACTTCGGTGTCGACCGGCGGCTCGAGGCACAGGGTCCATCGAGCGATCGGGGGCGTCAGCAACATGGCCAACGCCGTGCCGAGGATCGCCAGTGCTGTTGCTGCGCGAGGCATCGCGCGCATCGTAGCTCTGAGCGTCGTCCGGGCCAGCGGGGATCGGTGTCGGTACGAGGTCGGAGGCGTTCTCAATTCGAGACGAAGACCGTTCCGCCGATGGCGCGATCCCATCGCGGTGTCCACGCCTGCGGGGTGCAACCGTCCCTCCGGAGGCCGAATCGTGAGCTAGGTTTCCTGGTCGGATTCCGGTTCGACCACGCACGCACCACCTCACCGTTTCACCACCTCCGTCACTCCTACTACTCCCATGAAGGCCCTCAACATCGCCACAGCCGTGCTGCTCGGCGCCCTCTCGGCTGCTGACGCAGTTGCCGACGGGCGGAATCCGGGCAGTGTCCTCGTGTATCCCGTGATTCGCACCGATCTCGGCTTCACGATCGTGACCGTCACCAACTCCGCGACGAATCCGGCGACGCCGAACTCGTTCGGCGAGAGCACGAACCTGCACTTTCACTACACCAACGTCACGTCGCACCCGCTGCTGATCACGCGGGCGCAGAACTGCACGGTGTTCGACCGCGTCGAGTTCCTGACGCCGGCCGACACGCTGTCCGTGATGGTGAACTGCCACAACCCGAGTGGGCCCGATGGCAACAAGGGGTACCTGGTCGTCTCGGCCGAGAACCCGGCCGCGGCGTTCACGCCCTGGGACCACGATCACCTGATCGGTTCGGCCGCGGTCATCCTCAAGAGCGGGGTCATGTACCAGTACAACGCCTTCGCGATCGAAGCGCTGACCGGCCCCGGCAACCCGACGGACATCTCCCCGACGAACGGGGTGCTCGACTTCGACGGTGTCGAGTACGAGCAGCTGCCGGACTGCCTGACGGTCGATAGTTTCCACACGCTGTATCCGCACTCGCTGGCACTGATCAACCTGACCGGCCAGCCGCTCGACGTGAACACCGTCTACCTCTCGGTGTGGAACGACAACGAGTTCGCACTGTCGCTGACGATCAACTTCAGCTGCTGGTTCCACGAGCGGATGGAGGACATCAACATCCTGTTCACGCAGGACTTCCTGAGCCTGCTGCCGAACGATCCCGAAGAGCTCGACTGCCACTGCAACGGCACGCAGGAGGCCGAGACCGGTTGGATCAAGCTGCAGAGCGTCGGCGTGCGTCGCTACCCGGCGGGCCTCGACGTCGCGGAGGACGGCGCGATCCTCGGTCTGATCACGACGAACAACGAGGCCGGCTTCGGTGGCCGCCTCCTCTGGGAGTCGGGTCGCCAGAACAACGGCAACTTCGGACTCAGCGGCCCGACGGATCCGTCGCCGAACAACTGAACGTCGAGTCCGCTACGCAAAACAGCCGCGCTGCCTCTCGAGGCGCGCGGCTGTTTGCGTGGGCGTCGTGTGGCTACTTCGGCTTGCTGCCGGGCTTTTCGCCGAAGGCCGAGATCGCTCGGCCCCCCGATTGCCCGGAGACGACTTCCGGAGCCATCTCGAAGTACCACTGGCCGCCGACGCGCATCCAGCCGAGCTCCTGCTCGCCTTCCTTGATCAGGTCGTCCGGCGAGTTCACCTGCAGGCCCTTGCGGTGTGCGGGCGGCAGCTTGTCGAGGACCATCTCGACGCGCGAGAAAAACTTCGTGGCGCCGATGTTGAGACGCTCTGTGTAGGCGACGTCGATGAGTTCGATCTTCCGCGGGATGAGGACGCCGCGACCGTAGAACGACAGGAACTTCGTGCGATCGACCTGCTCGCGGTGGCGCGGCAGGGTCATGTCGTAGAGGGCGTTCCAGTCGTCCTGCATGCGAAGCGCCGCGTATTCCGCGAAGCGCGTCTTCAGCGCTTCCTTGACGGTGCTCTTCGATTCGCGGCCGAGGTCCGTCCACGGCACGAATGCCGCGCAGAGGATGATGGCGACAATGAGGCCAACGGTAGTCCAGGTGCTCTTCATCTCAAATCCTTCGTTGTGTGCACTCAGTTGCTCGGCAGCTCGATCTCGTAGACGCGAACGCCGCCCTCGCCGATCCAGACGACCTCGTCCTTGCCGTCGCCGTTGAAGTCGCCGGCACCGAGATTGAAGATCTTAGCCGAGTCCTCGAGGCGGCCCATCGGGCGGAACTTGCCGACTTCGTGCATTTCGATGATCACGATGCCCCACTGGCCGCCGCAGAACAGGATCGGGGGTCCGTTCTCCTCGAGTTGGCCGACCTTGACGTCGAAGAACGATTCTCCCTTCGGCAGGCCTTCGCCCCAGAGGTTCCACTTCTCGCCGTCGAACTTGAAGACGCGGATCGGGTCGTGGCCTTCGTACATGTAGCCCGCGACGATCAGTTCGCGCCTGCCGTCGCCATCGAAGTCGTAGGAGTCGATCGCGAGGTCGGCGCCGAGAATCTTCTGGTCCGGCTTGTCCGCGAACATGTCGACCGCGGTCTTGGTCGCGGGATCCCACTTGAACACGCGGGAGCCGATGTCGAGCGCGGTCGCGAGGTCGAGGTTCCCGTCGCCATCCATGTCCACGAGCTCGACGCGCGAGCCGAAGTTCTCCTTGTCCTTGATCTCGAACTTCTCGCCGGTCACGGCGCCGGTGCCGTCGCCGCGCCACAGCTGGAGGCCGCCTTCGCGCGGGAATTGACCGAGCGTGATGAGGTCGGCGTGGCCATCCTGGTCGAAGTCGCCGAGCGCGACGTCGGAGCAGATCGCCCCGGTGTCGACTCCTTCCGGAGTCGCGCCGATCCAGGTCGGGTTCTCCTTCTCGTCGAGGAAGTTGACGTAGATACGCGGCGTCTGGTCGTGGCCGGAGTAGGCCATGTCGAGCTTGCCGTCCGCGTTCATGTCGAGGAGCGCGGCGCCGCCGTAGCCCAGCTTGCGCTCGAGTCCGTTGATCTGCTCCTGGAAGCCCAGCTTGCCGTCCCCGAGGTAGACGAAGACGCCGTCGCCCATCGTCTTGCGATCCCAACGCCGCAGCGACGTCACGAGGTCGAGGTGGCCGTCTCCGTTGAGGTCACCGACCGCCGGGTTGCCGCGCCACTGACCGCGATCGTGGAAGTCTTCGGCGAAGACCTTGGCCTTCAGCGTCGGCATCTCGGGCGCGGTCGGCTGCTCGGTCACGCCTTGCAGCAGCGGGTTGACGTTCTCCGGTCCTTCCGGAACCGGCACCGGATCGTGGACGAACTTCGTGTAGCAGAGGACCCCTGCAACGGTCAGAAGTACGGCGATCAGGAGCTTGTTCATTGGTGTGCGACCGGACCATAGCGGCCCGGGATCTTCCTTGGTTGTCTAGGCTCTCGACACGTGTCGCGTCGTTGTGGTGGGGATCGACAATGCGCGAGGGGCGTCTTTAGGGAGCCGAGGGGCGGGGTATTGTGCTGCGCGCGTGGTGGTTCGCAAGGGCCCATGTGATGGGGTGTGCGGTCGGGGGGAAATTGATGGGGGGAGCGGGTCGGGGGAGCGGGGAACGGGCACGGGACGCGCAAGCGCAAGCGCACGCGCACGGGGCGGGTCAGGGCCACGGATAGGTCTGTTACCTGTGTGTCCGGGTCGGACCCGGATCCCGTGCTGCGCGTGCGCTTGCGCATGCGCCTGCGCGGTGGTGCGCGTGTCCCGATCGTGACCCGTGACCCGTGACACGCGGCCCGAGCACACGGCGACGCCCGCCCACGCCCACGAAAAAGGGGCAGCGAGCCGAAGCTCACTGCCCCCTTCTACGAGGTGCGAAACCTCTCAGTCAGATCACGGACGGAAGAACTCGCCGTTCTGCTTGTCCTTCTCCCAGAGGAGACGGCCGCCGTTGATCATCGTGGTCGGACCCGAGGTGATCGAGCCGAGGAGGGCGCCGTCGTTCTTGACGCGCTCGCCACCCGGACGGAAGACGCCGCGGGAGTCGATGATGGCCCAGCCGGTCTCGATGTCGCCGACACCGTCACAGTTGATGTCGAGCTCTTGGGGGTCGTTCGGCAGGCTCGCGAGGAAGCCTTCGGCGAACAGCGGCGAGACCGCGGTCAGCGGCTGGTCGAACCAGCAGTTGAAGCGGAGCGTCGCGGAGAGGGCGCGCTCGTTGTCGTTCCAGACCGCGAAGTAGACGTCGTTGCAGTCGTCGAAGCTGCCGTCCGCGTTGATCAGCGCGAGCTGCGAGCCGGCGAGGGCGACGTAGCTGTCGATCATGAGCATGTCGGGAGCCTTCTCGTAGTCGTTGCCGTCGAGCTCGAGGACGCCGTTGCCGGTCGCCGGGTTGCCGTTGGCTTCGAACGGGATGGCGTTGACCGAGTAGACCGCGCCGGCGCCGTTGATGACGAGCGCGCTACCGATCAGGTAGTTGAACTCGATCGTGTCGCGGAACGCGTCCGGATCTTCGGCGGTGACGACGAGGTAGCCCTCTTGGCCGCCCGGAGCCGTCGCGTTGTGGCACGACGTCAGGACCGACAGGGTGTCGGCAGGCGTGAGGAACTCGATGCGGTCGAAGATCGTGCAGCCGAGCGGCTTGAACGGGTCCGCCGGGTTGGCGGTCACGTTCACGTACTCGTAGTGCAGGTTGATGCTGCCGCCGTTGCTGGAGGGGGTCGCGGGCTGCGTGTTGGTGTTCGTGACCGAGACGACCGTGAACATCGTCGCGCCGGAGCGGTGCACCGGGAACACGAGCAGGCTGCCGGGGTTGCGACCGTCAGCGAGAGCGGAAGGGGCGAACGCGCTGGCGAACAGCGCGGCGGAGGTGAGGAGGGTGATGGCCTTCATGAGGAGGGACTCTTGGGTTGGGGAATTCAGGGTTGTGGAAATGAGTGGTGAGGCGGGGGCCTCGGGTGGCGCCGAGTTGGAAGAGGTGCCGGGGAAGAGTGACACGCGATCGAGAGTGCGGATGCGGGTGGGATCGGGTTCGTCTCGATGCGGGACGGAATCGCTGCCGGTGTTCCATGCCCGTGTCCCCACTTGCCCTTGCCATTGCCCTTGCCTGGTGCGGGGGTGCGGGTGCGGGTGCGGGTGCGGGCCGCGCTCTGGCAAGGGCAGGTGCGCCCGCGCTTCGCGCGGGCGCTCAACGAAGAAAGCCCGCGAACCGACGCTCGCGGGCTTCTTCGTGAGTCGAGAGCGAGCTCTCGAGATCAGCAGATCAAGATCACGGCTTCAGGAGTTCGCCGTTCTGCTTGTCCTTCTCCCAGAGGAGGCGGCCGCCGTTGATCATCGTGCCGGGGCCCGAGGTGATCGAACCGAGGAGCGCGCCATCGCTCTCGACCTGGTCGCCACCCGGGGCGAACACGCCGCGCGAATCGATCATCGCCCAGCCGGTCTCGATGTCGCCGACACCGTCACAGTTGATGTCGAGCTCTTGGGGATCGTTCGGGAGCGACGCGAGGAAGCTCTCGGCGAACAGCGGGCTGACCGCGGTCAGCGGCTGGTCGAACCAGCAGTTGAAGCGGAGCGTGGCCGACAGGGCGCGCTCGTTGTCGTTCCAAACGGCGAAGTAGACGTCGTTGCAGTCCTGCCA
>JANQJF010000063.1 GCA_028281765.1 Planctomycetota bacterium | reverse complement strand
GGGTCGAGCCGGTCGCGACGACGACGTTCTTGGTCGTCAGCGTGTCGTTGCCGACCTGGACCTGCGTCGCGCTCTTGACCGTGGCTTCACCCGCGAAGGTGTCGACGCCGTGCTGCTTGAGCAGGCCGGCGACGCCGCCGGTCAGCTTGCCGACGATGCCTTCCTTCCAGGAGACCATCTTCTTGATGTCGAGGTCCACGCCCTTGGCGGTGATCCCCATGACGTCGGCTTCCTTGATCTTCTTGAGCGTCTTGCCCGCGGCGATCAATGCCTTGCTCGGGATGCAGCCCACGTTGAGGCACACGCCGCCCATGTTGCCCTTCTCGACGACCGCAGTCTTGAGGCCGAGCTGAGCGCAGCGGATCGCGCAGACATAGCCGGCCGGGCCGGCTCCGATGACGATGGCGTCGTAGGTCATGATTCAGTCTTCGAGGGCGTCGCGGAGTTGCTCACGCAGTTGCATCGTGGGCTCGTCGTACACGTCCGTGATCAAGTCTTCGGGGGGAGTCGGGCCGCCCTTCTCGGCGGCCTTGATCGCGTCGTTCACTTCGCGCGCGATCGCGTCTTGGAGCTCGGCTTCCTTGTCTTCGTTCCACAGCCCCTCGCCTTCGAGATAGCGGCGGAAGCGTTCGACCGGGTCGCGCTTCTCCCAATCCTTCACTTCGGCTTCGTCGCGATACCGCGTCGGATCGTCGGATGACGAGTGGCCGAGGCGGCGGTAGGTGACGAGCTCGAGGAACATCGGGCCGTTGCCCGCGCGGGCGAACTCGACGGCTTCCTTGGTCGCCTGGTAGACCGCGAGGACGTCGTTGCCGTCGACGCGGCGCCACGGCATCCCGTAGGCGTCGGCCTTGATCGCGATCGTCTCCGAGTTGCTCTGCTGGCTCGAAGGGACCGAGATCGCCCACTGGTTGTTCTGGCAGATGAACACGCACGGGGCCTTGGCGACCGCGGCGAAGTTCATGCCGGCGTGGAAGTCGTTCGCGCTCGTCGCGCCGTCGCCCATGTAGCCGCCGATCACGACGTCGTCGCCGCGGATCTTCGCGGCCATCGCGGCGCCGGCCGCGTGGCTGATCTGCGTGCCGATGACCGACGACATGCCGTAGTAGTTGCCTTCCTTGAAGGTGTAGTGGCACGGCATCTGGCGGCCCTTGCAGCGGTCGAGGTCGTTCCCGATCAGCTGGGCGATCGCGATCTCGAGCGGCAGGCCGCGCATCATCGCGGCGGCGCCTTCGCGCAGCGCGGGGAAGACCCAGTCGCGCGCTTCGAACGCGGCGACCGAGCCGATCGTCGCGGCCTCCTGGCCGAGGATCGGGCCGTAGAAGCCGATGCGACCCTGGCGCTGCAGCATCAGCATGCGGCGGTCGAACTCGCGCGCGCGCACCATCGTCTCGTAGAGGTAGAGCTTGCGCTCGTCGCTGAGGTCGACGTCGGCGGCGTCCGCGGTGCCGTCGGGCGCGACGACGGTTAGAAGCTGGCTGTCGTCCGCGCTCGCGGCGGCAGCCTTTTTCTTGGTCGCGCCCTTCTTGGCGGCCTTCTTGGGTGCCGCCTTCTGGCGACGTGGCTTGCGTTGGGTCGCCATCAGACTTCGAAGAGCAGCTTGCTCGGCTCCTCGAGGCACTCCTTGATGACGTTCATCCAGCGCGCGCCCGTGGCGCCGTCGACGATGCGGTGGTCGATGCTGACCGAGAGATACATCACGCGGCCCGGCACGACTTCGCCTTCGTCGTTGATGACCGGCGTCTTCTTGATCGCGTGCACGCCGCAGATCGCGACCTCGGGCATGTTGATGACCGGCGTGGCGAACAGGCCGCCGATGTTGCCGGCGTTCGTGATCGTGAACGTGCCGCCCTGCAGCTCGTCGACCGAGACCTGGCCATTGCGCGTGCGCTCGGCGAGGTCCTGGATGTCGCGCGCCAGCTGCACGATCGACTTCGACTCGACGTTCTTGACGACCGGGACGATCAGGCCCTGGTCGGTGTCGGTCGCGATGCCGAAGTTGTAGTAGTGCTTGATGACGTGCTCGTTCGTCGTCTCGTCGAGCGCGCTGTTCATCTCCGGGTATTGGCGCATCGCCGCGACGATCGCCTTCATGATGAACGGCAGGAAGGTGACGTTGACGCCGGTCGGCGCGTACATCTCCTTGGCTTGCTTGCGGAGGTCGACGAGCTTCGTGACGTTGATGTCGTCGACGTACGTGAAGTGCGCGGCCGTGTTCTTCGAACGCGACATCGCGTCGGCGATCTTGCGACGCAGGCCGCGGAACGGCGTGCGCGTTTCGGTCGCGCCGGTGGGGGCCGGCGGGATCGCAATGGCTGGCGCAGGCGTATGCGCAGGTGCAGGGGCGGGCGGCGCGGCGACTGCCAGGCCACCACCTTGCGCGGCGAAGTTCGCGACGTCTTCGTTGGTCACGCGGCCGCTCGGGCCGGTGCCGTTGACGCCGTGCAGGTCGATGCCGAGTTCGCGCGCGCGGCGGCGCGTCGCGGGTGCGGCGAGGACCTTGCCGGGCGAAGCTTGCTCGAACGCGGCGGGTGCGGCGGCCGGAGCGGGTGCGGGAGCCGGGGCAGTGGCTGCCGCGGCGGGCACGGGCACGGGCGCGGGCTCGGGCGCGGGGGTCGAATCCGAGCTCGCGGCATTCGAAGCCGGCGCTGCCGCGCCGACGTCGAATACCGCGATCACGGATTCGACCGGCACGATGTCACCCTCCGCCGCTTTCAGCTCTTTCACGACCGCATCGAACGGCGCGGTGATCGTCACCGTCGCCTTGTCGGTCATGACCTCGACGAACTCGTCCTCTTCCTTGACGGACTGCCCTTCTTGCACCTTCCAGGCGACGATCTCGCCTTCGGCGATGCCTTCTCCGATGTCGGGCAAACGGAACTCTTGGATAGCCATGGGAACTGTCTCCTCGATCACCAGGTGAAGGTCTTTTCGATGCCCTTGAGCACGCGCCGAACGTCCGGCATGTAGAGGTGCTCGAGCGAGTAGGGGAACGGGGTGTCGAAGCCGCCGACGCGGGCGACCGGGCCTTCGAGATACTCGATGGCCTTCTCCGCGACGATCGCGGCGATCTCCGAGCCGAAGCTGCACGACTTCGGAGCCTCGTAGACCACGAGGCAACGGCCGGTCTTCTTGACCGACTCGAGGATCAGCTCTTCGTCGAGCGGGACGAGCGAGCGCGGGTCGATGATCTCGATGCTCTTGCCTTGCTTGGCGGCCTCGTCGGCGGCCTTCTCGCAGATGCCGACCATCGCGCCCCAGGCGACGATGGTGCAGTCGGTGCCCTCACGGGCGACGCGGCCCTTGCCGAGCGGGACGACGTGCTCGCCGTCCGGGACCTCGCCCTTGTGCGTGCGGTAGATCCGCTTCGGCTCCAAGAACATGACCGGGTCTTCGTCCCGAATCGAGGAGATCAGCAGGCCCTTGGTGTCGGCCGCGGTCGACGGGATGACGACCTTGAGGCCCGGCGTGTGGCAGAAGTAGGCCTCGCTCGACTGCGAGTGGTAGTGGCCGCCGCGGATGCCGCCGCCGTAGGGCGTGCGGATGACCATCGGGCAGGTGTACTCCCCGCCGCTGCGATAGCGCATCTTCGCGGCTTCCGACACGATCTGGTCGAACGCCGGATAGATGAAGTCCATGAACTGGATCTCGGCGATCGGGCGGATGCCGTAGACGGCCATGCCGACCGCGGTGCCGATGATGCCGCACTCCGACAGCGGGGTGTCGAAGCAGCGCGTCTCACCGAACTCGGACTGGATGCCGTCGGTGGCGCCGAACACGCCACCCTTCTTGCCGACGTCCTCGCCGAACACGACGACGCGGTCGTCGTTGCGCATCTCGGTGCGCAGGGCGTCCGTGACGGCGCCCAACAGAGTCATCTCGGTCATAGCGGGAATTCGCCGATGTCGTCGGCTTCGGGGCCTTCGAGACCGAGCAGCTCTTCGCGTTGCTCGATCAGTTGCTTGGTCGGGTTCATGTAGACGTCGTCGAACAGCGTCGCGGCGGCCGGCTTCGGGCGCACGCGGGCGCGGTCGATCGCGTCCTGGAGGTCTTGCTTGAACTGCTCGCGGAACTCGTCTTCCCAGTCCTGTGACCAGAGCTTCTTCTTCGCGAGGTACTTCTGGAAGCGATCGATCGGATCGCGCTCCTTCCAGCGCTCGTATTCTTCTTCGTCGCGGTAGCGCGCGGCGTCGTCGGACGACGAGTGCGAGCCCATGCGGTAGGTGACGGTCTCGACGAGCGTCGGGCCACCGCCCTTGCGCGCGCGGTCGACGGCTTCCTTGCACACGCGGTAGACCGCGAGGATGTCGTTGCCGTCGACGCGGACGCCCGGGATGCCGTAGGCCGTGGCCTTCGCGGCCATCGACTCGCTCGCGGTCTGCTGCGAGGTCGGCACCGAGATGGCCCACTGGTTGTTCTCGACGACGAACACGCACGGCGACTGGTAGACCGCGGCGAAGTTGAGGCCGGAGTGGAAGTCGTTCGAGCTCGTGCCGCCGTCACCGCAGTAGGTCATGAAGACCGTGTCGTCGCCGCGGATCTTCGCAGCCATCGCCGCGCCGGCCGCGTGGCTGAGCTGCGTGCCGATCGGCGACGAGATCGAGACGAAGTTGATCGAGCGCAGGCTGTAGTGCACGGGCATCTGCCGGCCCTTGCTCGTGTCGCCGTCGTTGCCGTACCACTCGTTGACGATGTCGTCGAGGTCGGCGCCGCGCAGCAGCATGATGCCCGGCTGGCGGTAGGCCGGGAAGAACCAGTCGCTGTCCTCCATCGCGAGGGCGCTACCGATGTGGCTCGCCTCTTGGCCGAGCGCCTGCAGGTAGAAACCGATGCCACCCTGGCGCTGAAGGTTGAGCGCGCGCTCGTCCATCATCCGCGTGGTGACCATCGTCTTGTAGACGCGCTTCAGCTCGGCGTCGGACAGGTTGGGATCCTTGTCCTTCGCGGCTTTGCCGTCCTTCTCGATGATCGTCAGTAGCTTGCTTGTCATGAATCAGTCACCTGATGTCGAGCTCGACTCGCGGCGACGCCGCAGCATGCCTTCGATGTAGTACTCCGCTGCCTTGTACGAAGACCGGACCAGCGGGCCCGAGGCGACGTAGAGGAAGCCCTTGCGTTCTGCGCGTTGGCCGTATGCCTTGAAGCGCGCGGGCGTGACGTGCTCTTGCACCGGCAGGTGCTTGATCGTGGGGCGCAGGTACTGCCCGAACGTGACGACGTCGACGTCGTTGTCGCGCAGGTCGTCCATCGCTTGGTCGATCTCGCGCTCGCTCTCACCGAGGCCGACCATGATCGACGACTTGGTGACGATGTCGGGCACGAGCTCTTTGGCGGCACGCAGGACGTCGAGGCTCTGCACGTAGCTGCAGCGCTGGTCGCGGACCCTGGGGGTGAGCCGCAGCACGGTCTCGATGTTGTGGGCGAACACGTCGGGTGCGCCTTCGAGCAGGATCTCGAGCTGCTCGCGCTTGCCCTGGAAGTCACCGGTCAGCGCCTCGACGAGCACTTCGGGATCGCGCGCCTTGATCTCGCGCACCGTGTCGGCGACGTGCTTGGCGCCGCCGTCCGGCAGGTCGTCGCGGTCGACCATCGTCAGCACGACGTAGCGCAGCTTCATCGCGACGACGGCGTCGGCGACCTTGGCGGGTTCTTCGAGGTCGACCGGGGTGCCCTTGCTGTTCGTCTTGACCGCGCAGAATCGGCAGCCGCGCGTGCACGTGTCGCCGAGCACCATGAAGGTCGCGGTCCCACCGTCCCAGCACTCGCCCATGTTGGGGCAGCGCGCTTCTTCGCAGACGGTGTGGAGGCCGCGCTCCCGCAGCTCGCGGGTGAGGCGGTGGACCGTCTCGCCCTGCGGCATCGGGACCTTGAGCCAACTGGGCTTGGGTCCGGGGGTGACGCGTTTGGTGGGAGTGCTCATGGGTTGGGAGCGGCTTCGGGCCGCTGCGACCGGCGGAGCACCATAGGTGGGGAGATCGCGTTGATCCAGGCTCGGGCTTGTGAGATACCGTGAAGTATGTCAACATGAGATACCAGTTGGTATCTGAAGGCGCCCGATGTCCCGACCCGCCGACCCGACCCTGCGCGACCGCCTGCTCCATGCGGCGACCGAAGTCTTTGCCGAGAGCGGGTTTGCCGGCGCGACGATGGCCTCGATCGGCCGCCGCGCCGGGGTGACGAAGGGCGGCGTCTACTTCCACTTCCGCGGCAAGGAAGAGCTCTTCTTCGCGGTGTTCGACAGCCGTCGCACGGCGCTGCGGGAGCTGCTCTCGACGCCGCGGCGCGAGGACCAGCAGGGCGCGCCGGCGCTGCGCGCGTTCCTGCGGGACTACCTCGACTTCCACTTCCGCGACGAGGATGCGAGCCGGCTGCTGACGGTGCTCGTGACGGAGCTGCGGGATCGCTTCACGACGGAGCTGCGCGAGGACGCGGCGCTCGAGCAGCGGTTGCTGCGCCAGCGGATCCGCGAGCTGCTCGCGCGTGGGAACCAAGACGGGACGCTGTTCTCGCCCGACCCGGCGCTCGCGGCGTTCATATTGGCGGGCGCCGTGCGCGGAGTCCTCGACCAATGGCTGAGTGCGCCGTCCGATGCGGAGCCGTTTTGTCGAGCTGCGATGTTGGCGGAGGAGCTGGTGGTGCGGTATGCGACCGGCGCGTTGCGAGCTCTTGGCGATGAGCGTGGGGTCGATGACGCCGGCGCGGACTTCCGGCCACCGTTCTGAGCCGGTTGCGCAGGAGCCCATCCGATTGGGACATCGGTCCGCTCGAGGTCGCAGCCCGGTCGTGGATTCCCTCGATCCCGGCTCGTCTCCGCTGTCTCAGATTGACTTAGTCCACGACTTAGTCGATAACACGGATGTGCTGACCTACAACGTTCACGAAGCCAAGACTCACTTCTCCAAGCTGCTCGCGCGCGTCGCGGCCGGTGAGGAGGTGTTGATCGCCAAAGCCGGCGAGCCCGTCGCAAAGATCGTCCCGGTGCAGAGCCAGCAGCCGCGACGACCCGACGTGTTGGCCGACAGCATCTGGGTCGCGGACGACTTCGACGCGCCGCTGCCTGATGACATGCTCGATGCGTTCGAGGGCCGCTGATGCGCGTGCTGTTGGACTCGCACGTGCTCCTGTGGTGGCTGACCGCGTCGCACGAGTTGTCGAGTGAAGCGCGCGCGTTGTTCGAAGATCCCGGCACCGAACTCTTGTGGAGCGCGGCTTCGACTTGGGAGCTCGGCATCAAGGAACAGCTCGGCAAGCTGCGCTTGCCCGAGCCGATCGAGAAGTTCGTGCCGCGGCAGGTGCGGGAGCAAGGCCTGACCGGCTTGCCGATCTACCACGACCACGCGGCGCGCGCGGCGGGGTTGCCAGCGGTGCACCGCGATCCGTTCGATCGGATGTTGGTGGGGCAGGCGTTGGTGGAGGCGGTGCCGTTGGTGACGCGGGACGCGCCGTTACGGGAGTACGGTGTACGAGTGATCGACGCGTGAGTGCTGCGGGTCGGCGAGTGCGCGCGCGAGCGCGGAGTCTCCTTTTCGCCTGGACCCAATGGCGTCCCCCCGCGACAACCAATCGGTGATCTACGCCAACGCAGCGGGAACGAGCTGGCCCAAGCCCGACGGCGTCGCGGACGCCGCGCAGCGGGCCATGCTCGCCGATCCGGCCGACAATGCAGTGCTCCACCACGAGGGTCATCGGACCGTGCAACGGTTCTTCGGGATCCCCGACGACAGCGCAGACCGTTTGCTGCTCGCGCCGTCGTGCACGTCCGCGCTGGCGGTCGCGATCGGCGACATGGTTTGGAGCGAAGGGGATGTCGTCATCACGTCGTCGCTCGAGCACCATGCACTCGCGCGCCCCGTGCAGAAGCTCGTCTGGGAGCGCGACGTCGAACACGTGATGGCGCCGTATCGCGCGGGTGAGCCGTTGGACCTTTCGTTCGTCGAGCAGCAGCTGCAGTCGACGCGTGTGCGGCTCGTCGCGGTGACGGGCGCGTCGAACGTGACCGGCGAACAGCTACCGATCGCCGAACTGGTCGAACTCGCGCACGCGCACGGAGCCCTCGTGCTGCTCGACGCCGCGCAGGTCGCGGGCCTCTTTCCGATCGACGTCGTGCAACTCGGCGTCGACGTGCTCGTGTTCGCGGGTCACAAGGCGATGCTCGGTCCGTTCGGGATCGGTGGCTTGTGGGCGGCGCCGCACGTGCGGTTCACGTGCCCGACGGCCACGTGCGAGGTCGGCACGGGGGCAACGGGCGAGTTGCACGCGCCCTACCCGGGCTTCTGCGATCTTGGCTCGGTGAACTTCCCCGCGTTGGCCGGCTTGGCTGTCGCGATCGAATGGCTCGACCGCCGCACCGGCGAAGAACGACGCCGGCCGATCGCGCTGGCTCGACGACTGTTCGACGCATGCCGTGAGCGCTCGCACTGCCAAGTGCTCGGCGGCGATGGTCCGCGCACCGCGACCGTGTCGTTCGTGCTCGACGGTCTCGCTCTCGAGAATACCCAGGCGCACTTCCGCAATCACGGTGTCGTCGTGCGAGCCGGGACCCATTGCGCGCCGATGGCGCTCGAGTCGGTGGGGCGGCCCGAGGGCTGCATCCGCGTCAGCTTCGGGCCGCACAGTGCCGAGGGCGATGTCGACGCCGTGCTCACGGCCATCGATGCAGCGGGGTGAGCGCGCCGGGATCTCGAGCCGGCGTACGCGAGGCCCGTCAGTTTCCGACGATGGCCTCGCCACCCTGCGACAGCGTGACGCCGAACGGGTTCGTTCCCGGGCTCAAGACGGCCCACTGCACGTAGTAGGTCGTGCCGAAGAACGCCGGATTGGTCGACACCAACCAGGACACGCTGGCGTTCCCGGACGAACCCGTCATGCGCGGGATGCTCGCGGTGACTTGGTCGACTTGCAGCGCGCATCCCGTTATGCCGAGGATGTCCAGCGGAAGGTCGGACTGGGCCTGGCCATAGAGCAGCGCGGCGGGGCTGTTGGCCCGGGCGTCCTGCAGCGACGTTGTTGCGGTCTGCCCGACGCGCGGGAAGGTCGCGGTGATGTGCGGCGCGTCCTGCCGAAGCTGCGTCGTCGTGTAGGTCCGGATGCTCCAGTTCCAGTCGTCGTTCTGGAAGACCCAGCCGGGCCCGTCGTTGATGCACAGCCGCATCGTCTGGTTGCCGAACGAAACGACGGGCATCTGCAGCGTGAACGTCACGTCGAACGAAACCCAGAACGGATCGGAGCCGGTGATGCGGACCGGGTACGGGAACGGAATGTGGTGCAGGACGGGAGTGAGTCCGGGCTGAACGGCGACCGTCATCTGCGTGAGGATCTCGCCGGGTGTGTCGGTAAACCCGTTGTCCGCGTGGATGTTCACCGTGACGTCCCGCGGTTGCGTTTCGCCTGGCGCGTTGAACCGCAGATCGATCGCGCAGATGTCACGCGTGGGCTGCTGTCCGCCCGGGTCGTCGACCCGGAACGCCCAGCTGTTGCTGGAGGGTTGCTGCACGAGCAAAGGGGAGTTGTTCCAGTTGATCTCGCGGAAGGGCGTCGTGCCGCAGGGTTCGATCGTGCCGCAGCTGCGCCCGTACTTGCGGAAGCGGGCGTTGCCGAACAAGCGGAATCCAACGCTGTAGAGATAGGACCGCATTCCGATGTTGTTCCAGCTCGGGGGAATCTGAGTGCCGTATCCGGGGTGGTACTCCCAAACCTCGGAAGTGGGGCCCGTGGTCCCGAGCGGTTGCGTAGACGTCGGGGGGGTGAAGGGCCCGTGCGACACCGTTCCGCGGACGATGAAGTAGGTCTCTCCGGGTTCTGCAACGACGGGTAGCGGCAGCGGCATCCGGACCAAGCCGGGGCTCCCGGGGATCGTGACCTCGCTGCTCCGGACTCCCACGAGTGGTCCGGTGGGATGTCCACGCCGAAACTCGACCCAGCCGCAGACCGAACCGAGCAGGTTCGGGTCTTCGTGGTACTGATCGACGTAGCAGATCTCGAGCGGGACCCCGGTCACGTTGACGAACTTGACGGCCGTCTTGAGGGTGCTGTGTCCGAACTGGCTCTCGTAGGCCGCGTAGCTCGCGGCCCAGCTGCCGGACGGGTTCGAGTTCGTGCTGCAGGGAAGCTGCGCGGACACAGGGGAAGGGAGTGATGCGGCGATGCAGGAGAGGAGGAGAGCGGCTGTGAGATGTCTCATGTTCGAAAACGGGGCTGGGTACGTCGTCGCCGGAGCGGGGCGCACGGTTGTGGAGGCGGCGACTCGACGCACGAATGCGTGAGGCCGTGTCTGCGCGGAACACGACACCGGCCTCGACCCGCGGCCCGGGTTTCGCAGAAAAACTGCGGCGCCACGGGCGGCCGAAAAGATTTCTTCGGCTGCCTGTCCGTCCGCGGCGTCCGGCGTCGTGTTGCCCCTGGAGGCGCGCCCGGGACTCGGGGCCCGTGACTCGGGACGACGGGCTGCTAGCTCGCGAGCTGCTCCATCAAGAACGTGCGACCGATCTTCCAGTCTCGACGCACTTGCCGTTCCGACACGCCCAGTTCCGCTGCCGTTTGCTCTGTCGACAGCCCCGCGAGAAAGCGAAGCTCCACCACGCGGCCGACGCGATTGTTGTAGTCGGACAGGGCTTCGAGCGAGTCGCTGAGTTCGACGAGGTCGAACTCGGTGCTCCCGCCGTCACTCGCTTCGTCGAGCGTGACGCGGTTCCATCCGTCGCCACCGCGCTTGTCGCGGCGCCGGGTGCGGGCGTAGTCGATGAGCAGGTTGCGCATCGCCCGCGCCGCCATCGCCAAGAAGTGTTCGCGGCTCTGCCAGCCCGCGTCGCCTTCGCGCTTAGCGAGACGCACGTAGAGCTCGTGGACCAATGCCGTCGCGTTGAGGGTCTGATCGGGTGCACTGCTCTTGCCGGTGAGTGCCGCAGCGATCTCCTTGAGCTCCGCGTAGAGCATCGGAAGAAGCTCGTCGCGCGCGGACTCGTCGCCGTCCCGAATGCGGCACAGCAGCATCGTTACAGGCTTGTCGGATGGCGCAGGCATGGAGTGGAGTGCCTGCGTAGTCTACTGCCGGACCTCGTCTTGTATCTGCCAGCCTCTGGGTTTGGGGCACCATGAGTCGCGACTCGACCTCCGCAGCACTCCGAATCTTCGGTGACATCCTCGACTTGTCGCCGGAGGAGCGAGCGCGGGAACTGAGGTTGCGTTGCGCCGGAAACGCAGACTTGCGCGCTCGGGTCGAAGGCCTTCTACGGCGCGCGGACCAAGACGACGGGGACGACGCGGAGGTCGACGAGGCGCGTGCACAGGTGTTTCGGACGATCGAGGCGGAAGCACGAGATGGTTTTTGGCGTGACGCGCCGCCGCCAGAACGTATCGGCGACTACACCGTGAGCCGTCGGATCGGGCACGGCGGCATGGGCGTCGTCTACGAGGCCGAGCAAGCGCACCCCAAGCGTCGTGTCGCCATCAAGGTGTTGCAGGCGACGGCGAGCCTCAAGTCCCTGGCGCGCTTTCGGAATGAGGTCGCCGTGCTTGCGCGCCTGCAGCATCCCGGCGTGGCGCAGATCTTCGAAGCTGGTTCGGCGGACCTGGGCCACGGGCCGCAGCCGTACTTTGCGATGGAGTTCGTCGAGGGTGAGACCATCCTCGAGCATGCTCGACATCTGGATCCGCGCGCGCAGCTCGCGCTGATCGCCAAGGTGTGCGACGCGGTGGCACATGCGCACGACAAAGGTGTGATCCATCGCGACCTCAAGCCCGGCAACATCTTGGTCACGCCGGACGGGCAGCCGAAGGTGCTCGACTTCGGGATTGCGAGCACGATCGACGATGCAGACCAGGAGCAACAACACACGCGCGCGGGGCAGCTGGTCGGCACGATCGACTACATGAGTCCCGAACAGGCGTCCGGCCGTCGTGAGGACGTCGGCATGCCGTCCGATGTCTACTCGCTCGGCGTGATCATGTTCGAGATGCTGACGCGGGGGCGGCGTCCGCATGACACGTCGGGGCAATCGATCCAAGACGCGCTGCGCACCATTGCAGAACACCCTGCGCCTTCGATCACCAAGCACGCTCCGGCCGTGCGAGGGGATGCGGCGACCATCGTGGGGACGGCGCTGGCCACCACTCGAGAGCGCCGCTACCAGGGGGCGCGCGATCTGGGCCAGGACATTCGTGCGTTCCTGGATCAGAGGCCCATCGCTGCGAGGTCTGCGACGGCGACGTACCGGGTCAAGTTGCTCGTGCGTCGCCACCGTGCGTGGTTCGGTGCGGGCGTGTTCGGGGTCGTGTGCCTGGTTGTCGCGTGGCTCTGGACCGATGCCGAATCTCGACGCGCGAACAAGGCCAGGTCGCGGGAACTCTTGCAGCAGCAGTTGGCGAGAGGCGTGGCCTCAGTGCTCGAGAACGATGGAGAGGTCCTTCCGCTCCACATCGACCAAAACTGGTCTGCGGCACCGTATGCCCGAGAGCAGCATGGCTCTCACGATGCGTTTGCGATGCCGTTCGTCATGCCCGAAGACGGTCATGTCCTGTCCGTCGAGTTCGCGATGGCGAACACGGGGTGCGAGAACAAGCACGTACAGGTTGCCATTCTCCACCCGACGGGAAAACGCGGCAGCGGGAACTTCGGGACCAACATGTTGGGGTCCCCTGTCGAAGTGTTCCGCACCGGCGAGCCGACGTTCCAATCGGTGGAATCCAAGTTCGGTCTCCAGCCGCTCGGCGCGGGGCCGCACTGCCTGTCCCTGACGTTCTCGCCGAGCCACTCGGATGATCCCGATGCTGCGTGGTTCATGCCGGGGGTCGAGCCGTCGAAAGGTATGAGCCTGTGCTGGGTCCACACTCATGGGCAGAAGGGCTGGCAGCCGTCGTACCGTGCGGTGCGATTCCGGGTGAACTACAGGAACGGCGCCGCCTATGCGATCGGTCACGGATGCGGCGGACCTGGGGGCGTCGCCCCCGAGCTCGGCGTTTCCCAGCCCTACGTGTCCGAGCATTCGATCTCGTTCCGTTCTCCGGTGCTGGTGCGGAGCATGTTCGTTCTCTTCCTCGGGTTTCGAGAGATTCCGGCCGGGTTCGATCTTGCGGGGATCGGTGCGCCAGGGTGTCGGCTGTTCGTCGAGCCGGTGTTCGCGGTTCCGGGCATCACCGACGCCCACGGCCGTTGGGGATGTGTCTACCGGCTCGGTGCCTCGGTCGACATCTACGCGCAGGCTGCGATCCTGGGGCAGGATTCGCGGTCGATGTTGTTGACCAATGCTGGTCGGTTGTTCACGGGGACACCGGGGAACTAGCGTGGCGTGACGCTCAGTCACAGTCTTGGCGGGGTCTCCTGCGAGGTACGCTGCGTCGCTCCGGCGATACGGGCACAAGACGTCACCAATCGGGTTTTCGGGTCCACGGAAGCAGTGGATGGACGCCCGTAATCGACATGATGCGCTGTTCAAACAGGTCTTCAGCAACGTGCACGAGGCCGCGGACGAGCTGCGCTACGTGCTGCCGAGGAGTGTGGTGGCGTCGATCGGCTGGTCGACGCTGCGTTTGGAGTCGAGCGAATTTGCGGGCCTGTCAGCCGAGCGGCATGCCGACTTGATCTTCTCTGCGGACTACGGCGAAGACACGGCGCTCCTGCACGTGTTGTTCGAACACAAGGCTACTCGGACGATTGGGTCGCTCTCCAACTTCTGGCCTACGCCGTGCGCATCTGTCATGGAAGCACAGACACAGGGCGAAGCGGCGTCCACCGCCGGTCTTCACGATCGTTGTCCATCACGGACCGCACCCATGGTCGGGGCCGCGGTCGATGAGTGAGTTGGTTGCCGTGGGGCCAGGCGAACGTGAGCTGCATCACGCATACTACCCTGAGCTTCGGTTCTTCTTGGACGACTTGCCGCGGTAGTCGTTGGGGCCGCCCAGCGCCTTGGACATGAACGACGTCTGTTGCCGTTCGATCATCTCCTGGTCGACATCCTCGAAGAACCGACCGAGCCACGGGTGCGCGCAGAACTGGTCGTAGAGGGTTTTGTGCATGCGATTCAAAGTGGTCTCGCAACCGACGGCGTCGAACGAACTCCGTTCCGGTACCATATCGCGCGATCCTTTTCGTCCGCGCGAACGGACTTTCGACACGCGCGGGGCCCTTGTCCTCATGTCATGGTCGAGGATCGCCTCGACCTGAGGTTCGGTGTGATGGTGCATGTTCTGTCCTGTCTGGTGATGGCGATCGTGCTCGCCGCAGCGTCCACGTCCCAGTCTGCTGCGCCGCGCGTCCGTGACGTGCACCTCGACAGCGAGAGCCCGCGTCGAGTCGGGCTGACGATCGCCTGGCCAAACGCGTGGCGCTCCGCGCGCAACCACGACGCGGCCTGGCTGATCCTGCGTGGTCCCGATCCACGAAGCGGTCCGTTGCAGCTCGCGGCGGACGGCCATCGGACGCTCGGCGAACCCGCGATTGCTGCAGCACTGCAGCTCTCCGCCGATCGGCGCGGGATCTTCGTGGCGCCGGGACAGCCGCACCGCGGCGATGTCGAATGGCGGCTCGAGCTCACGTTGGCAGAACCGGCAGTCGGTGCGGTGACCGGATGGTCCGTCGGCATGGTCTACGTTCCCGCCGGTGGGTTCGAACTCGGGGACGACGACGCGCTCGGAGTTCGCTTCGGCGCGTTCCATCGCGTCGACGCGGACGGTTCTCCGGTCGGCGTCTACCGTGTCGCCGACGAGAGTGCGATCGACGTCGCCAAGCGGGTCGGTGCGCTCTGGTATGCGACCGACCCGCACGGCTATCGCGGCGATCAAGGAGGCCCGATTCCCGAGGCGTTCCCCAAGGGGACGCGCGCGTTCTACGTGATGAAACACGAGCTGACCCAGGGCGCGTACGCGCGGTTCCTGACGGCGTTGCCACGCGAGTGGCAAGACGCGCGAGCGCCGACCGAACTGGAGGGGCGTGAGGTCGAGACCTGCACGATTCGGCGCGAGGGGAACCGCTTCGTCGCGGGCGCACCCGACCGACCCTGCAACTTCGTGAGTTGGACCGACACTTCGGCGTACCTCGATTGGTTCGCGCTGCGCCCGATGACCGAGTTCGAGTTCGAGAAGGCGTCGCGGGGTCCGGTGCGTCCGATGGCCGGCGACTACCCGTGGGGATCCGCCGATGACGCGGCGTTGAAGCGGACTGTCGAACGTTCGCGTGACCTCGCGCACGCATCGGTCGAGAACGAGGCGGGACTCACCGACGCGAGCAAGGGCGTCCACGGCGCGTCGTACTACTGGGTCATGGACCTGTCCGGCAGCGTTTGGGAACGGGTGATCAGCACCGGACATCCTGTCGGTCGGCGGTTCGTCGGGAGTCACGGCGACGGCGTTCTGAGTGACGGCGGCATGGCGACGAACTCCGACTGGCCGACGGCCGAGGGCGACGAAGCGCCGGGCATCGGGTTTCGTGGCGGGGCCGAGTACTTCGTGCCGAAGAAGCCCGACGACCCGACGAACCCGCACAGTCGAGTCGCGGTGCGCACCTATGCCGGCTGGGCCGGGGCGGCGCGATACAAGACCTACAGTGCGCGCGGATGCCGCGCGGCTCCGGTCGGGTGCGAGGCATTGTCCGACCGCGAAGTCGAGGTGCTCCAGACCGAGCTTCTTCAGCGAATGGAACGGGACCAGGCGGTTCGCAGCGCGTTCGGGCCCGGGCTCTCGAAGGAACAACGCGAAGCCGCGATGGCGAACGCACGCGATGTCGATCGCGAGAACACGGAGTTCATGCAAGGCCTCGTCGCGCGGATCGGTTGGCCCAAGCAGAGCGCGGTCGGCAAGCGCGGTGCGCAGGCCGCGTTCCTGCTCGTGCAGCACGCCGATCTCGCGCCGGCGTTCCAGGCGTACTGCTTGCCGTTGCTCGAGCAGGCCGTCGCGGAAGGGGAGGCGTCCGCGACCGGATTCGCCTACCTGACGGACCGCGTGCGAGTGAAGCAGCAGCGGCCGCAGGTCTACGGCACGCAATACCACGTGGCCGAGGACGAGAACGGTGTCACTCTGAAGAACCGTGCCGGCGAGACGGTCTACCTGACGCCGATCGTCGAAGCCGTCGACGAACTCGACGCGCGTCGCAAGGCGGTCGGTCTCGGTCCGTGGTCCGACTACGAGAACCGTATGGCGTCACTGCACGGGCGGGAGCCCGCGGCGCGGCCGAGGCCGTGGAACGGAGAGCTACCGGTGCACGCGACGCGCCGGGACTGAGCTCCGCGGCAGAGCCTCTTTTTTCGAACTCCGTTTGGGACTGCACAGCCCCAATTCGCTTGCGGCGGTGACCCAGTCCTCAGGAGTATCCAGATGAAGCTGCTTTCCCTTCCCTTGTTCGCCGCGGCGTGCGCCAGCGTCGCCGTCGCCCAAGTCGCCGAGAGTCCGAATCTGCCGCTGTCCGCAGCCGCCAGAAACGGCAGTGGCCTCCAAACCGAAGCGGGCCACCTCCTCGGCTGTGGCGCCGACTACCGCGTCGTGTTCGACCGGGACGGCATGATGCTCACGCCAGCGTTCGGCAAGCACGCGCCGCGTGAGTTTCCCTGGCGCTTCGCGCTCACTTCGATCGAGCGTGGGGGTGAGGTCGTCTACGAGTGCGACGGAGTCTCGCAGTGCGATCCGGTGCGGGCGGATCGTCGCGCGAGCTACGCGCGGACGGCCGACATCACCGAGTGCTACGACGTGACGCCGGAAGGCGTGGAGCAGAGTTTCGTGTTCGCGCGTCCGCTGCCGGGGCACGGTGAGCTCGTCGTACGTGGCACGGTTCAGACCGACCTGCAGAACGACTTTCGCGGCGAATCGCGCGACGGCCTCGTGTTCGGCAACGCGTTCGGCAACGTGACGGTCGGTGGCGTGACGGGGATCGACGCGAGCGGCGCGCGTGCGATTGGCACGCTCCGTTTCGACGGGCAGTCGCTCGAGCTCGTGCTGCCGGGCTCGTTCGTCGATGGCGCGGCGTACCCTCTCGTGCTCGATCCTTTGGTCGGTGCCGACACGACGGCGAGCGACAGCATTCTGCAGGATGACGACGCCGACATCGCGTACGACGAGACGAGCGACCAGTACGCCGTCGTCTGGACGAGGTCCTTCGCGGTCGGCACGTCCGACGTCATGGCGCAGCGCCTGCTGTCGTCCGGACACAAGGTCGGCAACGCGTACGTGCTCGGCTCCGGCGGGTTCAACGAGAACCCGTCGATCGGCAACTCGAACCACTCGAACCGATTCCTGTGCGTGTGGGAGTCCAGCAACGCGCTGATGCCGCAACCCGACCTGGCGATGCGTGCGCTCAATACCGATGCGTCGATGTCGAACGCGGTGTTCCTCGTGAACATGCCCGGCCCCGACCGCGAACCCGACGTCAGCAATGAGACGGGCGGTGGCGACGAAGCCGTGCTCGTCGTGTGGAGCCGCACCGGATCCGGGATCCGCGGTGCGGAGGTCTCGCTGCCGACCGGGAACGCCGATCCGTCGATCGCCGGTTCGATTACGGACATCACGACCAACGCCAACGACTCGGAGCCGGCGGTGTCGAAGGGCGGTGGAGTGGGCGACCGCCACGCGGTCGTGTGGACGCGCCAGGGCCCGAACAGCACCAACGTGCTCGGAGTCGCCGTGCGGCTCAACGCAGCGACCGTCCTCGGGACGCCGCTGCCGATCGCCACGTTCGTCGACCAGGACGAGCAAAGTGCGGACGTCGATGGTGACGGGGACGACTTCCTGGTCGTGTTCGAGTGCGCCGAGGGCGCGGGGGCCACGACGTTCGACATCTGCTGTCGGCGCGTGACCTACGACGGTTCGACGCTCGTCAACGACGGCACGCGCGAGTGGGTCGAGGACGACGCTGGTTCCAACGAGCGCACCCCGGCCGTCGGACTCGCCGAAGGCAAGTATCTCGTCGCCTGGTCGGAGTTCGTGGTCGGGGGCGACACCCTGCGCGGCGTCGCGCTCAACCCGGTGGACAGTTCGCGCTTCGGCGAGGAGTTCCTGATCGAGGGGCCGCGTGCCAACGATCGCACGCCGGAGATCGCGACGCAGTTCAGCGCGGGCCAGACCGGCGACCAAAGCGGAGACGCGATGATCGCGTTCACGTCGCGCGACAACGCCTGGATCAGCAACACGAGTCAGGTTCAGGTGCAGCGCTACACCGCGTTCGGTGGTGGGGCCGTCACGACGATTCATCTCGGCTGTGGTGGCGGTGGCTCGGTGTCGATCGACGATCCGTTTGCGTCGGGTAACGACGTTGCGCTGATCCTGCTGGCGGCCGACCCGGGCGCGCAGCTCGCGGCCCTACACATCGCGGACAACTCGACGCCGATCGTCCCGTGTGAGGCATGCTGGATCCTGACGCCGCTGATCGCGGTGCCGGACACGATCAATAACGGCGCGGCGCGTGTCGACCTCACGATCGACGCTTCGCCGGATCTGTTGGGGACGGCGTGGCGGTTCCAATACGTCGTGGCCAACACCGTGGACACGCCGTGCCTGGGTCTGCCGGTCGGGCTGTCGGAGGTCGTGGAAGCGGTCGTCGACTACTGATCGTTACTTCTTCCGCCGCCGCCGGGGGCGCCACTTCGCGTCGTAGATGCGCTGCTCGGCGTCCCGCGGTTCGGCCTCGACGTCCATGAAGTACGACGTCGCCTGCCGCGTGAAGAACGTGAACACGTCGAGCACCTTCGCGCCGTCCTTGCCGGCGACCAAGTCGTGCACGTTGTTGCGCTTGCGCGCGAGCATCGAGAACTGGCCGCGCGTCACGAAGGTGTCCTGCGTCTCGCGGATCTGGAACGTCTCGCCCTCGGGTGGCGTCGGGTCGTCGCCGAGGATGTCGAAGTTCTTGATCCGCACGTCTCCCTCGACGCCGACGATCACTCCGTTGTAGTCGCGGTGGTCGTGATGGCGGAGATGGGCGCCGGGCTTCAGCCGCATCTCGGTCACGTGGATCGGGAAGCGCTTTCCCTCCTGCTCGTTGGCGTCGCGGAACGCTCGCATGGACTTGCGCGGACTCGCGGCGGGATCGCGGAGACGCGCGATCATGTCAGCGACCTGGAACAGGTAGGCTTGCTCGTGGCGCTCGGTGCGAATCAGATCGTTGGCCTTCGCGAGCATCGACGCGAGCATGTCGGCGAGGTCCAGTGCGCCGTCGTCACCGCTCGAGTCGTCCTGGGCGGCAAGGCCCGGCGCCAAGAGCAGTGCTCCGGCAGTCGTGCCGGATGCCCAGAACAGGCGGCGGCGCGTCACGACGACGCCGTCGTCCACCTCGTGACTGCAGACCGCATCCGTCGCGCCGAGATCATCAATGGTCTTGCCGAACCAGCTCATGCCCGGAGCATACGGGATCGGTAGGGGGTCGCCTACTTGTCGAGTTCGCGCTGCAGGCGCCGCAACGCGTGCTCGAGCGTGCGCACACGGCGATGCCTCGGGCCGTATGCCTTGCGCAGCGTCGGGCCGGCCGCGGTCAGCAGCTGCTCTGCTTCTTCGATTCGACCGAGTTCGATCAAGCACCGTGCGCGCTGCACGTCGACCCAGGGTCCCAGTGAGTGTCCAGCCGGTAGCGAGTCGCCGATCGCAGTTGCGGCCTCGCGCAGGAGCGCTTCCGCCTCGGCGTGACGGCCGCTGTCGAACTCGATCATGCCGAGCAGTTCCAGAGACAGGATCGTCCGCTCGTGGCCTGCGGGGAGCACGCGACGGCGTGCCCCGAGGACGGCGCGACATTCTTTCGCTGCGGTTTCGTAGTTGCGCTGCATGCGCAACGACGCCGCGTAGTTGTGGCGGAAACTCAGAGTCATCGGATGCTCGTCGCCGAGCGACTCGCTCGCTGCGGTGAGCTGCTCTTCGCGTAGCGCGTTGCCGTCTTCGAACGCGCGACGTGCGTTGAGGAACACGATCAGACCGTTCATCGCGTTCAGAGTTTCCCGGTGGGACGGACCGAGGACTTCGGTGCGTCCCTCGACGACCTCGCGCGCGACTTCTTCGGCTTCGGCGGCGCGGCCCTTGCGCCACAGCACCGCGGCGAGGTTGTTAAGCACGCCGAGGGTTTGCGGGTGTGGATCTTCGAATCGTTCGCGACAAGTGGCGAGCGCGGTGCGCTGCAGTTCCTCGGCTTCGTCGAGCTGGCCGAGATTCAGAAGAATCACGCCGAGGTCGTTGCGCGCGCGAAGCGTCGCGGTGTCGTCCGGTCCGCGCGATTCCAGCGCGCTCGTGTAGGTCTCACGCGCAACTTCGGCTGCCTCCGCCAACTGGCCCCGTGCGAAGAGCACTTCGAGGCGCGTGAATCGAGTCTGGTAGGTCTCGGCGGCGGTCTCGCCGAATGCCGCGGTCGTCACGGCGATAAGGTCGTGGCTGAGCTCCTCGGCCTCGTCGAGTCTCCCGGCGCGGACGGTGACTTCGGTCACGGCTCGAAGCGCCTCGGCGGCTTGTTTCGATTGCGCGCCATGCGTCGCGATGTGGAGTTCGTGAACGCGCCGAAACTGTCGTTCGGCCTTCTCGGTCTCGTCGATGTTGAGATAAGTGCGCCCGAGCGTGCTGCGGATCTCCGCTTCGACGTCCGGCAAGCCGTCGAAGCCTTCGTCGAGCTCTGCTGCGGCGGTGTCGAGCACTTCAACCACGGTGATTTCGCGGTCGCCGACGCCGACGTGCTGGTACGGGTTCGGGGCGCCGAGCATGCGGTTCAAGAACTCGTTGACCGCGGACGCGACGTCGCGAGACTTCTCGGCGGCTTCACGCAGCTCGGTTTCTTCGGCCGCGAGCTGCGTGGCCTCTTCCTCTGCGGCGCGCGCGCGAATCGTGAGGCTCGCCATGCCGATCACGCCTCCGATCAGCACCACGACCGCAATCGACAGTCCGACGACCAGTCCCCGGTGCCGTCGTGCGAACTTCTCGAGCTGATAGAACGTGCTCGGATCGCGCGCCTCGATCGGCTCGTGCCGGAGAAACCGTTCGAGGTCGGCCGCGAACTCGCTGGCCGACTGGTAGCGTCTGCGAGCGTCCTTCTCGAGCGCCTTGCCGACGATGGTCTCGAGATCGCCACGCAGTGCTTTGTCGGTGGTGCCGAGCCGCAGCGGTTCTTGCTCGGTGATGACCCGCGCAGCCTCGGGCAAGGACTGACCGACTTCGTACGGGAGCTTGCCGGTCAGCAGCTCGAACGCGACGACGCCGAGTGCGTAGACGTCCGAGCGGGTGTCGACCGCGTCCGAGTCACCGCGCACCTGTTCTGGACTCATGTACGGCAGCGTGCCGAGCACCTGGAACGCGTCGGTGCGCAGAGTTGCGCCCGAGAGGTCGGCGTCCGTCGCGCGTGCGACCCCGAAGTCCAGGATCTTCGGTTGGCCGTCGCCGGTCACGAGTACGTTGGCCGGCTTGAGGTCACGGTGGATGACCCCCTTCTGGTGCGCGTGTTGGAGCGCTTCGCCGATCCGGATCAGCAAACGGACGCGCGCATCGACGTCGAGGGCGCGCCGCATCGCGAACTCGTTGAGAGGCTGCCCGTCGACGAGCTCCATCACGAAGAACGGCACGGGCTGGTGCTCGGTTCGTGCGGTGCTGGCTTCGAAGATCTGCGCGATCCCCGGGTGGTGCAGCAGGCCCAGGACTTCGGCCTCCTGTTCGAATCGGCGCAGCAGGCGCTCGTCGAGCGCCGAGCGGATCAGCTTGAGCGCGACGGTTCGTTTCGGCTGCGCCTGCTCGGCGCGATACACGATGCCCATGCCGCCGCTGCCGAGTTCGCCCAGGATGCGGTATCCGCCGATTTGTTCCGGCGCGTCGACCGAAATGGCCGGGGGAGCGACGACGTCGACGGCCAGCTTGCCCAGCTCGGAGTCGAGCGAGCCCATCCGCTGCTCCAGCGGGGAGCGGTCGTCGAGAGCGATCAGCTGCTCGACCTCGTCCTTGAGTTCGTTGTCGCCGCCGCATTGCTCGTCGAGAAAGCGCGAGCGGCCTTCCGCCGGCAGATCGACGGCGGCAGCGAACAGCTCGGAGATTCGCTCGAAACGGTTCGGATCCATGCGGGTCAGGCGGAAAGCGTAGAACTGCGGCGCGTTCCCAAGTCCGATTCAGAAACTCTCATTCCGTCAGACCGAGTTCGCGAGACAGCCACGCCTGCGCCATGCGCCAGTCGTTGCTGACCGTCATGTGGGACACGCCGAGTTCGGCCGCGATCTCGTCGATCGTGAGCCCGCCGAAGAAGCGCAGCTCGACCATCCGGGCCTTGCGCGCGTCGAGCTCGGCCAGGCGTGTGAGGGCCTCGTGCAACTCGAGCAAGTCTACGCCTCGATCCGCCGGTGTCGCGGCTTCGTGAAGCGTGACGCGCGCGGCGTTGGCGCCCCGCTTCTGGGCGCCTTTCGCGCGCGCATGGTCGACGAGGATCTCTCGCATGGCTCGGGCCGAGCTCGCGACGAAGTGCGCGCGATCGCGATAGGGGTGGTCCGAATCGCCGTCGACGAGCTTGGCGTATGCTTCGTGCACCAAAGCTGTGGGTTGCAGCGTGTGGTCCGCCCGTTCGCGGCGCAGATAATCTTCCGCCCTGCGACGCAACTCGGCGTAGGCGTCGGGGAGGAGCGTGTCGGGCCGTCGGTCGGGAGGGGGCGAGTCGGCGGACATGTCCCCGCCATGGTAGCACCGTGCGCCGGAGGTCGAGTTTTTCTCGATCGGGATTTGGGGGCAGAGCCCGCGCCTTGCGCTTCCGTGGCATGAACCTGGCTCGAATCTCTCTTCTTGCGGCGCTCTTCGCGAGCTTCGCGGTCTCCCAGACCCCCGACTTCGATCCGGCCGCCGCGGTGAGTGGCGGTTGCGGACTGCAGACCGAGGACGGCTACCTGCTCGGAGCCGGCTCCGACTACCGCGTCGTCTTCGATGCGGACGGAATCACGTTCACGCCGGCCCTCGGCAGGCAGGCGCCGGCGGAGATGCCGTGGCGCTTCTCGTTGGACTCGATCGAGCGAGGCGAAGACGTGGTCTACGCGCGCGACGCCGGTTCGGCAGTGAACCCGACGCGATCCGGGCTCCGCGCGAGCTTCACGCGGACGCGGGACATCACCGAGCGGTACGATGTCCGCTCCGAGGGTGTCGAGCAGAGCTTCGTCTTCGGGTGCCCGTTGCCGGGTCAGGGTGATCTGGTCGTGCGCGGCAAGATCGACAGCGACCTCGAGAACCGTTTCCGCGGAGAGTCGAGCGACGGACTCGCGTTCGCGTGTGCGTTCGGCGAGATCACCGTCGGCGGTGTGACCGGCATCGATGCGGTCGGCCGCCGCGTCGCCGGAACTCTTCGCTACGACGGGGATTCGATGGAACTCGTCCTGCCCGCGGCGTTCGTCGACGAAGCCGTCTACCCGCTCGTCCTCGATCCGCTGATCGGTTTCGACTGGACCGTAGGTGCGAGCCTTTCCGAGGACACGGATGCCGACGTCGCGTGGGGCGGTTCGCCGAGTGCCTACACCGCGGTGTGGACGCGGCCGTACTCGGCGGGGACTGCGGACGTGCTCGGTCAGCGATTCACGGAGTCGGGATGGGAGGCCGGCTTCAACATGCACGTCATCGCCGCGGCCGGAAACAACGTGAGGCCTTCGATCGCGAGCTCCAAGGGCTCTCGGCGGTTCCTCTGTGTCTGGGAGAACCGTCCGACCTCGGGGGGCGGCGGCTCGAGCGACCTCTGGATGCGGGCGATCAACGACGACGGATCGATGTCGAACACGGTGACGCTCGCCGCGACCGGCGCGGACGAGGTCGATCCCGACGTCGGGAACGAGACCCGGTACAACGCGGAATCCGTGCTCGTCGTGTGGAATCGTGTCGGGTTCGGGATCCGCTGCGCGGAGGTTTCCATTCCGGATGGGTTCGCCGATCCCTCGCTGTCGAGCACCGTCAAGACGGTCTCCAGCAGTGCTCTCGATTCGGATCCGGCGGTGTCGAAGGGGTGCGGCTCCGACGAAGTCCACGCGGTCGTCTGGACGCGGGAAGCGGTGACCGGCAACAACGTCCTCGGGGCTGCGGTGAGCCACTCGGGAACCTTGCTCGGAAACGAGATTCCGATCGCGGCGTTCGTCGATCGCGGCGAGCAGCGTGCGGACGTCGATGGCGACGGGGAGTCGTTCCTCGCCGTGTTCGAATGCGACGAGGGTCCGGGTTCGACGGATGCGGACGTCTGCTGTCGCAGGCTTCGCTACGACGGATCCTCGCTCGTCACGGACGGACCGCGCATCTGGATCGACGACGATCCGAGCCAGCACGAGGCCGCGCCGGCGGTCGGCCTCGCCATGGAGAAGTACGTGATCGCTTGGTCCGAGGCCTCGGCCGCGGCCGCCCGGGACCTTCGTGGCGTCGAACTCCGTGCGTCCGATCTCTCGCCTTGTGGCGGCGAGTTCCTGATCGAGGGACCGCGGAATCGTGACGTCATGCCGGAGATCGCGACGCAGTTCGTAGCCGGAGACAGCAGCTCCGGCGAGGCGATGATCACGTTCACTTCCTTGGACCTCGGTGCGAACGGCGGGAGCCAGGTGCAGGCGCAGCGGTACTCGGCCTTCGGTGGCGGTGCCGTCACGACGATCCACGCCGAATGCGGCGGCGGTGGTCAGCTGACGATCCGAGACCAGTTCGCCTTGCTCAACACGGTCGAGATCGACCTGGACTTGGCCGACGGGGCCGCCACGCTGGCGACGTTGCACATCGGCACCGATGCGAGCCCGGTCGTGCCCTGTGGCTCCTGTTCGATCCTGACGCCCCTCGTCGCGGTGCCGATCATGCTGTTCTACTTCGACGACTTCGCCTACGGCGACGTCGACCTCGATCTCCCCGACTGCTCGTCCGGGTTGCACGGGAGCGTCTGGCGATTCCAGTACGTGGTCGCGAACACCACCGAGACGCCGTGCCTCGGCCTGCCGGTCGGACTGTCGAACATCGAGGAAGCGGTGCTCGACTACTGATCCCACTCGGATTCCTGACGGGGAGGTCGATCGACCGGGACGGCGCCGGGTACAACCGGGTCGCCGTGAAGTTCCAGGACTACTACTCGCTCCTCGGCGTCGCGCGCGATGCCGACGACGACACCATCAAGAAGGCCTACCGCAAGCTCGCGATGGAGTCGCATCCCGACCGTCATCCCGAAGGCGAGCGCGACGCGGCCGAGGCGCGCTTCAAGCAGATCAGCGAGGCCTACGAGGTCCTCAAGGATCCGGACAAGCGCGCGCGCTACGACAAGTTCGGCGAGAACTGGGAGCACGGGCAGGACTTCGCGCCGCCGCCGGGTTCGGAGCAGATGAGTCGGGAGGAGTTCGAGCGCGCGTTCGGTGGAGCCGGCGGCTTCTCGGACTTCTTCTCGCAGATGTTCGGCGACCAGGTCCAGCGGGACTTCGGTGGGAGGGGACGGCGTCACCCGCGCTACCGGCACCGTGGCGGCGACGTGCGCGCGGCGCTGCACCTCTCGATCGGGGACGCGATCCACGGTGGCTCCAGGGACTTCGTCGTCCCGGCGACCGTGCCGTGCGAGGCGTGCGGCGGCGTCGGTTTCCTCGGTGACCACGTCTGCCCGACCTGCGCGGGGCTCGGCTACGCCCGCGTCGAGAAGACCGTGTCGCTCAAGATCCCGGACGACGTGCGCGATGGGACGACGCTGCGGCTTCGCGGACTCGGTGAGCCGGGGGACGCCGGCGGCGAGCCAGGAGACCTGTTCGTGACGATCCACCTCGACGCAGACGACGTGTATCGGCTGCGTGGTGAGGACGTCGAGGCGGACGTGCCGGTGGCCCCGTGGGAGGCGATCACCGGATCGAAGGTCTCCGTGCGCGCGCCGACCGGTGAGGTCGTCGTGACGATTCCGCCGGACACGGCGGAAGGGACGCGGCTCCGGCTCGGTGGTCAGGGCCTCACGATGTCGCGCGGTGGGCGTGGGGACTTCTACATCGTCGTCCGACTCGCGCTGCCGCGGACGCTCACGCCGGAGCAGCGCGAACTCATCCAGAAGCTCGGTGAGTCGAGTGGCGCCGGCGTCGAAGGTGGCGCGCGAACCGGAGGTGCCCGATGAGTGGCAAGCATCTGACAGCGCAGGCTGTCGCCGAGTGCTTCGAGGTCGAGGTCCGTTGGGTCGAGGAGGTCTGCGCGATCGGTCTGCTGGGCGACGACGTCGTCGTCGAACGCGAGATTACGATCTCGGTCGAGAAGCTCGACCTGGTCGCTCGGATCGTGCGGTTGCACCGGCAAGGGGTGCAGCTCGAGGGGATCCTGTGGATCCTCGGCGGCCGGCGCGACTGAGTCGCCCGCGGCAAGGCGGGTTCGAGACCTCATCGGTCGCCATTCGAGTTCGCCTCGGACGTTGCCGATGTCTGAGTGCGGTCATATCGCTATGGTTCTGCGCCGCAGGCACACACCCTTGAGCAAGAAGACCGAACTACCCGACCTTCCGCCCGAGTTCGTGCTCAGCGTCGTCATCCCCGTCTACAACGAGTCGGCGACGCTCGAGCAGGTCGTCGAACGCGTGCGCGCGGTGCCCGTGCGCAAGCAGCTCGTCATGGTCGACGATGGCTCGACCGACGGCAGCCGCGATATCCTCACGAAGCTCGAGAACGACGACGACGTCACGGTCGTCCTGCACGAGAAGAACAAGGGCAAAGGTGCCGCCCTCAAGACCGGCTTCGCCGCGGCGACCGGTGACGTCGTCCTGATTCAGGACGCCGATCTCGAATACGACCCGGCGGACTACCCGAAACTGCTCCGCCCGTTCTTCGATGCGCGCGCGGACGTCGTCTACGGCTCGCGCTTCCTCGTCGGCGAGTACGCCCGCGTCCACCTCTTCTACCACTACGTCGGCAATCGCTTCCTGACGTTCCTGAGCAACATCATGACCGGTCTCAACCTGACCGACATGGAGACGTGCTACAAGGCGTTCCGACGCGAGGTGCTGCAGAGCATCGAGGTCAAGTCGAAGCGCTTCACTGTCGAGCCCGAGCTGACGGCGAAGATCGCGAAGGCGGGGCTGCGGATCTTCGAGGTGCCGATCAGCTACGCCGGGCGGAACTACAACGAGGGTAAGAAGATCACCTGGCGCGACGGGATTGCCGCGCTGTGGGCGATCTTTCGGTTCCGCTTCTTCGATTGAAGCGGGGGCTTCTTCTCAGCGCACCGTCACCGGCACGACCGGCGACAGCTGCACACCACTGCCCGCGATCCGCGCCCCCGTGAAGTCGAACGCGCGATACACGAGCGCGGTGTCATTTGGGACGGTCAGTACGAGCGCGGCCTCTCCGCTCGCGTCGGTCGACAGCGCACTCGCGACGAACAGCGAACTCGCCCAGAGCGGCTGTTGCAGGGGTGAGATCATCAGCGGCGGGATCAGGTCGCCTGCCGTGCCAAGGACCGTGACACCGATGCCCGGTTGGTCCGCTGTGTAGGTCAGGGTCAGCGGGCTGCCCGCGGTCGTTGGATCGGTGCTGCGAACACCGAGCAGTGCCGGGTTGGTGGTCACCGGGCCAGAGGTCGGTTGGCCGGTTGCGAAGCCGGGGCCCCCGGTGATCGTCGAACGCGCGACCTCGGTCGGCACGAGTGCGAACAGTCCGACGGCTCCTGTGAAAGCGAATCCGCCGTTGCCTCCGGTGATCACCGAGTTCGTGATCCAAGTCGGGACACCGGTGACGATGGCCGGCTGTGGCGGCGCCTCGGCGACGATGCCACCGGCGTTGCCACCGGTGACCGTACAATGCGAGAGGTGGAGCGAGCCGGTCGAGCCGTGGATCGTGATCCCGCGTCCGGGCGAGGTGAAGAACGCACCGTTCGGCCCGAGGAACTGGCTGTCGGTGGCGGCGATGTTCGCGTCGGTCGCGTTCAGTGCCGCGGGGCCGAACGCACCGTTGCCGGTGCCGTCGACGATGCAATGGTCGAACACCACGTCGGCTTCGATGACCTCGACCGCGGAGGTCGAGGTCAGGGCCGCCGAGAACGTGCAGCCCTCGAGCGAGACGACGCCACCGTGGATGCGCGTGATGCCTGCCGACAACTGGTTCAACGGCTGGTCGGCGGCCACGGTCAGGTCGACCAGCCGTGCCATCTGTCCGGGAGGCACGTCGATCGTCAGGTCGTTCGGTTGCGTCGTCGTGCCGATCGTCGCGGGCCCGACGATCGTCAGCCCCTTGTCGAGGTCGAACTTCTCGTAGACGCCGGGTGCGAGCACGACGATGTCGCCGGGTGAGGCCCCATCGACGACCGGTTGGACCGGTGCTCCGGCCGCGACGTTCCACACGGTTTGGCCGAGCGCCGGCGTGGCGAGCAGCGTGACGAGAAGGTTGTGAGTGAGCGAGTCGCGCATCGTTGTTCCTCAAAGTTCCCGAGCTCCGCCGATCGCGACGATCGGCCTCCACTGTCTGAGGACGGAGGGGTGGGATGCGTGACACAAAAAACGGGGGCGCGGGGTTCGGAGACGGGGTTGAGGGCGGCAGGGGGCACGGGCCTGCCCCTGCCCGTTCCCCGTGCCCGTGGCCCCGCATTCGCGCAAAATCCGAACCCCGCGAGATTTCCCTGTCGAATCCGCGCCGACCCCAACGTCAGGTCGTCATCCAGCGGGGCGAACCCCCCGCGCAACCCCCTGAAACTGGGAGAATCCCGAGATGACGAAGTACATGCTGATCCTCCGTTCCGACATCGAGTTCGACTACAGCGGCTTTTCGCCGGACGACATGCAGAAGGTGCTGGAGGGCTATGAGAGCTGGGCGGGCAAACTGGCGGCCGAGAACCGGCTGAAGGTCGGGCACAAGCTGACCGACGGCGAAGGGCGCGTCATGCTCGCCGACGGCGTGACGACGAAGGACGGGCCCTACGTCGAGACCAAGGAAGTCGTCGGCGGCTACTACATCATCGACGCCGAGAACTACGACCACGCCGTCGAGCTGTGCAAAGAGCATCCGAATTTCCGGTTCGGCAGCATCGAGATCCGCGAGGTCGACTTCATGGGTGGGCCCGAGGACATCTAGGTTGAATGGCCGACCAGCCCGAGCTCGCGCCGATCGAACACGTGTTCCGCCGCCACTACCGGCGGCTGGTCGCGCGGTTGACCCGCGTATTCGGGCCGCAGCGCCTCGACCTGGTCGAAGACGTCGTGCAAGAGGCGCTGCTCAGGGCGATGCACACGTGGCCATTCCACGGCACGCCGGACGATCCCGAGGCCTGGCTGGGTCGGGTCGCGCGCAATCTCGCGCTGAGCGTGATTCGGCACGGCAAGCTCGCAGAGTCCAAGGCCGACGACCTGCGCGTGCTCGCGGAGCGTCGGATGCCCGCGGACGTCGAACCGGACGGCGCGGTCGCGGACGACTCTCTGCGGATGATGTTCACGTGTTGCCACCCAGCGCTACCAGCAGATGCGCGCGTCGCGCTCACGCTCAAGACGCTGTGCGGTTTCGGGTCCCGAGAGATTGCGAGCGCGCTCCTGCAAAAGGAGGCGACGATCGCGCAGCGGCTGACCCGCGCGAAAGCGAAGCTGCAGCGCGAGTCGGTCGCGTTCGAGGTGCCCGGACCGGCGGAGATGAGCAGTCGGCTCGACTCGGTCCTCGAGGTGATCTACCTCGTGTTCAACGAGGGATACCGAGCGCATCGCGGCGCGGATCTCGTGCGTGAGGACTTGGTATGCGAAGCGATTCGGCTCGCCAAGGCCCTCACGAACGAGCGCGAGATCGATCGACCGAAGGTCCATGCCCTCCTGGCGCTGATGCTGTTCCTCGGTGCTCGGATCGGCGCGCGCACTGGCGATACCGGTGAGCTGCTGACGTTGGCGGAGCAGGATCGTTCGAAATGGGACAAGACCTGGCTCGGCGCGGCGACGACGGAGTTCGGCCGCGCGATTGCCGGGGACGAGCTGACGCCCTTTCACGTCGAGGCCGCGATCGCGTCGCTGCACGCGGCGGCGCGGAGCTACGAAGAGACCGACTGGGGGCGCATCCTCGCGCGCTACGACGAGCTCGTCTCGCTGTCCGCTTCGCCGATCGTGCGTCTCAACCGAGCCGTGGCGCTCGCCCAAGTCGACGGTCCGGAGTCCGCACTCGTCGAGTTGGAGCGACTCGAGAGCACTGGTGTTCTCAGTGCCTACGCGCTGTTGCCGGTCACGCAAGCCCACCTCATGTGGCGCGCCGGTGACCACGCGCGCGCGGCCGCCCACTACCGAGTGGCTCTCGAACTGCCGTGTACGGATCCGGAACGAAACTTGCTCGAGCGTCGTCTCGCGGCGTGTGAGCGCGGCGACGCCGCGCCGCGATTCTGACTCACGCGGTTTGCGCGTCGCGTCGCTCTCGCAGCGCCGCGAGCACGTCGAGGAGTTCGCGCGGCAGCGGGTCGACGACCGCCATCGGGTGTTCGTCCACCGGGTGCTCGAACGCAACGCGATGTGCGTGCAGGAAGAGCCGGTCAAGCCCGTAGCGGTCGCGAAACTCTTGGTTGACGCGCCCCTTGCCGTGGCTCGTGTCGCCGATCACGTGCCGGGCGCAGTGGTTGAGGTGGCGGCGAATCTGTCGGAAGCGACCGGTGTAGATCCGCGCGCGGACCAGCGCGAAGCGGCCGAAGTGTTCGACCACCTGAAACTCGCTGCGGGCCGGTCGCGGCTCGCCGGCCGAGTTGCGCAGCGGACGCGTGCACTCCCAGTGGTCGTCGAGCGGGTGTTGCTCCTGCGGCCAGCGGACGAGGGTCACGTACTCCTTGCGCGCGGTCTCCGCGGTCAGCGACTTCTGCAGCTTGCCTGCGTCCTTGGACGACAGCCCGAAGATCAGCACCCCCGACGTGCCGCGGTCCAGTCGTTGGACCGGGTAGACGTAGGTGCCGAGCTGGGCGGCCAGCGTCTGCAGGACGACGACGCGGTCTGGCGCTTCCTCCGAACGGTGGACGAGCATGCCGCTGGGCTTCGACACCGCGACGATGTTGTCGTCCTGGTAGAGGATTTGGAGGGTCGGAAGCGCGTCTTCGGCCACGCCGCGAGGCTATCCGGATTTCGGGTCGCCGTCTCTGGGCTCGTGGTTCTTCCCCGTTGTCCTTTCTCTGGGCTCTTCTCTTCTTGGCAGGAAGGTTGCCGGACGCGATGCTCTCGCGCCGGACCGAACACTCGAACCATGTATTCCACCAGCGATCTCAAGCGCGGCGTCATCATCGACTTCGATGGCGCGCCCCATCTCGTCGAATCCACCCAGACGTCGTCGCCGACCGCGCGCGGCGGCAACACGATCCACCGCGTCAAGCTGCGCAACCTCAAGACCAAGCAGCGCATCGACAAGTCGTTCCGCGGTGGCGACACGTTCGGCGTGCCGGACGTCGATCGGCATCCGATCCAGTTCCTCTACTCCGACCCGTCGTCGTTCCACTTCATGAACAACGACACCTACGAGCAGTTCGAAATCGCCAAGGAGGACCTCGAGTGGGAAGCGAAGTTCCTCGTCGAGGGCATCGAGGGAGTGCGCGCGCTCTACTACAACCAGGCGCCGATCGCGCTCGAGTTGCCGAACACGGTGAACCTGCAGATCACGGAAACGTCGCCTGGCGTGAAGGGCAACTCCGCGACGGGCCGCACCAAGCCCGCGACGCTCGAGACCGGACACGTCGTGCAGATCCCCGAGCACATCGACGGGGCGGTCAAGGTGACGGTGGATACGCGGACGGGTGAGTTCTTGGGGCGGGCGAAGGACTGACCGGGGCGCGGTGCGGGCGAGGCGGATCTGTTAGCCTCGTGGCATGCGCCGGATCCCGATTGCACTCGTCCTCACCCTGAGCGCCACTGCTACCGCGCAGGCGTTCCCCGAGATCGAGCATCCCGTCGAGAACCCTTTCGCCGTGAACAAGGCGATGCTCGGCAAGGTGCTCTTCTGGGACGAGCAGCTGTCGTCGAGCGGCACGGTCGCGTGCGGCACGTGCCATCGTCCGGCCGCCGGTGGTTCGGATCCGCGCACGTTGGACTCCGCGCACCCCGGCGCAGACGGGGTCTACGGCACCGAGGACGACATCCGCGGGGCGACGGGCGTCGTCGCGGAGACCACGAGTGGTCAGTATGTCGGGACCGACGACTTCGGCGTGCACCAGCAGGTCACGCATCGCTTGTCGCCGTCGTTCATCAACGCGGCCGTGTTCACGCGGCAGCTCTGGGACGGCGCGGTCGACGACGTTCTCGTCGACCCGTTGACCGGGCTCATCGAGATTCCGGCGGGCGCGTCGCTCGAAGCGCAGGCGCTCGGTCCGCCGGTCAACTCCGTCGAGATGGGTCACATCGACATCGACTGGGCCGAGGTCGCGGCGCGCATCGCGAACTGGCGACCGCTGTCACTCGCGTCGGACCTGCCCGGTGACCTCGAAGCGTGGCTCGGCGATCGCAGCTACCGGGACGTGTTCGCCGAAGTGTTCGGGACGCCGGAGGTCACGCCGGTTCGCATCGCGAAGGCGATCGCGACCTACGAACGGACGCTGATCTCGAACCAGTCCCCGTTCGATCGGATGCTCGAATTCGGCGAGCCGATGGGTGCGCTCGAGACGCAGGGCTGGGGCGTGTTCTTCGCATCGAACTGCATCGGTTGTCACAACCTCGTCGACTTCAACCAGACGTTTGCGCGCACGGGTGTCCGCCCCGCGTCGGAGGATCCCGGTCTCGGTGGCGTGACCGGGCAGCCGAATCACATGGGGGCGTTCAAGTCGCCGCTGCTGCGCAACCTCGGACTGCGGCCGGCGTTCTTCCACAACGGCGGCGCGCGGACGTTGACCGACGTCGTCGAGTTCTACGACCGGGGTGGTGACTTCAACCCGGGCGGCGGCTTCTTCCAGCCGCTGGGCTTGACCGCGGAGGAGAAGACCGCGCTCGCCGCGTTCCTGCAGAACGGCTTGACCGACCCGCGCGTCGAGAACGAGCTGCCACCGTTCGATCGGCCGACGCTGTTCACGGAGCGCGCGGCCGCGAGCGAGACGATCGGGCACGGCACGCAGGGCACGTTCGGGATCGTGCCGCAGCTGATCGCGGTCGAGCCCGCGGTGCTCGGCCACCCGGACTTCACGATCGGCCTCGGCGACGCGGCCGGCGGCATGCCGGCGGTGCTACTGCTCGATACGCAGGCCGGCGATGGTTCGGTGTCGTTCCAGGGCGTGCCGCTGTTCGTCGGGGCGTCGCCGGCTCTCCAGGTGCTCAACCTCGGCACCCTGCACGGGCAGCTGTGGGGTGAGGGGCACGGTTCGTGGACGATCCCGATTCCGGCGTTGCCGGGATTGGCCGGTGCGAGCCTCGTGTTCCAAGGACTGGTCGCCGACTTCGGCACGCCGAGCGGCGTCGCTGGAACCGCAGCGAAGCGCATCGAGTTCTTCGCGCCGCGCGGCGACTGAGGTCACTGGCGGTCAGCGATCGACGGCGTGCCGGCGCCGTGACCGGCTGCGCCGGAAACACCAAGCAACCAAGAAGCTGGCGGACGTCGCTGGTTCGTCGGGCGCTCTCGGGCAGTGCACGAAACTGGCAAGTCAGAAACGCGGAGCAGCCATCCGGGTAGCTACACCACGGACCGCTCCACGCAACCTAGAGATCCACTCGCCTTACTCGTGAAGCGTCGGATCGGCCATGACCGCCGAATGCCCGATACGTCTTATCCGCCATATCGATTGACCAAGATGCCTCGGCTGCCGGTCGTCGCTGGATCGAGCAAGACCGTCCGCACGCTTCTTGGTTGCCTTGTTGCTTGGTGTTTCCGGCGAAGCCGGCCAAACCGTCGGCAGCCCAGTTGCGTTCGCTTGTCCATACCGGATCACTGCCTTCCGCGCGCCAACCGACCAGGTGTACTCAGCGACTCGGTGTTGGGGATTGCGTACGTGCGGGACTACGAGGTGCGTTGAGTTGCGCGGACTGGAGGGAGGGCGGCACTGGACGGCGTTGGTCTTGTCGGCGGGCCTGGGGCGTGCCTACGGCTTCACCGGCTTCGCCGGAAACACCAAGCGACCAAGCGACCAAGCGACCAAGAAGCATCGGAAGATTTTCGCCGTTCCAACGACGGCCGGCAGCCGTGCGTCTTGGATCATCATCGTTGCGGAGAGGCATCTCGGGCATCCGGCGCTCTCGGCCGACCGAATGCGTTACGAGTAAGGCGAGCTGGACTGTCGTTTTGCGTGGAGCGGCCCGTTGTGTGGCTGCTCGATCTGCAACGCCGCATTCTGGAACGGCCGGTTGCACCGTTTCCCGATATCGCTTGATCGACCGATCGCGTCCGCCAGCTTCTCGGTTGTTTTGTTGCTTGGTGTTTCCGGCGCAGCCGGCCAAACCTCAGGTTGGCCAAGGCCGCACGAGCTGCCCACATGCCACACTGCCTTGGAGACCCCTCACCATGGCAAGTCGAAGTCGCGCGTGATCGGTTCCCGCGTCACGTCGAGCCGCTCTTGCCATTGCTGACCGTCCGGTCCGTGGAAGCGCACGACGTAGGAACCCGGCGCGAGGTAGCCGTCGAAGTGGAGGTCGCGATGCATTTCGCGGCGCTGCCAGGGTGCCGGCAGGATGCGGCGGGTGTCGCCGTCGAGGCGCTGGATGCGGACGCGGCTGCCATGAGCTACCGAGCCGTTGTGGTTGCGGCCGCGGAGTTGGGCGTAGCACCGATACCGAACCCTGAGCTCCGCGTTCACTCGCTCGCGCGGCAGCGCCTCCACCTGCACTTCGTGGATCGCGTCGACCGGCTGGTATCGCAGGGCCGTTGTCGTGCCGTCGGGGACGCGTTCGTCGTCGAGTGCGATGCGGTAGGGGCCGGGTCGGAGTTGGCCGTAGGTGATCTCCGTCGGGCGATCCTTGCCGCGGAATCCATGCCTTGACGTTTGCGTGACCGGGCCGGGGTCGCCGTTGCGATGTACGGACAGTCGAAGTGCGGCCGAGATCGGAACGCGTTTGCCGCCTTCATCGACGAGCGAGACGACGATCGCGCTTTCCGGCTGCAGAAGCAGATCGAGAAACACCGTCGGTGTGGTCTCGGTCGGGTGGCCAACGCGATCGCCCGACGAGAGGAACAGCGCGGCAGTCGCCTCGAACTCGAATCGCGCGAGCGCGACGTCGGAGAACACGCATCGCCCCGAAGAGTCCGTCTGCTGCGCCCAGACCATCCAGCCTCGCGAGATCGTCGAACGCACCGACGCTCCGGCGATCGGCGTGCCGCGTTCGGCGTCGCGCACGCGTACTTCGACACGGCCGCCCGGGGCCACGAAATCTCGACGTACGGGTGCGTCGTGGACTTCTGCGTACGCGTGTGCGACCGGAATCTGTGAGAGTGAAACCAGGGGCGTTTGAGCCGTGTGGCTCGGGTGCGGCTTCGCCTCCGACCCGTGCAGGCGAACGTGCATCTGGCCCGGGCCCGTCGCGACGAAATACCGACCCTCGGCGTCCGTCGTGGTTTGAGCGACGAACTCGGTTTCGTTTCGCCGCGTCCCCCGCACTCGGATGATGCGGTTCGGGGCGGCTCTCCCGAGTTGCGTCACCGTGCCGAAGACGCCAGGCCCACCGTCGGTCGGGGCCGTCGTGCGAAGCTTCGGCGCCGGACTGCTCGTCGGCTCGGCTGTACCTGGCGACTCCGCGACTCGTGGATGCGGTGTCGCCGCGTCGGGTCCGGACTCTTCGACCGGGATCTCGGGAGGTGGGTCGGGTTCACCGATGAACTCCCACACGAGCCAGCCGACGGCGATGAGAGTCAGGATGGCGATCGTGATGCGCATGCTAGCGCCATCACTCTACGAGGCGCGGAGCGCCGTCGCGCATCTCGAGCACCGTGCCGTCGCCACATTCGAGCCGGGTTCCCTCGTCCGGAAGAGACCCGGTCTCGGCGCGCCAAACGAGCTCACCGTCCCGCCGAACCAGGCCGGCGACGCGCGCGGGATTACCGACGACGAGGGTGAACGGCGGCACGTCGCGCGTGACGACCGCGCCCATACCGACCATGCAGAACGTGCCGAGTTCGAGGCCCGGTCCGATCGTGGCGTTCGCTCCGATCGTCGCGCCGCGGCGCACGGTCGTTCGCTCGGTGGATTCGTCCGGAGCGGAGTCCCGCAGCTGCGTGGTCTCCGGGTCGGTCGCGCGCGGTGTGCGGTCGTTCGTGAACACCGCGTGCGCGGCGATCATGCAGCCGTCTTCGATCGTCACGCCCGTGCAGATGGAGACGTGGCCGTTGATCTTTACGAGGTCGCCGATCGATACGTCGTAGGCGATGTAGCTCTTCTCACCGATGATGCAGTGTGCGCCGATCGTCGCGCCCGTGCGAATGTGCGCGTTGTCCCAAACCGCGGTCTCCGATCCGATCTCGACGTCGTCTTCTACGAGGGCGGTCGGATGGATCTTCACGAGACCGGCTCCGGCGCGGCGACCGACTCCCAGGTGCCGCGCTCGGCGGCGCGATATGCGGCGTCGACGATGCGGACCGAGGCCATCGCGTCTTCGTCCCCGATGATCGGTTCGCGGTCTCCGGACACGATGTCGGCGAAGTGCTCGAGCTGTGCGCGGAACGCCGCCCGCTTGTCGTAGCCCGTCCCGAACTCGGTCCACTCGCCCGTGGTCCGATAGCGCGATCCGCGCCAGCCGATCTGCAGCGTGCCGAGGGAGCCGTGCAGCTCGACGAACCAGTCGCTCGGGCGGTCGACGGACCAGGAGAGTTCGATCCGTCCGACGGTGCGGCGCTCGGACTCGAAGAGCAGCAGCGCGGAGTCTTCGACCTCGATCGGCTGTACTCGCGGTCCGAAAGTCGCGGACACCCTCGCGATCGGTCCGATCAAGAAGCGCGCGAGGTCAACGGAGTGTGTCCCGTTGTCGATGAGCACGCCGCCGCCGGCGACGGCGGGATCGGAGTTCCAGCGGTCGACCATGTCGACGTGGGAGCAGAACGAGTTCTGGTAGAAGGCGATCTCGCCGAGCGTGCCGCTCTGGACGATCTTCCGCGCTTCTGCGACGTCCGGGACGAAGCGGAACTTCGACGCCATCATCACGGTTCGGTTCGCGCGCTCCGCGGCGTCGAGCATCGTGCGCGCGTCCTGGACGGACGTCGCGAGCGGCTTCTCGCAGAAGACGTGGCACCCCTTGTCGAGCAAGCGAACCGCGGCGTCCGCATGCGTCGCCGGCGGGCTCGCGATCAGGGCGGCGTCGAAGTGCTCGACGGCCAGCAGCGCGTCGATGCTCTCGTGGGTCGGAACCGTCGCGAGCGCGGCGGCACGTTGGCGGGCTTCCGGGTCGGGATCCACGCACGCGACGAGTTCGAGGTCCTTCCGCTGCTCGAGGACGAGCACGTAGTCCTGCGCGATGCGACCCGCGCCGATGAGTGCGAGTCGCAGGCTCATGATCGGTGCGCGGAGTCGACGGCGTGTCGGATCTCTGTTGCGATCGCGTCACAGTGTTCTTCGGTGTAGTGCTCGTTCCAGGGCAGGACGAGCACGTGCGCGAGCGCCTCGTCCGTGCCTCGCATGTCGGCGCGATCGACGCGACACGGGAATCGTCCGTTCGCGCCGAGTACGGCGCAGTCGTACGCGGGCTTCTTGATATAGCGCGGGCTGTTGTAGACGCCGACGCGAGCGAGGTTGGCGCCGAGCGCGTCGGTGCCCCCGGGGATCACGTCCGGATCGACGCGCAGCGCGAATCGCCAGTAGGCGTGACGACTTCCGACTGGCAGCGCGGCGTTCGGCAGAACGAGTCCCGGGACGTCGGCGAGCTCGGCTTCGAGCCGTGCGGCGTTGCGCTGTCGCCGTTCGACGACCGACGCGAGCTTCTCGAGCTGCGGGATCCCGACGGCGGCCTGCAGCTCGGTCATGCGGTAGTTGAGGCCCGGGCGATCGTGATCCGGTGCAGCATCGCCGTAGCCCCAGCCCTTGTTGACGAACCGCGCGACGCCGCCGGCGAGCTCGTCGTCATCGGCGAGCACGATGCCCCCTTCGCCCGTTGTCATGTGCTTGCCCTGCTGGAAGCTGTAGCACGCGATGTGTCCGGCCGTGCCGATCATGCGGCCGCGGTCCTCGGCCAGGAATGCCTGGGCGCAGTCTTCGATGATCACGATGTCGTGGGCGCTCGCGAGCGCGACGATTGGGTCCATGTCGCACGGCATGCCGAAGAGATGCGTCACGACGACGGCGCGCGTGCGTGGCGTGAGGCGGGCTTCGATCGACGCCGGGGTCACGTTGGCGGTCACCGGGTCGACGTCGGCGAACACCGGTGTCGCGCCCTCGTAGCAGATCGGCAGGATCGCGCCCATGTCGGTGATCGCGGTCGTCACGATCTCGTCGCCGGGCCGGAGGCGCAGCGCGCCCAAGGCGGCATGCACGGCGGCGCTGCCTGAGTTGCAGGCGGTCGCGTGGCGCCGCCCCATGCGTCGGGCGAACGCCTGCTCGAACCGGGGCACGAGGGTGCCGCCGGTCGAATTCAGGTGGCCGGATTCGATCGCTTCGGTCAGCAGTGCGAGTTCCGCTGCCCCGAGGTCGCGACCAGACGCGTCACGATCCGAGGGCAGGGACAGGAGGGAGTCGGTTTCGGGCATCGCAGAAGGGGGCGACACCATACCCAAGGGGGTCGATGGGGAGAACTTCGCACGGCCCGCCGGATGCATTCGTTGTATCTCCCGGCAGCTTGGGGGGATGCGGGGTCGTCCCGAGGTCGGGACGGGAGTCGTCGTCCCTGCCCGTGATCTGGCGGACCGAAAGGATTCGGTCAGCAACGAAGTTGCGCCGTAATCGGCCGGGACTCTCACGACTCGATCTTGCTACCATCACGGCGTTCGCGGCGCGCGGGTCGATCGCTCTCTCACGGCTCTGCGGCTTCGAACACCATGCACCCCCCGAACGCGAGCGAGCCTCGCTCGCATCTACGCGGGAACACACGCAACCGAGTCTGACCTCACTTCCGCGCCATGCTCCGATCGATTGCTCCCTTCGTCTCGACGTTGGCTCTTGCCCTCAGTGCGCCCGTCGTCGCGCAGCAGACCGAACCGTCCTGGGAATCGATCGACCCGGATCTGCGCAACGTGCGCGGCATGTGCTACCTACCGGTCTATCCGAGCCTCGAGGGCACGGCGGACTACTACGGCGTCGCCTCGAGCACGGCGATGTGGCACGAGTACGACATGCACCCGAACGCGATTCCGCAGACGGATGGTGCATTGCCGCAGGGCACGGCGGGCCACGTCTACGAGCAGCTGATCTGGCTCAAGAAGATGGGCATCAACACGGTGCGCATCTGGATCTCGTTCCCGCTCTGGGAATATCACCACGACAACCCGACCGGTCCCGTCAACGAGAGCGTGCTCAAGTGGCGGCACTTCGTGTATCTGTGCGAGAAGCTCAAGATGTACGCCATGCCGGTGATCTGGGACTCGCTATCGTTCCAGGAGCCGGACTACCTCGACCCGATCGGGATCGGCAACCGCTCGGCGTGGCACTGCAACCCGGGTGACGACCGCATCGCGGGCTTTGTCGCGCAGGATCCGACGCTCGCCGGCACCAAGGCCGAGGCCTACCTGCTCGACCTGATGGCCGCGTTCAGCAACTCCGACGCGCTGTTGATGTGGGACATCATGAACGAGCCCCACCTCAGCCCGGACATCCATCAGCTGATCACGTCGACGATGGCGATCATCAAGTCCAACTCGCCGTCGGACTACACGAACATCGGACTGCTGTGGGCCGAGGACGCGTTCCCGGTCGCCGCCGAGATCGCGCGTGACCCCAACCTCGACTCGTTCGCGATCCACCCGTACGGCCACACGCGCGCGAACATCGAAGCGCACATATGGGACGCGGTGAACATCGATGACCTGCAGGGTGGGCACCTCGACAAGCCCATCCTCGCGACCGAGATCGGCAAGCCCGGCTGGGCGCTCGAGTATCAGGACGCGCTGGACTTCGCGGTGGGCGTGCCGCGACCCGACATCGGTCCGGGTGAGACCGGCATCGGTTTCACGCCGTGGACCGCGATGATCGGCTGGGCTGGCGGGCAGTTCCCGTTCAAGGAAACCGATGGCATCTTCTGGGGCGACGGCCTCGTCCGTGAGAAAGAGGTCGTCGAGGCCTTCATGCAGGTCGCGCGCAGCCAAGGCGTTCCGACGGACCAGCTCTGGGACCGCGAAGACATCATCGAATACACGGGCACGGGCCGCGTGGTGCAGGATCTGCCGATCCACGTCGACGACTGGGACTACCTGACGAACCTCGCGTGGATGCCGGCGACGCAGATGGCGCAGATGAGCTGGGAGGAGTTCCAGGAAGCGTGCGGTGTCTTCCGCATGGTCAGCTTCTTCATCGACGTCGGCCCTCTCTCGCACGCGGACAACCCGGTCAACGACCCGACCATCCCGGGCAACGTCATCTCGCCGACCGACCTCGGCACGATGCTGTTCATGCTGGACTTCCTGTGTCCGCCGAACGAGCCGGGCTTCATCACCGAGGAACTGCGCCTGATCATGACGTCGATCCTCGGCGAGCCATTCATGCCGGAGACGAACGCGATCCACCGCACGTGGCTCACGGGCGGCATGCTCGACCAGTGGCGCCTGGCGCTGCTGCCGTACCTGGTGCTTCGCCAGGGACCGTACTAACGGTCGTTCGGGACGCTCTTGCCGACTGCCCGATGCAGCTTGTCGAGCTGCTCGGTCTCGAGGTCGAGCGCGCGGAGCATCGCGTCGAAGGACGTGGCCTCCGGTAGGCACGACGAAACCTCGGGCGCATGCTGCCGCACGAACCGTGCGATGTCGTGCGCTAGGAAGATCGCGCCGAACTGATTCGGGTGCATCTCGTCGAGCTGGAGCGCGAGATGGTCGTGGAACACCCGCTCCGCGCCGTTCGAGAGGACGCGCAGCTTGCCCGTGCGCGCGTCGCGCAGGGTCTTCGACAGCCGGTACACGTGGACGCGATCTCGTTTCGCGACGAACGCGTCGAGCCGCTCGTTGAGCTCGAGCAGCGTGCTCGGGGTCGGCTTCGAGTGCGCGGGGAGGATGAGCTCGTTCGCTTCGGTCAGGTCCGGATAGTCACCGACGATCAGGACGGTGTCGTTCCCGGCCAGGTATTCGTCGATGAGATCGAACCCGATCTGCTGCAGCTTGAATCGGGCCTTCGCAGTGATGGCTGCGGCTCGTTCGGCCTCGACGCGTCGCGGCACTGCGGGAGTTCGTCCGTAGCCGAACCAGATGAGTAGATCGACGCCGATGACCAGCCGCGACTTCCGAGTCGCAAACTTGAGCTGCCGGCGGATGTTCGACTTGGTGCGTCGCAACGCGAAGATGTCGCTCCGGTCGTAGACCTTCGGTCCGTCGTCTGCCGCGACAGAGCGGATCGCCTTGCTGATGCCGATCGAGTCGGTGCGCCACTCGTACTCGCGTTCGGTGATCGTGCGCTTCAGCTGCTTCTCGGCGAAGGTGAGTGGGTCGGACTCCGGGCAGAAGATCTCGTAGTCTCGCCACGGCATGCCGTGGCTCACGCTCGCGCCCACGAACGTGCAGCTCGGTGGACAGGGTTGCGGCTCGTCCTTCTGCGCCGCGGTGCCGCGTGCGAGACACAGCACGGTGAGCACGACACCGAGGGCGGTTCGGATGTCCTTCATCGATGGGCCATGGTATCAATGGCGCCGTGGCACCGTCAGGCGAACACGCGCACGCGATGGAGAAAGTCGTCCTCGAGTGCCTCGAGCAGGCCGACTTCGGAGCGGCGTTGGAGCGTGCGTGCGACGAGCACCCGGAGCACGCGGACTTCATGCGTCGCGTCGCTGCTCGGCTCCAGGACCTCGGTGTCGACGTCGTTGCACCGTCCGTCGAACGCATCGGCCCGTTCGAGCTGCGCGAGCGAATCGGCGAGGGCGGGATGGGCGTCGTGTATCGCGCGTGGCAAGACCCGCCTGGACGCGACGTCGCGCTCAAGGTCATGCGGCCGGAGCTGATGTTCTTCGAGAGTTCGCGTGCGCGATTCCGCCGCGAGATCGAGGCGTGCGCGCGCCTGTCGCATCCGTCGATCGTGCCCGTCTACGAAGTCGGCACGAGCGACGGCGTGCCGTGGTTCTCGATGGGTTACGTCGACGGGCGGACGCTGGCCCAGATCGTCTCGTACGTGCGCGACTTGACGACGGAAGACGGTGGCCCCGCAGTGCATCAACTGAGCGGCGCGCATTTGCGCGGGGCGTGCACCGGGGTGGTCGTCGACCGTCCGTCGTCGTCCGGCTCGGAATCAGGAACGGATCCGTTCTCCGGGGAGTGGTGCGACGTCGTGACATGGCTCGTGCACTCGGTCGCGCTCGCGTTGCAGCACGCCCACACTTCTGGCGTGCTGCACCGAGACGTCAAGCCGTCCAACGTCATGCTGACGGAGTCCGGGCGCGCGATGCTGTTGGACTTCGGCCTCGCGCTCACGGACGAAGGGCAGCGTCTGACCGCGACCAACTCGATGCTCGGCTCGTTGCCGTACATGCCGCCGGAGCAGCTGCGCGGCGACGTCGATGTGCCGAGCACGTCCCTCGACGTCTACTCGCTCGGCGTGACGCTCTACGAACTGTTGACGCTGCGCAACCCGTTCTTGGATGCGACCGCCGAGAAGACGCGGCGCAACGTGCTCGCTGCCGAGCCGGCTTCACCTCGGTCTGTCAACTCGGCGATCTCGCGCGATCTCGAGACCGTGTGCTTGACGGCGATGGCGGAACTGCCGGCGCGGCGCTACTCGTCGATGGCGGCGTTCGCGCTCGACCTGATCCGCGCGCGGGATGGCCTGCCGATCGAGGCCTCGCAGGACACTGCGCTGGAGCGGCTCGCGCGCTACTACCGTCGCAACCGCATCTTCGTGCTCGCGAGCGCCTGCATCGTGGCGCTGTTGTCCGTCGGCATCGTGATCAGCTCCTCGTTGTACTTTCGAGCCGAGAGGCTGCGGGTGCTCGCGGTCGATGCGCGCGACAACGCGACGACGACAGCGTACCGAGCGAGCATCTCCGGCGCCGAAGAGTCGCTTCGTTCTCATCGCGTCAGCCGGGCGTGGGAGCACTTGCGACAGGCTCCGAGTGAGCACCGAGGGTGGGAGTGGCGACACCTGCTGGCGCGCACCGACACGAGTCGGGCGTGTTGGGACCTGAAGAGCTTCAGCACGCGTTGCGTCGACGTCGGCGGTGACTCCGTGGCAATCGGAGTCGGTTCTGGTGTGCTGGTGCTCGACCGGGCGACCGGAAGGCGGACTCATCGGGCCCGTTCCAAGGCGACGCTCGCGATCACGGTCTTGGCGAACGGCGGAGGGGTTGTCTGGGCCAATCGCTCCGACGTGAAGCATCTGAGCTTCGACACCGGTGAGGTACGCGAGATCCGCAAGGGTGTGGTCAACGCGGTCGCGAGCGGTCCGGACTCGACGCGCGTGGCGACGGTCGACTCGAAGGGGATCCTTCGCGTGATCGATCTCGGATCGCCGAAGACCGTTTGGAAGGCGAGCCTGAGGGACAAGCTCCGCGCCGTCGCGTGGTCCCCGGATGGTGAGTGGATCGCCGCCGGAGGAGATGGCTCGGTGGTGCACGTCGTCGCCGCTGCGGATGGCAAGGTGCGCCATCGGATGCGCGGTCATCGGGGGCACATCACCAGTCTGGACTTTCATCCCGACAGCGAGATCGTCGCGTCGACTTCCGAAGATCTGACGGCGCGGCTCTGGAATGTCGAGTCCGGGCGTGCGCGTGGGTTTCCGTTCCAGCTGGACGCGCGGCCTCGGGGCGTGCGTTTCGTCGAACCACGTGGCCGCGAGCTGGTGACGGTTGCCGGGGAGGCGATCGAGCGATGGAGCGTGCGCCAGGGGCTGCGACTCGGCGGCACGCACGGTCACCTCGGGCACGTGGTCGGCATCGGTCATGCGACTCGTGACTCCATGCTCACGATCGGCACGGATTCGACCGTGCGACTTTGGAGCGAAATCTCGGCCGGCGTTCCGGTCATCAGCGCGATGCCGGAGCGGGTCGTCGACATCGCCGTCAGTCCGGACGGATCCTCCGTTGCCGTCGCATATCGCGGTCACGCGATGCGCGTCTACGATCCCACGGCGCGCACGCTCGTCCACGATGGGATGCCCGAAGAGCTGTTCTCGGCGGTCGGCGTCGAGTACCAGCGAGATGGAGAGTGGCTGATCGTCGCGCGGCCCGAGTTCGCGGTCGTCTTCGACACGAGTGATTGGAGCGTCCGGAGTCGCTTCATGATTCGCGGGACCAAGATCGCGCAGGTCGACGTCGCGCCGGATGGTTCGCGCGTCGCGCTGCTCGTGTCGCAGAAGGACGGATACGGCGTCGCGCTGATCGATACGTCGACCTGGAAGGAGAGCGCGCGCATCGAGCTTCCCGACGGCAAGCCGCGGACGCTGCGGTTCGTCGACGACGGCGTCGTGGTGTCGAGTGGGGAAGAGGGCTTCGGACTGCGGGTGATCGACCTCGCGACGTCGGAGAGTCGCGTGCTATCGGATAGCGACGGCTTCCTCGCGGTCGCAGTTGACGACTCCGGTCAGCTCGTCGCGGCCGGTGGCGCGGAGGGCGTGGAGGTCTTCGACGTGCGCACCGGCATCCGAGTGCGTGCCCTGTCGTCCGGTCCGACGGCTGCCGTCGCGTTCCCGGCGGACAGCCGTCGGCTGCTCACTGCCGGGGAGGACGGCGCGCTCCGCGTCTGGTTCGGCGAACAGGAGTTCGCGCGACTCAGCGAGTCCCGGACGCCGGTCCAGGCGATCGCTCGGGACCGCGACGCCGGTCTGATCGTGACCGGCGACGTGCTCGGCGAGGCCCGTGCATGGCGGGCCCTGTCGAGCCGGGCTGCGTCGGATCGCGTCGAGGGAGTCGGCTCGGGTCGCTGATCCGCTCGATATGCTCTCCGCATCGTGAAGGAACACACCGGACAGCTCGTGACCCAGCTCGTCGCTGGTGACCGGACCGCAGCCGTCTCTTTGCTCGAGGCCTACCTGCCGGAGCTGCACGCGTTCGTTCGCCTGCGGATGGGGCCTGCGCTCATCGCGCGGGAAACCAGCGAGGACTTGGTGCAGTCCGTGTGTCGCGAAGCGCTCGAGGATCTCGACGGCTTCGAGTACCGGGGCGAGCGGGAGTTCAAGTCGTGGCTGTTCCTACGGGCGCAGAAGAAGGTCGCGAACCGGGCCCGCTTCAACCAGCGCCAGCGGCGCGACGTCGGCCGAGAGGAGCGCATCCTGACCGAGGAGCAGTTCGCGAGCGGCTATCGGTCCTTCGTTTCGCCGAGTCACGAAGCGATTCGAAAGGAAGAGATCGGGGACTTGGAACGTGCGTTCGAGCAGATGCCCGACGACTACCGCGAGGTGGTCACGTGCGCGAAGATTCTCGGGATGACGCACGAGGAGATCGCGGAGCGGCTCGATCGCACGCCGAGTGCCACGCGCGTTTTGCTGCACCGAGCGATGGTTCGGCTCGCGGTGCTGCTCGAGTCGCGTCAGGAGCCGTAGGTCGTCTCGAGCGCGGCGATCAGATCCGATAGTCGATCTGCGGGCAGTGCGTTGATCCCGGCCGCGGCCTTGCGGCCACCCCCGGTCGGGAACTGTCGACAGATCTCGTCAGCGCCGGTCCTATTCTCCAAAGGGGCGCGCACGCTGACGAGTAGGGTGCCGTCGGCACGATCGGTCAGCACCGCGTGCGCGCGCGACGGGTGGTCCTTCGCGAGCTGGTTGCCATACACCCCACTCACACGGCGTGCCCACTTCTCGTCGGGCAGAGAGAACACCGCGACGCTCGCCGACTCGTATGCGACATCCGCAGCGGCTGCCGCGGCCATGTCGTCGGCGTAGCCGTTCTCGAGCTTTTCGAACGTCGCCGGGTCCTCGGCGACGAATTCCCATGGCGTCGCGAACCGCCGCACGCGCTCGAACAGCTCGGCGGGCGTCAGGTGCAGATCTTCGAGTGAAGCCCCGTAGCCGTTGTAGTTCATGCACCGACCCAGCCGGGCGGCGACGTCTCGCTGTGCCGCATCGAGTCCGATGTGGTCCGCGAGTCCGTTTGCGCTCGCGTCGAGGTTGTCGCCGAACGCGCCGACGACCGCCCAGGCCGCGAATTCGCCCTGGAGATGCAGGTTGACGATCAGGCTCGTGCACGTGTCCGGCGAGGTGTCGATGTGAGCCGTGAGATCGGCGTGGTCCGGAATGTCACCCGCGAAGTGGTGGTCCGCGTAGTAGACCTTCGCACCGCGATCGAGTGCGGCGACAAGTCCATCGCGGTTCTTGTCGAGCGAGATGTCGAGAATGGTGACGTCGTCGCCACTCTGGATGCCGGCCTTCGTGACGAGCTGGATGTCGCGCTTGACGCCGGTCACGAGTCGGCTGTCGCGCGGTTCGGCATTGCGAAGCTGGGTCAGCGCGCAAACTCCGTCTGCGTCGCCGTTGAAGATGTCGATGTAGGTCATCACGGGTCCGAGGTCGTGAGCGGCGGCCTACTATGTCTTCGGACTCGCACGAGACAAGACCTCCCGCAGCGTCGTCTCGAGTTCGTCGATTCCGAACGGTTTGGCGATGCCCTTGCGGAAGCCGTATTCGCGAGGATCCGCCATGACCGGGTCGTTCGAGTATCCGCTGATCGCAACGGCGGAGACCTCGTCGTCGATCAGCTTGAGGTGTTCGAGCGTCACGCGACCGCCCATGCCACCCGGAACCGTCAGGTCCGCGATGACGAGATCGAAGCGTTGCCCGGTATCGAGCGCTTGTCGATACATCGCGATCGCGGCACCGCCGTCGCCGGTGGTCGTGCAGTGATGCCCGAGCTGAGTCAGCATCGACTTCAACAGCACTCGAATCGGCTCCTCGTCGTCCATGACCAGAACGCGCGCCGGCGTCTCGCCTTCGTCCTTGGCCGCGGTCAGGGCGGGATCGCTGTCGCTTTCGGACGCGACCGACGCCTGCGGCGAGGCCGGCAGATACGCTCGGAAGATCGTGCACTGGCCGGGATCTGACTCTGCCATCAGGATCCCATCGTGCCGGGAGACGATCGAGTACGAGGTCGAAAGGCCGAGGCCGCTGCCACCGGGTTTCGTCGAGAAGTACGGGTCGAACACGCGATCGAGCGCGTCGGGCGCGATGCCGACGCCATTGTCCTCGACCTCGATGACGACCGCGGGGCCCTCCGGCATCGAAGCCGGTGCGACCTCCAGATTGTGTGCACGCACGACGATGCGACCGCCTTCGGGCATCGCCTGACGTGCGTTGATCAACAGGTTGTGGACGACCTGGCTGACCTGGCCCGTGTCGATCTCCACCGGCCAGAGACCGTCTTCGAGTTCGAGGTCGCAGCGCACGTTGGCGCCGCTGAGCAGGAATTTGGCGCTTTCGGTGAGCAGCTCGTGGAGGGACGCGACGCGCCGGATCGGGTCGCCCGCACGGGAGAACGTGAGCAGCTGCTGCGTCAGCGCGCGCGCCTGCTTGGTCGCGGACTCTGCGGCGCGCACGCGTGGTTCGACGTGCTGCGAGGAGTCGGTGAGCCGGATCAGAGAGAGGTTGCCGAGCACGACGGTCAGCAGGTTGTTGAAGTCGTGCGCGATCCCACCGGCCAGCAGTCCGAGGGCGTCGAGGCGCTCGTTGCGCGCGAGGTTGCGCTCGACGCGTCGCCGATCCGTGATGTCGCGGAACGCCAGCACTCGCCCGGACTCGACCTGCATGCCCAAAGGTGCCGAGGAGAACTCCAGCTGGCGGATGATGCCGGTCGGCGTCTTGAGCACGACCGGGCCGGCCGCCGTGTCCGTCACGTCGGTGGATGGCAGGGTGAACAGCTCGTGCAGCGGCCGTCCGATCGCATCGCTCTCGGAGTAGCCGGTGATCTTCTGCGCTGCGCGGTTCCAAAGCGCCACGTTGCACGCGTCGTCGAGCACGACCAGACCGTCGCCGATGCTCGACAGCGTGGCCTCCAGTCGCGCCTTCTCGGCCTCGAGGTCGGCTGTTCGCTGCAACACGCTCGACTCGAGCCGCCTCGCGTAGCGACGTTGCGAGACGAACTTGAAGGCTCCGCCGATGACGATGAGCACGATGATCGTCGCCGTGATCAGGACCCAGCTCTGGCGCCAGAACGGATTCGCGATGTGAATCGCCGGCGATGTGACGACGCCGCTGGCGACGCCGTCGACGTCGATCACTTCGACGTGCATTCGATACGCGCCGGGTGGCAGGCTCGTGTATCGCAGCTCTCGCGTGGGTAGCGGGCGGGCCTCGCTCCAGGATCGGTCGAACCCTTCGAGCTTGGTCCGATGCAGCACCCGTTCCTCGTCCGCGAAGGAGATCGTGCGGAACCGGAACACGACGGTGTTGTGATCGTGTGGGAGCTCGAGTTCTCCGGTGAAGAGCCTGCGGCTGCCGCCGGCTTCGATGTCCGTGATCGCGACGGTCGGTGGGTGTGAGGGCCGGCGATCGTGTCGGGGGTCGAAAACCGAGAGGCCGCGGTCGGTGCCGATCCAGATGTGGCCCTCCCGATCGCAGATTGCGGCGGCACGGTTCGTCTCGCTACCAGCGAGCCCGTCGCGCACCGAGAAGTGGCGAACTTCGTCACCGCGATGCCGGTACACGCCGTTGTCCGTTCCGTACCACGTGTTGCCGTCGGCGTCGTCCAAGATGAAGTAGGTTGGCCTCACGATTCGGGGCGTGAGGACAGGCTCGAGCGAGCCGTTCGGCGTGCATCGGCACAACCCCGAAGCGGTGCCGGCCCAGATTGCTCCATCCGGACGAAGCGACACGGCGAACACGTTGTTCGCGTTGTGGTCTTCGGCATGGTGCCAATGCCGGACCTCGCGTCCGTGCATTCGCATCACGCCGCCGAAGGCCGTGCCGAGCACGATCGCTCCCTCGTCGTCTTCGAGAATGCGGCGGATGCCGAACGTGCGCTCGGAATGGTCCGGGATGTCGACTGGGGTCCAGCGACCGTTGCGGAGACGAAGTAGATCGCGTCCGACCGACGCGAGGATCGTGCCATCGCTCGCCGCGTGAACGGCATGAACGGCCTCGGTGGCGCCCACGGGCAGTTCGACGCGCTCTGCCGTTCGTTCTCCGCGGGCGTAGCGAAACAACCCGTCGTGATTTCCCGCGACCCAGATCGTGCCGTCGTTCGCTTCGCTGCAGTCGAGGACACGGCTCTGGATCGGATGCGACCCGATCCGAATCGGATCGTTCCTGCCGTGGAAGAACGCGATGCCCTCGGGATGACCGAGGAGGATCGAGCCGTCCTTCAGTTCGCGCACCAGTGTCACTTCGTCGGCAGCGAGCCCCTGCGCGGTCGTGTAATTCGAGAATCGTCGCGACAGGACCTTCGTGACGCCGCGCAGACTCCCGTTCCAAACGATGCCTTCCCGATCGCGAAACAGTGCGGTCGTCCCGCCTGCCGAGAGCCCTTCGGCGCGGTCGACCAAGCGCACGCCTTCGAACGGAATGAAGTGGTGCAATCCGAGCATGTCGCCGAAGTAGACCCCGCCGTTGCCGTCCGCGGTAACGTGGTAGTCCTGCTTCGCGCTCGCGCGAAACGGCATGTCGCGTGTGATGAAGCGGAAGTCTCCGCGTTCGTATTCGCCGATCCAGGTGGGGCCGATGACCCACTCGCGATCGGTGGCGGGGTCGATTGCCGTGCCGTACACCGATTCGTCCGGTACCGCGACGATCGGTAGCAATCGAGCGTTGGGGCGCGATGGATCGAAGGTGAACAGGCCTCGGTCGGTCGACAGGTGGAAGATGTCGCCGACCCGGGTCACGTTCGAGAAGCGGAGAGAGCGGTCACCGCTCACGTCGAGCCAGCGGTCGCCGTCCCAGAACAGCAGGTTGCCGCGGACGCATGCGATCAGCAGCTGGGTGTCGTCGCCGCTCCCGCGGATTCCGACGCCACCGATTCCGCCGTGCTCGGGTAGCCCGACCGTGACGGGATACTCGACCCATCGCGTGTTCTGAAGCCGCACCGGATGGTGAGGTTCGTCGAGCGCGAACGACCAGATGTCGCCGCCGTCGTCGATCGCTGCGCGGCCGAAACCCATTCCCCCGGGCGGACCCGACCGAGTCCATTCGAGGCCGTCGTAGCACACGATCCCGGCCCGAGTCGTGAACCACATGCAGCCATCCGCGTCCTGCGTGATGCCGTGCACGCTTCGATTCGGCAGCCCGTCCGCGACGTCGTAGATCCGAGTGTGGATCCGCTGAGCGCAGACGGTCGCGACCGTGATCGCGGACGCGAGGAGCAGACGGGTAGCCTGATGTCCAAGCAGCATTCGGGGGGAGCCGAGGGCGGCGGCGCCGGCTAATGTATCGAGGGCGCGCCGGCTGTGTAGCTGCTCGGGCCGGATTTCCGGCCTTGCCCGTCAGGCCTGATACAGCAGGCCCTGGATCGGTGCGAACGCCGCCATGGTGTTGCGCGTGTCCACGACCACGTCGCCGTGTTTCGCGATCAGCTCCCAGTCGATCGCGTCGTGATCGGTGACGACGATCACGCAGTCGGCGGAGCGCACCGTGTCCTCGTTGAGGTCGATGTTCTCCATCTTGAACTGGTACTTCCGCATGCTCGGGAACTGCGGGACGTGCGGGTCGTGGTACGACACGTTCGCGCCGAGCTCCGCGAGCTGGCGGATGATCTCGGCCGCCGGTGTTTCACGGATGTCGTCGACGTTGGGCTTGTAGGCGATGCCACAGATCAGGATGCGTGAGCCGCGAATCGCCTTGCCGCGTTCGTTCAATGCTTCGCCCGTGCGCGCGACGACGTAGCCGGGCATCGAGCTGTTGATCTCACCCGCGAGCTCGATAAAGCGCGTGTGATGGCCGAACTCCTTCGCCTTCCACGTCAGGTAGAACGGGTCGATCGGGATGCAGTGCCCGCCGAGGCCCGGCCCCGGGTAGAACGCCTGGAAACCGAACGGCTTCGTCGCGGCCGCCTGCACGACCTTCCAGACGTCGATGTTCATCGACTGCAACACCGGCTTGAGCTCGTTCACGAGCGCGATGTTGACGGCGCGGTAGATGTTCTCGAGGAGCTTCGCCGACTCGGCGACTTCGGCGGATTCGACCGCGACGGCGTTCTTCACCGCGGCGGCGTACATCATTTGCGCGAGTTCCGTGCTGACCGGATCCAAGCCGCCGACGAGCTTCGGGATCGAACGCGTGTCGTGGTCCTTGCGACCCGGGTCTTCACGCTCGGGGCTGAACGCGACGAACAGATCATCGCCGAGCTTCCTGCCGCTGCGCTCGAGGATCGGCAGGCAGTCGCCGCGGGTCGTGCCGGGATAGGTCGTCGACTCGAGTGCGACCAGGCAACCGGGGCGGAGGTGTTCCGCGACCATTTCGGTCGAGTCGCGGATGTAGCTCATGTCCGGCTCGTGGTGCTGGCCGAGTGGTGACGGCACGCACAGGATGACCGCGTCCGCTTTGGACAACTCGGCTGCGTCGTCGGTCGGGGTGAAGCGATCCGAGGCCGCGAGGGCGGGAACCAGGTCGTCGCCGAGGTGGTGCAGGTAGGTCTCGCCCGCGATGAGCATGCGGGTCTTCTCGGCATCCCGGTCGTAGCCGAGAACGGTGAAACCACCGTCGTGGAGCGCGCGAGCGAGTGGAAGTCCAACGTAGCCGAGACCGACGACGGCGATGGTCGCGGTGCGGTTCTCGAGCTTCTGCTGGAGAGATTTGGCGTATTCGCTGAACTCGGTCATCGGAGGACGGAGTCTCTTACAGGTTCCGCCGCCTCGGGCACAGTCCGATGTGGATCCGCAGGCCGGAAAGTGGGCCGCGGCCGGGTATCATGCCGGAGTCCGGCAGCCGCTGCGCGTTTTCGCTGCAGGGTGTCGGTGGGCGAATCAGGGAGTAGCAGGATGCGCAGGCATCTACAGTTCATTTGTTTGGTCGGCGTCTTGGCGCTGGCCGGGTGTGCCGTGCAGCCGGTCGCGCGGGTCGGCTTCGACAAGTCCATCTGGGTCACGCGATTCGACTACGCGTCGGCGGAGGACATCGAGCGCATCATGCGCGACGCCGCGGGCGCGGGTTTCTCCGCGGTCATGTTCCAGGTGCGCGGCAACGGCACCGTCTACTACCGGTCGGCGCACGAGCTCTGGGCCGAGAAGTTCGGCTTCTCGCAACCCGCGTTCGATCCGCTCGCGGTGGCGGTCGAACAGGCGCACGCGCGCGGGCTCGAGCTGCACGCGTGGCTCAACGTGTCGCCCGGCTGGCGCGGTGATGTCGACAAGGCCGATCCGCGTCAGCTCGTGCGGAGTCGGCCGGACTGGTTCTTGGCCGACGCTCGTGGTCCCGTGCCGCTCGAGGCCGGCTACTACTGGCTCGACACCGATCAGCCCTCGGTGCGCGCCTACCTCGCCGAGATCTGTCTCGAGGTCGCGCGCAACTACTCGATCGACGGCGTGCACCTCGATCACGTGCGTAGACCCTCGGGTCATGGCCGCGGCCACGTCGACGGAGTGACGGAGCTCGTGCGGTCGATCCGGCGGAGGCTCCAGTCGATGCGGCGACCGCCGATGCTGACCGCCGCCGTATTCGCGGATGCGGCGATCGCGCGTTCCAAGGTCGGTCAGGACTGGCCCCGTTGGGCTCGCGAGGGTCTGGTCGACGCGCTCGTGCCCATGAACTACACGGATGACGACGCCGTGTTCGAGCGACGCACGCGCAGCGCGGTCGCCGTCGCGGGTGGCGTGCCGGTGATCGCCGGTATCGGTGTCTACAAGCACCGCCGCGCGCGGCAGAGCACGCGGCAGTGCTCGATCGCGCGCGATGCCGGAGCCGCGGGCGTCTGCCTGTTCAGTTACTCCGCGATGTTCGCACCGGGGAAGGAATCGTTTCGGGGCGTGGCGCGGGGGATGTAGGCAGCTCCGGGATCGGCTCGCCGGCGATCGCGGCGGTGAAGAAGTCGGTCACGAGCCGCTCGTAGTGCTCGCCGTGCCGATACACGAGCGGTCGGTGGCCGTGCTGTTCCGAGATGAAGAGTCGCTTCGGTTCGCGGGCGCGGTCGTAGAGCGCCTGGCCGAACCACAGCGGCACGATCCGGTCCCGACCGCCGTGCGTGACGAGGATCGGTCGCGGCGCGAGTTCGTCGAGCCAGTCGCTCGGATCGCAGCCGCTCGACACGATCAAGAGCGCGAGGAAGCCGAGGAACTTGACCTTGTGTGCAGCGATCTCGCGGTAGGTGGGAAACGTCGACTCGGCGACGACGGCGCGCACCGCCGGCCGTTGCGCGGCCGCGACGATGCCGATCGCGCCTCCCAGGCTGTGGCCGAACACGACCGTTCGATCGGGGTCGCGCTGCAGCGCGAAGTCGATCGCGGCCTTCGCGTCTTCGACCGTGCCGCGGCGCGTCGGTGAGCCCTCGCTCTTGCCGTAGCCGCGATAGTCGAACAGCAGCACGTCGAATCCTCGTCGTGGCAGCCAGCGCGTCGAGTGCGCGTGTCCGGTGATGTTCGTGTTGTTGCCGTGGCAGAAGACGACCGTGCCGCGTGGTTTGCCGTGCGCGGGGAGCCACCAAGCGTGGATGCGCGTTCCGTCTGCGGACGTGAGCCAGAGCTCCTCGCCCTGCGGGTGGATCGATGCGAGCGTGTCGTACTCGTGGTCGTTCGGCCAGTAGAAGAGTCCGTCCGCGCAGGACGTCAGGAGCGGGAGCAGGAAGAAGAGCAGCCAGCGGACTCGCGTCACGCGTTGCCCCCGGCGGCCCTGGCGACGAGTTGGTCGGGTTCGATGCTCGTCTTGCCGAGCGACACCAGGCCCTTCAGCGCTTCGTCGACGGCGAGGTCGATGCGGCGGATGTCGTCAGGATCGACGACGAGGAGTTCGCCGCTCGTCGGGTTCGGTGCGCCGGGCACGAACACCACGGCGCGCGGCAGCTCACCGACGTCGAAGCGCTGGGTGACGAGCCCGAGTTGCTCACCGCGCGTATCGTCGCGCCGCACGAGCACGACCTCTCGGAAGATCGCGTCTTCGCCCGAGCTGTATCCCAACACCTGCTTGAGCGTCGAGTAGAACGGGCCGAAGCCGGGGAGCCCCGCGAGTAGCCCGTCGAGTCGTCGCCACAGCCAGCGGCCGACTACGGTCGTCACGACGAGGCCGATCACGTAGAGCGCGAGCGTGGCCGCGAGGAGCCCGAGTCCGGGCACGTAGAACCTCTGGTCTGCGAGCCAGCCGGACGCGATCGAGTACTCCAGGTAGACGATCGTCAGGATCAGGCCGCCGACGGGCAGCAGCGCGACGAACCCGGCGATCAAACAGCGCGTGACGTGCCGTTGGAACATGGCGACAGGTTAGCGCCACGGTATCGTGTCGCGCCCCCCGAACCCTTCCCTGGAGACACGATGCGATACGCGACTCTCGTCTTGGCCTTGGCCATGTGTGCTTGTCAGTCGACAGGCAAGAGCGGCAAGCCTGCCGAAGTCGACATGGAGAAGGTGATGGCGGAGATGGCGGCAGCGGCCGCGCCCGCCCCGCAGCACGCTCACCTGACGCGGCTTGTCGGCTACTGGGACGGGGAGGTCCGCGTCAAGATGGACCCGGACAGCGACTGGCTCGAGTCGACATCGACGAGCGAGTATTCGGCAGAACTCGAGGGGCGCTACATCCTCCAGAACTACTCGTCTACGTTCATGGGCGAGCCGTACGGCGGTCGCCAGATCTTCGGCTATGACAAGCTGAAGAAGCGGTACTTCGCGGTGTGGTTCGGGCAGACCGCGACGTGGCCGGTCTTCAGCTACGGGCAGGCCGACGAGACCGGCAAGATCGTGTTCGTCGGCGAAATGGTCGACGTGCTTACGCCGGACGGACGGCCGACGCGGATGACGCTCGACATCATCGACGACGACCACGTCGTGTTCGAGATGTTCGACACGATCGAGGATCGCGAGGTCAAGGTGATGGAGATCCGCTCGGTCCGGCGCGGCTGAGCGGCGACCCATGATGCGACCCGCGCTCGGCGCGGTGCTCGGGCTGAGCCTGTGCGCCTCGTGTGTCGCGCCCGCGGATCCGGTGCGCGTCGCGACGTTCAACGTGTCGTTCTACCGCAGTGAGTCCGGCGCGCTCGCGCGTGACCTCGAGGCCCCGAGCTTCCCCGCGGCCGTCGCGATCGCGGAAGTGATCCAGCTCGTCCGCCCGCAGGTGCTGTTGCTCAACGAGTTCGACTACGACGCGGACGGCGTGGCCCTGCGGCGTTTCGTCGACGGCTTCCTGGCGGTCGGGCAGAACGGCGCGGCGCCGATCGCGTACCCGTATCGGTTTGCCGCCGAGGTCAACACGGGAGAACCGTCGGGTCACGATCTCGACAATGACGGGCGCGACGACGGACCGGCCGACGCGTTCGGCTTCGGTCGCCACCCCGGCAACTACGGCATGGTGGTGCTGTCGCAGCTGCCGATCGATACCGCGCGGGTGCGCACGTTCCGTAGGTTCCTCTGGCGGGACATGCCGGACGCACGCATTCCCGACGGCTTCTACTCGGACGCGGAGCTCTCCGTGTTGCGGCTGTCGTCGAAGAGTCACCAGGACGTGCCGATCCGGTGGCCCGATGGTCGCGTCGTGCACTTCCTGGTCAGCCACCCGACGCCGCCGGTGTTCGACGGACCCGAGGATCGGAATGGCCGGCGCAACTTCGACGAGATCCGACTCTGGGCGGACTACGTGACGCCCGGTCGGGCCGGCTATCTCCGCGACGACGCGGGAGCACGTGGCGGACTCGAGGGCGGCACGGCGTTCGTCGTCGCGGGCGACCTGAACTCCGATCCGGTGCGAGGCGAAGCGACCGCCTCGATTCGACAGCTCCTCGACCATCCCCGGATCCGCGCGCGGCCCGCGCCGCGGAACGACGCCGGCAGCACGAACTCGGGTGATTTTGCCGAACCGACACCGGGCGACCTCCGGCTGGACTACGTGCTTCCGTCGACCGACTTCGATGTCGTCGCGGCCGGCGTGTTCTGGCCGACGCGACCAGGACTTCCGGGTGCCGCGGCGTTGACGCATACGGATCACCGTATGGTGTGGGTCGACATGCGCTAAGGCTTCCCGCGTCTCGATCCGAGACGGCCGGCGCGCGTATCTGATTGCTGGTACTCGATCTGGGGCGCTACGATTGCCTCGATCGCGTTGACGAACGACCCCTGAAACGATCCTGATGTCACGTTTCCTTTCCTCTTCGATTCTCTGTGCGGCGCTGACTCTCGGCGCCTGCGATGGCGGCAGCGGCGGCGATGGCGATGGCGGCACCTCGACGACCGGTGACGTCCAGCTCGCGCAAGGCCTCGGCGGTTCGTGGGACGTCTCCTACGAGATCCTCGACTCGGACTGCCCCGGTAAGGCGATCGGCCAGATCCAGAGCTTCACGCTGATCTTCACGCAGCCGGACCCGTCGAGCTCGGACGTTTCCGTTCAGATCGACGAGATTCCGAACCTCGGCTCGATTCCGGGTCGCGTGCGGAAGGGACGGTTCGAAGCGAACTTCGAGACCGCGGACGAACTGAACGCGGCGGAGTTCGAGCTGAATGCCGAGTCGCTGACCGGCAGCTTCCGTCAGCGCGAGTTCATCAACAACAACCGCTGCGAGACGGTCTACGACTTCCGCACCGCGTCGCGCGACGTCGCGTGTCCGCCGATCCTCGGGAACTGGACGTTCAACTTGGTCGGTCTGACCGAGTTCGGTCCAAACGCGCCGTCGCAGAACGGTTGCCAGCTCGAGTTCCGGCGCGTCGAGGACTTCCTCGCGGGCCAGCTCGACAACACCCGGTGGAGCGGGCAGGGCACTCTCGGCGGCGTGCAGGTGCAGTTCGAGGGGCGCTTCAGCGGCAACCCGCAGGTCTTCACCAACGCCAGCTGGCAGCAGATCGGTGTCGACAACGGCGCGTCCGGTCAGATGACCGGGAGCGCAGACGGCGGAGGCGGCGGCGGCGACGGTGGAGGCGATGGCGGTGGTGACGGCGGTGGCGGGGGAGCACCGCCGTGCATCGACGTTACCCAAGGCAGCTGGGACCTGACCGGTGATGGTGTCGCGTTCAACGCTGGTGATCTGACGCAGTCGGATTGCGAGCTGACCTTCAACTGGAACTCCGGCCAGGTCGTGCTGTCCGGATCGATCGACGCGAATCGCGTTTGGCGCCCGTCGGTCTCCGGTCCGCTCGCGGTCCCGCTCGGTCTGACGACGGTCGAAGTGCAGTTCGAAGATGCCGGTGCCAACCCGGCCACGCAGTTCGTCGGCAACGCGATCCTGGCCGGCAACCCGATCAGCTTCTCGGGTCAGGTCACGCCTCCGTAGTCGCGATGCGCTTCGTCCAGGGTGCGCTGATCGCCGTGCTCGTCGCGGCGGTGGGCGTGACGCTCTGGACGAGTGATCCGGATGACCGGGAACCGGCGTCGATCGGTCCCGAGTCCGAGAGTGCCGGGGAGCCGCTCGATCCGCGCCGCATGGGGCCGCGTCCCGAGCGGCGTGCCGATGCGGCTCGAACCGTCGAGCGGAATGCCACGTCGGAGACTCGGCCGCATCCCGTAGCCAGCGACGAAGCGTCGCGCACCGGGGCGATCGAAGACCCGCACGCGATCTTGGTCCGTGGTCGCGCGGTCGACCGAAGTGGCCACGTGATTCCCGACGTCGAACTGCACCTCAGTGGCCGTACCGGACCGCGCGTCGTCGCGGCGACGAGCCGTGCGGATCCATCCGGTTGGTTCGAATTCGAGCTGCCTCACACGCATCTCGGGTTCCCGCTCGAGCGCACGGTCGTGCACCGCCTCGAAGCGGGCCAGATGATCGGCGTGGCCGGGTCCGTGGTGTTCTCGAAGCGGCTCGTGCTCGGCATCCAAGACGTCGGTGACGTGCGCATCGCGCGCGTTCCGACGGTCGCCCGCGGCGCGTTCGAAGGTGCGGAGCGCACGCTGGAACAGGTGCAGCTTCGACTCGAGGTCGCGAGCGGGGACGGGACGTGGAGCGAGGCGCTCGGTTTCGGTGTGCATCCCCACGCGGAGTCGGACTTCGAAGTGCGCGCGCTCGACGGGGACGGGCGCTATCGGCTTCACGTTCGCGCCAACCGGTGCGAGCCGGTCGCGCCGATCGAGTTCCTCAGCGGGGAGCTCGAGTTGACCGTACGCCTCGTCGACGCCGACGGGCGTTGACTCCGCGCGCGGCCGTGCTTCGATCCTGCGCATGGACGGCACGGCGACAACGGGCGGCAGCAGCTGGCGGAGCGAACTGCGCGGTCTGCTGCGACTCGCGTTGCCCGTGATCGCCGTGCAGCTCGGCACGCGCGCGATGAACACCGTCGATGTCGTGATGATCGGACACTGGTCCGAGGACGCGATGGCGGCGGCTTCGGTCGGCAACGCGTGGATGTGGTTCGTGACGATGTTCGGCATCGGACTCCTGATGGGTACGGATCCGCTGTTTTCTCAGGCCGTCGGCGCTCGGGACGACGCGGCGATCTCGCGCACGATGCAGAGAGGCCTCGTGCTCGCCGGCGTGTTGGTCGTGCCGGCGATGGTGTGCATTTGGCAGGTCGACGTCGTTCTCGGCTGGACCGAGCAGCCGCCGAACGTCGCGGCCGGCGCGACTGAGTACGCGCGCATCGTGTCGCTCGGCACGCTGCCGGTGCTCGTGGCGCAGCTGTCGCGCGTGGCGCTTCAGGCGCATTCGAGGATGCGGTCCATGGTGATCGCGCTCGTGCTGGCAAACGTGTTCAACGCGTTCGCGAACTGGGTGCTGATCTTCGGCAACTTGGGGGCGCCGGCGCTCGGCCTCGAGGGGTCGGCGTGGGCGACGACCGTGAGTCGGTGGTTCGTCGCGGTGCTGATTCTCGGCGGGAGCTGGGGCGTGCTCGGGCGGCACGTGATGTCGTTCCGGGTGCGCGAGTTGCGCGAGCGCGCGCTCCGGTTGGACCCGCTGCGACGCTTGCTCTGGCTCGGTCTGCCGATCGCGATCATGGTCTCGCTGGAGCTGGGAGTGTTTGCCGCGACGACGCTCACGATTGGAAAGCTCGGCGCGGTCGCCGTGGCCGGTCATCAGGTGGCGCTGGATCTCGCGTCGATCACGTTCATGGTGCCGATGGGACTCGGGTTCGCCGGAGCCGTGCGCGTCGGCAACGCGGTCGGCCGCGACGACATGACGGCGGCGCGGCGTTCCGCGTGGGTGGCGCTCGGTCTCACTGCAGTCATCATGCTCGCGTCCGCGGCGCTGTTCCTCGGACTGCCGGATCTCCTCGCCGGTCTCTACACGCCCAAACTCGAGGTCGTCGCGGCCGCGGCCGCGCTGCTTCCCGTCGCCGGGATCTTCCAGGTCGCCGACGGCCTGCAGACGGTCGCGTCCGGCGTGCTGCGCGGCATCGGCATCCTTCGTGCGCCGATGGTGATCAACATCATCGGCTTCTGGGTTGTGGCGTTCCCGTTCGGCCTCTACCTCTGCTTCGAACGCGACCTCGGCGCCCTCGGCATGTGGTGGGGCCTTCTCACGGGGCTCGTTGCGGTCGCGATCATGCTCCTCGTCGTCGCGCGCGTGAAGTTCGCGCAGAACCACGCACGCATCTCGGTTGAGTGACGCAATTGTCTCCGTGCAAGATGTGACTACCGGACGTTACGCAGGCGTAACGCTCGCGGCTCCAGCGGGTGTTACGGATTCGTAACGTCCGCTCGTCGCTTCTTGCTCGGAGACGATTCCTACAGGCTACGGGAGGAACTTCGCGACGTTCTTGAGCTTGTGCGGCAAGTACTCGTCGATCACGAAGTTGAGGCCCCACTTGGCGAGCGCTTGCTGCTCGGCGCGGACGCCCATCTTCAGCATCTGTTCGATGGCCTTCTGCCACTGCTTGTGCGCTTGGAAGAAGGGATCGTTCTTCAGGGCGTCCTTCGCGCGCTTGATGTCGACGTCCTTCAGCTTGTGCGTCGCGTCCTGGAGTTTGAAGTCGAGGATGTCCTGTGGCGTGACGCCGAGGTAGCTCGCCTTCGGGACGCAGAAGAACTGGTTGAGGTGCGCCGCGTTGCCCGAGCCGACCTTGAGCGTGCGGTAGATGTTGCTCATCCCGTACGGGTCGCAATCGACGAATGCGTAGACCGGGATCTTCTTGTCGTCGGACAGCTTCCGGATGAATCGCCGGGTCGCGCGCGTCGGTACGCCGCTGAGCTCGACGAGGATGCAGTTGTACTTGCGCCAGAACTTGTGCTCGTTCAGGCGGTCGAAGACGCCGCCCGTTTCGATCGCGAGGACGAACTTGGCCTTGGTCTCGAAGCGGAGCTGCTCGGTCGAGCGGGGGATCGAATACGAACCGGACGCGAAGCCCGTGCAGTCGATGCGCACGTCGCGACCCGTCTCCTTGTCGACGTCGATGACGATCAGCTGGCCGGCGACGGAGCCGCCGCGCTCCTCCGGACGAAAGCGCAGGTGTTCGCGCGTGACCCCGTCCAGCGAGAAGAGTGCCTCGATGTCGTCCATGCACGAGTCGGACTCGGGCTGGTCCGTAAACTTCGCGTCGCCCCAGTTCTTCGAGACGTAGTACGCCTCACGCTTGGTGGCGTGGTCGTCTTGGAGCACCATCTCCTTGCTCAGCGCCATGAGCTTCAGAGTCTGTGCGAAGCTCTTGACCGTGTTCACGGTCAGGGTGCGTTCCTTGCGCGCACGACCAAGCTTGAAGTGTCCGACCCGCCGGTCGTAGCTGACGTTCGCGAGAGAGCGTTGCGGAAACTTCAGCTCCGGTTTGCCCAGCCTCCGAATCTTACCGTACACGAGGCGTGCGGTGTCATCGATGCTGGTGACCGTGACCTGGTCCATCTTGGTCAGGCCGGTCTTCTTGGCGGGCGCCTTCTTGGACGCCTTCTTCTTGGTCGTGCGCTTCTTGGCCGTTGCCTTCTTGGAAGGCGCCTTCTTCTTGCTCGACGCCTTGCCTCTGCTCGGCGCCTTCTTCTTCGTCTTCTTCTTGTTCGTGCGCTTCTTTGCGGCCATTGCGCGCGAGTATACGCGCGCCATGGTTCAGTTCACCTGCGCAGTCACTGCGACGTCGGCGCGTCTTCGACCTCGTCCTCGTTGACCATGGCCATCAACTGGGCCAGGGTCTCCTCTCCCTCGACCTCGTCCGGCGCGACGATCGGGAACTCGAAGTCGTCCGCGAGTTCCGCGTCCACGGTTTGCATCGTGTCCACGCGGGTACGAGCGCGTGAGTAGATTTTGTCTGCTCGTAGGCAGCGTCCGATGTTGGCAATCGCCATTCGTGATCCCCCCAAAACGGGTGCTAACTGACGAAGGGGGATCGGCCCAGGGTGTCGAATGCTTGAACGGTGAGACCGTGCGCATGGCCCCGAACACGCCGTGCAACCGGCCCGTTCTCAAAGCGAGCGAAGCTTGCCCGAACGCCCGTTCTCGCCAGTCCCGCAAACGTGGCCTGCGCCTGCGCCTGCCCGTGCCCGGCAGCGAGCTCCGCTCGCCGCCCTACATCTTCCGGCTCTTCTCCAGCACGGTCGTCAGGTTCTTCACCGTCTTCTGCGTTTGGCCGTCCGACAGCTCCAGGATCTCCTGGAGCGCCTGACCGATGTGCGGGATGTAGGTCGTGATGTACTCCCGCTTCTTGTGCTCACTCGCGAGCTTCTTGCCCTTGCGGATGTGCGCGCCCAGTTTGCGGCCGCAGTCCTGCAGGCAGAGCTTCAGCTCCTTGATGATCTCGTCGTAGCTCGCGATCGCTTCCTTCGACTCCGACGTGAACGGCACCCACACGGACGCGATGTGCACGAACAGCACCATCGGGCCGATCGGCATCGTGCCCCGCGGCTGGGTCATGCCGTACGCCCGCCAGTTCGTGGCGATCGCGGCTTTCGTGATCGCGCATGCCGATTGCTGGTAGAGCAGCGGCACGCGGTTGGCGAAGCGAATCAGACGGGCCGGCTCGTCGGCGTCGGCGAGCAGGTTCTCCTCGGCAGCTTTCTTGCGTCGCTTCTTCTTGTCCTCGGACTCGAAGATCTTCCCGCTCTCGCTCAGTTCCAGGGTGTCCCCCGGCCGGCCGTACGCGATGCCGACTTCGACCAAGAACGGGTGTCCGCGGTAGACCACGGGAGACCGGCTGTTCGCGATGTAGAAGTCGGCTTCGACCTCTTTCTTGAGGCCCGCGATGATCTGCGCTTCGCCGATCGGTGCGATGCACGAAGTCGGCGGTGCCATGATCTTCGTGTTGTCGATCGACTTCTTCAGGGCGGACACTTCCTGCCGTGCGATCCGCCGAGGGTGCGCGCGATCCGAGATTCCGGCCTGCCGACAGATCTCTTCCGAGACCTTCGGTCCGACGCGCGAGAACTCGCGCTGCAGGAACAGCTTCACCCACTTCTCCGGCGTGTCCTGCAGCATCTTCATCAGGATGCCGAGCTCGACGCCGTGCGGGTGCGGTTTGATCTCGTCGGTCTCCGCGGGCATCTCCTTCGTGCCGGCTTCGTAGACGACCGTGTTGTCGTCCGGATCGACGAACGTGATCTTGACGTGTGGGTTGGCGACGGCGCACAGCTTCAGGAACTCGGCGATGCTGCGTTGCCCCCGTCGGTACTCGCCTTCGAGCGTGATTTCGACGCGAGTGCCGTGGGCCTTGCCGTCCCAATCGATGGCCTTCTCGGTGAACTCCGGCTTGTTCTTCGCCGTGTTGATGCGGACTTCGAACGAGTGCGGGGTCGCGCGCCTGCTCGTTCGGCTCCAGATCTTCACCGGCTTGCCGGTCGTCAGCTGGCCGTACATCCCGGCCGCCGAGATGCCGATCCCCTGTTGCCCACGGCTTTGCCGCAGCCGGTGGAACTTCGAGCCGTAGAGCAGCTTGCCGAAGATGTTCGGGACCTGACCGCGGACGATGCCCGGACCGTTGTCTTCGATCGAGATCGTGTAGATGTGTTCGTTCTTCGGGTCGCGGCGGATCTTGATCTCGAGCTCCGGGCGGATGCCGCCCTCTTCGCACGCGTCGAGGCTGTTGTCGACGGCCTCCTTGATCGCCGTCAGCAGCGCCTTTCGCGGGCTGTCGAAGCCGAGCAGGTGCCGGTTCTTCGTGAAGAACTCCGACACCGAGATCTCCCGCTGGGCCTTCGCCATGCGCTCGGCGGTGACGCCGCCGGCGCGTCGCTTGGCCGCCTTCTGCTTCTTCGAGCCCGAGTCGTCCGAGTCTGGCTCGTACAGCCGTCCCTGCCCTCGCGTCATCGTCGTTGCGTCCGTATCGTCCTGATCCACGCCTGGGACTGACCGTTCCCTTGGCGTACTGACGAAGATCGAAGATACCCGACGACGCGTCCCGATGGCAGATCAAGAAACCCCCGCAACCCGGAAGAGCAGCCCCTGGCGCATTCTCGCCGTGCTCGTGTTGCTGCTCCTCGTCTACCAAGGCGTGATGTGGGGAGTCCGTGCGCACGTCAACGGCGAGATCCAGAAGAGCGTCGGACTCGAGCTGTTCGAGTTTTCCCTCGAGGACCTCGACGGCAAGACTTGGACGAGCGCCGATCTGGTTGGGAAGAAGGTGGTGCTCAACTTCTTCCGGTCCTACTGCTCGGGCTGTTCGCTGGAGGCGCCGAACGTGCGCCGCCTCGTGCAGCAGGTCGATCCCGCGGAGGTGATCGTCCTCGGCGTCATGATGGACGAGGTGCAGGGGTTCCCGGCCGAGGCGACCCAGCGCACCCTGACGGACTACGGCTTCGTCCACCCGGTCCTCATGGCGGACCAGAAGTTCCTCGATGCGTTCCACGGTGCGGGCTGGTCCCACGTGACCCCGATCACCTATTACGCCGATGGCAGCGGGAAGATCACCGCGGCGCTGCGGGGCCATCAGACCTTCGAGGCGCTGCTCGCCCCCCTGCGCTGAACGACGAACCGTAAAGGATTCGGTAGACTGATATGGTCGCCCCGCTCGGTCCCGACCCCCCGAATCCTCTCGATGTCGCGCCTTTCGATCTTCGCGATTCTCCTCTGTTCGCTGTCGCTCTCGTCTTGTGGCGCGGGCGTGATCGGCGGACTTCTGTTCGGGCGTGACGACGGAGATTCGCCGCCGCCAGTTGCTCTGGTGCCGTCGATGACGATGACCATCGATCGTGGTCCGCTCGACATCGCGGAAGGTGAGCGCTACGAGGGCGCCGCGGTTCTCTCCAACATCGAGGTTCCGGGAGATGGCCAAGTCGTCGTCGACCTCGTCTACACCGGAACCGGCATCGAAGTCGTGCAGCGGCAATCCGAAGTCGTCGTCGACGACGCGGAGGGCGCGACGTTGCGATGGCGCGTCGAGACCAAGGCCATCCGCGACCAGTTCGCCGATCCGACGGCGCAGGACGTCGAGACGATCGCACGGATCGGCATCGAGCGAAACGGCGCCTACGAGCTGTTGGTGAGCGGTCGCTTCTTGTTGTTGCGCAAGCCGGTCGCGCAGCTCGCGGACGGTGCGCAGATCGACACGGTCCCGATCACTGGCGGAACGGTGCGTCTCGTCGTGCGTCCTGCGCTGACGCAGAATCCGCTCGTGCAGATCGACAGTTTCCCGAATCGCACGCTGCCGGGCTCGATCCAGAGTTCCGAAGAGCTCGACGGCGCCACGCACCTCGTCGTCGCGGTGCCTCCGGGTGCCACGCCTGAAGAGCTCCAGCTGCGTGTCATCGATGCGCGGGCCGGCCGAGCCGTGCCGCTGCGAGGGATTTTCTACGAGCCCGTGCTGCAGGCGGTGGCGGGACGCAGCGCGGTGGCGGACGGCGAGGGCGTCGTGTCTCTTTTCGGTCGGGGGCTGGTTCCGATCGAGTTCGATTCCACCGGACAGGAGCGCCTCGACTTCAGCCGGGTGGAGATCCGGGTTTCACGCGGTGGTCGCGAAACGCTGCTGGCGCTGCAGTCGATCGTGCAGAACGAGTCCACGGACAACGCGCTGCGCGTGCGCCTCCCTGCGTCGCCGGACGGATTCCCGGGACTCGTCGCGGTCGACTATCGCGTGCGCGTTCCCAGCTCGTTCGGGGGCGAGCAGGTCGTGTCCGCGATCCGTCAGAACGCGTTCGCGTACGCGGCGAATTCACCGAGCTTCGAGCCGCGCGGCCTCGCGCTCGACGCCGTGCCCCGAGACATCAACTTCGGTGTCCTGACCACGCCCGGCCCTGGCGGCCCCACGGACGTCGCGGCTCTCTACGGCAGCGGCTTCGACTTCGTCGGCCGGGTGCGCGTGTCCAAGGCCATGGGCAACGGGATGTTCCACCGCATTGGCGACTTCGCCGAGTCGGGAGTCCCGGGCGAGTCGACGGTTCTCGTTCCCGCGGGCTTGTGCCTCGGAGACTTCGGTGGGGACTCCTATTCGGACGTCATGGTCCTCAACGTCGGCACCGGCGGTGGTGCTCCGCTCGCGACGCTGATCGAGAACGGCGCCGACCGGCAGGGGATTCTCGGCGGGTTCGGCGCGGGCCTGGTCATCGAGAACCAACAGATCCCCGAACGGATCTTCCAGGTCAACCTCACCGGCGACGACGACGACATCATGGTCGCCACGACCTGGGACACGTCGTTCGCACTGCGGTCGGATGCATACTCGCCGAAGTACGTCACGCAGACGCTGCAGACTCAGTTTCCGCCTTCGATCCAGGACGCCGACGCCGTGTTCGAGGTCTCGCGTCCGATCGACGTGGACGACGACGGACTGGACGAGGTCTGCTTCGTGGTTCGACCGCCGCTCACGCAGTCGTTCGAACTGTCGTTCGCGTGGTTCGAGAATGGCTTGATCACCGGGACCACACCCGTGGACATCACGGGCATGTTGGGTGGCTATCAGCCTCAGGACGTTCTGGACCTGAGTGGACCGAACCGACGACAGATCGCGTTCGTGATGCAGCCGCCTCCGGTGCCTGAAGGGTTGCCGTACAGGATCCTCGTGTTCGACGTGATGCCGGACTTCTCGGTCCAGATCGGTCCGATGCTCGAAATCCCTGCTGGAGAAGAGAACGCAGAAGCGTCGGTGACCCGATTCGCGACCGAGCTGGATGGCGACGCGAACGCGGAGATCCTGATCAGCGCGGCCGAGGACACGTTCCAGATCTACGACGTGGGGCCGACGGAGATCGTGCTCCAGCGGGAGTTCTTCGAGTTCGATGGGGAGCCGATCGGTGCGGTCCATTCGATCCAGCGGGGATTCGTCGACGATTCGACGGAGGCGATCTTCGTCACCCATTCGTCGAAGGTCTCCAACACGAACACGGAGCCACGCGTCACGACGCTGCTGATCGATGAACTCGGTGAGCTGGCGTCGCCGAAGGCGCGGATGCAACTCACGCGATCGCCGGTGAAGTTGGTCGGAGCTTCGATAGGCTCGGCTCGCATCGCCGCGGCGTATTCGGACGGTTTCGAGCTCTTGGTTCCGGACAAGTTCGGCACGCTGACAGGGCAAGGCACCGTGAATGCGCAGGGCTTGCTGCCTTCGACGGTGTCTCGCGTGTCGCTGTTCGGGCAGGACGCGTTGGCGTTCCTCACGCTCGACGGGTTCGTCGGCGTCTACGTCGATGGCGCCGCGTCCGCGGTGTATTCGTCGATGCCGATCTTCCCGCCGGACGTCGTCGGAACGGCGCTCGTGCAATCCTCGAGCACGATCACGTGTGGCGATCTCAACGGCGACGGGCTCGACGATTTGATCGTCGGCTTGCGCTACAAGGATGACGATCCGGACGTCGGCGACGAACAAAAGGGGTTCGTCATCGCGTTGCTCGGGCTCGACGATCCCGTGGGATACCCGTGGGAAATGATGCCGGAGCCGATCGCGAGCGCGCGAGTGCTCGTGCGCTCCGTGGCGGCCGGCCGATTCGATCTCGACAACCGGGACGAGATCGCGGTCGCGGAGCTCGAGGGAGTGCGCTTCTACCGACTCTCTGCGGATGGCGAGCGTCTCGTGGCCGCGGAACTCGATCCGACGATGCCGCGGGTCGGCGTGGGCAAGGAGCCGGACATCGTCCGCGCGATCGATCTCGGTGGCGACGACGGCGACGACCTCGTGATGCTCTCGCTTTCGAGCTCGACCGTCTCGTTCTACCTGCAGCAGGAGTCGCGCTTCGACGGCGTCAACGTCGGCGGGTACTTGCTCGCGGACGAAGACTTCGCGATCTCCGGTCGCGCGGGCTTGCTCGAGGTGGCGGACATCGACGGCGACGGCATCTCCGACGTGATCATCTCGGTGACCGATACCCTCGGCCGGCCGCTCTTGGCGGCGGCGCTTTGGGACGGCACGGATCGAGTGCGCCGTCCAGTGGCCGTCTCGTGGCGTCGCATCGGCACCGTCGATCCGGCGACCTTGATCGAAGAGCTGCGGTGTTTCTCGCTCGGGGTCGCGGATACGAACGGTGACGCGATCTCCGATCTCGTGATCGGTTGGGGCTACGACTGTCTCGACGAAGATCCTGGATCCGATCCCGCGCCACCCTTCGTGCAAACGTTGTTCGGCAGCCGCAGGTAGCGTTGGCGGTCCGGCGGTCCGGAGCTACGCTTCGGGCCATGCCGAAACGCCGCTCGAAACTCCGCATCGCCATGGTCGGACACGCCTTCATGGGGCGTGCGCATTCCAATGCGATGCGGCAAGCCAATCGCTTCTTCGACCTTCCGTTCGACATCGAGATGGCCGTCGTCGTCGGTCGTGACGCTGACCGCGCCGAAGCCGCGCGCGCGCAGTTCGGCTTCGCCGAGGCATCGATCGACCTCGAGGCGACGCTCGCCCGCGAAGACATCGATCTCATCGACGTCGCGACGCCCAACGACACGCACGCCCCGATCACGCTGGCCGCGCTCAAGGCGGGCAAGAACGTCATGTGCGAGAAACCGCTCGCGCTGAACACGCGCGAGGCCAAATCGATGGCAGCGCTCGCGAAGAAGAAGGGGCTCAAGGTCGGGATGTGGCACAACTACCGTCGCTGCCCCGCCGCGACTCTCGCGCAGAAGATCGTCGCGCGCGGCGACATCGGCAAGATTCGGCACGTGCGTGCGGTCTACCTGCAGGATTGGCTCTCCGACGCGTCGACGCCGGCGAGCTGGCGTACCGACGCGAGCGTTTGTGGCTCGGGCGCGCACGGGGATCTCAACGCGCACCTGATCGACATGACGCACTTCCTGACCGGGTTGCGCTTCACCGATGTCAGCGCGATCGAGGCGACCTTCATCAAGTCGCGGAAGGACGGCTCCGGCAAGAAGCGCACTGTCGATGTCGACGATGCGCTGGCGTTCCTCGCCCGTTTCGACAACGGCGCGATCGGAACCTTCGAAGCCACGCGCTCCGCGCCGGGCCGGAAGAACTACAACAAGATCGAGCTCAGCGGTGAGAAGGGTTCGATCGTGTGGAACCTCGAGCGCATGAACGAGCTCGCAGTGTTTCGCTTCGACGGCCCCGCGGACACGCGCGGATTCCAGACCGTCATGTGCATGGACGACGTGCATCCCTACGCCGGCCAGTGGTGGCCCGACGGGCACATCATCGGCTACGAGCACACCTTCGTGCACACGCTCGTCGACTTCGTCCTGTCCATGCGCGGCAAGAAGCCGTTCTCCCCGAGCTTCGACGACGGCGTTGCGGTCCAGCAGGTACTCGACGCTTCGCTGAAGGCCGCCAAGACGCGACGCTGGGTCAAGGTGTCCTGACTCGGTTCGCGCTACACTCGCTTCCCCACTCGACCAGTCCGATCTCAGGAGCACGCTGATCCATGAAGGGTCCCGGCATTTTCTTCGCGCAGTTCATGGGGGATGAGCCTCCGTTCAACCAGTTCGACTCACTCTGCCAGTGGGCGAGCGAGCTCGACTACGTCGGCGTCCAGATCCCGAGCTGGGACGGTCGCTGCTTCGATCTCGCGAAAGCGGCCGAGAGCCAGGCGTACTGCGACGAGTTCAAGGGGACGGCCGCGAACCACGGTCTCGAGGTCAGCGAGCTCGCGACGCACCTCCAGGGTCAGCTGGTTGCGGTCCATCCTGCGTACGCCGAGATGTTCAAGGCGTTTGCTCCAGACGGCGTCACGACGCCGGCGCAGATGCAGGAGTGGGGCACGGAGCAGGTCAAGCTGTGCCTGAAGGCTTCGAAGAACCTCGGCTTGAACGCGATGCCGACGTTCTCGGGTGCGCTGATGTGGCACACGGTCTATCCGTGGCCGCAGCGCCCGGCCGGCCTGGTCGAGGAAGGCTTTCAGGAGCTCGCCCGTCGGTGGAGGCCGATCCTCGACTACGCGGACGAACAGGGTGTCGACTGCGCGTTCGAGATCCATCCTGGCGAAGACCTGCACGACGGCGCGTCGTACGAGCAGTTCCTCGAAGCGGTCGATGGTCATGCGCGCGCGTGCTTGCTCTACGACCCGAGCCACTTCGTGCTGCAGTGCCTCGACTACCTCGACTTCATCGAGCTCTACCACGACCGCATCAAGTGCTTCCACGTCAAGGACGCGGAGTTCCGGCCGAACGGTCGGACCGGCGTCTACGGCGGTTACCAGGGATGGCAGGATCGCGCCGGTCGGTTCCGGAGCACGGGTGACGGCGACGTCGACTTCACCGCGATCTTCACGGCGTTCACGAAGTACGGCTACGAAGGTTGGGCGACGATCGAGTGGGAGTGCTGCTTCAAGGATTCCCAGCAGGGTGCCGAAGAGGGCGCGCCGTTCATCATGGCGCACATGATCACGCCGCCGGAGAAGGCGTTCGACGACTTCGCGGGTGGTGAGATCGATCAGACCGCGGTGCGCCGCACTCTCGGTCTCGAGTGACGCGCGCCCTCCTGTGAAACGCGTCTCGTCCGCACCTGGGTTGTTCCTCGTCCTGTTCTGGATCGTGGGGCTCGGGTGCTTCGGCGCCGGTGTCGCTCAGTGGTGGACGGCGAAGGCGATGCAGGGCTGGGATCAGCGCGCGGCGACGCCGTTGCGCTTCCAGCTCGAGAGCTATCGATCGGGAAGCGGTGCGCGCAGTCGTACGGTGTATCGGCTGTCGTGTCGCTACGCCTACACGATCGACGGCGTGCGCTACGAGAACGAAACCCTGTATCCGCTGGACTGGCAGCCGAGCGCGCAGGAATACGGGCCGTGGGAGGACAACAACACGCTGACCGCGGCGAAGGAGGCCGGCCGCACGGTCCCGGTTTTCGTCGACCCCGCGGATTCGAACCGGTCTGTGCTGTTCCCGCGCGTGCACAACGCGGGGCGATTCCTCGCGATCTTCGGTACGGTGTGGCTGTCCATGACCGTCATTGCGTCGGTGGTGATCTTCCTCCGCTGGCGCGATCAGAGCACATTCGCGCGCGGTCCGGAGCCGTGGCTCCACGTCGACGCCTGGCGTGACGGGAGAGTCCTGCGACGGCAGCGCATCCCGATGCGCGTCAGTCTCGTGATCACCGCTGCGCTCGGACTCGCGCTCGGCTGGTCGATTTCACTGCTCGTGAGCACATCCGACTGGTACGTGAATCCCGTGCTCGTCGTCGTGCTCGCCGCGATGTTCTTCTTCGTGTCGTTCTGCGTCAGCGCGATGTACGTCGTGCCGACTCGTCGCTTTGGCAGTCCAGTGTTGCAGCTCGACCGAGTGCCGTTTTGCGTCGGCGAGGTGCTGGAAGCCAAACTCCTGTTCGATCGCGCATTGGACGTCGGCACCGTTCTGAAGTGTGCGCTGGTGTGTCGGAGTCAAGCGTACGGTGGGTTCCTGAAGACGAAGCACCGGTCGATCGAGGAGTTGACCGTGAGCTCCGGGGACATCGGAGGGTCGTCGACGACGCTGAGTCTCGCGATGCCGATTCCGCGCGAGGCTCCAGGTCGTCGAGCGTTCGAGGACGGTGCGACGCGCTGGCGTCTTCGGGTGTCCGCGAAGGGGTCTTCGCTCGGGCCGATCGGCACCTACGAGCTCCCGATCTACGACCGTGCGTTTCCCGAGGATGTCGCCGCGCTCGCGTTCGCTGGTGACTTCGATGCGGCTCGCGAAGCCCTCGCTCGCTCGGACGAGCGGCCGGATGCTGCCGACTACCTCAACACCGCGGGGCGCATCTCCTGCACGCGCGGCCGCGCAGCGGACGTGTTCCACCTCCTGCAGCTGGCCGAGCAAGAGTTCCCGGACCATGAGGAGATCGCTCGACGGACGGCGATCGCCCGCCGCACGGTCGAAACCGAGGCTCGCCGGCGGAGGCGCCGGGCCCGGTTCGGCAGCTGAGATGTCCTGACAACTCCACGGCCGCCTCGGCCACGAGGAGTCGATGGAACCCTCGATCCTGTGCACGGTCCTTCTCGCGGTCGCACCGCAGACGTCGCGCCCACAGCCGATGGCCGGCTTGTCGAGGGTCTCGGTCGAGCCGCCGCTGACATGGGTCATCGACGAGCCGGGGCGCGTCCTGCGCGACGTGTTTGCGGGATTGCGCGACGGGGCCTCGATCGAGGTCGGTGGCGTGACGACGCGCCTGGACACCGACGAGGATCTCGAGGCCGCCCTGATCGACTTCGGTGTCGACCTCGAGAAGCCGGCGACCTGGGCGCGGGTCGGCCTCGATCCGGACCGCCCGTTCCGGGTGTCATTCGCCGATCCGGGTTTGCTCTGTCTGCCGCGAACGATCTGGCTGACGTGCGGGGTCGATGACCGGGAACTCGCGCAGCGATTCTTGGTCGAGGTGAACGGGGATCTGGACGAGACGAAGGGCACGCCGCCGATCCATCGCGTCGATCGCAACGCGTGGACGTTCGTCGGCGGTCAGCTGGTCATGTTGGGGACAGCGGAAGAGAAGTCCGACCCGATCGTCCGGCTCCGCATGGTGCTCGATCGCGCGGACGATTCCCCGACGATCGGATCGGATCCGCTGTTCCGAGCGCTGGCCAAACGACTGCCGGGTCCCGCTGCGACGTCGATGTTCTTGAACATCGATTCCTTTCGCGAAGGTGCGACGACGGTGCGCGCGGCCGTGGCGGCGATGACGCACACGGGGCTGCACATCGGGATCGAGCCGCGGGACCGATCGAAGTTCTTCGGTAGCACCGCGCCCGGGGGGACGTGTCGGGATGTGCTCGCGCGCTTCGAGGCGCCGGTGATGGCGTTCAGCGCGAGCCTGGAAGAGCCGCTGCGCACGCTACTCGGCGCGCAGGAAGACGGGATGCTCGACCGCGATGCCGAGCGAGCCGCGAAGCAGATGCGGCTGCTGATCGGGGAGGCGCTCGTCGATCAGCTCCGCAACTCGGCGATCGGCGTGCTGCTCTACCCTCGCGACGGTCAGCTCGAAGAGCCGCGCATCGTCGCGTGCGTCAAAGTGCAGGACACGAAGGCGGCGCTGGAGTCGATCTCGCAGGTCGCGGAAGACAACGACTTCGAGCTCACGCGGGACGGCGACTGGTATCGCCGTTCGTTCGAAGGGGAAGAGGGCATCTTCGGCGCGATTGGCGACTGCGTGGTGTTCTCCAATGCGCCGGCGCTCGTGCAGCGCGCGGCGCGCGCGAAGCAGGACGTCTGGCAGCCGCAAGTGGGCGGCGCCGATCTGTTCGCCGTAGAGGCCGACATCGCGTCGCTGGCGCTCGCGTGCGAGTTTCACGGGGGCGACGAGCAGTTGCGTGCGCTGACGGAGGCGGGTTCGCTGTCGCTCGTCGTCGAGCCTGGCGACGCCGGGATGATGATCCATGTCCGGCTTCGCGGGGGAGACGAGCGCACGTCGTTCGCGCGGCGCATCGCGCACGTGATCGGCGCGCTCGCCGACTGGTAGGTCGCCGGCTGCCTACTCGACGATCGTGTGTCGCACGGGGTTCGAGAGGCGCCACGACGCCGGGTCGATGCTTGGCACGAACAGAGCCTGGCTGAAGAGCTCGAGCCCGACGAGTCCCGGCACTGGCGGCACGCCGAACTCCCATTCGGCGTGTGCCTGGTCACCCGCGACCTGTGGCGGCAGCGTGATCGCCGCGCCGGCGTCTGCGTGGAGCGGGCCCCACGGGGACGGCAACGGCGGGTCGAACAGGGTGAGTGCGACGAACGGGTACACCGTCTCCGTCGTGTCGGCTTCCACGTAGGCCTCGAGCAGAATGGCCGCACCCGTGCGCCCGAGGCGCGGTGACAGCAGGTGTCTTCGCCGGTTGTGGAAGAACTGCGGACCGACGTTGTAGAGACCCATCACGACGTCCTGGTCCCCGTCGTTGTCGAGGTCGGCGAGGATCGGACCCTCCTCGTACTGGTTGAGATCTCCGAGCCAGAGGAACGGGCGATTGACGAACCCCGTAGGCGTGTTCTCCAGGAACGTGCGTTGATAGCCCGTGCCGAAGATGTCGATGTCGCCGTCGAGGTCGAAGTCGGCGACGACCGCGTCGTCGCAGAACGGCGTGAACCCGAACGTCGCGACCGTCTCGTCGGTGAACGTGCCGGTGCCGTCGTTTTCGTAGAACCACAGGTTCTGCCAAGTGTGGTTCTCGTTACCGATCAAGAGGTCGAGATCGCCGTCTTCATCGACGTCCGCCATCCGTGCCGTGCGCGCGAAGCCGGCGAACACCGGTTCGGGGAGGTTCGCAGACACGTCGGTGAAGCCGCCGTTCCCGTCGTTCGAAAACAGCTGCACGAGGCCATTCGTCACGGCCGTGACGATGTCGATGTCACCGTCGCCGTCGATGTCGCCCGAGTCCATGTCCCAGCCGTCGCCGCCGAGAGCTGTCGGTACGGTCTGGAACGCGAAGCCCGCAGTGTGGAACGCGACGACGCTCGGCGTCGCGAGGTCGTCGTCGCCATCGCCGTCGAAGTCCGCGATCGTCATCGTGCGGGCCAGGCCAATCAGCGAGTTCACGTGCGCGAAGCCGCCGGTTCCGTCTCCTTCGTAGATCTCGAGGTCGTAGGCGAAGTCGAGATGGCCGTCCGCGTCGAAGTCCGCGAACTCGACGTCGGGACCGCTGTTGAAATCCGGAGAAGGCAGCGGGAACGGCGTGCCTGCGACGAACTCGCCGACGCCGTTGTTGAAGTGCACGCGGAACTCGGTCTCGGTGCGCGTGAGGATGTCGACGTCCCCGTCGGAATCGACGTCGCCGACGATGCTGTCGCGGTACTCGTTTTCGTAGAGGGACAGCGCGATCGGCGCCGCGTTGAAGAAGTTGCCCTGACCGTCGCCCAGGAACAGCGTGCGAGGTGGCCCGAGCAGGTCGACGTCGCCGTCCCCGTCCACGTCGACGACGTGGGCGCGGTAGGTCCCGAAACCCTCCAACCAGCCGGATTCGAAGGTAAACACTCCGGCGCCATCGTTGCGGAGCAGCAGCGCCGAGCCCAGATCGGACCGCGCCAAGAACACGTCGAGGTCCCCGTCGTTCTCGATGTCGAACACGTCGACGTCCGGATAGATGAAGTTCGAGAAGTCCAGGGCGGAGACGAGCGTTCCGGTTCCGTCATCGAAGAACAGTTCCTTCGGAGTCGCGAGGTCGAACAGTCCGTCCCCGTTCAGGTCCGCGTAGACGTGGGTTCCGCCCGGCGGGAAGCCGAGGGCGTATCGATTCGTGGTCGTGTCGGTGAAGTTGCCGGCGCCGTCATTCTCCCAGTGGCGATACGAGACGAAGTCGAGGTCGCCGTCGCCGTCCGTGTCGAGCAACTGGTTGAGCGGCTGGCCCAGCGAAGAGAAGCCCGGATTCGTCGTGCCGAGCGTGAAGTTGCCCGACCCATCGTTGAGGTAGGTTCCGATCGAATGGATCTGCACCTCGGCGCCTTGCGTGACGATGTCGACGTCTCCGTCGCCGTCGATGTCCCCGGCGACCGCGATGTTCCAGTTGTCGAGGAAGGTGAGCTGCGTCGACTGGGGGAACCCGCCGCCACCGTTGTTCCATGCGATGAACCAGCCGGTTTCGTTCGCGTAGCCGACATCCACGTCCCCGTCGCCATCGAAGTCCGCGACGAGTCGAGGCACGAACGGGGACTCCTGAGGCGAAGTGACCGCGATCGGATCGGCGAAGCGTCCTTCACCGTCGTTGCGCGACAGCAGCCAGTGCGCCGGGTCCGGGTACTCCCAGTCGAGAATGTCGACGCGTCCGTCGTTGTCGACATCCACGATGATGGCCTGGGTGTAGCTGAGGCCGTGTGGAAGCTGGGATGGAGAGTAGGAGGGTGTGAGGCGTTGCGCCGTTATCGGCGTGATCGCCAGAGCGGCGAACGTCGATGCAGCGATGCTGATTCGGATCATGATTCTCTTCCCGTGAGCGGTAGACCGATCGACGTCACTGTAGTCGTCTGAGGCCACGAGATGGGGTCAGGAGATCGTGATCGCGCGCGGAATCCCGATGTCGGATTCTCGACGGCGCTGTCGGCGATCGGACGGGGTCATGTATTTTCGAGAACGCGCCGTTTCTCCGCGCGTTATGTCATCGCCATGGCTCCCTCGCGCCCCGTCTCCGTCGTGATCGATCGTGAAGTCCTCCCCGGCAAGAAGCCGGAGTTCGAGGCGTCGTTGCGAGGCATCATCGAGGCGAGCAGTCGATTCCCGGGCTACCTCGGCACGGACGTGCTCTACCCCGAACAGCCCGACGACCACGACTACCGCGTCGTCTTTCGCTACGAGTCGCCCGAGCAGCTCGCGGCCTGGGAAGCATCGGAGGAGCGCGCTCGGTGGCTGGATCGTCTCGACAAGCTGATCGCCGAGCCGGCCAAGCTGCGCGTGATCTGCGGACTCGAGACCTGGTTCGCGCAGCCGCGCGCGAAGTCGATCGTGCCGCCGCCTCGCCACAAGATGGCGGTCGTGACGTGGCTCGCGATCACGCCGCTCCTGATCGTCATGGGATTCGCCACGGCGCCGTTCCTCGGCGATCTGCCCTCGTGGGCGCGCATTCTGGCCACGACGCCGATCGTCGTGCTGATCATGACCTACGGCGTCATGCCGTTCATGGTCAAGCGGTTCGCCGGCTGGCTCTACCCGCAGCGCGAGCCGAACTGACTACGCGAGTTCGACCCTCGGCACGACGCGCTCCGCGTCCGAGTCCAGCTCGAAGAAGTCCGGCGCCTCGATGTGGAAGGTGGACGCGAGGATCGACGTTGGAAACGCCTCGCACAGCTGCCGAAGGTCGCGGATGTTCGCGTTGTAGAAGCGGCGCGACGCGGCGATGCGGTCCTCGGTGAGTGACAGCTCCTTCTGCAGCGCGAGGAAGTGCGCGTCGCTCTTGAGATCGGGGTAGCCCTCGGCGAGCGCGAACACCGACTTCAAACCCATGAGCATCGCGGTTTCGTCGACCGCCTGTGACGCTGCCGAGCCCTTGCTCGCGGCAGCCTTGTTGCGCAGCTCGATGACCTTCTCGAGCGTCTCGCGCTCGTGCTTCGCGAAGCCCTTCACCGTCGACACCAGGTTCGGGATCAGCTCGTAGCGACGCTTGAGCTCGACGTCGATGTTCGACCAGCTCTCTTGGATGTGGTTGCGAAGCGACACCATGCGGTTGTAGTTCGCGATGACCCAGATCAGCAGGAGGAGAAGGGGGACGCCGATGGCGACGAGGATGACGACTGTGGTTTCGTTCATGCCTGAAGGCTGTCGGCGAGGTGTGCGGGCCAGAGCTCGAGGAATTCACGGGCGAACGCGAGGCGCCGCTCGAACTGTTCGGCCTGCCATGTCGATTTGCCGTCGGTCAGCAGCACGTAGCCACCGCTGAAGTCGATCCGCGGCGGATGCACGCGGAGCAGGAACTCCATCATCCGCGGATGGATCAGGTCGTAGGCGAAGCGTCGGTCGCTCGACTGCACGTAGTACTTCTTCGAGAACTCGGCCGACTCGAAGTCGATGTCGTCGAACCCGAACGCGCCGCTGATCTTGTCGAAGAGCCCTTCGCGCCGGATCGTGAGATCGGGCACACCGCGGAACGGCAGCCGGAAGATCAGGTAGCTGAAGCGGTAGGTGTGCGTGCGACGGTTCTTGCCGCTGCCGCGCGTGACCTTGTAGCGGTAGTCGCCCGCCTGCGCAGAGCAGTCGATGCCGTCCGTGTCGAGCGTGCCCCACAGCGTGTTGTAGGCGCGGCGCGACCGACCGCGGTTGAACATGTCGAAGTGTTCGAGGGGCGCGGTCCCCGCCGTCGTGTGGTCGGGGTCGTAAGACCAGCCGAGGCTGTCCGCGAGCGCGGCGAGCGCTTCTCGGCGCTTCTTCGCCGCAATGTGCCCGAAGATCGCGGCCGTGATCACGAGCGCGATCACGAGGACGATCAGGATGGGGCCGCCGACTTCCATTGGGGGTGGAGGGTACGGGGGTGGGCGTGGGAATCCATAGGTCGTCGTGGTGCGTAGGGGACGAGATGCGAATCCGAGCTTCGCTCGGATTCGCCACCACGAACACCATGGAGACCACGGGCACCACGTGAGTCGGGCTACCGGCGGTTGACGACGATCGCAGGCGATCCGGCAGTGAGCGAGCCTGATCAAGAACGCTACATAAGACCAAACGGCTGCGAACGCTTTCGGCAGATCCACGCCCGAGGGCGTTCGATCTACGGCAGTGCTGCACTGCCGTGACGGCTGGCTGAATTCTGCCTGAATCGTAGGGCGCGTGATTCGCCGGTAATGCCTGGAAGACCAAGACCGCCGTTTCGCCGTCTCACGTGGTGCCCCATGGTCTCCGTGGCGCTCGTGGTGGCGGAATCGAGCGAAGCTCGATTCCGCATCTCGTTACTCCAACCACACCCCCAGCACCCCTAACCCGTCACCACCTCGAGCTCTTCATACGTCGTCGTCCGCTGCACCGGCGTGAACCCCGCTTCCCGGATCAGGTGCACCAGCTCGTCTCGCGGCAAGCTCTCCGGCGCGCTCGTGCCCGCGTCGTGCGTGATCTTCTCTTCGGTCACCGTGCCGTCGATGTCGTTCGCACCGAACGCGAGCGCGGTTTGCGCGCTCTGCGGCGTGAGCATGATCCAGTAGGCCTTGATGTTCGGGAAGTTGTCGAGCATCAGTCGCGAGACGGCGATGGCGCGGAGGTCCATCCAGCCGGTCGTTTCGTGGCCGTAGTTCGCGAGGTCCGTGTGGTAGGGCCAGAACGCGAGTGGGATGAACGCCATGAAGTTGCCGCACTCGTCCTGGAGATCGCGCAGCTTGATCATGTGTTCGACGCACTCCGACTTTCGTTCGATGTGGCCGTAGAGCATCGTCGCGTTCATCTTGAAGCCGGCCTTCTGCACCTTGCGCGCAGTGTCGAGCCAGCCCTGCGGGCTTTGCTTCTCGCGGAAGACCGCCTTGTGGACGCGGTCGACGAGGACTTCGGCGCCGCCACCGGGGCACGAGCCGAGGCCCGCGTCGCGGAGGTCCTGGAACACTTCCTCTTCCGACTTGCCGGAGATCTTCAGCATGTGGTCGATCTCGACCATCGTGAAGGCCTTCACGTGGATGTCGGGGCGCGCGCGCTTCGCGGCGCGGACGACCTCGAGGTAGTAGTCGTAGCCCATCGTCGGGTGGATGCCGGCGACCATGTGCACCTCGGTCGGCGCGAGGTCGTCGTATTCCCGGAGCTTCTTCTCGACCGCTTCGCCGTTCATCAGGTAGGCGCGGTCTTCGCCTTCCTTCGCGGCGAACGCACAGAACTTGCACGAGTACTGGCAGATGTTCGTGTAGTTGATGTGCAGGTTGTTGTTGAAGAAGGCCTTGTCGCCGTGGAGCCGCGAGCGGACGCGGTGGGCGAGGTGGCCCACGGCTGCGAGGGACGGCGTCTCGTAGAGCAGCATGCCGTCGTCGGAGCTCAGGCGTTCGCCGGCGTCGACCTTCTCACGGATCGTGCCGAGGCCGGCGGCATCGATGACGCGGTTCGCGACGTTGGTGTCGAGGGGTTGGTAGCTCATGACGATGCGCCCTCCGAAACGATCCTCTTCTGGCGCGGCGGGCGACCGAACTTGTCGGTCTCCGGCGTTTCGATGTGCTCGTAGAGCATCGTGCGGCGCTGCGGCGTGAAGCCGGCGTCCTTGATGTGGCGCTCGATCTCGGCGACCGAGGTCAGGTGCGAGCAGCCGGCCGACGACACGACGTTCTCCTCGAGCATCGCCGAACCGAAGTCGTCGGCGCCCATGCCGAGGCCGGTCTGGCAGGTCTTCATGCCTTGGGTCACGAAGCTCGACTGGATGTGCGGCACGTTCTGCAGATAGATGCGCGCGAACGCGAGCGTGCGGAGGTATTCGGCGACGGTCGTCTTCGGGCCGGCCTCCGCTTCCATCGGCGTGTGCTTCGGCTGGAACGTCCACGGGATGAACGCGGTGAACACGCCGCACTCGTCCTGCAGCTCGCGGATGCGCGTGATGTGTTCGACGCGCTCTGCGTCGGTCTCGACATGGCCGAACATCATCGTCGCCGTGCCGCGCATGCCGAGGTTGCCGACCTGACGCATGACGTCGAGCCACTCCTCGGTCGTCGCCTTTTTCTTGGCGATGATCTCACGGACGCGCTCGACCAGGATCTCGGCGCCGCCGCCGGGCACCGAGTCGAGGCCGGCTTCTTGAAGGTCGCGCAGGACTTCGATGACCGGGCGCTTCTCGAGCTTGCTCAGGTGCTGGATCTCGGGCGGCGACATGCCGTGGATCCAGATCTGCGGGTAGCGCGCCTTGATGTCGCGGAACAGCTCCGCGAACCACTCGGTCTTGAGATAGGGGTGGTGCCCGCCCTGCAGCAGCAGCTGGATACCGCCGGCTTCGATCGTCTGGTCGATCTTTTCGTAGATCACCTCGCGGTCGAGGACGTAGGCCTCGTCGTCACCCGGCCGACGGTAGAACGCGCAGAACCGGCAGTCGGTCACGCAGACGTTCGTCGGGTTCAGGTTGCGGTCGATGATGTAGGTGACCTTGGGGTCGGGATTGATGCGGAAGCGGATCGCGTTCGCGAGCATCCCGAGCGAGGTCAGGTCGAGGCCGCGGTAGAGGGCGAGGCCCTCGGTCGGGGTCAGAGCGGCGCCGTCGAGGGCCTTCGCCGACAGGTCGGCGAGGAGCGCGGGATCGTGGCTGGTTGCGGTCTGGGTCACGGCGGGTTCCGTGGGTAGCGGGTTGGCAGAGGATAGGACGCCGAACCCCTCGGACAAGGTCAACGCGCGGCCAGGGCCGCAATTGCGGGGTTCCGAAGCGTCGGCGGTACTGGCGCGTTTTCCGCTGCTCGGGAAGCGCGCCCGGGGCGCGCGATCGCGCCGGGCTCGGTATGATCTCCGACCTCGACCTGCCAGCTTCAAGGGGAACCCATGAGACTTCTCGCCACGGCTCTCGTGTTCGGACTGTTCGCCGGGCTGTCGCCCGGGCAGACGGTCCATGTCGTCGACGTGAACGGCCCACTCGGGACGTTTTGGCAGATTCAACACGCGATCGACGCGGCGGCCGACGGTGACGTGATCCTCGTGCGGCCCGGGTTCTACTGGTGGTTTTTGGCGCTCGGTGTCGACGTGACGATTCGGGCCGAGACGCCGGGCACGGTGATGGTCGGCTACCCCACCGTCGCGGCGCCGAATCCGTCTCCGACGACGTTCGCCGAATGCGAAGTGCACGTCGTCGGGTTGAGCTTCGAACCGTCGGTGGTGTCGCCGTTCCAGTCTCCCGTGAACCACACGGTGTCGGTGTTCGACTCCGTGGTCACGTTCGACGACTGCCAATTCCGGAGCGCCGGCGGCACCTCGCTCGTCGTGTTCAACAGCCGCGCGAACCTGCAAGACTGCGTCGTCGAGTCCGTCAGCACGGTCGGCCAAGGCATCGGTCTGGCCGTGGAGAACTCGGACGTCACCGCGGTCGGAGGCGAGTTCCTGGGTTCGAGCGTGTTGGCCACGGGTGGGTCGTTCTCGAACGGTCACGGGATCTTGTTGTCCGAAGATTCGCACTTCCACGGCAGCGGATTCACGGCGCTCGGCGGTCTTACGCCGGTGGGCGGTTCCGCGGCCGTGTTGGCTTCACCGACGAACTTCTGGGCGAGCGATGCCGTCCTCGAGGGTGGGCCCGGTGCGTGTGCGCTCGAGTCGTCGGGGCCGTTGAACCTCGACCGTTGCACGGTGATCGACAATGGCACGGGCTGTGTTGGTGCGGCCCCCGGCGTGTCCCTGGTCGGCGTCACGCGCTCGGGGCCGATCGTCATCGGCGCGACGTTCTCCGTGGACTACAAGACGGCACCGTTCGGGATGGTGACCACGCTCGTGAGCACGGACACCGCGAGTGTGTTCCTGCCGCAGATCATTACGCCTGCCCTCTGGTTGGATCCGGCCCTGCTGATCAATGCGGGCGGCGCCAGCGCGGACGCGAACGGCGACCTGACCGTGTCTTGGTCGGTCCCGGCTACGCCGGCTCTCGTCGACCAGCGGTATTGGTTCCAAGGCGTGTCGCCGTCGACGATCCCGTTCTCTGCCAGCCCCGTGGTTGGCGGCGTGATCCGCTGATCGCGCGCTGCGGGACCGCACGATTGCGTCGATCGGCGCGGGCATTACCGTGCCGCCCGTGTCCGCAGACGCTGACAGCACCCCGCCGAGATTTCGTGCGCACCTCGCGCTGATCTCCTCCCAGTTCGCGTTCGGGACGTTCCCGCTGTTCGGCAAGTGGGCGTTCGGGGCGTTCGGGCCCGGCGTGGTCGCGGGCTGGCGTCTGGTGTTCGGCTCGGTCGTGTTCCTCGGCTTGGCGGCGATCTTCCACCGTGGTGCAATTTGGCCCCGGCGCGGCGACTTCGCCGCGTTGGCCGTGTGCGCCGTTCTCGGGGTCGGTCTCAACCAGGCGCTCTACCTCGAAGGTCTGAAGCGATCGTCAGCCGTCAACACGGGGCTGATGATGATGCTCGTGCCGCTGTTCACGTTCGGCATCGCGATCCTCGTGCGGCAGGAGAAGTTCTCCTGGAAGCGCGGCAGCGGGATCGGTCTCGCGCTGATCGGCACGGCCTACCTGGTCCTGCAGGATGGGATCGATCTGTCTTCGAAGTATCTCGTCGGCAACCTGCTGCTCGTCGGCAACACGTTGTGTTACTCGCTGTTTCTCGTTGGGTCGAAGCCGCTGATGAAGCGCTACCAGCCGCTCGTGTTCACGACGTGGATGTACGTCCTCAGCCTCTGGTTTATCCCGATCGTCGCGCTGGAAGGGTCCTGGGTTCCGGCCGATGCGGAGCCGCGCGCGTGGTGGTCGCTGCTGATGGTCCTGCTGTTCCCGACGGCGATTGCCTACCTGCTCAATTTGTACGCCTTGCAGACGGTGCGCGCGTCGACGACCGCGGTCTACGTCTTCTCGCAGCCGCTGATCGCGGGCGCCGCCGGAGTCGCGTTTTTGGGCGAGAGTCTCGACCCGGGGACGCTGCTTGCGGGCGTGTGCATCCTGACCGGGCTGTGGATCGTGATCTCGCCCCGGCGATCCCGATCAGGAGCCGGCGAGTCCGCGTAGCGACTCGAGCCAGCGCCGGTCCTCGGGCCCGAACTCGAACCGCTCCGCGATGGTCTTTCCCTTCGCGTCGCCGTAGCTCTCGGTGATCGCGCGGGCCGTGAGTTGCACGAGTTCGTCACGGTTCCAGCCGTCGACATCGATGGCGTCGAAGTCGACTTCGTGCGACGGGTCGAACTCGGCCGCGGTCGTCGTCAGCGCGCGCTCGAGGTCCTGGAGCAGCGGGTTGACGAACGAGTGCACCGGCACGCGGGCGAACTCCGTGCGCGCCTGCTCGTCCTCTCGGTCTTGTTCGGCCTGTTCGCGTCGTTGCGTGAAGCCCTTCAACTTGTCGCTCGCGTACTTCAGTCCTTCGCGCGAGAGCAGCGCGCCGATGGAGGGGATGATGGCCTTCGCGGCGATGCCGACGCCGAGCAACGGGTTTGCAACGGCGACCGCGCCGCCGATGAGCAGGATCCCGCCAGTGACCATGCGCTCGTGCCGGTCGATTTCATCGGCGACGCGCTCGAGGCGGCTCGCCAGTGGTTCGCTCTCGTCTCCATCACTCGCGCCTCCACCGCTCGCAGACGTGTCCGCCTCGGGCTTCGGCCGGTCGGCGAGGACGAGGTCGACGAGCCGGTCCTCGGCCCCGTCTGCCGGCAGGTGGAACACCCGACGCTGGGGGAGGTCCGCATCCGGGGTCGCGTCTTCGGGGAGGCGCCGCACCGTGTAGATCGCGTAACCGTCGGCGGCGAACGGGGTCGGCACGAGGAAGTAGTGGTGTTCGTCGCAGCTCGCGGAGTCGTGCTGCGGAGCGGCGGCGACCGACGCGAGGAACGGCAGCTGGCCGATCGTGTCGCGCACGGCGCAGGTGCCGCCCTCGAGCTTGGTCTTGACCGTGTCCCAGGTGTCCCTGAGCGTCTGTTCGAGGGCGTCTTTGGAGAAGTCCATGGCGAATCGTGCCGGGCCGCTACGGCGCGCCGGTCCGCGAATTCGAACCATGTCCGGCGTTTCTGACGGTCCCGGGCACCCTATCGGGTCCGCGATCGGCCGACAATCGGGGGTGCGCCCGTGGATCCGCCCCCGACCTGGCGCCCCGCTGCTCCCTCCCGTAGAACACCCCGACCCATGGCTCAGAAAAACGCACCCGATCTGATGGAGCGCATCGTCTCGCTGTGCAAGCGGCGCGGCTTCGTGTTCCAGAGCAGCGACATCTACGGCGGCTTCAGCTCGTGCTACGACTACGGCCCGCTCGGCGTCGAGCTCAAGCGCAACGTCAAGGATGCGTGGTGGCGATCGATGGTCGTCGGCCGCGACGACATCGTCGGCCTCGATTCGGCGATCATCCAACATCCCGACGTGTGGAAGTCTTCGGGTCACCTCGCGGGGTTCCACGACCTGATGGTCGACTGCAAGGAGTGCAAGGGTCGCTTCCGCCATGACCACCTCGAGGACGAGAACGTCTGCCCGAACTGTGGTGCTCAGGGTTCGTTCACCGAGCCCCGTGCGTTCAACCTGATGTTCAAGACCTTTGCGGGTCCGGTCGAGGACACGGCGCACACGGTGTTCCTGCGACCCGAAACCGCGCAGGGCATCTTCACGAACTTCTTGAACGTCGTGAACTCGTCGCGCGTCAAGCCGCCGTTCGGCATCGCGCAGATCGGCAAGAGCTTCCGCAACGAGATCACTCCCGGCAACTTCGTGTTCCGTACGCGCGAGTTCGAGCAGATGGAGATGGAGTTCTTCATCCCGCCGGACGAGGGCGACAAGTGGTACGACTACTGGATCCAGGAACGCTTCGACTGGTACGTGAAGTTCGGCGTGCGTCCCGACAAGTTGCGCAAGCGCGCTCACGATGACGACGAACTCGCGCACTACTCGACCGGCTGCACGGACGTCGAGTACGAGTTCCCGTTCGGCTGGAGCGAACTCGAAGGCATCGCGAAACGCGGCTGCTTCGACCTCACGCAGCATGGTGAGGGCTCCGGCAAGGATCTCTCGTTCTTCGACGAAGCGACCAAGACGCGCTACATCCCGCACGTCGTCGAGCCGGCCGCCGGCTGTGACCGCGCGGCGATGACGTTCTTGGTCGACGCGTACGAAGAAGAAGCGATCCCGAACGAGAAGACCGGCAAGGACGACATCCGGACGGTGCTGCGGTTCCATCCGTCGATCGCGCCGGTGACGGTCGCGGTCTTCCCGCTGGTCAAGAAGGAGGGCATGCCCGATCGCGCTCGCGAGATCTCGGCGGCCCTACAGGACGTCGGGCTGCGCACCTTCTACGACGAGAAGGGGGCGATCGGCCGGCGCTACCGTCGCCAGGACGAAGTCGGCACGCCGTGGTGCGTGACGATCGACGGCGACACGCTGAGCGACGGCACAGTGACGGTTCGTGACCGCGACACGATGCAGCAAGAACGCGTCTCGGCGGACGAGATCGCTGCCAACCTGAAGCAGCGAGTTGCGGACTGGAAGCGGACGTAGCGCGCGTGAGCCCATGCGCGCCCAGCTGCTGCACCTGACCGGGAGACTGCGCGGTAGGACGATCGCCTACGACGCACCCAACGTGCTCGTCGGCACGGATCCGGATGCAGCGGTGCGCTACGGTCGATCGACGGGCGTGAGCCCGCGCCACGCCGAGATCGCGTTCGTCGAAGAGGGGTGTGCGTTCTACCTCAAGCCGATTGGCGGACGGGTCTTCGTCAACCGGAACGAGGTCGAGGAGTGCATCCTCGAGGAGGGGGACCTGGTCGAGTTCGGGATCGACGGTCCACGCGTTCGATTCCGGATCCAGGTGGACCCGGGCCGCGTCTGCAAGCCGGTCCGGACGATGCTGCGTGACGCGCGCGACGTCGGTCGCAACAGCGGCGCGTTCGCGTTCACGCGGTCCATGTCGAGCGACCTGCTGACACACGCGACGTGGAAGCTCAAGGTCGGCGTCCCTCTGTTCGTGCTCGTCATGCTCGCGATCGTCTTCGCGGCCGGTTGGTTCGGCGGAGGTGGGCAGAACGGTGCATACTCCGAAGAGATCGACCGGCTGCGCGCACAAGTTCTGCAGCTGAGCCGGATGCAGGAAGTCTCGCAGGAGCAGGTCGTGAGCCTGCGCGGCGAACTCGCGAAGAGCGCGGAGGCACTCGACGAGCTGCGCGCGCAGGACGCCGCCGTCGCCAAGGTGTACGACGTCTACACGCGTGCCATCTGCCTGCTGCACGGCCGCTACGGCTTCCGCATGCCGACGGGTTCCGACTACGTGACGGACGTGGACGGGACGCGGCTCGAGATCGAGTATACGGGCTCCGGGTTCCGCGCCGACAAGGACGGCGACGTCGTCACCAATCGGCACGTCGTGTGCCCGTGGGAGTACGACGAGGAGGCGAAGTCGATGATGCGATCGGGCTTCAAGCCCGTGATGTTTCGGATGACCGCGAGCTTCCCCGGACACGAACCGGTCGAAGTCGACACGAGCCTCGTGCGCTTGCGCTCGGACTCGCTCGACGTCGCGGTCGTCAACGTAGTCTTGGAAGGCATCCCCGTCGTCGAGCTCTCGGAAGAGGATCCGACATCACTACGCGGCTCGCAGGTCCTCGTCGTCGGCTACCCGGCGGGCGTGAACGCGCTGCTCGCGAAGGCCGATCGGATGACCGTGCGATCGGTGATCGCGGGTGGGCCGACCCTGACCCAGGTCATCGAACGCCTCGCGTCGCATGGCGCGATCTCGCCGCTCGTGACCGCCGGACGGCTCGGCGATGTGCAGGCCGAGCGATTGGTCTACGACGCGGTGACGACGTCCGGCGGCTCGGGTGGGCCGGTGTTCAGTCGCAGCGGCAAGGTGATCGCGGTGAACTTCGCGATCATGAAGGAGTTCGCGGGCTCGAACTTCGGGGTGCCGGTGCGCTACGTGCGCGAGCTACTCGACTAGTTGCGCATCTGCTTGAGCTTCGCGATCGCGCCGAGGACGTTCTTGCCCTTCGTCTTGCGCTCACCCGCGATCTGATTCGCCAGGCCGTCCGCGCTGCCGGCCGGCTTGGCCGGGGCTTCGGTGGACTGTGGCGTCGGGGCAGGTGCCGCCGGCTTCTGTGCCTTCGGCGCGCCGGCTGCGGGCGCGGCGGCGGATGCCGGCGCCGTCGCGATGCCGCGCACGGTTTGCACCAGCCCTTGGATCTCGCCGCGGATGGAATCGACCGACTGCTGCAGGCCTTCGACGGCCGGGTCGTTCTTCGGCGTCTCCGGTGCGGTCGCGAGCTCGAGCTTCACCTCTTCAATTGCGGCCGCGGCGCGTTGACTCGCGGCGACGAGCGCTTCGAACTCTTCGCGCGGGAAGATGCCGCTCGCGTCCTTTGCTCCCTCGAGCAGCGTGCCGAGATCGTGACCGAGCTTCTCGCTCGAGGTTTCGACCTTGTCGACGACGCTGTCGAGCGACTGCTCGATCTCCTGCAGGTGCTGGGCTGCTCCCTGCATCTGCGTCGCGACGTCGATGAGCGGCTTGCCGTACATCTTCGTCGCCTTCGACAGGTTGGTGATCTTCTCGTCGAGGCGCTGCAGCAGGACCGGGATCTGCGCGAACTCCTCGTGATCGACTCCGGCTTCGACTTGTGCCGCGACCTGGGACGATACGTGCTCCACCGTGTCGAGAATCGGCGCGAGCTGCATGGCTGTCCGGTTGGTCGCCATGTCCTGGCCGCGCTTCAATGCGGCGATGATCAAGAGCGCCAGGCCGATCGAGAACACATCGAATGGACGGAGGCCGGTGTGCACCAGCCACTGCGGAAGTTCGCCCGCGACCGAGACCGACCAGCCGGCAAGGACGATGCTCCCCGCGAGCAGCAGTCCGCCGATCAGGATGAGCACCGTGCCGCCGATTGCGACCGGGGCGTAGGCGTCTTCGATCTGCGGTTCACCCCGCCCGCGACGCGAACGCCGCGGCGGAGGCTCTTCGAGGAACTCCTCTTGTCCGAGTTCCTCCTCGAACGTTTCGCCGAAGTCCAACTCCTCGCCGGCGTCCGTCGGCTCGAAGAGCTCTTCGGACGGATGGGCTTCAAACAGTTCGCCCTCGTCGAGGGCTTCGTCGAATTGTTGGTGCGAACTCATCGGCGTCGTCGATGTCAAGGACTCGTATCCGATGTTTCGGCACCTGGGGCACATCACGTGAAGTCCGCGTGTTGCATTCCGCGTCGACAACCGGGAAAAAACAGTCACAGATGTCCCTGAAGCTCAAAGGGATCGCTGCGGCCCCCGGGATCGCGATTGCTCCACTGGTCCGTTTCCACAGTGACATGGACTACATCCCGTCGCGTACTGTCTCAGACGAGGAAGTCGCGACGGAGTCGGAGCGTCTGGCGGAGGCGATCACGGCTGCCTCCCGCTCGATCTTGTTCCTGCGCCACGAGCTCGCGGAGAGCATCGCGGCGCGAGAGATGAAGATCTACGACGCGCAGCTCGCACTGCTGCACGACGAGACGCTCAAGGCCGACATGCTGGCGGTCATCGAGCAGGACAAGGTCAACGCCGAGCGGGCCTTGCAGCAGGTGATCGCGCGCTACGAGACGGTCTTCGAGGATATGGAAGACATCCTCATGCGCGAACGCGCCGCGGACCTGCGGGACGTGGGGCGCCAGGTCATGGCGTCACTGATGGCGCGTGAGCGTTCGGTCTACATCGCCGACGGGCAGGACTACATCTTCGCTGCCGAGGAGTTCTTGCCGAGCGACGCCGGAGTCGTCGATCGGGAGCATTTGTGCGGGATCGTGACCGCGCGCGGCGGCAAGTACACCCACGCGGCGATCCTCGCGCGCTCGCTTGGGATCCCGGCGCTCGCGGCTGTCGAAGCCGTTTTGACCAAGATCGAGAGCGGGACTCCCGTGATCCTCGACGGCGAGAGCGGCGTGCTGATCGCGAATCCAGAGGACGAGGAGCGCGAGCTCTACGAGAACCGGAAGTCCGAGCAGGAAGAGACCGACCGCCGGGTCTTCGAGGTGCGGTTCCTGCCGTCCAAGACGGCCGATGGCGTCGAAGTCTCGCTCTACGCGAACGTCGAAGGCACGCGGGATCTGAATCAGATCGAGCAGAACCTCGTCACCGGGATCGGGCTGTTCCGGACCGAGTTCGCGTTCATGGAGCGGCGCCAGTTCCCGAGCGAAGACGAGCAGTTCGAGATGTACCGGCAGGCGATCGAGTGGGCCGGTGACAAGGTCGTGACGTTCCGCACGCTCGACATCGGCGGGGACAAGCCGCTCGGCTATTTCCGCACGCCCGAGGAGCGCAACCCCGTGCTCGGTTGGCGCGGCCTGCGCATCTCTCTCGATTGGCCCGACCTCTTCTACACCCAGATTCGCGCGATCCTGCGCGCGAGTGCCGGCGGGCACGCGCGCATCCTGCTACCGATGGTGACGAGCGTCGCCGAGGTCCGGCGTTGCCGAGAGGTCGTCGACGAGATTCGCGCCGACATGGTGCGGTCCGGTGAGGAGCACGACGAGAACATCGAGCTCGGCGCGATGATCGAAGTGCCGGCGATCGTGCACGTGATGGATGACATCATGCCGCTCGTCGACTTCGTCTCCGTCGGCACGAACGATCTCGTGCAATATCTGCTCGCGGTTGATCGCGACAACCCACGCGTTGCGAATCTTTACACCCCGTATCACCCGGCGCTGCTGCGGGTGCTCGATCAGATCAGTCGGACCGCGACCGCGGCAGGCCGATCGGCATCGATCTGCGGGGAGATCGCCGGAGATCACTACTTCACTCCGCTCTTGCTGGGGCTCGGGTTCCGTGAGCTCTCGATGACCCCGGTATTCTTGCCGCGCGTCAAGCTGATCGCGCGCACGATCACGATGCAGCGTTGTGAGGAGCTCGTCACCGAGGCGGCCAAGATGACCGAGGCCAAGGAGATCCGTCAGTTGGTCAAAGACGAAGCAAACCAGATCTGGTCCGAATTCCTGCGGGGTGAGAACGGATGACGGAACTCAAGAGGGGGCGTTGGTCGACCCCCGAGTTGGTGCGGTTGCGGGGCTTGTTTCCGAAGACTCCCGTCGAGCGGATTGCGCGGACCCTGAATCGGTCCGCATCGAGCGTGCGGAGCCAGGCGCACCGGCTGTTCCGGCGCGACCGCGTGACGGGGCCCTGGAACGCGGATCAGGATCGCGTGCTGCGCCAGGGTTACGGGGTCGTCGAGCTCGGCGATCTGGCGGTCATTCTCGGACGGAGCCCCGACGAGGTGCGGCAGCGCTCGATCGAGCTGCGGAACGCGCGTCGAAACGGGTCTTGGTCCGGGCGCGAGACTGCACGGCTGAAGGCGCTGTATCCCGGCCGCTCGAACGACGATCTCGAGGTCTGCCTGTCGCGGTCGGCCGAGGAAATCGAGTGCAAGGCGCTCGAGCTGTGCCTGCGCAAGGACAAGGGCGCGATGCTCAGTGGCCCCGGCAACACGCGGATGCCGCGCTGGACCCGCGAAGAAATCGAGCAGCTACGCCAGCTGTATCCGACGAAGCAGAACCTCGAGATCGCCCGTGAGATCGGTCGGTCCGTCACGAGCGTCGCCAACAAGGCGCACCAGCTCGGCCTGAAGAAGAGCGACGAGATCCGCCGCATCATCGGCGCGGAAAACGCGGCGGCACGGGCTCGAGACTGAACCGTCGAGCCCGTCTGGGGGGAATTGCTCGATTTCGGAGCAGGGCCTCAACCTCTCGCCGGCCCCTGGCCGAAGAGAATCCCAACGAACGTCCACAGCCCATAGAAGGTGGAATCGGATGGAGATTGTTGGGAAGAAGAGCGAAGGCTTGTCGGTTACTGCACTCAAGGACGACAAGACTTGCATCATTTCCTTCAACGACAGGAGTCTGAACTTCTACGTCACGGACTCCTTGAAGAAGTCGCTCAAGGAGACGGTGAACGCGAAGATCGATGAAGGCTTTGAGCACTTTATCCTCGATCTTCAGAACGTGAAGATCATCGACTCCTGCGGCGTTGGTCTGATCATCGTTGCCAACAACGTCACGGCTTCGCGCAACTCGAAGCTGTACCTCTGCAACATCAAGCCGTTCATCATCAAGATCTTCGACATCATGCGGATCTCGAAGCACTTGGCGATCTACGAGAGCGAAGACGCTGCGCTGGAAGCGGTCAACGGCAACAACAGCTGATCCGGGAGGATGAGCTGCGTTGAACGCATCGACGGGCAAACGAGTTCTGATCGTCGGCCACGGCCGTGATCGAGACCGCGAACTCCACTCGGGGCTGGTGGGCGATGGCCTTCGATGCGAATCGTCGGATGGCTGTGCCGCGGCGCGCGACCTGCTCGCCGCGGAGGCGATCGACCTGGTCGTCGTCGACCTCGACCTGCCGGAGCACGACGTCGAGTCCGTCGCAGAAACTGCGGCAGGGCGCGGCACCGTTCTCGTGTGTCGATCAGAAGGCTTCGACGAGTCCTCGGCTCGTCAGGCGATGCGTCTCGGCGCGCGGGAGCTGCTCGACTCCGAGCGTCCTGCCCAATGCGTGGAGCGAGTTCGCGCCGTCCTCGGTTTCGGATCCGAGCAGCGCGATGTCGCCCGCGAACTGCAGCGTGTGCGATCGCAGTACTCCGCCCTCGAACGTCGGTTCCTCGAGCAGATGCTCGCCGTCGAGGAGTCGCAGGAGACGTTCTACCTCGACCTGTCTCGAATGATGACGATCATCAGCAACATCATGGACGGCATCCTGTTCGCGGACTGCGACGGGAACATCACGCTCATGAACCCGGTCGCCGAGGACCTCCTCGGGATCAAGTCGTTCATGGCCATTGGCCGGCCGGTCACGGAGCTGCCGGCAGTCGGCGATCTGATCGATGCCATTCGAGAGGACTTCGAGTCCTTGTCGACTCGCAACGAGATCACGCGGACTGTCGAAGCGCACCACAGTGAGCAGGATCTGCTTTACATCAAGGTGCACACGTCGCGCGTGACCGACTACCGCGATTGCTCTGCGGGCATCCTCTGTGTTCTGCAGGATGTCACCGCGGAGTACAAGACCGACCAGCTCAAGAACCAGTATCTGTCGATCGTCGCGCACGAGCTGCGCACGCCGCTGACGGGCATCAAGACCTTCTCGACGATGATGTCGAAGGGCTCCCTCGGCGACCTGACGGAGCAGCAGCAGCGCGTCGTCGAGTCGATCCGCGAGCAGTCGCTCCGTCTGGAACAGCAGATCGACAAGCTGATCAACCTCGGCAACCTCGAATCCGAGGAGTATCAGCAGGATGTCGAAACTTTCGACATCTCCGACTTCATCGTCTACACGCTAGCCCCGCTCGAGCCAGTCGCGGAAGACCGCGGCATCGAGTTCTCGATCCGAGGATTCGATCAGGGCATCGAGGTCGAGGGTGATCGCGCCGACTTGCGGCGCGCTCTGCAGGCCATCGTCGAGAACGCGATCAAGTTCACGCCGGATGGTGGCACAGTCGAAGTCGAGGTCACGCGTGCCGACGACGGTGCGTTGTTCTCGATTCGGGACAGCGGTGCGGGCATCGACCCCCGATACCAACGCCGCATTTTCGAGAAATTCTTCCAGGTGGAAGACCCATTGACCCGACATCACGGGGGGGCAGGCCTCGGCCTGTTCTTCGCTCGAGGCATCGTCGAAGCACACGGCAGTGAGCTGAGTGTCGAAAGCGAACTCGGTCAGGGAGCGCACTTCTCTTTTGTGCTCCCGTATGCCGATAGAGAAGAGAGTGAACACGTTGGTGTCGCAAATTCGGTCACGTCTGGATTGAGGTAGAAGAGGCTCCCCGACATGGAACGCACGGTTCTGATCGTCGAAGACGAGAAACTCATCATCGTCTCCACCCAGATGGTTTTGGAGGCGGCGGGATTCCGCGTTGAGTCCGCTGTCAACGGCGAAGAAGGCATCGTCAAGGCGAAGAGTTTTCGCCCTGCACTGATCCTGCTCGACATCATGATGCCGGGCATCGACGGCTGGGAGACGCTGACTCGCTTGAAGCGCGACCCTGAGACGTCCGACATCCCGGTGATCATCTTCACCGCGCGTGAACACGTGCGCGGCCACCAGAAGAGCACTGAGATGGGCGCGGCCGACTACTTCCGCAAGCCGTTCGAGCCCGACGAGCTCATCGAACTCGTCGAGAAGCACTGCGGCCAAGAAGTCTGATCGAACGACGTCCGGCCGTGGAACAGCAGAGCAGCGCTGCCGAAGCTCGCAAGCGCGCTGCATCCGGCTGGGAGTTGGTGCGACGTTTCTACGTCGCGTTGAGCTGCAGCCGTGAGGCTTCGCAGGAGCTCTACACCGAGTCGATCCGGTGTTTCGCTCTGTGGCTCCGAGAGTACGGCCGCGACGCCGTGTTCGACGTCCGCGGCAGCGCTCTGTATCTGTGCGGCATGCGCGCGGGACTCGAGTCCCAGAGCTTCGTCGCCGTCGAGACCATCCTCGCAATGCTGCAGGCCAGCGAAGTCGGTGGCGTGATCTTCGAGCCGAATGCGACGCTCGCGGAGCTGTCGTCGGCGGTGCGTCAACTCGCGGCCGAGGACGTGTGCGTCTCGGAGATCCGACGTCAGCTCTCCGAGAACGGCGCCGAGCGGGTGCGCGTTCTCGATCGGGACGACCACGCTGGCGGCATGTTCGGACTGGGTCGGCCGGGGAGCGATGCGGCGGAAGCCAGCGACCTGAGCTCGGTCTACGTGGCGAAACTCCTGCTCGACCAGGTGGGGGACGCCGGTCTCGGCAACCCGCGCCTGGCCAAGCGCATCGTCAAGAGCGTCGCGGACGCCGTGCTCGTGCGCCCCGATCTGATCGCTCTGCTGGCCGAGATGCAGACCGAAGACCCGTCGCTCGTGCGACACGGCGCGACCGTCGCGGTGCACTCGATCCTGATCGGGCGGCGCATCGGCCTGCCGAGCGAACTGCTGGTCGAGCTGGGCGTGGCCGCGTTGTTCCACGACGTCGGCAGGCTGAGCGGCGGCACCGAGGGGCACGAGGACCGCGGCTTCCTGCGCTTTTTCGAGGTCGACGTCGACTCGATGTCCATGCGCGCGATGCTCGTCGCCCGCTGGCATCACGAACCGGTGGACGACAACGCACTCGACGGCCTGTTCACGCCCGACACCGAACTCATGGCAGCGATCGTCGCGGTCGCGGACGTTCACGACCGCGCGATGGAGTCGGGCTTGGAAGCCCGCGCCGACGCCGCGATCGAAGAAGCCGCGCATGGCGGCCGCGTCGCGGGACGCTTGGCGGCGGCACACCGTGAGGTGTTGGAGCTGGTGCGTGCGGGCGCGCGGCCGGCGGAGATGGCGGGGTAGGTGGTTCGGGGCATGTCTCGGATCGGGCTCTGAAGCCGACGAACGGGCCTCGCCAGCCCCGCCGCCCTCACGTCGGCTGGCTGCCTGCGGCAGCCGACGTGAGGGCGACGGGGCCGGCGAGACAGGACCATGGCGCGGCTGGATCGAATTCGTCTCACGCGCCTTGGCTGGGGTTTCGTAGAGAGAGATGCGGCCGTGGCGACGCCATCCCTTACAGAGGAGCCACGAGCGGGCGGACGTCACGGGTATGGTCCAGGTCTCGTGGCCGACGACTTCCAACTCGACGGACCATCCATCGAACCACGGACCAGAGGAGTAGTAGTCCAGGGGAATGGGGAGTTCGATGCCATGCCGCCGGGCATTGTGGAGCACGTACGCAATTGCGTTGCAGACCTGCCGCGGTGACTCGAGTCGCTGCTCATGGAAGTGGTCCGCGAAGACGCGGCCCTTACGTTGCCAGAGGCGGTTCAGGCCGCGTGCCATGCGGACCATCAGTCCGCTCATACCGCGGCGAAGTGCGCGACGGTCGTCGGCTTCGACGATCAGGTGGGCGTGGTTGCCCATGACGGAATAGTGCACGAGGCGGAAGCCGAAGCGTTCTTTGCCCGCGGCGAACGCCGCGCGCAAGACGCGGTAGGCGTCCTTCTCTCGCATCGAGGGCAATCCACTACGAAGCCGGACCGTGATGTGTAGCGGGCAGCCAGTCTTCAGCTCGTCCTTCTTCCTGTGAGTGACTCTGCGTCTGCCGGGGCCCGGCTTGCGACCCGCCCCCTCACGCGTTCCACCCCACCCGAATGGAAACTGTAGCAGCCCCTGCTGCGTCCTCGGCTTCTTCGTCATCCCATGCCCTCGCTTCATCACGAATAGGGACTAATTATAGATCTGCGTTCAATAGTAGTCAAGTGACTGTATAAGATTTCATTCGCCGAGTTTCATTCCCCCAATCAAGTCGCCAAACCCAACTCCCAAGTATGCACCCAGCCGCCACCGCGTCGTCTCGCCGGCCCCGTCGCCCTCACGTCGGCTGCCGCAGGCAGCCCAGCCGACGTGAGGGCGACGGGGCTGGCGAGACCGTCTCGTCGGCTTCAGAGCCCGATCCGAGGCATGTCTTGAGCGCGCGCTCACCTCAAGCCCACTCCCATCCACTCAACCCCGATGCGCCCACTGATGAAGCGCCGCGATGGCCTGCGTCGCGTGCTCGCCCCAGTGGAAAAACAAGGAGGCCCAGTGATGCTGCGCGCAGCGCGGGGCTCCCACACGCATGTAGAGGAGTCCTTCCTCGAGGTCGCGCGTGATGTCGGCCAGGTCGTCCAGCAGGTCGTGGGTTCCGAACTCGGCTTCGTCCGCGAGTGGGTCGAGTGCGGCGTAGTAGTACTGGAACGGAACGTCGAGCTTCCCGATGAGACTCCGCCATGCGTCGTAGGAGCGACCTTCGACGTCGGCGTCTTCGATGCCGTCGGGCTCGACCAAACGTAGGCCCATCGCGTAGAGCCGCGACAGATGGCTCCGGATGTCGTGGGCCGTGCGATCCTGTCCGGATGCGCCGCCTGCTTCGATCCAGGCGAGATACTCCGCGGCGGCGCTTGCGAACTCATCGAGCGGGGCGGTCATGGGGAGAGACTACGCATCGGATCGAAAGTAGGGACATTACCGTGATTCGCGCATCGGCTCATTCGACGGTCGAATAAGCCTCCGCCCTTCGAGCCCTACCGCCGCACCACCCGCGCCATCAGCGCGTGCGCATCCTCCTCGCACACGTCGTCCAACACAGCCCGCACGTTCACCTCGCTCGCGCCGAACTTCAGCGCGCCGCGCGCATGCGCGACCAGCTGCGGGATCTGCTCCAGCGCGCCGAGGGCTGCGACGGCGCACAGCTCGCGCATTCTCACGTCGAGTCCCGGGCGCGAGAGGATGCGGCCGTAGGCGGACTCCAGGACGAAGTCGTGGAACTCGGGGTGGTAGCCCTGCAGCATCGCGTGGACCGCATCGGTGTTGTCGCCGTAGATCCCGGCGAACAGCTCCTCACCGGACGAGCGTTGCGCGGCGTGCGGGATCGAGTTCGCGTCGGGGGTTGTCGTCTCGGGCCAGCGGTCCACCAGCGTCGCGAAAGCCGTCACCGTGCGGGGGAAGCCGAAGAACAGCGTCGCCTGCAGGAGCAGCTCCGTGAGTTCGCCGCGCGGGACCCCGTGCTGTTGGGCAGCGTCCACGCACGCCTGCAGCGTCGTCCAGTCCGCGGGCGCGATCGCGGCGATCGCGGTCGTGAGGATGCGCTCGCGCGGCGTCAGGCCGGGGCGGTCGAAGCTGTCGTAGGCATCGGGCACATGCCCGGTTTAGCAGTCGAGCTTCGTCGCGGCGACGGCGTCGCGGATTTCGTCGAGATCCTCGTCTGCGATGCCGAGCGTGCGGAGGAACTTCGGATCCGCGTAGTCGGGGCGCCAGGCCGGATCGGCGTCGGCGGCTTCGTGCGCCAGGCTGCTCGCAACGTGGGCGAACATGCCGAGGATGGCCTGCTCGGACTCGGTGCTCGGCGAGTGGTGGAACCAGATCGCGGCCTGCAGCTCGTCGGAGAGCTTCCAGCGGTCCGCGAGCATTCCGCCGACGTCCGCGTGGGTGAAGCCGAAGGTCGCGTGCTCGGCGCGCGCGAGCGGAATGTCCTGCTCCTTGGCGAGCTTCATCGCCTCGGCGAACTGCTCCGGCTCACTCTGGTGGAGCAAGACCTTGCCGACGTCGTGCATCAGCCCACAGGTGTAGGCGTCGTCACGGCTGAGCCCGATCGTGAGGCTGCTCTTGGAGACCAGTCGCTGCATCGCGACCGCCGACTTGAAGCTGTGATCCCACAGGCGGTTGATGTCGAAATCCGCAGCAGCGTCCGTCGAGAACGTCTCGAGAACCGTCGCTTGCAGCACGATGTTGTGCAGGACGCGACGCCCGACCATCGTGCAGGCGACGGAGATCGAGTTGACCGCGCTCGACAGCGAGTAGATCGAGCTGTTGACGAGACGCAGGACCTTGGCAGCGACGGCGGGATCGTGCTCGATCACCGCGGCGATGTCGTCCGCGTCCGAGTCAGGGTTGGCGCACACTTCTTCGAGTGCGAGCAACGTGGCCGGGATCGTTGGGATACTGACCGTCGAACCGACGAGGTCGGCGAGGTTCTCCGAGGACGTCACTGGGTAGCTCACGGGTGAGATTTCGGGAACGTCCTCGTCCCTACTTGAGCCCGCCTGGGGGCCGCAATGGGTCGGGGCTGTCAGCGGCCCGCGCCATCGCGAACTGCGTTCCAGCGTCCCGTGGCATTCGGATCCCGGATGGCGTCGCCGAGCGGTGCGATGGCACCGCGGGAGCGCGTTCAGCGCCGATCCCAGCGACTCTGCACCGCGGCGAGGGTGGCTGTAGTGTCGAGATCTTGGACGGAGCCTTCGCAGGCTCGCAAATCGAGACTCGCGGCGATGCGTTCTGCGAGCGCGGGGCCGAGTTCACGTTCGATGGAGGCCGGGTCGACGAACTCGTCGACCGCGCCACAGCCGGGCGTCGCCGCCGGCGCGCAAAGCACGATCGAGCCGTGGTGCAGAACGCGTGGGATTGGCGTGCGGACACGTCGCTGTGCCGAGCCGACGATCTTACCCCGGTCGGTCATCAGGTCGTGGCAGGTCGGCTGGGTGAAGCACCAGTCGTGGTTGGGGCGCGGTGCGGTCGCGCCGCGCCCGAATCGATGGACCGGCACCCCGAAGTCGCCGAGTGTCGCCGTGATCGCCGCGTGGATCGTCGCGTAGCTCTCGTCGAGATCGTGCGGCACGACGTCGGCATTCGCGATCAGGGCGAACGTCAGCTCGTGCTCGTGGTAGATCGCGCCGCCGCCGGTCGTGCGACGCACGCAGACGTGGTCGCCCGGTACGCTCGTAAAGCGGTCGTGCGATTGGAAGTAGCCGATCGACAGACCGGCGGGCTGCCAGCCGTAGAGTCGGAGCGTCGGCTCGCGATCGGATGCCAGCAGCGCCTCGTCGAGCGCCATGTTGTGCTCCGGGTGCATCGTCCCGGAGTGGATCACCGACAGGCGTCGAGCGGGCACTTCGTGCTCCTCTTCTGAAATCCGTAGTAGAAGTAGCCGTGGCGGTCGATTCGCGCGCTAGGCGCTGGGACGACACGGCTTGTCGGTGGACAAGTTGAGGAGCAGCAACGCAGCGAGCGGGTCGAATGGCCGGTCACGTCTGATGCGGACTTCGGACGCGACGCCCCACTAGCCTTCGGCTTTCAGGTGCTCTTCGTATGCCGCCGCGTCGAGCAGGTTGGGCGATTCGCCGGTCACCTTGATCTTGATCATCCAGCCGGCTGCCCACGGGTCCGACTTCAGAGTGTCCAGGTCGTCGGGCAGCTCTTGGTTGATCTCGACGATCTCGCCGCTGAGCGGGGAGTAGAGGTCGCTGACGGCCTTGACGGACTCGATCTCACCGAACGTCTCGTCGGCCGTCACCGTGGTGCCGACTTCGGGCAGGTCCAGGAAGACCAAATCGGAGAGGTGTTCGACGGCGTAGTCGGAGATACCGACCGTCGCGGTGTCGCCGTCGACCTTGCACCACTCGTGCGATTTGAGGTACTTGCGGTCGTTGGGTCGCATGGGGGTTTCCTAACAGGGTGGATTCACTTGGCGCGCTTGTAGAACGGCAGCGCCGACACGGTCGCGGCTTCGCGCTTGTCGCGGATCGCGAACTGGATTTCGTCACCGACGGACACCGAACCCTTGTCGACGAACGCCGTCGCGATGTTGGTCGAGAGAGTCGGCGACATGCCGCCGGAGCAGACCTTGCCGATCTCGCGATCGCCTTGGAAGAGCGCGTAGCCCTGGCGCGGGACGCGCTTGCTGTCGGACTTCAGGCCGATCAGCTCGCGCTTTGGGCCGCCGCTCTCCTGGATCCGTTCCAGCGCCGCGCGGCCGGTGAAGTCGTGCGTGAACTTGACGGCCCAGTCGAGGCTCGCGTCGAGCGGCGTCGTGGTCTCGTCGATCTCGTGACCGTAGAGCGCCATGCCGGCTTCGAGTCGCAGGATGTCCCGCGAGCCGAGGCCGCACGGAGCGATGCCGTGCGCTTCGCCCGCGCGGAGCAGTGCGCTCCACAGGTCCGCGGTCGCGGCCTGCGGCAGGTAGACCTCGAAGCCGTCTTCACCGGTGTAGCCCGTGCGCGAGATCGCGGCCGGCACGCCGCACACTTCGCCGCGATCCCAGCCGTAGTACTTGAGGCGTGCGGCGTCGATGTCGGTGACCGCGGAGATCACGTCGACCGACTTCGGGCCCTGCAGCGCGACCATGCCGAGTTCGTCGGTCTGGTCCTCCACGGACACGTCGCCGAAGCCCGATGCGGTGCGGTGCATGATCTCGAGATCGCGGTCCGTGTTGGACGCGTTCACGACGACGAAGAAGCCGTCGTCTGCGGGCTCGCGGTAGACGAGGATGTCGTCCTGCGTGCGTCCTTCGTCATCGAGGATCATCGCGTAGCGGATCCGGCCGGGCTGGATCTTCGACGCGTCGTTGGTCTGCAGAGCTTGCAAGAACGCTTCGGCGTCACTGCCCGCGACGCGCACGCGGCCCATGTGTCCGAGATCGAACAGGCCGACGTGCTGGCGGACGGTTTCGGCTTCCTCGAGGATCGGGCGGTACTGCACGGGCATCGCCCAACCGCCGAACGGCACCAGTCGGGCGCCGAGGGCCTCGTGGATGGACTTCAGGGCGGTTTCTTTCATGAGACGGCGATCGAGGCAGATGGAGGGGCGGGGAGTTTAGCCTGCGCCGCGCGACCGCGTCATCCCTGCAATTGGCATCCCTTCGATCGGGACCACGGCAACCTGCGACCCGCCGTCGATCTCACAGGGTCAGGAGAAGGGCCAGGAGATCAGTCAGGAGATCAGGCGACGTGCGAGCTCGTCCAGGTCGACCGAGAGGATGTCGTCGCGCATCAGCGGCGCGAGGTCGCGGAACCGGTCGCGCTCCTCGTCCGTGAGGAAGTCGTCACCCTCGAGGCGGTCGACCCCCAGACCGGGCATCTGTTCGGGCTGGTGCGCCCCCGAGCTGACTTGGCTGACGCGGAAGACCCGCCAGGACGCGCGTTCCCCGGCCTCTTCGAACACCGTGCCGGTGGCTCGGGACTCGTGCAGCTCGAACGGATGCTTGAGCCGCGCGAAGCGCTCAGGCGAGGTGCGGCGGGCGTGTTCGCATTCTCGACGCCAGCCGGCGTAGTCGCCCAGGCTGTAGGCGAGACGTCCGAGGTAGACGTAGGCCGGGAAGTCGTCCCCTTTGAGCTCCAGCACGCGCTGGAATCGGCGCCGAGCGCGCTCGTAGCGGCCCAAGTGGTACCAACCGACGCCGATCACGCGATGGAACCCCGCGGCCAGCGATCGCATCGAGTTCCGAAGTGACGACATACCTAATGGGGAAGCCCAGTTGGGATGGGGAAGTTGAGCCCGAGGGTACGACTTCACCCCCCGAGCGCGCAAGACTCTCAGTACCGCGGGATCGGTTGCCGATAGCAGAGGGATCGAAGACACGAGTGCCGGAGGCTCCGGGACTCCGACCGATACAGGTAAAATTCCATGGCTCTGAAAGGCGATCTCGCCAGCGTCGACCTCGCACAGGTGTTCCAGATGCTGTCCCTCAACCAGAAGGTGGGGATCCTGGGCATCGATGCCAAGAGGGCAGGACGCGCGCTCCACTTCGATTCTCGTGGGGTGACGATCTACTTCGACGAGCCGCTGATGGAGGAACGCATCATCATGCAGGCCCGTCGGATGGGCTCGCTGGATGAAGGAGCCCTCCAAGACGCTCGAGCGCATTCGCAACGCACGGGGCAGAGCGTCATCGAGTCTCTTACGGCCGGCGGGTATGTCGACGAGGGCTCCCTCGCGGACATGATCCGGGTCGAACTCGAAGAGGATATCTACGACATCTTCTTCTGGCGGCAGGCGCAGTTCGAGTTCTACGAGAACCTCGAGCGGCCGCCGACCGGCAACGGTCGCATCGACGAGCGGTTCTACTTCGCCGTCGATACCGTGATCATGGAGGCGGCTCGTCGGATCGACGAGTGGGCGTTCATCCAGCAGCGGGTCCAGTCCGGCGAGGACGTGTTCCGTGCGCTGCAGGTCGACCCGTCCCAGCTCGGCGAGGTCGAGACTCTGATCTTCGACCACGCCGACGGCATGCACAACGTCGCGCGGATGATCGACCTGACGGGCTTGCCCCGCTTCCAGGTCTTCAAGTCTCTCGCCGTCCTGCACGAGGGTGGCTACATCGAGAACGTCCCGGACGAAGAGCTCTGGGACTACGCGCGCCACGCCGTCAAGGCCGAGCGACCCGAGGACGCGATCGATCTGTTCGAACTCGCGATCGCGAATGGCGCGGACTGCTCGTCGATCCGTGCCGAGGCCGCGACGGTCTACGAGGCGATCGAGGAGTACGCGAAGGCGGCCCAGCACCTCAAGAAGGTCGCCGAGAGTCACATCGAAGCCGGGGAAGTGCACGACGCGATCGCGCACATGCAGCACGTCGTCACGATGCTGCCGACCGATCTCGACGCGCGCGAGGCGCTCGTCGAGCTGACGGTCGGGATGCCCGACAGCGAACGCGACGGCTTCGACCCGACGGCCGACGGTAAGGAGCTCGTCGATCTCTACATCGAGATCGGCGAGATCGAGCGCGTCCGCAGCATTCTCGAGCAGCTCCTGCGGGACAGTCCGCACGACCTCGCGCTCAAGAAACGGCTGATCAACGTGCACACGAAGGCCGGAGACACGCGCCGTGTCGTCGAGCTCTACGAGTCGATCGCCGACGATCTCGTCGACGAGCGCGAGCCGATCGAGGCGATCAAGTATCTGCAGAAGATCGTGATGATCGACCGCTCGCGGCGCGACATCTCCGAGCGGATTCGCAGCCTCTACGAGGCCGACGAGCGGCGTCGCAGCCGCCGGCGCAGCTTGCTGGGGCTCGGCATCGTGCTCCTGCTCTTGTGCGCGCTCGGCGGCGGTTGGTACGGATACGAGTGCTACGCCCGGAGCCAGTCGGCGGCGCTGCTGACGACGGTGCACAACCTCGCATCGGAGTCGCGCTTCGATGAAGCCGTCGAGCAGCTCGACGAGTTCATCGCGCAGTATCCGCTGACGATGGTGTCGGGCGACATCGCGGCCGAGAAGGCGCGAATCGTCAGTCAGCGCGATCGCCACGAAGAACAGCAGCGACTCGCGAGCCGTCGACTCGAGATCGAGCGGCAGGAGATCCGCAAGAAGTACCGCACCGCGTGGAACGAGTATGAGGAGCACGCGCGTGCCGAGCGTCTCGACCAGGCGCTGATCGCGATCAAGTCCGTGCAGAAGCTCATCGTCGAGGCGGGAGCTCCGGAGGACCTCGAGTGGGCCCGCCGGATGAACGTCGACGACAACAAGTTCGAGCTCGAGCGCTTCATCAGTGACGCCGCGCGACTCGACCGCGAAGCCTGGGCCAAGCTCGAGAAGGGTGACTGGCAGGGTGCGCGCGCGACCTGGACCAAGCTGCTCGACGACTATGAGATCTCCGCGACTTCGCGCACGGTCAAGCTGCCGGTGATGCTCCGGAGTCGGCCGCTCGGCGCGGGCGTGTTCTCGGGTGGCAAGCCGATGACGAACGAGGGCTCGGACGAGCCGCTCGTCACGCCGTGCGTCGTGCTCTGCAGCCCCGCGGGAACGGAGACGTTCGAGCTGCGGCTGTCGGGATTCGCGACCGCGGTCCTCGAGGTCGACTCCCGCGTGGCAGAAGCCGTCGAGCCGACGCTCAAGGTCGTGCCGAAACGCGTGTTCGAATTCGGCGAGCCGATCCGGACCGCCGCGGCCGTCGGGCGGGGACTCCTCGGAGTCGGTCTCCGCAACGGCAAGATCGCGTTCGCCGCGATCGAGTCCGGTGAAATTCGCGCCGAGCGGCAGCTCGAAGGTCTCGACGAAGTTCGCGGCGTGCCGCGGTTCGCGGTGGACCGCTGCTACTACCTGACGACCGAAGGCTACCTCGCGTCACGTCGCGTTTCGACCGGCGACCTGATCTGGCGCGAGAAGCTGAAGGGCGATCCGATCCACGATCCGGTCCTGCACTCCGGGCGCATCCTGCTCGCCGACAGTGCCGGCACCCTGCACGTGTTCGATCCGTTGACCGGTCGGCCGATGTGGAACGTCTCGCTCGGCGGCAACGTCGCCGGTGAGCCCGCGTTCGACAATGGCACGGCTTTCTACGGCCTGCGCGAGGGTCGCATCGTCGCGGTGTCCCTGTCGGGGCGGAAGGTCGAGAAGACCAGCCCGCGCCTGCAGTCGGGCGTGTCGACGCAGCTGATCCGCCGCGGTGCCGGGTTCATCTACGGTGACGATCGCGGCCGCCTCGTCGGTCGACCGCGCTTCAGCAGCGGCAAGCCCTGGGCGCGCGACCTCGATCGCTCGCTCGGCCCCGACGACTTCGTCGTGTCCGGCGACGACGTGTTCGCGCTCGCCGGCCGTTCGAGCATCGTCAAGTATCGCGCGGCCGACGGGGAAGAGCTGCGCCGACTCGATCTGACGGAAGCGATCGTGGCCGGTCCGCTCGTCAGTGAGCGCCGCGTGTTCGTCGTCGTTCGCGTCCAGCGACGCAACGAAGGCAAGCTCGACGTGCTGCAAGCCTACGACCGGGAGAACTTCGAACTCGAGTGGGAGTTCGAAGACGGCGGTCGGTTCGTCGCGCCTCCGACGATCGACCAACACTCGCTGTACCTGCCCGATTCGAAGGGCAACATCCTCCGCTTCAGGTGATCCCGATGAAACTGATCCGCAAGTTGAAGATCTGGAAGGAGCTGAAGCGGCTCGAGACTCGCGTGCGCGAGAACCCGGTGCCGTCGACGTTCGTCGACCTCGGTCAGGTCTACATCAACCTGGGCATGAACGAGAGGACGCTGCAGCTCGCCGAAGAAGGGCTGGCGCTGTTCCCGCGGTCGGAGGAGTTGCGCAAGCTGCGTCGCTTCGCCAAGAAGACGCGGCTGAACGCCAAGATCAAGGATCTGCGCTCCCGTCTCGATCGAGGCCCGCAGCCGCGGCTCTACCGAGAGCTCGCCACGCTGTATCTCGAACAGGGTGACTTCGATGCGGTGCAATCCCTCACCGACGAGTGCCTGCAGTGCTTCCCCGAGGACGACGGCACGCTGCTCGTGCTCGCGAAGGCCCGCCTGACGAGTTTCTACCGCGACCTGATCGCGCAGGACGGTCTCGAGGCGATCCACTGCCTGCAGAGGGTCATCGCACTCGATCCCGAGCATCTGCGGGCGCATCGCATGCTCGCCGAACTGCTCTACCGCGTCGGCGCGGCGCCGTCTGCGGTGCAGCACCTCGAGATCCTGACGAGCCTCGTGCCCGACGACAAGGAGGTCCAGGAGATGCTCGAGGACGCGCGGCGCGCGAGCCCGTTCGTCGAAGACCTCGAGACGCTGTTCCAGCGCGTCGAGGACGACGGTGCGATGGCGACGTCTCCCGTCAAGGGCGACCGCGGCCCGCGTCGCGACGCGATGCCCGACAAGGCGACGCTCAACCGCGTGCGGGATTCGCTCGCGCAGGTCGCGGATTGCGCCGGCGTGCGCAAGGCCGCCTACATCCGCGGATCCAAGGCGCTCGTGAAGGGCGACATCCGGGACGGCAAGGATTCGTTCCTGCGGATCGCGCGCGTCGTGTCCAAGGCATCGCAGCGTGCTGCGCGCCGGATGGACATCGGAACGTTCAACAAGGGCGCGCTGGAAGGTCCGTTCGGTCAGATCTGCCTCTGCAGCTACGGCGAGGTCGTCGCTGCGGTGCTGTGCGATCCGGGCACCGACGTCGATCGCGTGCTCGCCGAACTCCAAGAACTGGTCGCCGCGTCGCTTTGCACCACGGGAGCCTGAGATGTCCGCGATTCACGAACTCCTCGAAGACGTCCGCCGCCTGCAGGGCGTGCTCGGCGTCGCGGTCCTGACGCCGGACGGCATGATGGCCGCTTCCGATCTCGACGCGCGCTACGACGCTGACACCGTTGCCGGTCTCGTGTCGTTCTTGACGTCGACGACCAACCGGTCGTTGGCCGAGATGTCCGCTGGCGGCTTCAACCGTTTCACGATGCACACCTCGCACGGCAAGGTGATCATCGACGACGCGGAAGGAGCGCACCTGGTGGTCATCACCGACCAATTCACCGATCTGTCGATGATCGTCCACGACATCGACGACGCGTCGCGCCGACTGCGGCGAATCTCCAGGATCTCGGTGTAGTCCGCAGTGAGATCCTCACCCGTGCCGCTGCCCTGAAACACCCATGACAGCGGCATTTCGAGCAATCCAGAAAGAGGGGATCAGGGCGGCTCAAGACGCACTGCCCCGAGGTCCGATTTCAAACCAGAGCATCTGATAGCGGTTCGCAGCACCCAGGTGCTCTGCGCCACCGGAGACAAACGAAATGGTCCAGATCAACTTCGCCCTCAAAGAGGTCAACTGCAAGATCGTCTTCTACGGGCCCGGCATGTCGGGCAAGACGACCAACCTCGAGATCGTCCATCAGAAGGCACCCGAGGAGAACAAGGGTGAGCTGACGTCGATCTCTACGGATGGCGACCGGACCTTGTTCTTCGACTTCATGCCTCTCGACCTCGGCAACGTGGCGGGCATGCGGACGAAGTTCCAGCTCTACACGGTGCCCGGCCAGGTCTACTACAACTCGACTCGGAAGCTCGTCCTGCAGGGCGTCGACGGCGTGATCTTCGTCGCCGACTCCGACGGCGACAAGATGGCCGAGAACATCGAGAGCTACGAGAACCTGATCGAGAACCTGAACGAGTACGGCAAGGACGTTCGCGAACTGCCGCACGTCATTCAGTACAACAAGCGCGACCATCCGAATGCGCTGCCGGTCGAGGAGCTCGACAAGCAGATGAACAAGTTCGGCGTGCCGACCTTCGAGGCCGTGGCGGTCACCGGTGAAGGTGTCTTCCCGACGCTGAAGGTGCTCGCGGGCATGGTGCTCGAGAGCATCGATCGGATGGACAACCGTCGCGGCGCTGGTGGCGGCGCCGCGCCGGCGCGTCCGGCCGCGGATGCACCGCCTCCGGCCGCTCCGGCTGCAGGTGGCGGCGCGCCCGCTGCGGCACCGCGCGCTGCGGCGCCCGCCGCTCCGGCTGCTCGCCCCGCTGGGGGAGCACCGCGCGCCGCGGCTGCTGCGCCCGCGCAGGGTGGACGTCGCGCGCCGGCGTCACGTCGCAGACCGGCCGGTGCGCCTCCCGCTCAGGGACGGCACGCGGCTGCTGCAGCCTCCGCCGGCAAGAAGGGCGGCGGTGCGATGTTGGCCGTGATGCTCACGGTCTTTCTCGCGGTCGCCGTTGCCGGCGTCGTGTTCTTCGTGATGAACAACCAAGGCTGAGGGGGAACTCATGACCGGGGAACACATGAGCGCCAACGATCGGCTGCGGCACGATCGGTTGACGTTCTACAAGGACGACATCGAGAAGATCGACCAGATCCTCACGGAGTTCCTGCGTCTGTCCGGTGCGAAGTGCGCGCTGCTGATCGACAAGGAAGGCCACCTCGTGACGAAGCGAGGCGAGGTGCGAACGATCGACATGGACACGATCTCCGCGCTCGTCGCCGGCTCGTTCGCCGCGACGAAGGAGATGGCGCGACTGCTCGGTGAAGAAGAGTTCACAGCGCTCTACCACCAAGGTCAGCGCGACAACATTCAGCTCGGACTCGTCGGCGATCGAACGCTGTTGACGATCCTGTTCGACGATCGCACGACCGTCGGCATGGTTCGGCTCTACGCGAACGAGACCGCGAAGAAGCTGACCGAGATCTACCACGTCGCGGAGTCCCGCGAAGGTGGTGCCGAGCTCGACGCGGACTACGGCGACTCGGCGCGCAAGAAGCTCGAGAACCTGTTCGACTGACGCGCGCGACTCGCGCGAGGGGCAGCCGGCGGACGCGATGCGTTCGCCGGCTGTTTTCGTTCGTGCCGTCGGCGACAGCGCGCCCATCGTGTCACGTTTGATGGGCTTCCCGTGCGATTTTCCGGGCCTCGCAAGAAGAAAATCCGAGAAAACCCGCCGCGTCTCAAGGATCGGAAAAAGATTGGTGCGGATCCAATTGCGGGCGATTCGTTCAAGTTCGCAATTTGGGTATTTCCGCCTGAGTCGCGGTATCTCCTGGTGCGACGGGAATTTCGGTGAATTCGCGCGTGCGCGGTGACGATCAAGGAGAGGACAGGTGCAACGCAATCCGCCAACGCGTGGCGGGAGTGCACCGAACCTTACACAAAGGAACAGAAACCATGGCTGCTAAGAAGAAGGCCACTCGTAAGAAGGCCGCCAAGAAGAAGGCAACCAAGAAGAAGGCCACGCGGCGGAAGGTGACCAAGAAGAAGGCCACCAAGAAGAAGGCCAAGAAGAAGGCGACCAAGAAGAAGGCCACTCGCAAGAAGGCGACCAAGAAGAAAGCCACCAAGAAGAAGGCGGCTAAGAAGAAAGCCACCAAGAAGAAGGCTACGAAGAAGAAAGCCACCAAGAAGAAGGCTACGAAGAAGAAGGCCGCCAAGAAGAAGGCGACCAAGAAGAAGGCCACTCGCAAGAAGGCGACCAAGAAGAAGGCCACGAAGAAGAAGGCCACTCGCAAGAAGGCGACCAAGAAGAAGGCCGCCCGCAAGACGGCCCGCCGTCGCTGAGTTCCTGTCCACGCGGTGCCCGGTCTTCTGGCCGGGCCTGCAAGTCTGGCTCACGCGGTTGGAGCCGGGCCCGGCACAGAGCTTGAAAGGGACCGAGACTCGTCTCGGTCCTTTTTTCGTGGGCTGACGGACCCGAGCTACGACGGACCCGAGCTACTTCATCCGCGTGCCGTTCGGCACGTCGGCATTCGGCTCGACGATCCGCGGTTTGCCATCCGCACCGTCCGTCGCGAGGACCATGCCCTGGGACTCGATGCCGCGCAGCTTCCGCGCGCCGAGGTTCGCGACGACCAGCACGCGCTTGCCCGTGAGCTCATCCGGGGCGTAGGCCTCCGCGATGCCAGCGCAGATCGTGCGCACCTCGACGCCGATGTCGACCTCCAGGACAAGCAGGCGGTCGGCTTTCGGGTGCTTCTTCGCGGTCTGCACCGTCCCGACGCGAATGTCCACGGCGGCGAACTGGTCGAATTCGATGCCGTCGGCGATCGGGTCCGGTTGCGGGCCTTCGCTCGCCGCCGCCATCTCCTCGAGCTGCGCGCGCTGCGCGGCGATGTAGTCGTCGGTCACCTTCGTGAACAGCGCGGTCTTCTTGTTGCCCTTGGCATCGATGAACGTCGGCAGCGCGGACGCGAGCTGGGCGCCCGTGATCTCGCCGGCGTCGCTCGGCGGAGCACCGACCGTCTCCAGGGACACGGCCTGATCGCCGCGACCGATCGCGTAACGCAGGTTGTCCGCGACCCTCGGCATGATCGGGGTCGCCAAGATCGACAGCGCGTCGATCATCTCCACGCAGGCGCGTATGACCTGACCACAGCGTGGGCGCGTCGCGTCGTCCTTGACGGTCACCCACGGCTGTTCGGTGTCGTAGTACTTGTTGGCGGTGTTGCCGAGCGCCATCAGCGCTTGGCACGCCTTGCGGAACTGGAACTTGTCGAGGTGCGCGCGGAATTCGTCTGCGTGCGCCTTGGCGGCGGCGAGCAGCGCTTCGTCGGCTTCGTTCGGCTCACTCCAGGCCGGGATCACGCCGTCGAAGAACTTCTCGAGGAACCGCAGCGTGCGCGACGCGAAGTTGCCGAGGTTGTCGGCCAGGTCGTCATTGATGCGGCTCTGGAGCTCGGACCAGGTCCATTCCGAGTCCGCGGTCTCCGGCATCATCGTGCACAGCGCGTAGCGCAATGCGTCCGGGGAGACCGTGCCGTCGAGGGCGCCCTCCGGGATGTACCACCCGGCCGAAGTGTTGAACTTCTTGCCCTCCAGATTGAAGAACTCGTTGGCCGGCACGTTGGTCGGCAGGATCCAGTCGCGCTTCGCACCCCAGAGGATCGACGGGAACACGACGGCGTGGAACGTGATGTTGTCCTTGCCGATGAAGTGGTAGAGCTCGGTGTCCGCGGACTTCCAGAACTCCTCGAACCGCTCGGGCTGTCCCTGGTCCTCCCAGTGCTGACGCGAGATCGAGATGTAGCCGATCGGCGCGTCGAACCAGACGTAGAGCACCTTGCCTTCCGCGCCGTCGACGGGCACCGGCACGCCCCATGGCAGGTCGCGTGTGATCGGACGCTCGCGTAGCTCCTTGAGGTCGCTGCGAACGAAGTTCTGGACGTTGGGCTTCCAGTCGCCGGCCTTGCCCTCGAACCAGTCGCCGAGCCACTCGTCCCGCACCTTCGCGAGGTCGAGGTACCAGTGTTTGGTCTCGACGAGGGTCGGTGTGCTGCCGTCGATCGTGCTCGTCGGGCTCTTGAGCTGCTTGGCGTCGAGATACTTGCCGCAGTTCGGGCATTCGTCGCCGCGCGCCTTCTCGTAGCCGCAGTGGTAGCAGGTGCCCTGGACGTAGCGATCGGGGAGGAAGCGCTGGGTCTTCTCGGAGAAGAACTGCTCCTCGCTACGCTCGACCAGGTAGCCGTTGCCGTGGAGGTCCTGGAAGAACTGCTGCGCGAGCTCCGCGTGGAACGGGTTGCGGTGCGCGGCGGTCCCCGTGAACACGTCGAATTCGATGTCCACGTCGGCGAGCGTCTTCGCGATGACGCCGTGCCAATGGTCGACGTAGCTCGCGTAGTCCTGGCCCTGCTGTTCGGCCTTGAGCGTGATCGCCACGCCGTGTTCGTCCGTGCCGCACACGTAGTGGACGTCGTCGCCCAGCATCCGGCGGTAGCGCACGTAGATGTCCGCGGGCAGGTAGGCGCCGACGATGTGGCCGAAGTGGATCGGCCCGTTGGCGTACGGGAGTGCGCTGGTGACGAGGACTCGTTTGGCCATTCTCGGCTCGCTGCTGCGGGGGATTCCGCGACGCGAAAGGTAGCCCGCCGCGGTGGTCGGAACCAAGCCGAACGACGCGTGAATCGGATACAATGCGCGGTCCGAGGTCCGATGCCGACTCCTGCGCTCCATTCACTCGCCTGCTCGATTCCGCTGGCCCTGATCCTGGCCGGCAGTCCCACGGCGCAGGTGCAGCTCCACGCCTTCTCGCCGACCGGCACCACGGTCGCGGTCGCCGGGGATGTCGACGCGGACGGCACGCCGGACGTCGTGCTCGGCCAATGGAACGAGGGGCTGCCGTTCATCCCGTTCACGCCTGCCGTCGGGCGGATCTCGGTGCTCTCCGGCGTGACGGGCGCGGTGCTGTGGGAGCGCTACGGCACGTCGTTCGACGGCAACCTCGGGTGGTCGCTCAGCGGCGCCGGTGACGTGAACGGTGACGGCTACGACGACGTGGTCGCGGGGCAGCCGACGCACTCGATACTCGACACCGGGACCGCGTTCGTCTACTCGGGGCTCGACGGCGCGATTCTCCATCAGTGGAGCGGAGACGTTGGTGGCGACTTCTTCGGCCGTTCCGTCAGTGGCGCGGGCGACGTGAACGCGGACGGCTACGACGACGTCGTCGTCGGGGCCGATCAGACGCTTTGGGGACTCCCGTTCAGCGCGGGGCCGGGCTACGCGCGGGTCTACTCCGGTCGTGACGGGTCCGAACTGCACGCGTTCGTCGGGGATCCGACCGACAGCCGCTTCGGCGACGAAGTCTCGACGGCCGGTGACGCGAATTTCGACGGTTTCGACGACGTGATCGTCAGCGCGGCGGGCAGCGGAGACGTACGCGTCTACTCCGGCTTCGACGGATCCGTCCTGCACCAGCTCAGCGATGTCGACGGCTTCGGCTACTCGATTGCGGATGCGGGCGACGTCAACGGGGACTGGTTCGACGACTTCATCGTCTCCGCGCCGTACTTCGATGCCGGCGGGGGTGTCGACGACGCGGGCCGCGTGCGCGTCTACTCAGGGCTCGATGGCTCCGTGCTGCACACGTTCGTCGGCGGGTTCGACGAGCAGCTCGGCGAGGGCGTGTCGACCGCCGGCGACGTCGATGGCGACGGATTCGACGACGTCGCCGTGCGCTCCGCTCCAGCCGGAGTGTTCGTGTTCTCCGGCGCGACCGGTGCCCCGATCGCCGCCTTCAGTCCCGCCCCCGGTGGCGGCACCGGCGGGATCGGCACGACGACCGTGGACGGCGGGGCCGACTTCGACGGCGACGGTTTCGCCGACGTCGTGTTCGAACAGAACGGCGCCGTCTTCGCGTACAGCGCCGGATCGACGGGCGTGCCGCCTCGCCACGATCCGCACGGCGTCTCGTGTCCCGGGGCCGTCGGGCTGCCGTCACTGCGCTGGCGCGGCGCCGCGTTGCCCGGGCAGTCGCTCGCGCTCGAGATACGCGCCGTGACACCGACGACGTTGGCGACGTTCATGATCGGGACGCCACAACTGGTACCGCTCGATTCGTTCGGGATGTCCGGCTGTGAGCTCTACGTGTCCCCGTTCGTGACGATTCCCGGGCCCGCGTCGGGGATGGGCCACGCGAACACGGTGCTCGCCGTGCCGCCCGGCCCCTCTGCGGTCGGTCTGTCGATCGAAGTGCAGGGCGCGTCGATCGAAGCATTCGGGCCGTTCCCGCTGCTCGTCGGATTGACCGCCGGCCTGTCGGTGACCGTCGGAGCGTAGGCAGTTCGTGCTCGCCGGGATAGCATCGGAGCATGCGCCACCCCGCGACACCCTGGATCGCCCTGTTCGTGGTCGCGGCGTTCGCGGTCGGTGCCGGCGCCTGGTTCGGTTCGACTTGGTTGGCCGAAGACCAACGCACCAGACGGGCAGAGCGCGAGATCCCGGGGTTACCCGAGCTCGAGCGTGCGGACCACGTGCCGCCGGAACGCACCGAGGTGCTCGACTCCGCAGGCTCGGATCCGGAGTCCGCGGGTGACACCTCGACGCGTCTGGCCGTGTTCGTGCGCGTCGCAGAGACCGGCGGCATGGTGCCGGGCGCGGTCGTGCGGGTGTTGCCGTTTCGGCAGGAGATCCTGCAGCCGCGCGCGCCGTTCTCCCGCCTGATCGCGGACACCGATGGACGCGTCGAAGTGGCGGTCGCGCCCGGTCACTACTGGGTCGACGCCGCGGCTGCGGAGTTCGGCACGATTCCCCAGACCTTCGAAGCCGTCGCCGGCCGTACGACGCGGATCGACCTCGTCGTGGCGCCGCTCGTCGACTTTCGAGCGCGGGTCCTCGCACCCGGTGGCGAGCCGGCCGGGGATGCGATCGTGCACGCGGACCGCATCGACACGAAGCTCGGATACCAACGCGTGTTCGGCCGCACGGACGCGGACGGCATGCTGGCTTTGCCCGTGCCGCTCCTCGATCTCGATCGCCTCGTCCTCTCCGTGGTCTGGCGGGGACTACCGCCCGCGGAGTTCACGTTGACCCGAGCGCAGCTCGAACGACGCGCCGACACCGTGCTGCAGATCCGGATCGCCCGTTTCCGCGGACGATGCGTCGACGAGAACGGGCAGCCCGTGGGCGATGTCTACGTCTCGATCGGGGAGGACAAGCCGAGTGCGGCCTCGGCGGACGACGGCACCTTCGAGGTCCGCGCGGCCCAGTGGAATGGCGACCGCGTCGTGTTGATGAGCGAGTCGCACGCGACCGTCGGGGTTCCCGTATCGCCGTCTTCCGGCGAGGTCCTCGATCTCGGAGACATCGTCCTACCGACCGGTCGTTCGCTGCGCGGCCAGGTCGTCGGACCGGACGGCCGCGGCGTCGCGGGTGCCTACCTGCGCCTGTACTCGGAACGCGTCGAAGAGTGGATCGACGTCGAGGTGACGGCGGCCGACGGGACGTTCGCGTTCGATCACGTCGGCGAGGAGGCGCATACGCTCTACGTGCGACGGACGATGCAGTCGTGGCCCGTGTTTCAGCTCGAGAAGGACTTCGAGGTGCGCGCGGGTCCGGAGCCCGTCGCGGTTTCTCTACCGGAAGCCGTGCGCGCGACCGTGCACTTCCGCACCGAGGACGGCGGCTCGGCGAGCATCCCGCGGTTCCGCCTGCGCGTGACGCCGGTCGGGGAAGGAACTCCCGTGCACGACGTGCGCTTCGACCACGACCCGGCCGTGTCGGCGACGTTCGAGGTCGGGGAGTCCGGGATGTACGAGGTCTCGGTCGACGCGCCCTCGTGGCGACCGCTGCAGCCGCTGATCGCGAAGATCACGCGCGGGGATGTAAACGAGCACGAGATCGTGTTCGCGCCGCGGAACTGAGTCGGCTCACGGGGCTGGAAACCGCTGCGGCTTCTCGAAGCGCAGGTAGAGCCTCGACACCGAGACGGCCGCCGCGGGCGTCAGGATCAAGAAGTTGAAGAACGGGATCACCAGCCCGAACTGGAACGCGAGTCCGAACCCGAGCGCGACGGGCCAGTTCTTGCGGACCACGGAGAGGCGGTAGCGGAGTCCGAGGCCGCGTCGCGCGAGCGGGATGTCGAACCACACGACCGCGTTGAGGATCGCGGCGAGGAGGATCGCGAGGATGGCGCCGATGCCCGTCAGTGAAAGCAAGAGGCACAGCGGCAGGATCACGATTTGGATCGCGAGGATCTGAGCGGAGCTGCGCACGCCCGCGACGACGCTCTTCCACGCGCCCGGGTCGGCCGGCGCCATCTCCTTGCCGCCGTGGATCTTCTCGACGACGTCGGCGAGCGGGTCGAGGAACGGTCCCATCACGGTCTCGATCAGCACCGGCGAAACCAGGAAGAGCGTCACGGCCGCGAGCAGCATCGAGAGGATTCCGGTCACCCAGGATCCGGCAGGGCGCAGCCACTCGAACCATCCCCAGGATCCCGAGATCCACCACTCGAACAGCTCCCAGAGGCCGAAGAACAGACCGAAGAAGACGACGCCGAGGACGAGGAAATTCGCGAGGAACGGTGCTCGCAGCTTGCACGCGAATTCGGGGCGGTTGAAGAGGATGAGCCCGCTCGCGAACAGGCTCCAAAACCCTCGCCAGACGTCGAAGAGTGCGAAACCGCGGCCCACTCTCAGGGGTTTGCCCTTGAGATCGATCAGCGAGGACCCACAGCGAGCGCAGGGCGTCGCGTCGGTCTCATAGCCGCATAGGCTGCAAACGGTCGTGGCGCTCATTGAGGTGACGATTTCTCGGCCGGGCTGCGCGGCAGCTTCCCACGGTCCATCGCCGAGCCTATGGTGTGCCGCCTCTTTTACCTCGAATTCAACATGAGCCCTTTCAAAGCCGCCGATTTCTACGCGATCGATGATCTCTTCTCCGAAGAGGAGCGGATGGCGCGCGACACGGTCCGTGAATGGGTCGACGCGGAGTTCATGCCGATCATCGAGGAGCACAACCGCAACGCGACGTTCCCGCACGAGATCATCCCGCAGCTCGGTGAGATGGGGCTACTCGGTGCGAGCCTCAAGGGCTACGGCTGCGCTGGAATGTCGCCCGTTGCCTACGGCCTGATCCTGCAGGAGCTCGAGCGCGGTGACTCCGGTCTCCGCTCGTTCGTCAGCGTGCAGGGCTCGCTGTGCATGTTCCCGATCCACGCCTACGGGACCGAGGACCAGAAGGAGAAGTGGCTGCCCGGCATGGCGGCCGGCGAGAAAATCGGTTGCTTCGGTCTGACCGAAGCCGACTACGGCAGCAACCCCGACGGGATGCTGACCCGCGCCGAGGACAAGGGCGACCACTACCTCGTCAACGGCTCGAAGTACTGGATCACGAACGGCTGCATCGCCGACGTCGCGATCGTGTCGGCGAAGCTCGATGGCGTCGTGCGGCTCTTCCTCGTCGAGAAGGGCACCCCGGGCTTCTCGACGAACACGATCAAGAACAAGTTCTCGCTCCGCGCGTCCGTCACGTCCGAGCTCGTCTTCGAAGACGTCAAGATTCCGAAGGAGAACATCCTGCCCGGCGTCGAGGGCCTGAAGGGTCCACTGAGCTGTCTCAGCTCGGCCCGCTTCGGCATCGCGTTCGGCGCGGTCGGCTCGGCGATGGCGGTCTACGACGAGGCGCTGCGCTACTCGAAGAACCGCATCCAGTTCGATCGCCCGATCGCGAAGTTCCAGCTCGTGCAGAACAAGCTCGTCTGGATGGTCAACGAGATCACCAAGGGCCAGCTCCTCGCATGGCGCCTCGGGCGCATGAAGGAAGCCGGCACGCTGCACCACTCGCACGTGTCGCTCGCCAAGCGCAACAACTGCTGGATGGCGCTCGAGTGCTGCCGCCTGACACGTGACGTCCTCGGCGCGAACGGCATCACCGACGAGTACCAGGTCATGCGCCACATGTGCAACCTGGAGTCGGTCATCACCTACGAGGGCACCCACGACATCCACGCTCTGATCGTCGGTCGCGAGATCACCGGTGAGAGCGCGTTGATGTGAGCCGGATGCAGCCGGACGAAGGCACCAACATCAAGGAGCGGTCGTTCTCGATCGCCTTCGCCTGGGCCGGCATGTTCGGCGGCGGCGTGATCTGGATCTTCTGGTGGGGCGCGCGGCACCTGCCGGAGCGGGGTACACCGAAGGAGGAGTGGAATCCCGTGGCGTTCACGACGCTGGATTTGGTGCTGATGGTGGTCATTCCGGTGGCGTGTGGGTTTGCGTTGGGGCGGTACGGGCGGAAGTGGTTGCCCTGAGGGGGCGGGACTAGAGGGCATTGCGACGCACGTTTTCGGGCTCGGGACCGGGCCCGTTCACGTACCGCGGGTCGGGACACGGGTCGCGGAACGGGTCCCGAGTCCCGCGAACCTCATGACTCTCGCCGGCTTGACGATCGCGTCGGGCAGCGGCTGGCTGACCGTGAACTTCCTGCTGCTCGCGTGGTACTACACGCGCAGCGCGAAGGTCGAAGAGGACGCGCTCGCGCTCGAGCTGCCGGAGTACGTCGAGTACCTCTCGCGCACCGGCCGCTTCCTGCTGCCGATGCGCTGAGCTTCGACTACCGCTTGATGTTGAGAATGACCTCGTGGTGGGCGACGTGCATGTGGCCCTCGAGGAAGAAGCAGTCGATGCGGAAGGTGACTTCGCCCGCCGGGAACTGCTCCGCCGGCACCGAGGTCGTGAACGACTCGCTGCCGATGCGCGTGTCGGGCGTCAGGTAAACCGAGTCCGAGGGCCACGTGCCGGCGTTCGCGACCGTGTGGTCGACGGCGTGTCGCCAGTCCTCGTCGCCGGCGCGGCGATACGTGATTACGTAGCCGAGATCCATCTCGACGCTCGTCGGTTCGGTCGTGAACTGGTCGGTGTACGGGTCCTCGTCGAACCGCCGGAAGTCGACGTCCCAGGCGAGTGCCACGCTTGTCGGGTTCTCCAGCGAGGCCTTCGGCAGCGGCTGGGACAGCTCGACGAGCGGGACCGGCGTGACGCCGTCGGTCCGACCCGGCTCGGCGGCCACGTGTAGCGCACGCAGGCCGAAGACCAGCGACTTGTAGGCCAGCGAGCGGTGCTCGTCGACGGTCGACGGCGTGTCGCCGAACGGCACGAAGTACGCTGCCGCGCCATCCGGCGAGGCCACGCGCACGACGCCCGAGCCGTGCGCCATTGCGCTGGTCGAGTTCGCGAACACCTCCAGCATCTCGCCGGTCTGGTTCGGGAACACGCTCGTGAACGTGCCGTGCGGCAGCGTCGTCGACAGCGAACCGTCGAGTCGGAACGGCAGGGTCGCCGTCACGCTCTGCGGCGTCGAGACGCCAACGCGCTGCGTCAGCTGGTAGACGTCGCTGGTCAGGGTTGCCATCGCGTCCGTGTCCGTCGAGAACTGCGAGAACGTCGACGAGGAGCCGCCGATCTGCAGCAGCGTCGCGCCGCCGAGCTCACCGAGCGTCGAGCCGCTGACGTAGCGCCAGTCCGTCCCGGCCGGGAGATTCGCGAGCGTCGCGGCACTCCGCGGGCTCCGACGCAAGCCGCCGGTCGACGACGTCGCTCGGTTGCCGTGGGCTCCGTAGTGCACGGACCAGTTGGTGTCCGGCGCGAGTTCGCCGAGCCAGGGCTTGGCCCAGAATCCGTACCCATCGACGATCACCGGGCGGCCTCGCTTTTCGTGGAGTGATTTGGAGACGATGGCTCCTGAGCCTCCTCCCCAGCCGCTCAGTGCCGCCGCGTCGCTGTCGGGAGCGTGCGCGATCGTCGTTCCGAGCGGGGCCGCCGACCAGTTCGGCAGGGTGCCCGGCGTCAGATCTTCGACGTGATGCGTTCCCGAACCGCCACCGTAGAGACCGGCGTGGAGGACGACCGCGTTGTCGTTCGGAAGCGCGATTTCGCCACCGAGCAAGAGCTTCTCCGCGAGCGCACCACCCGGATTCACGAACACCGCGCCGCTCGCCTGCAGCGAGTCGCGCCAGACCTGCAGCATGCGCGGCACGTCTTCGACCACGCCTTGGCCGAAGCCGTCGTGCAGTTTGGCGTTGTCGAAGCAGGTCCAGGCGGACTGCGCGTTCATGGCGCCCGCGACGAAGTCGTCGAACCACCAGTTGTAGCCGTCGGGGAAGCTCGCGCCGCCGGCGACGAGGTCGCGGTACGGGTTGTGGCGCGGGTCGCCGAGGAACTGGTAGCGCTCCGTCAGTGGGACCGCGTCCGCGCTGTCAGTCCACCACGTGTAGGTCGTCGACTCGTTGTGCGGTTCGTTCGGCGTCGGCCAGGTTCTACCGGTCGTGACGTCGGTGCCGATGCGCGTGGTCACGCGCAGCACGGTGTCTTCGCTCGGCATCACGCTCGCCGGGATGCGGATGCGCCAGCGCGCGGTGTTGGGGGCCTGGTTGCCGGCGCCTTCGAGGCTACGGAATCCGCTGCCGTTCTCTGGCGACGGGACGTACTCCATCCCATAGAGGTGGTGCTTCGGGTCGAGACCGTCGCCTCCTGCGTACCCACTGGTCGAGCTGTCGTCGAGTGGTGCGATGGTCGGCGTGTTGTAGAACCGGATCCAGGTGTGCGGCTCGGGTGTCGTCGCGTAGCCGAACGCGTAGGTCATCTCGAACGGTGCATGCGACGATGAGTGCAGTGTCGGCATGCCTTCGATCTCGTCGAACTTGTCGTAGTCGTAGGCGGGACTCCCCGGCGTTCCGGTTGCCGGGTCGACGCCACCGGTCGCGCGGCGGATCAGTAGCGAGGGGTTCGTGCTGCCGTTGACGTTCGAGGTCAAGTCGAGCCCGAAGATCTGCACCGTGATCGGCTCGGTTACCGTCGTCGGTCCGCTTGTCGGATCGGTCTTGTAGGCGTAGACCCGGAACTCCGGGCCTTGCTGTTGCGTCGGGCCGATGGCTTTGATTCGTTCGACGAGCGCGTTGCCTGTCGCGCTCGACAAGCCCTGTGCGATCGCGCCCTTGACTCCGGCGCCGCGCGGCGTGTGCAGTCGCGCGGGATGCGTCACGACGCGGATACCCGGGTGGTTCTCGGGGTCCTTCGCGGCATCCGAGTGGTTGCGCAGCGGCGGGAACGGCATGCCGTCCCCGTGCAGGTTGACGAACAGCGCGTTCCTGAAGCGCTCGGGCT
>JANQJF010000020.1 GCA_028281765.1 Planctomycetota bacterium | reverse complement strand
CCCCGGTGACGCTGGGCGGATGCCCTGGCAAGCCACCGACGTCCCCATGAAGCGCGCCGAGTTCATCGCTGAGCACCAAAAGGGGTGCTGGACGATGACGGAGCTGTGCCGAGCCTTCGGAATCAGTCGGAAGAGCGGATATGCGCTGCTTCGTCGTTACCGAGAGCGAGGAGTGACTGCTCTATCGGATCAGTCACGGGCTCCGCACAGCCAGCCGAGAAAGACACCGAAGGAGATCGCGGACCGAGTGATCGAGGTACGGCAGGAGCATCCGACGTGGGGCGTGAAGAAGGTGCTGAGCTGGTTGAGACGAAAGCACCCATCTGTGAGTTGGCCAGCAAGGAGCACCGCGGAGAGGATCCTAGGAGACGCCAACTTGCTTCAGCGCCGAAAGCGAGTGCGTCGACGGGATCGACCGGCACGTCGTGAGCCGAGGATCCAGGCTGCCAACGATCTCTGGTGCCAGGACTACAAGGGTTGGTTTCGACTGGGCCACGGACAGCGCTGTGATCCGTACACAGTCACCGACGCGAAGAGCCGGTTCGCCTTGAACTGCACGGCATTGATCTCTCCCAAGCTGGAAGACGTGCAGGAGTGCCTTGAGCGCGCCTTCAAGGAGTATGGGCTGCCGCTCGGCATGTTGTCCGACAACGGACCTCCGTTCGGTGCGGTAGGGAGCCTTGGTGGTTTGACGCGGCTCGGAGTTTGGCTGCTGCGACTCGGTGTGACTCCGTACTTCATCGATCCCGGACACCCCGAGCAAAACGGTCGACACGAGCGGTTTCACTGGACGCTCAAGCAGGAAACGGCGAGTCCGCCCAGGTCGACGCAGCGAGCGCAGCAAATGGCGTTCAATCGCTTCCTGAAGGTCTTCAATTTCGAGCGCCCACACGAGGCTCTTGGCATGTTGACGCCCGCCGACGTCTACGAGCCTTCACCGCGCGCGTTTCCAACGAGGCTTCCAGATTGGGAGTATCCGGACGACTGCGAGGTGCGCCTCGTGCGATCCTGCGGAGGGATCAAATGGCGTGGACACGCCATTCGAATCGGTGATGCATTCGTCGGCCAATCGGTAGGGCTCGAGCTCGTTGGTGATGGGGTCTACCGGGTCCTTCTTGGCTCGCTCGCGCTCGGAGAGTTTCACGAGGTCTCCCGACGGATCATTCCCACGCCTGACTGAGTGTTACCCATGTGCCCGGGTCCCTGCGCTCCAAGCTGGCCGGGTAGCCGTCGTCGATTTGCCCACGGGGGCTCTGCCCCCGCACCGCCGCGCTGCGCTTGAGCTCCGCATGGCTCCACTACGCGCGGCTCCCCCACAAGGGGGAGGAGGCCTCCCCCTTGACCCCCTCCCTCAGACGGGACCAGCAGAGCTGGTCAGAAGTGTTACCCATGTGACCGGGTCCTTCTGTTACCCATGTGCCGGGTTGCAAGGAGTCGGGTGTGGGGGAGGCGGCGATGAGATGCGCCGAATCCGGACTCGAACCTTCTAGCGGCCCCGGGTTGCGAGGATCGCGTCCCCGCCTGTGCTGGTGCGACCTATCGGAGCGTGGCGCAGCCTGGTAGCGCACCGCCGCGTCTGGTCGTGGATACCCGAGACGCTCCGAGCGGAAGTGACCGTAGTTCGCCGTCCGGCGCTCGAACTTCTAGCGGCCCCGGGTTGCGACCGACGCGTTGCCGCCTATGCTGGCGCCCCCGATCGGAGCGTGGCGCAGCCTGGTAGCGCACCTGCATGGGGTGCAGGGGGTCGGAGGTTCAAATCCTCTCGCTCCGATACTTTCTAACTCTTGCTGAGCCTCGGACTTCCGAGGCACCCGTCCTCGGATGGTGCGGCGCACGAATCCCCAAACTTGGCAGTCGACTGTCAAGAAAAGGAGCCGCACCGATGACCGACAACAAGAAGACGCGCCGCCGTCGGCGCAAGCCGCCGGGGATGTTGAAGCACTCCAGCGGGCAGGCCCGCGTGATCGTGGACGGGGTCGCGCACTTCTTCGGAAAGTGGGGGACACCGGGGGCGCACACGCGCTACGCCGAGGTTCTCAAGCTCTGGCACAACGGCGGAGAAATCGCGCCCGGTCGGATCCGTGACGTTACCGACGCGCCGCTTCAGTCCATCGCGAGCCTGACCGTCACGTATTCGGATTGGATCGACAACTCCAGGCTCTACCAGAAGGACGGCAAGCCGACGACGCAGCGCGGGATCATCCGCGTTGCGCTGAAGGAGCTGAATCAGTTTGCCGGTGCCACGCCGGCCGCGAAGTTCACCAGCAGGGTGCTGGTCGCGCATCGCGATGTGCTTCGAGCGAGGGAGGACGACCTCACTCCTCAGGGCGTGAATCGGAAGATTGGCCTCATCAAGCAAGTGGTGGCTTGGGCCGCGGAGCGAGGGCTCATGCCCGAGACGAACGCGGCGGTGATCCGCGCGGTGCAGCCGTTGCGAGCAGGGCCTCGAACACGTCGCCAGCCGGTGCCGCTTGAGGACCTTCGGAAGACATTGCCGTTGCTCAAGCCGGTGATCGCAGACATGGCCCGGCTTCAGTATCTCCTCGCCTGCCGTCCGGGTGAGATTTGCAGCATGCGCTGGTGCGACATCGACGTCCCGGAGGATCGAGTTGCCCCCTGGCGCTACGTGGTTCGCGGCGCGAAGACGGAACATCACGGTCACGAGACGGTGTATTTCGCGAACGAACGAGCCAAGGAAGTGATGCGGCGGCACATGCGCTTGCCGCAATCGTCGTTCGTGTTCCGCACCGATCGCCGCCAGTGCTTCACGACCAAGGACTACACGCGGGCGTTGCGCAAGGCGGCTCGGGAGGCTGGTGTGGCGGAGTTCACAGCACACCAGATCCGACATCTGTCGATCACGACGATCGCGAACGATCCGCGGGGTGGTCAAGCGGCCGCGAGCGCGGCTGCGAACCATCGAAGCCGGTCGATGACGGATGCCTACGTTCACAACGACCCATCGCTGGCGGTCTCGGCAGTCAGAATCTTGAGTCTCGACTGATGGTGCGCCGATCAGTAGCTCGGCGGGTGACTCCTGTCGCGGACCATGAATCGAGCCGATGCGCGAGCGCTGATCGAGACCCTTGAGCAATTGCTCGCCGACGTTGCTTCGGCGGCCGAGGGATCCGAAGTGTTTCTACGTCTCGATGGTCCAGGGCACTCCCATCCGCTCTCCGAGTGTGCAGCCGAGACCGGGGCACTGCTGGAGTTCGTAGGCGAGCGCGTCGACGAATTGCGAGAGCTTCAAAAACGCCTGCTACCTCGGAGTGATTGGCTGCGGTTCGCTGAAGTTCCACTCAGCGACGTGGTCGACTCTCGCGAGTTCCACTCGCGGACCAGGGTGCTCCTTCCCTATCGCGACCAACCCCTCGTTCGGTGCGTCCTTCTCATGGCGGGAAGGGGCGAGTTGCTTCAGCCTGGGTTTCACGAGCTTCGGACAAGCATCCCGTTCTTGATCGACAAGATGAGGTCGAACTTGGAGCAGATCCCAGAGGCTGAGATCGACCCGCCACTGTCTCGTGCAGCGGCCGAGTTTCTTGGGGAACACGGCAAGCTGAGTCAGTGCCAGAGATGGGTGCTTGTTCAGCTTCGCAAGGCCGCTCACTGCCGCAAGGCACTCGTCGTGTTGGCCTCGGCGGACGGCAGGGGGCCGGCGGAGGGGACACTGCGGCGGGAACTACCGAGAATGGTCAAGCTTGGCTTGATCGAGGACGTCTCGAACGATGGTTCGACCATCATGAGAGGCATCACGGACTTGGGCCGGGAGGTGCTGGATGTGACGCGTTGACGTCGCAACGAGTCACATCGGCGGCGTGGCAGCGTCTCGCGTGGCGTGGTGTGCTCTCGCGTCATGAACTCAGGTTCCGCATGGTGGTCACGAGAGGAGGCGATCCTGCTCTCTCAGTTGCCGCGTCGACTCCCGCGAAACGTCAACGGCAATCGCATTCACGTCGCGTCGGTCTACCGATGGGCGAAAGCCGGGCTGCACGACGTTCGATTGCGGACGTATCTGGCGGCTCGCGACAACCCGTGAGGAGGTCGATCGCTTCTTCGAGGCCGTGACGGATCGGGTTCGTCTAGACGTTGACCTTGTTGACCGTCAGGCGTTGACCGAGCGGGGCCTGCTGTGAATCCGCACAGTCCAACCGGTGTCGACTCAAGAACCTCGCCGATCGAACCGAGCCGATCGACGACGGCGTTCGAGTGCGAATCACGAAGCTCATCGAACCGGCTTCGCAGGCCCTTTCAACCAAATGGAAACGACCCTCCCCGCTGACGACGAGGAGAGCCGTTCTCGAACCAGCCGCTTAGCAACGACCAGTCCACTTGCACGGGAGAGTCTAGCTGGGTGGCGCATCCACTGCCAACCCGATGGACCCACGATCTCGATCCTTCGCCAACAGGCGCAGTCTCACCCCCAACCGTGACGCAGGAGTGCCGCCGTGGCTCGCAGTCCGCAGGGAGAAGCTGGATCCGCACCCGCACCTCGTTCGTATTCCAAGAACGTCGGTCGGCATCGTCGATACGATCAAGCTGAAGCTGAGCTATCCAGCGGTGACAAGCGACATCCGAACCTTGCTAGCGACGGGAGAGTGGTGTCGAAAAGGAGCGCACGGCAACTTGTTGCGAAGCCGCGACGGAGTCCGCGTTCTCAGGTATCGCGGCAAGGTGTTTGTTGAGGCCAGCGTCCCTCGTGTCGTCGGTCTCCACAGCGATCAGCAGCACCTCGTCACGGAGGCAGACCTAGTCTCGGCTGTTCGTGAGTTAACCGAAGGATTGTTGCCGGAGACCTCCAAACTGGCACGAGCACACGGCAATGCATGCCACCTCGCTCGCCTCGATCTCGCGGTCAACTTCAGCGGTCCGAGCATCAGGTCGCTCACAGAGATCATCCGCAAGTCGAACCTACGGCCGCGAATCCAGTGCGAGGCCACCGTGTTCGAGGGCAGTGGGATTGCGTTCTTCGGAAGCAACCACGACTTGGTCATCTACGCGACAGACAGGCGCCCTCGCCGAGGGAAGCTTCGCAACGCCCTCAAGGGAGCGGTTTTCCGTGGTAGACCGCGCGTTCTTCGCGCGGAGTTTCGGTTCAAGACGCCGGTTGCCATTGCGAGGCTTGTCGAGGACTTGGATCAGTCGGAGACCGGGCTGCCGTTCCTAGTGTCTCGCGGAGACGGCAGCTCCGAGGTGACATGCTTGAGAGTCGACTATCACCTCCTTCACCGGAAGTTGGCAACCGAGCTTTCGCGACTGCGAGATGTTCGGTTCGCAGACGAATGGCTTGGCAGATCCGGTTCGGTTCGTTTCATGATCGAGACTCTCGCCGCAGATGGAGATGCGAATCCTGCGTTGTGGGAACGAGCTGCACAGTGCTTTCGCGACCGTCGCCTCCGTGAAGTCCGCAAGCTCGTCGGTGAGCTTCAGCTCCGCAGTCGGGGCCGTGACACGATAGAACTCATCTGGCGCGTTCCTCGGACGTCCGCCGCACTCTTGAAGAGGATTGACCGGCAGCGGAAGTCTGATCCGGGCCTTGATGGTGCGATCAGGAAAGTCGACTCCGAGTCGACTTTTTGATGGGTTGCAAACGCCACGCTTCTTGCACAGGGTGCTGCGGACTCGGTGTTCCCCGGGCCATCGACTCGAAGCGCGTTGGAACAGGAAAGTCGACTCCGAGTCGACTTTCGCACGACTCGAAGATGTCGACAGTCGCTCCTCGATCGGGGAGCTGTTGGGCGGTCACCTCTCGATCGTGAGTCGCACGCCCGGGCTACTTGCGATCAACGTTGCTTGGATTCGGACGCGTGTCCTTCCGAAGCTCCGCACGACCTCCTCTCGCATGCTTCGCTTGAGGTTTTTGTGAAACCAGTCCGAGAATTCTTCGAGGTCTACCCTCGTTCGCGATGCCACCTCAACGAGTCGATACGACAGCCCCAGTGCCATGAGGGCCGCGTCCTGGTCGTTCTTCGGCACTTCGAACGCCCCGCTGATCCTATCCATGCTGCCGTTCGAACCGAGGTCGTAGAGCTTCATGAAGCCCACAGGTATTCGATGCCCCCTGGCTCTTCTTGCCTCGCGAACCCTTGCTGCTCGAAGAGTGGGATGCCTCTCTGGAAATCCTGAATGGTCGGCGAGACGGTCGAAGACGATTGCAGCCGCTGCGTCTCGACTTGCGGGCGAGGCTTCGCCATCTGCGGTTGCCGCTTCGCCTGTGTCCGCGGACGTGGGGGATCTCGTTGAACAGAGTCACGAGATCGCGGTGACTGCTCTTGCTCAAAGAGATCGGTCAGAAACGCACATGATGCGCAAGCTAGCGCGACGACGAGGATCGCCGCGATCGTGGCGCTCGGTTTCGTTCCCTGTTCCATGTCGTTGTCATCGACCGCCAACGACGTCGGACTATAACATTTTGTTATACATCAGATTGGCATCCTAGCTTGCCGGACCTCGACACCCGAGGTCCGATGGTTTCGCCCTACGATCCCCGCTACCAGGCTTTCCTGAAGCGCTTGCGCGAGGCCCGCGAAGACGCGGGCGTGACGCAGGAAAGGGTTGCCGAGCACCTCGACCTCGTTCAGCCGCTCGTCTCTCGGATCGAGGCCGGAGAGCGGAAAATCGACCCGATCGAATTCGAGGAGCTGTGCAAGCTCTACGAGAAGCCAGCGACGTTCTTCTTGCCCGACCTGCCCGTGTGAAGTTGATCGTCGAGCGCAGAGCGCAGGAACCGCGAGTTTCGGAGACGTGAGACGGATCGCGGGGGGCGGCGGAGACGACGTGACCAGAGTTGGAGCGTCATAGCTCGTGTCGTCACGCCGGTGCGTGGCTTCACCGCGGTGACTAGATCAGATCTCGCATCGCGGCCAGCACCGTCGTCAGCACGCTCGTCATCGCGATTCGGCCGACATGTTCGGTTGGGTCGCCATCAGTAGCGAAGACAAGATCGTCGTCTAGTGCATCGTGGTGCGCTGCATAGTTGCGGGCGATCACGAAGTTGACGTGGGCAGCGACGAGGCGGCGTGTCACGGCCGAGTCCAGCTCGACGTCGGAATTGTCCACGAACAGTTTGCTCGTGCCCCAATCCTGTGCATGGAGCTGAGCCTTCTTCATCAACTCCTTCGCGCGCGCGATTGCGTTCCGCCGATCCGCGCCGCTGCACTTCGTGAGGACTAGAGCCCGATCTAGCCGGCCTCGAACAAGTTCGCGAACCTCGGGGAATCGCTTGGAACCCGGTTGGCTCCTGTGGATCTGCGAGAGGATGCGCTCACCGTGCAACGGCAACAGCAGGAGTTGCTCGATTCGTTCCTTCTCTTGAATGGCCGCGCGCCAGTTGAACGGACCGTCATGCGGCGAAGAGTCGAGCTGGTCGTGCAATCGACTGCTCGCGAAGCAGAATCGTCGAAGTGCGCGACTCTTCTGCCACTTGGTGCTGACGACCTTCTCGATTGCGGCAACATCGAAAGGGAATGTCGACTCGAACAGCTTGGACTCTTCGACGAGATACGAGGCTGCTGACTCTGGAAACGAACATCGCGCGATCCACTGCTCCCGCGGCAAGGCATCGACCAGTTGTGCCCATCGACGGGCTTGGCGGTCCTTGATGTGCCAGAAACTGTCCTGCGGATCAGTCTCCTCGCCGGTAAGCATCTCTAGGAAGGTCACGGCGTAGTCGATGTCGTCGCGTAATGCCCGGAGCGCGGCGCGGACATTCTGGTGCTGGCTATCGTAGGTGGAGGTCCATCGTGCCCAGATGACGAGGAGCGTGTCTCGGATTCCGTGGCGAATCGCGTCCGTGGACAAGTCGAGGTCTGACGCCAGGGATTTCGCGGCGAGTTCAGCCGTTTCCCATCCCGTGCCTGTCAGGTTCCAGTTGGACATCATGGTTCGATAGTGTGAGAGCCACTCGAACACGGTCCGATGTTCGTGCCACCGCTGTCGAACCGAATTCATTCGCGCTCGCGCCCGTTCCACGGCACCTGACACGGCTTCTTCAGCATTTGCGGGTGGTGCCGTCGCGTAGAGCGTCATGCAGGCCGCTTCGCAGAGTTCAGCGACGTGGAACGCTTGCCAGTAGGCGAAGAAGTCGATCCAAGGTTCGATTCGTCTTCCTGAGGGTTCGTGTTCGAATTCCTCGGGCGGGCATCGGTCATCATCGAGGCAGACGGAGTGCTCGCGCGCACTCAGTCCAACGGAGTGGCTCGGATCATCGACGTAGCTGAGTGCCCACGGTGCCCCCGGTGCAACCACCGACGGCGGAACGGTGTGCGATGCGATCCACAGGTTGATGGCCCAAATACCCGACTCCGGGCAGTCTGGTGCCTTGACGTTCAGCTTGGGGAAGTTGATCCAGGAGTCGAGAGCGGTTCGTGGCAGTGGCACGCGGAGCACAGGCGCTATCCAGCCCTCATCGACGAACCAGCGGAGCGACAGAGGGGTCGTCAAATTGACGCCGCTGTCCTTCAGGTGTTTGCCGAACTGAGAGCCCAGATCAGTTCTTGTGCCCGGCGCAGCGAGGTGCCGGCAGATTCGGTCGATGCTCTTGATTCGCATGGGCTTGGAGACTCAGTTCGATTCGATGTCCGCGCGTGACGCAATGTCGGGCGATACAGCCGTTGGCAACCGGCCGAGGCTGTGATGCTGCGTCGCCATGCGGGCGCGAGTTCGACGTGATGTCCTGCGTTCCAGTATCGACATCGATGCGACGGTGTCGTGAGGAGACTGGGCTTGTTGAGGGATGCTCCTCGCGGTCTGGACTCTTCGGCGGGCAGACCGGCTCCTCTCCAAGCCGTTTGGTTTCACGGATCACTGGGCCGATCGAGACGGCCCTGACCGACTTCGCGCGTCGACTTCGCCACCACCTTCGGCAAGCGCAAGGGAATCCGAATCGGAATTGATCGCGTGAGCGCACCCCGTCGACGATCGCCGCGTGTCGAACGAACACGGAGTCGATCCACCAAAACGAGCGGTTCGGAAGGGGGGTCGCTACGGCCACGCAATCGGAGCTGCGAAACAGTCCGCGTGGAGCAGCGCGCGGGTCGACACTCCCGCGCCCCATTGGGGGAGCCTCAGCTACGCCTTGGCTTTTCTCCGCCCAGCTCTCTCGCCGACCTCCCGCGCTTGTGTCGGGATCGTCGTTACCTACGCTGCAATCCATGCAAGAAGCGAGGATCACCAGAAGGAGCGAGCTGTGAAGTCACCTCTTGGAAACTACTTTGAAGCGAGGCGACGAGCACTTCTCGAAGAGTCGAAGGGTGTGTTCGCTGCGCACAAGGGACTCAGGGGGCACGAGCGGGAGCTATTCGTCTCACGGTTTCTGCGAGATCACGTCCCGGCCCAAGCCGGCATAGTCAACAACGGGCAGGTCATCGATCATCGATGGGCATCGACGGGCGACGCCGCCGGAATCAGTTCCGAACAGGATGTCATCATTCATCGCAACGACGTGCCCGTCTTCCAGCCGTCCGGCGTGCCGATCTGTCCCGCCGAGAGCGTTCTAGCCGCCCTGGAGGTAAAGACGTGCCTCGACAAGTCGGGATTCGATGACGTCCGGACCAAAGCCGACTCCATCGGAACACTGGCGTCCAGCAATCAGATGGTCGTGCAGCTCGGAGAACATGGAGCCGAATGGCGTGATCGCAAGCCTCGCATCTTAACAGGAGTGATTTGCTTCGCCACATCGCCAGACACGAGAGCTGAATTCATCTCCACACTGAATGAACAGCGGTTGGACTGCCCGAATGCGCCGGACTTCATCCTCAATCTGAAGTGGGGGCTGATCGTGCGCTGTGACCACGGAGGGGTGCCCAATATCGATGTTCTACGAGGCGTCGCCCCACGGTCAGGCGATTCAACCGGTAAGGCTCCCACCGGCTATCAGAGGTTCTACCGGCACAACGAGGCATGGAAGGGCCTGTTTACGCTCGTTCTTGAGCTGACGGAGAGGCTGCAACGCTACGCTCTGGTCTACAGCGACCTTGGTGAATACGCGTCAGGACGGACGATCGGAAACTCCCGCGAGAGCGGTGAGTAGCGAGTTGCTCACGGAGCTGGCGACGTTGACCTCTCTCCGCGCAGCTCCTCGGTCATCAGGACGCGAGGCGGCTGCGCGAAACGTGCGCCCTCAAGACCGCTACTCGCGTTCGGACCGCGGCCGATCCAACACCGAGGGTTTTCGCTAGCTTCTGCGCCTGCTGGCAGTCCGGCTCGTAGACGGCGACTACCGTGATGGCGCATCGGTCCTCGCCAATCGCATCGAATTGGAACTCGAATTTTGGCAACGACGCCGCGAACTGCGATTCATCGACTCGCAGACGGCAGTGCTCGACCAGGCGCTCGCCAAGGTCGAGAACGGTCCAGTTCGCGTCGCAGGCGAACGGTTCTGAGGAGGTTGAGAGCTGCTTGACGTGCGGTTGGTTTACATCCAGCACGACTGTGATGGTGCATTGCATACCGCGGCATCGACCATTGTTCTTCGCAGTCATGAGGATCGGCGCGGGCACCGACTGGAATTCGGCTGACTTCTCGCGAGCACGGCGCGCACCGTGGATCGGGATCAAGCCCCGCCGCTTCTAGTCTGGTAACCCAGCCGGTCGAGTTCCTGGGCGATCTGACCGTATCCACGCACGCGACCCGTCTTCGGGTTTCGTCGTCGTAGCCGTCTGATCTCGCGCACGATGTCGGCCTCGCCGTCCAGCTCACCAAACGGTGGCACGCCTTCGCAGCGACCGGTCTCGCTGCGCTTTCGGTCCCGAGCAGCCCGAAGCTTCCGCACCAAGAGCTTCTTCTCAGTCTGTGCGAATATCGCTTGCATCAGCACCATAGCTTCTCGCATCGGGTCCTCGCGAACATCGGCGGTCACGTCTTGGCCTGTCGACGCGGCGCGCAACGTGATCTCTTCGCGCTCCAAGAGCGAGAGCAGCGCAACCTGAACAGACAGGGACCTCGCAAGTCGATCGAGGGACTCGATCAGAACGGTCCGCACTCCGTTCGCCTTGATCGCCGCGATCATCGCCGAGAACGCCGGCCTGTCTTCCTCGGTGCCGGTGTGTGAGTCGCGGAAGATCTCGACGACCTCGTATCCGCTAGCCTGCGCGAATCGCCTGATGGTGTCTTCCTGTCGCTCGAACCCGTGGCCGTCGACTTGGCCGCTGCTACTCACGCGGAGATACGCGAATGCTCTTATCTTGCTGCTCATTCTGAATACGCTTCGACTACCGAAGCCTACGTTGGTATCGACTAGACGTGCGGGCTTCTAGAGAAGCCCGCACACCTACGTTGCCGAGCGCGCGATGTCATCGGACCGACACACCGAAGAAATCTCGGTTGTGCCGCCTCCGTCACGCGCTTGGGCAACCCAGATCAGGCTGCTTGACCAGGCGCGTCGTTCCGGGGCACCCCGAAAGGCCGGCGGCGCCGAAATCGAGTCGGTGAAATCGCGGTCATCGCGGGCCTACCGACGGGCTCGCGCCCTCAGCTCACGCGCCGAGGCGGCATGCGAGGGTTATTCGTCGTCACGATTGCCTGTCGAGTTGTCAGTCCGCTCCAGGCTGTCTTCGGCGGGTGGCAACATGCCTTTGGAGATCATGCGTTGTTCGAGCGTCGAGAACGAGCTGGAGCGACGCATCCCCCGAATGAACGAGAAGAATGTCTGCCAGTTCGAGCCTGTGGCGTCATGGTGCCTTTCAACAGCGTCGAAGAATCTCGCGATTATTGCCGGCGAGCCACTCGCGTCCCAAATCTGCCCGTTTCCTTCGATCGTGCTCAAGATCGTTGCGATGTCCTCAGGCTCAAGGAACTCTGCCATGGGGAGGAGGACGTTCTCACCGAGGCGCTCCGCGTGTCGCCAGCTCCCTGCGTCGCCGTAGACGCGAATTGCAATCTCTCGAAGTTCTACTCGTGGACATTGAGCCACGATGCGCTCTTGTATCCACGAATCCGCTCGCTCGATCGCCGCAAGTGCCGAGTCGCGCAACTCCGCAATAGACAGCGCGTTCGCGACGATCGCGTCGTCTGGATTCTCGAAGTCTTGGACTCGAACCAACTCGGCAAGTCTCGTTTGTGTGGGTTCATCGAGCCAGTTCCAGGCACCCGGGTCTTTTGCGAGTAAGGCAAAGACTCGTTGAAGTTCGACGTCGTCGAGACCGTCACACATCTTGGGGAGCATCTCCGCAATCTTTTCTCCATAGAGCAACGGATGTGTGTTCTTCACCGCGATGACGCATCGAACTATGGCGTCTTCGTGTCCCACGAACTCGCTCTCTGAGTGCCGGATGATGATCTTCATGCAAACTGAGAGGATGGAACGGATCAGAGCATCCTTCGCACGGTCCAAATACTTGGAGCGAAGGAACGACGTGGCTCTCGACTGATCGGCGGGAAAGGAGGGTTGGAGCAGGTCGGCGAGCACGCGTTTTAGCGCGGCCTTCCCCTGCATCGGTGGCTGGGAGAGCAGGTGCGAGACTCCATGGACGATGTGGGCGCGCACCTGTTCTGGACTTGGCTGGAACAGCTCGTCGCCATCGAATGCTGGGTGTGCGCACCGATGACGGTCGCGGCGCAAGTTGGCGAGGTCGTCGAACTCTGCCGACGTCAGCAAGCCGAATCGATCCTTGGCGTCGTCGAGGAGTGTGCGTTCTAGTCGAAGCTGATGGTCGATGGCTTGGTTTTCCGTTGCGCGATTGAACATCTCGACCATCTGCGTGGCGGCTCCGTCGCCCTGAGCTGCAAGCTCTCGCAGCTTGCTGATGATATCGAAGGCAACAGCCGTCCAAGTTGACACGACGGCAGCGCGAAACGCGTGAGCCCGATAGGAGGCGATGGCTTCCTCGACGTAGCTCCGAGAGACTCTGTCGCGAACCGATGCGGCCAACTCATCCAAGTCCGTCAGAACGAATCTCATCGCAGCAGTCTCAAGCCCATAGGGGTCGAAAAGTCGGTCATCGCATCGGTCCGCATCACTGGCGCAGATCGGAGATGATTCTAAGGAGGCGTTTCGCCGTCGCTCCGGCGGATGCTAGAGAACGGCACTCGTCAGCGCGAACTCGCTCTACGTGAATCCCTGATCGAACAAGTTCTGCCAGTCGTTCGTGCGCATCGACTGGTGACTCATGATGCATCGGGCCATCGACTTCCACCACTATGATTCGCGGCGGGACAACAACGACAAAATCAGGTTCGAATCGAGATCCACGTCCCGTGCCCCGCACGAAGACCGGGAGCGGCGAGACAAGCACGTTGAGCGTCTGGAACGCGCGGAAGAGATTGACCTCGGCCTGCGAGCGAAAGCGAAGGCCGGCAAACTCCAGGCTTGCGAGGTTGTCCGAGCGGACGCGACCCTGATTCGTGACGCCCGAGCCGACCATGCGTTCGATCGCCTCGGCCTTCCATGCCTCGGCATCGACTCCGCGCAGTGGTGCCAAATGCAGACTGGCGCCGAAGAAGATCGGGTTGCCATGCTCATCGCGCGTCTCCAAACCGGATTCGCGCATCGCCGATGTGATGTCGTCGGCGAGTTGCGTCAGGGGTGCATCCGGATCGCGTCTAGCTTCGTCTCCTGCCAACCGAAGGTAGAGTGGCGGTGGCAGCAATACTCGCAGGTCAGCGCTCCACATCCCCCCGTCCCAGTTGTCCCAAACCATTTCCCCGAGCGCGAGCTTTCCGAACGCGAGGCACTGTAGCGCAGTCGCTTTTCCTCGTTCTTCCAGCAGCATCATCGCCGTCGGCAGTTGCCGACTGACATCGCCTAGGATCAGAGTTTCGTTCACGTTGTGCGACTCCCGCGATTAGCCTACGCGCGGGAGGGGCCACCTCACGCGAAACGTGTCGACGAATGCCAAGAATCGGTGGCGAAGGCGCGATTGGTGGGCCTGCATCGGGCAGAGTCAGCCCAGTGCGATCTGCAACGCGGCCGGTGTTCAACGTGCAGTGTTGGTGCTCTCGCGGGCAGTCGCTGCGCGTGCGGGCACAGCGCTGTGCTCAGCAGCGTGGAACCCCTGGCTCATGAGCGACCGACCTAGCGATCGGCGCAGCGAACACCGTGGTTCTCAGCGAGCGAGCACTCCGGACCCACACTTGAGTCCGCGTCCGCGGGGTCCAGGCGAGGGAGTTTGTCACGTCGTTCCCCGTTTTCGAGTCTTGAGTTGTTGCTCGTTGGACGGTCTCATGCCTAGGGGATGTTGCTGCGTCAACTAGGATTGCATGGCTATCGACGATTTCGCGAGGCGACGAAGTTGCGCATCCGCACACGCGTCTTCGCACTCCTCGGTCCGAACGAGGCCGGAAAGACCTCTGCGCTCAAAGCTATCGCATCTCTGGGAAACGACGGAGCGATTGCCGAGTCCGACCTGGCTCACGACGCGGAGTTCGTAGCGAACCAGCCGATCATCGAGGGTCTTTTCGAACTCGACAACGATGACGTCGCCGAGGCATGCACCGTCGCGGCAATCGGAACTCCGCGATTTCTTCTCGTAAGGAAGCCGCGGGAAGGAAAGCGAACATTCGAGTGCATTCCGAAATGCAGGCGGTCCGACGCGGAACAAAGGAAAGCCGCGAGCGCGGCCTTGTCGTCGGTGCTGAGCGAGCTAGAGGGCGAGCTGACGGACTCGGCCGTTCGAGTAGCTGCGATTCTCAGTGGCGGGGACGAACTCTCGCGCGAGGAGGTCGGTGAAGTTCGAGGCTTGGCGAACACGCTTGATGCACTGGAAGAACCTGGCGAGACGCTCGCCGACCGATGTGTGGCGGCCCTGCGTGAAATTGTCCGTATCTACTCAACTGCGCATCCGAACGACGCCCGCTCAGACTTGCTCAAGGGGCGCGTTCCTAGGGTGGTCGAGTTCACTGGCGCGGATCGAGAACTGAGCTCGTTCTACCCTCTGGCCGACGCCTCAAAGAGTCGGGCGTTCACCAATCTGGCTCGCATTGGCGAACTAGACCTTGGAAAGTTGCAGGAAGTTCAGGGGCAGGATGACAAGGTCAGGACCATCGCTGAGCGCGCGAGCAAGAAGCTGAACGCCGCGTTCAAGGGAAAGTGGACTCAGGAGTCGGTTCACGTCTCGTTTAGCGTCAACCAAAACCGAATCCAGATTCACGTTCGAGACGAGTCCGAGGAAGGGCCGTTCACGAATCTGACGGAAAGGAGCGAAGGGCTTCGTCAGTTTGTGGCACTCATGGCCCTTCTCTTCAACCAACCCGCGGGAAGACCGATCCTCCTGGTTGACGAAGCGGAACAACATCTCCACTACGACGCTCAGGCTGACCTAGTCCGGACGTTCAGGGAGCAACGTCTGGCCAGTCAGATCATCTATACCACACACTCGGCGGGCTGCTTACCAGACGATCTCGGGGTTGGTGTTGCAGGAGTCGCTCCGACGGAAACCTTGCAGAGTTCGTTCAACAACAATTTCTGGCATGCGCCTGAGCCGCAGCCGGGCCTTCGGCCGTTGCTGATCGGAATGGGAGCGACAACGCTGGCGTTCTTGCCGATTCGCAACGCAGTTTTTGTTGAGGGAGTGTCAGACATTGTTCTGTTGCCGCAATTGCTGCGCGAGGCGAGTGGTCTTACGGACCTCGGCTTTCAGGTTGCGCCGGGTCTCTCCGAGGCTAGCAAGAAGCAGTTGGCTCTCCTCGACAATCAACATGCCCAGGTCGTGTATCTGGTGGACGGAGACGGCGGAGGCGATGATCTCAGGAAGTTGTTGCTCAAGGCGAAGGTCTCTGCCGATCGCATCTTCACCTTGCCTGCGGCGACGCTCGAAAACTGTGTCGATCGTGACCTCTACGTGGAGGCGGTGAGGAAGACCCAGCCTGGTATCGTGATCGACCCGACTTGCCTGGACATCCACAGGAGTTGGGCAACTCTGGTGGAAGAACACTGCGAGGCGTGCGATGCGCCGGTGCCATCAAAGCTCGAAGTGGCTTACCGAGTGCTCGAACTGACCGAGGACGAACACGCGGATCGACGAGAGATCACTGACTCCAGAGAGGCGCTGCGAACCGATCTACGGCAGCTCGCTCACGATCTCAGGGGCGCACTGGGGCTCCCAGCGAACGATGGTTCCGGGACGGGCTGATCCGGCGAGATCGGATCGCGCGTTTCGACAAGCGGTCACCACCGGTGCGCGTCGCGGTCGTGAGTCTCATTTCAGCGCGGGGTCTGAGACTCTTCCTGCGTGCGCCACACAGTTTGGGTTGCTGGCCCGCGGCGCGTCTCGCGATGGCGCGAGCGGAGCAGGAGGGACTAGAGGAGCGACCCCGATTTGCCGAGATGGGTCAAGGCGCTCGCAGGATGGTGTGCTCGTCGGCTACGTGTGCGGGGCGCGCCGCGCCCTGGCGCTTCAGAGGGATGCAGCACATCGACGATGAGAGAGCGATGATTAGCTTTGCCAGTGGGGCGCTTGTCCGGTTGATCTGTGATCACAACGAGGAGTTGGAGGGAGCCATCTTCACTGTCGCAGGTGTCTCGACAGCCATCACCGACCGCGTCGAGGTTGAACTCATTCGCACAGATGGCACGGGAGCCGCGTTCGCTGCGCCTGCATCAAAACTGGAATTGGTGGACCGCGAGTGAGGTGCAAACGCGCGGCTCCTCGGGCCTGTCCTGGGAGCTGACAGCGACTGTGAGGATTCGCGCTTAAGGTTCGCTCGGCGAGGCAACTCCGGCCACATGTTGTCTACGCACTAAGGCATTCCGACCTCGATCTCCACAGCGTTGGACAGGCAGACGCCCAACGGGTTTGCCGCCGGAGCGGCAGGGACAGCGGCCATCTGCAAGACGAAGCGAGCGCCCACGGACGCCGCATTCGTCGGCATTGCGAAGGAGGCAGAGAAGGTGCTGAAAAGCGACGTCGCTGGGAAAGAGGCCCAGACAGGAGTGACGTGAAGCACGCAGGGAGCGCCGCCAATCGGGCTCAGAGGGAGATTCGCCTCGGCTCCGATCAGCAATGCGCCGGCGCCGCTCGACGAAACTGGGCTTGCCGAAATTGTCAGCGTCTCGCCGTAGCGAAAGGTCTGGCTGGTCAGAGCGGTGAAATCTAGAGAACCGATGGTGCATGGACAACCGCTCCCGAAGTAGGAGTGGCTTCCCGGCGTGCCTGCGATCAACCCGGAATCGAATACGAAGCAAGAGTTGTTGTCGGGCGACCCAATCACGACCTGGGGCCTTCCGTTGGCGCCAAAGTCGCCGAAGCCGACGCGCGACAAGTTGGTCGGCTGGTCGGGTTCGCCCAGCCAGGGAGGGCTCGCGAATCCAGGCGCGGCTGACTCGAAGGCCGCGAGGACCCGGCCCGTCGCGCCCGAGCAGACGTAGAGAAACCCATCTGACGCCGATCCGAAGAGACAGCTACGACATCGCACACCGGTGACACCGAAGTCGGGCACCTGATCTCCGTTCCAGTCGCCGACCGCGGCAACCCCCTGACCGAAACCCCGGTCCCCGGTCACGTCGCTGAGCTTGAAGATGATGGCGGGTTGTCCCTGCAAGATTGCTTGGGTCGACAGGACGTAAGCCGTTCCGCGGATTGTCGACGAGGCCCCGTTGTTCTTGGGTGCCCCCGTCACGATGTCGCTAACGCCGTCCGAGTCGACGTCACCGATCACCGCGACGCTCTCACCCGCGCGCGTGGTGTCGACAGGCCCAGTCCATCTTCCCAACTCGTTGCCGTTCGACCCCGACAGAATCCTCACCTCACCTAGATCGGGGCCGACTGCTCCAGGCACTCCGATCACAACGTCGAGAACTCCGTCCCCGTTGGCATCCAGGCCGCTCCCGAAGGCTCGACCAAACCAATCTCCCTGTCCTCCCGACCAGCCAACTTGTCCGGGCGTCGGGAATCGAAGTGCCCACGTGCTGCCAGAAAAGAGGTAGGCAACCCCGCTGTCCGCGGCCGGAGGCGGATTCTCCGGTGCGCCTACGAGGATGTCATCGATCGTGTCGCCATCTGTGTCCCCCGCGCTTGCTACTGCCGCTCCAAACCATGAATCCGCCAGTAGCCCATTGAACACGTGGATTGTCGTCAAGTCCGCCCCGGAGAGAACGTGAACTCGCCCTACGTTCGTGTTGCCGCCCAGGTCATACCAATACTCGCCGACCAAGCAGTCGTCGACGCCGTCGCCGTTCTGATCTCCGATCCGAGCTACTGAGTTGCCGAGGCGGGCGTCGAGTTGCGTTCCAGTGACGTGCGCAATCCGGCTTCCCGAGCTTCCCGAAATCAAGGACACCGATCCTCGTCCGAGTGACTCAAGCGGCGCACCAACCACGTAATCGTCGCCAGGAACTCCATCAACGTTTCCGAGGACCGCCACAGACGACCCGAAGCCGTGATCGCTGAACCCGACCGTGCTCGTTGGTGTGGGTCGGGGCACGGGCTGGGCGATCACCGATGGCGACAGAAGGCACAGCGATGTCGAGATGAGGCAAGCTCGCATGGTTTTCTCCGGGGCCAGTATCAGTAGACTCAAGTCGGATCCTATCAACAGAGGGAGGGATTCGGCGACATGCTTGCGCCGGCGCGATCCCCCGGGCGAGCGGTTCGGTCTGCGATCGCTCCAGTCTGCGGCGAACGTTGGCAGCGACTGTCAAGTTTCGCGTTCGACTGTCACGAATCGGCGTGACCGAGCGCGAACCGACACGACGCCTTGAGACCGAGGCTGCGCGTTCGTAAGTTCGGCCGAATACTCGGATTCGTCGCGAAACACCATCCCACAGGCGTTGCGGTGCGCGCGTGCGCGTCGAGCGTCTGGAATGCATGGGGTGCAGGGGGTCGGAGGTTCAAATCCTCTCGCTCCGACCATTCACCAGCCTTCTCAGGCGATTTTGGTGTCGCAGAGTGGCTCGGCAAGTGCGTAGAGAACGCACTTGCCGTGGCCAAGAAGCTGAAGACGACACCGGACGGTAGGCGCATCCCGGCCTACTGCCATCACAAGCCGTCGGGGCGGGCGTATGTCCGCATCAACGGGGAGCACATCCCGCTCGGGGACTACGACCCGTCGGAGGGGTCGCCGTCGATGGAGCGGTATCGGCGGTTGATCGCGGAGTGGCGGTCGAGTGGGTATCGGACGCCGGGTCTCGAGGCGGTGGGACCGAACGGGGCTGAGCGCGTTGCGACGGTTCGGGAGCTGACGGCGTGGTTCCTGACGTGGGCCGAGGAGAACTACTCGCGGTCCGAGTTCCTGCTGTGCCGGCAGGCGATGAAGGCGTTGTGTGAGCTCTACGGGACGGTGTCCGTGTGCGAGGTTGGTGTGGCCGAGCTGCGAACGGTCCGCGAGCAGCTGGCGCGGGTGCCGGACCCCGGCGACGAAGCGAAGGCGCGGCGACCGCTCGGGCGGAAGACCGTGAACGCTCTCCTCGGGAGGATGCAGCGAGCGTTCAAATACGCGGCGTCCGAGGGACAGATCCCACCCGAGGCTGCCGTGAACGCTTCAGTGCTCAAGCCGCTGAAGCGCGGCCGGACGTCAGCGCCGGACTACGCTGTCCGCGAGCCGGCGTGCCGCGAGGACGTCGACAAGGTGCTGCCGTATCTGACGCCACAGGTTCGCGCGATCGTCGAGACGCTGTGGCACACGGGTGCGCGGATAGGGGAGGTGGTGCAGCTCCGCTCTATCGACGTGGACATGTCTGGCGAGGTCTGGGTGTTCACGCCGACGCAGCACAAGACCAAGCACCATGGTCATCAGCGTGCTGTACTACTGGGACCGCGTGCGCAGGAGTTCGTCGCACCGTTCATCAAGGATGATCCGGAGACGTTCTGGTTCGATCCGCTCGAGGAGTCGCGGACGCGCAGCGAGCTGTGGCACGACACACCAAAGGGGGACCGGTCGCGGAACGGCGTGCGGTGCGCGCGTCCGGGAGCGGTCCGGCGGGAAGCCCTCGATCCGCGTAAGGTGCAGAACTGGCTTCGGCAAGCGTGCTCGAAGGTCGGCGTGAAGTTCACGAGCCACCAGCTGCGGCATGCAGCGCTGAGTCGAATCCGGGCGGAGCATGGGATCGAGTCTGCGCGGCTGATCGCTGGGCAGCATTCTCAGATCGTGACGCGCGGCTACACGCGATCGATCGAGTTGGCGAAGGCGTCGGAGGTCGCGAAGGTTTCTGGATGAGCACCGCGACTCAGTCGATGCCGAATCGCTTGAGTGTGTCGGCCACGTGGGTGGACTCGACTTCCTCGACTCTGTCTCGCGTGCGTGACATTGGACGTCGCTGAGCCTTCACCCTCGCTTCATCAACCCGCTGGAAGAAGTCGTCGAGCCAATCTATCGTAGTTGCGCGACGACCGCCGACGCTGACGCAACGAAGCAGTTCGCCGGCGATGCCTTGGCTGGCCCAGCGGTAGACGGTGGCGGGGTGAACGGCGACGACCTGCTCGAGGACGCGAGGGACGTCGCGTAGGAGAATGAACTCCGAGAGTTGTGGCACGGTTCAGGGTGGGATCGAATACCGCCCTGAATACGTTTCAGGGATGGTGGTTTGCGGGGGAAACCCCGTTCCGGCTCGACTCGCGGCTGGGATGGTTTCTCAGGCACCGCGCGCTTGCTGTTATCTGGGTTGGGGCGTGGAACGCGTTGGAACATTCGGTCGTTGGTGGCGGCACCGCCGGAGAGAACCGCGCGCGGGGAGGCGATTCGAGAGCTCGCTTCGTCGGCAGCTGGCGATTGAGACAGGACGTGGCCAGCTTGGCCGAGACCCTTTGGAAAGAAGAGCGGGGCAAGATCAATCAGCCCGCGTCGCGTAGGCACTGTTCGTCACGTCGAACTTGTCCCCGAACGATCCATCGCTCCGGCACGAAACTCGTCGTTGGAGATCCGAGTTACGACGGCAATCGCGTATGCTCTGGTTTGAGACGGAAGCCATGACGATGATGCCAGACGATCATGACGCGAGGGTCCGCGAGGGAGACACGCACACCGGACAGTACTGGAAGCTGCGTCCCGTTCCGAAATACGAATCTTTCGGTGTGGAACGAGGGGTCCATCCACGCGAGACGATCCGCCGTGTTCGGCCCCTGATGTCACGGATGGGGGTGACGCGCCTGGGGGAAGTGACGCATCTCGACCGCGTCGGCATTCCTAACTACATGACGGTCCGACCGAGGGAGAAGGGGCAAGGGATTTCCTACTACAACGGCAAGGGTTCGACCAAAGAGCAGGCCGCGGCCGGCGCCCTGATGGAGGCGGTCGAGCGCTACTCGGGCGAGTCGTGCGACTCACCGGTGATCATCGCCTCCTACACGGAGCTCGAGAAGATGGGAGACGCGGCGATCCGTTTGTCGGACGTCGTGGTGCCCACGACCCAGCCTGTGGATCCGGATCTCCACCTCGAGTGGGTTAGGGGCTACGACCTGATCCGCCGTCAGGCGACCCTCGTCCCACTCAATTGTGTGGTCTGCCCGTACGAGTCCTCCCAGTATCCGGCGATGTTCTATGCGAGTACCAATGGGTTGGCGTCGGGAAACACTCTCGAGGACGCGCTGGCCCACGCGCTGTGCGAGGTGGTGGAACGTGACGCGATGGCGCTGGCGGCTACCGCGATCGACCTGTCGCCGGTGGTCGACGAACTCTTGGCGAAGATACAGCAACCGGACCCTGGACACCGCCGTGCGTGGCGTCAGGCAGATCATCCTCTCATCGCGCACCATGCATTGCCGACACGGTCGTTTCGACTGCTGAGCAAGCTGGTCCGTGCGGGTCTCGATGTGTTCCTTCGCAGCATCAACTCGCCCGTCGGGGTGCCGACGATCGATTGCACGATCGTCGAGAACGTGCCGGGCACGGGATACTCGATTCACGGCGGCTGCGGCACACACCCCGACGCGCGGATCGCGCTCATGCGCGCACTTTGCGAAGCGGCCCAGAGTCGCGTCGCTTGCATTCAGGGTGGGCGAGAAGACCTGCCGGAGTTCATTCAACCTCCGGTCGATTCGGATCCACGAGACTCTCTCGGACGTGGAACGGTGGTGGAGTTCGAGTCGCTGCCGTCATTCCAAAACGACTGCGTCGACGAGGACATCGAGTTCGTTCTGCAGCGGATGGGGTCAGCGGGATTGGATTCCGCGGTGGCGTTCGATCTCACGCGACCGGAACTCGGCATTCCAGTCGTGCGCGTCGTGGTTCCAAGGGCCGAGGCGTGGACGGTTTTTCGCCTGCACACGGGGCGAGGTGTATTTGGTTCTCGAGTCGAGTCTATCCTGCGTGAGGGATCCTGATGGCGAAGCGAGTCACACTCTGCAGCGCGACGTTGGGCGAAGACGGCCGCTGGGAACCACCCTTGGGGCCGCTCTACATCGCCTCCGCGCTCGAACGCTGTGGAGTCGAGGTCGAGTTCCGCGACTACCAACTCTGCGACGAGGCCAGTCCTTTCACTGCGGAGCCGCTGGTGGAGCAGTTGGCGGGGCACAGCCAGTTCCTGCTGGTCTCGTGTTTCGTTGACATGCTGCCCGTCGTGCTCGAAGCGTCCCGCAGGTTGATCGAGATGCGCCCCGACACCGCGGTCATTCTCGGTGGGCCCGGACCGACCGCGGGTGCTGCGCAAATCATGGAGCGATTTCCTTGGATCGCCGGGATCGTTCGAGGAGAGGGTGAGGAAACGATCGCCGAGTGGGTGCTCGGGGCGATCGAGTCCCGGCCATCCGCCGCAATCGCCGGAATGGTGCTGCGCGACGGAGATCGCTTGCTCGACGGTGGTAGCCGACCGCGCATCGCGAGCATCGATCAACTGCCGGCGCCTGCCTACCACCTTGTCGAATGGGATCGCTACACACACGCTCGTGTCATCACCACGCGAGGGTGTCCCTATCGCTGCTCGTTCTGCGACGTCGCAGCGCTATGGGACAACAAGGCGGCGTATCGCAGTCTCGAACAGACGATTGACGAGATGTTGTTTCTGCGCAGTCAACACGGACGGGACGCGATTGCGATCGTCGACGACACGTTCGTGCTGGATCGAAGCCGCGTCGAGGACTTCTGCCGGCGAATGATCGAGATTGACTCCGGCGTCGAGTGGGGTTGCTTCGGGCGAATCAACTTGATGACGCCGAAGTTGATCGAATTGATGGAGCGAGCCGGATGTCGGGCGGTGTTCTACGGCATCGATTCGGGCGCGCCCAGGATCCTCAAACGCACCATCAAGTCGCTTAAGGCCGAGACCATTCTGCCGACGGTTCGAGAATCGGCTCAGGCCTTCGACAAGACCGAGGCGTCGTTCATCTGGGGCTACCCGTTCGAGGAACTCAATGACTTCCAACGCACTCTCGAACTCGCCGGAGAATGTTCGCTGCTGGCGCCGAGTGTGAACGTGCAGATGCACATGCTGAGTCCACTGCCGAACTCGCCGATCTATCGCGAGTTCGGGCGCGACCTACTGCTGCCGGAGCCGGAGGACGCACGGTGGCTGTTGTTGCCGCAGGTCTTGCTCGATTCGCGCGCGACGCAGATCCGCGACACTGTGCAGAGTCATCCGGACCTGTTCCCGGGGTTCTTCAATCTGCCGACGCCGGACAAGGTTCTCAAGCGTCAGCATCTCGAGAAGGCGATGGAAGCTCTCGACCGCACGATCGGCAACACGCTGCTCGACCCGGCAGTGGGCACTCTCGTCGAGGAGGATCGGCCCGACCTGGAACGTGCGTTGCTTTCGGATGCGCGTGAACCGGAGGACAGGATTGGGGTCGGCCTGGCAGTCGGCTTCTTGCGTCGTGTTCGTCGGCGCAACAAGCAGAGGAGCTACCCGTTCGAAGGGAATCGGGGAGCAGCGATGGTTCGCCAACGCAATGGAGGGCTCGCGTGACGGGCGCAGGACTCCCCATCGTGTTTCTAGGACCGAGCCTGCCGCTCGCCGATGCGAGGGGAGTCCTCTACGCCGACTACCGACCGCCGATCCGTCGGGGCGACTTGGCCAGCGTGCCGCAGAACAGTTGCATCTTGATCATCGATGGCGAGTTCGCGCAGAATCTGTCGGTATCGCCCAATGAGATCCTGGCTGTCCTGGACGCGGGCGGAATCGTGCTGGGGGCTTCCAGCATGGGGGCGCTGCGCGCGACGGAGCTCGCCGACTACGGGATGGAGGGCGTCGGCTGGGTCTACGAGGCGTACGCCTCGGGCCAGATTATCGGTGATGACGAGGTGGCTCTCGTCTACTGCCCGATCACGGGGCGCGCTCTCAGCCAGCCGCTGGTCAACCTGCGGTACAGACTCGACCGGTTGCGCCAAGAGCAGTTGTTGGCGAATTCCGAGTGCTCCAGAGTTCTCCGGAGCGCACGACGCATCTTCTATCGAGATCGAACGATGGTGGCCTTGCGCCAGGCGATCGAGCGATGTTCTGGAGCTGCCGTTGCGGAGCTTGTGTTTGGAGATGCCGCCGGCGGTTACGTGGAGATCAAGGAGGCAGACGCTAGAATGGCTCTTCGCGTCTGCGCGGACCGAAATTCTTGGCCCCAAGTCGGGGTCTAATCATCTGATCGAGGAGGCCCTAGTCATGGCAACGAAGAAGGCTGCGAAGAAGAAGGTCGCGAAGAAGAAGGTCGCGAAGAAGAAGGTCGCGAAGAAGAAGGCCGCAACGAACAAGAAGAAATCCGCGAAGAGCGGCAGCCCGGAGAAGCCAGGCCTCAGCGCGCTGCTTGGCCGTGCTCTGACGGATGACAAGTTTCGCGGTGACCTATTCCGGCTCCGGGACAAGACTCTCGGCGGCTACGATCTCAGCGCGCGGGACCTCGATGCCCTCTCGCGTCTCGATCGCAAGACCCTTGAGGATCAAGCGAAGCGACTGGGTGGTGGGGTCAACGCGTTGACGATCAAAGTAGTGATTTCGAAGAGCTTCTGAGGCTTGAGCTGAAACTCCCGACGTCGAAGATCGTGCAATACGCTTCCCGGCTGATAAGCGGGGAAGCGCTCTTCGGACCGGTCGTTCGTGGTGAGCTGCGACGCAAGAAGATCCCGATGCCGCTCGAGACGCTTCTGGGTGCGCGGGATCGGGAACCCGTAGCACTCGAAACCTGGCGATCGGTGGTCTTTCCGTTGTGCTTCCGGCGTCGCGAGCTTGACCCGGGGATTCCAGTCTGTGGACAGATCCTGCACGAGGCCGACTCTCTGGTCGTCGAGGAGCCGTTCATCGATGTAACGGACGCGGAGACCTTCGAGGAACGCCTCACGGAACTGGCCTGCGCCGCTCGAATCGTGCACACCGCGCACACCGCGGGCGTCCTCCACCTCGACCTGAAGCCCGATCACGTTCGCACGTCGCGTACTGGACGCGTCTACGTGCTCGATTGGGAGGCCGCGATGCCGTTCGACGAGCAGCGACGATCGCAGTCATTCGGATTTGCCGGGACTCCTCGCTATATGGCGCCCGAGCAGGCTTCGGGTTTCATCGATGGCCTCACGCCAGCTACCGACGTGTTCGGGCTGGGGATGATTCTGTACGAGATCCTGCACGGCGAACCAGCGCGGCGTCCGCGTGCCAGCTTCGCGGCCGCCTTACGTGCGGCAACTGGCGAGGTGATTCGGTGTTGCCAAGTCGTTGCCGCGCGCGCAGGCTCCCTCGCGGCTCTTTGCGATCGGAGCACGAACCTGGCGGCTGATCTGCGACCGGGATCCGCGTTAGAGTTCGCTGATCTACTCGACGAAGCTTCGTCGTTTCTCCGCGGACGGATCAATGCATCTCAAGCCCGCGCCGGGCAGCGCACCAGCACACAATTCGGGGACGCAAATTAGCAACTAGCAGGAGCCGCTAGAGACCGAGAAACCCCCGCCGCACTTTGCCGCACACTTGAGAATGGCGGACCCCCTCCAGCTGGCTCTGATGGTGTGTCGATCGCCGCTCTCGCTGCACCTACAGCAGTAGTCTTTTCGCCCCGCCGGTGCGGCCGCTACCGCGTCGTCGTCCGGATCTTCGGACGCGAGCTGTTCCAACTCCTCGGGTGTGAATCGAATGCTGACGGTGCCGTCGTCGTGTCGGGTGATCCTGCCGTCAGGAAGTAGCTCGTCTGATTTCATCGTGTCGTCCGTAGAGAGAGTCTTGGTGCAAGCTAACTCTGCGGCGCCGAAGACGAAACGGGATTTGGTGTGCGAGCGAACGAATCTCGCAGAGAAAGCGTGGGGCTCTCGCTGGCCGATCGATCTTACTTGCGCTCGAAGCCGACGAATCCCGCGTCGACGTCTCTCGAGTATGGACGAAAGCCCGGCGGGATTTCTTGCTCGGTGGACGGTCTGCCAAGACATCCGCCGTCGTTCTACGAGGGCCCTCCTTTTTCTTGACTGTCGCGCGTCCAGGGGACTAACATGCCAGTTGTGAAGAAGGGGCCCAGGCGACACCGAGATCGGCCTCGAGCGGAGTATTCTCCGCCGTCCCCTCGCTTCCTGCACGTTCTCGATTCCAGGCTAGATTATCGCCATGACCGCAAGCGACTTCTTCGCTGATTCGTACACGCACGTCAGCCGGCCGTTTGAGCACCGTGTCTTGACCGACTGGCTCCAACAGTACGTCCGTCACATCCGCCCCTCCGCAGCAGGCGTCGCCGCGCTGAAATCACAGCCGGAGCGCTTCGAGTTGGTGCCGATTCCGCACGAACTCTTGGGGGCAATCCATGGCTCGTTCGAGATGTTGGGCACGTCTAGTGAACCTGCTCCGGATGACGGCGGCCTGGTGGGGCGACTGACTCAGCCTCCGCGCGGTCTGCGAAGGCGTGGAGAAGACCTTCGGAAGATGCGCGCGTATCCAAGGTTGGCCAAGACGTTCCGGGAGTTCGTCCAGGGAGTCGAACGCGAAGATGGCGCGGCGCTGAAGAAGCTTGTCTCCGACGACTACGCCGACGATGGGGGGCGGACAAAGAAAGACCTTCTCGGTAACATCGAAGACCTTTGCGGCGCCTGCAAGAACCTGCGAGTGATACCTGTACACGCGGAAGAAATTGAGGTCGCCGGCAACTCGTTCATCGCACGCGTCAGCGGTGCGTGGGAGGCTGACGTGAACAACGAGCCGACTAGCGAGTTCTTCGAACTCGAGATTGTCTTCACGCATGAGGCGGACGGCGATGTGAAGATATCCAGCGTGCGGCACACCCGGTGATCGAGGAGGTTCGAAGCCAAGTCCACGCGGCTCCCTCGGACGACCTCGTCCGTGAGCGACTGCTTACGCGTGAGCTGTACGGGCACTTGGTCGTGCTTGCCACGCGTCCGCTGTCGTCGGGCAACCGCGTGACTCAGGAGGGCAGTCGTCGCAGCGTCGACGAGATCCTGGCGCAGCTTGAGCGGCATGCGCAGCAAGTGCTGAGCATGCGATCTCTCGGCGTTCTCCGGGAGATGGTCGCGACCAGTGGCGCGACGGCGCCGATCCGAGTAACGGCTGGAGCCGTGCTCCGAGCGCTGAGCCTGGAGCTGCGTCGTTCGTGTGACAACGGTTCGATCGCCCGAACCCTGCACCACTCCGACGAATCTCGCCCGCTACAGCCCCTGAAGCGCCTCCTAGTCTCGATCGGCCCCACCATCGGAGTCGGCGACGAGTTGATCATGGCGAACGCGCTCGTCGACCGCGCGGCGCGATGTGGAGTCGAACTTGAGTTGGAGACCAGGCGCCCCGCACTGTGGTCACTGCGATCAACGACCGCGAAGATCGCTGGCCGCCCGCCGCTCGCTCTACTCAAGCGACTGCGGGCGACGGATGATTCGTCGCAGACTGGTTACGTCTTCGCCGACTTTCTGAATAGCGATCCGTGCGAGAATATGACGTTCGTTCCGGTCACCGCCGGACGAGTGATGCGCTGGGTTATGGGCGACAGTAGCCTGCAAATCCTCACCGGGGAGAGAACGTTGCACTCGCTCCGCGTTCCCAACGGCATGCCCGGGGCGAAGGCGATGGAATGCGAATGGGTCGCGGCGCGCGTGCTTCCGGCGACGGACTACGCTCCGCCGAAGGCGCGGGAGACCCGGCGACCCGTGCGCAGCCGAGAGCACGAGAGTGTTATTCTCCTTCAGGTACTGACGTCGAAACCAGCGCTCATGCTTCCGGGCAAGTGGTGGGCCGCGTGCATCCAGCGTGCGCGCCAGTTAGCAGGACCGCGGATGCGGATCGATGTTGTGTCAGGAGCCACGACGCAAGAGCGCGAACTCACCGCGCAAGCGGCCGCCGAACTGGCTGACGCTTTGGGTTCGGACTCCGTGCGTCATCTGGAGGTGAGGAGCCTGGCCGGCGTTGCACAGGCCGTCGCGGAGGCCGATGTCGTGCTCGGCCCAGACACGTTCACCGCTCATCTCGCGCATTCGGCCAACGTACCTCAGGTCACCATCGGTCTGCGAGAGCACGACGGTTGGCGCCGTCCAGCGACGCGCTCGTTCTACCTAGACTTCGACCACGACACGACCTCGCTGACGGCCGCGGCTGGCGCGCGGCTAGCTCTGATTCTGCACGCGACGCGGACTCAGGAAAAACGAGGCGAGTTCGCTGACCAGGGACGAGCGTGGCGTCGCAACTTGAGCCGCCTGCACCAAGACTTGATCCGCTTCGTGCAGGAGAGCGAGTTGGACGACGCGAACCTTCGCGAAATTCTGCCGTCTCTCGATCGAATCGCCGCGAATGGGTGCGATATCCTTGCACGCACGTTGACGAGTGCGAGAGGCCTCGGAGGCTCTCTGCCGCGATCCCCGCGGCGTGAGGACTATCCCGTCGAGCTCGACTTCGCGATCGCGCTACAGAGCTGGTTGCACGAGGTCGGAACCAGCGACCTGTCCGCCGTCTTGTTCCACCAGGAATGAACCCGGAGATCGAAACTTTTCGGCGCTACTCGATCGTGAATCGCTTGGCCGATGCGCGCACCAGGCGTTCCGCACAGAAACAAGAACTCCTGACGGCCACTGAGCAGCGCAGAAGTGATCTCTTCGATTCTCTGCGCAAACGACGCGACGTTGTGCTGAGCGAGGCTCTCGCAGCTCCGGAAGGCGTGCATTTGGGTCAGGCCGCTGTCGTCATCGCAGAAGCGGAGGCATATGCCAAGCGATGTGACTGGAATTGGGTCGACCTCAGCGCATTCCTCGCGTGCGCGCCGGAGTCGTCGGAAGAGACCCTTGAAGCTCTCGCCGCGGCCGGGCTCGTCTATCAGGCCTTTCGCATGATCGACGACGTCATCGACCGGCACCTCGACTACAAGGGCGGGTACGCGACGTTGCTTGGCGTGCTGAGCGACGGGCGCTGCACCAACCCCGACGCAGGGGCTCTGTTGCCCGCAATTCTGGTGTTGATGGACGTCATCGTCGGTCATCGGCTGAGTGCCTGGGCTGTCGACCAGGCGCGGAGGACAGTCTTTGGGGCGTTGGAGGAGTCTTCCGGTTCACCGTCGGACTTGTCGGAATACGACACGATCGTTAGCGGCAAGATGGTCGCCTACGGCTTTCTCCTCTTCGCGCCCGCGCTGCAGGCGCTCGACGCGGAAGCCTCATCCAACCTGGAGCCGTTCTTCACCGAGTCGTTCCGGGTCTCGCAGATCGCGAACGACTTACAGGACATAGCGGAAGATCGTCTGCGCGATCAGCCGAACTTTTGGCTCCTGTTCGAGTCGCCCGATCAGGCCGAGAAGACCTTCCTCGAACGATTCGACCGCCTTGAGCAGCTCGCATGCCGAGTGCCCGATAGGTTCCTGCCATACACGAATCTGCGGGTGCACGACATCGCGGTTTACTTCGAGCAAGTCCTCGGCAGCTGACGCCCTGCGTATCGCGCCTCGGTGGTGGCGTCGAGCGCTTGTGCCGGCTCCCCAGCCCCGACGCCAGAAAGTGGGATCCCCTATCGTCTCTTGGCAACGACAGATAAAATGGGTTATCGTGCGTGGTGAACCCGACGGATTCGGGCAGGGGACCGACCTGAACCGTCGTCTCGATGGAGAGCCACACCGTGAACCGGAGTCTCGACGCAACCAGCGATCGGAGCGTGTCCGAGCAGAGCGCGGACGGAGCCGAGCTCGTGTCCGGCGGCGACGACATGCCTGCAACCCTGCACGGCCACGCGACACCGCAGGTTGCACGCGCGTCGAGGACTTCTGCCGCTCAGTCGCGGACATGCTCGAGGCCTGGATCGAGCGCAGCAAGAACGCGAACACGCGGCGCACGTACCGTAGAGCCGTCGAGAACTTCATCGAGTTTCTCGGGATCGATTGGTCGCGACGTTCTCACGAGCTCCTTTCCGCAACGGTGCCCGACGTCCGCGCATGGCGCGACAAGATGGCTGCAGATGGACGTGCTCCGTCTACGCTCAACTCGAGGCTGTCCGCGTTGTCCGCGTTCTACCGGTTCATGCGGGAAATCTCGGTGACCGAGCTGCGGCTGCCAATTCAGGTTCCGAATCCGGCACACGCACAGTTCATCGGCCGCGAGAGTTCGGACCCGGCTTCTCCGACGTCTGCGCTCACTTTGTCGAAAGCGAAGCGACTGCTGGCGCTGCCTTCTCGAGACTTCCTTCTGCGTGAAGACGCGTTCCTTGCCAAGAGATATGAGGCGGATCCCGCAGCACTCGAGCATGAGCTCGACGTGCTCGTGACTCGCGATCGATCGATCCTCGCAACGTTTCTCTACACCGGTGCGCGAATCGGGTCCGTGTGTGCTTTGCACGTGGCCGACTTCCACGATGACGAGGACGACCCGACTCTTCGGTTTCGCGAGAAGGGTCGCTCCAGGTCCAAGCGGCGAATCGGAATCAACTTCGTCTGCACGGAGGCACTGCGGGACTACCTCGAGCGAGCTGAGCTCAGCTCGGGGCCGATGTTTCGCGCGCGGGCGAATCCGAGGAGTGCGAAGCTGAGCTCCAGAGCGATCAGCCAAGCGGCGATGTATCGGCTGCTGCTGGCGTACTTGTCGAGACTTCCGGGCGGCACCGTCCAGGAAGAGATGCCTGATGGCACGATGCGAACTCGTTGTCGCTATTCGCCGCACTCGTTGCGAGCGACCACGGCGACTCTGCTGGACGAGGCCGGAGTGCCGATCAAGCGCATCCAGGAGCTGCTCGGCCACAAAGATATCCGCGTCACGCAGGCCTACATCAAGCTACTGCGAGACGCTCGGAAGAGTGCATCGCACGACATGCCGCTGTGAACCCGTCGCATCTCGGCCTTGTTATTCCGGCAGTGCTACGCCGACCGCGAGCTCCCGCTAGTCCATGACCAGTGAGCGGGCATCCCCGACGAACTCGTAGCAGGCACGCGACGAGATTCGCCGAAGATGTTCGTGGTCGACTGCGTCTCGGTGCCCGATGCCGCGGCAGTGGATCTTCACGCCAGCCGAGCGGAGACGCTGCGCGATTGCTTGGGCCCCTTCCCTGTCACCGAGATCCTCACCGTCGGACAGAAACACAATCTCGCCGTTCACAGGCATGTACTGCTGTGCCAGAAGCAGGGCTTCGAAGAAGTAGGTGTACTCACTGGGGCCGATCGATCCACGTACCTGCTCGAACGCTGTGCTCGCGTCGACCGCGTTGAGCGGTGGAAAGAGCACCGTGGGCGTCTTGCAGAAGGTCATGAAGCCGACTTGAGACAAGGGCGCGGCTTGCGCGCGCGCCTTGATGAACTCCGATGCCGCGGTGAGCGAAGCCTGCAGGCGGTTCGGCGGGTAGTCCTGTGTCATCATGCTGATCGAACGGTCCGTGACGATCATCGTCACCCTCTCGTCATTGCTGCGCAGCATGCTGCTCTCCTCCGCGGGTCTCGAGCGAGACGGTGGCGTGGGAGTCGCTCGGCGACAACGCGTCGACCGCGTGTACGTGCACCGTACCGTCCTGGGTGTAGGCGAACGACACGGCGATTCGCCTCGCAGTTTCGGGCTTGTCGTCTAGGAGTCTGCGCCACGGGATGACCCCCCTGTGGCTGAAGTTCCGCGAGAAAGAAGACTGCTCGAGCCGCTGTCCTAAGGTAGTTGGGTCATGGGCTCGTTTCGCAAGCAAGAGGACCGTCGCCAGGGTT
>JANQJF010000114.1 GCA_028281765.1 Planctomycetota bacterium | reverse complement strand
GCGTATGTCGGTGTTCCTGGGGTTCGCTCGCAAGGCGCTGCGACGACATGGCTTGTCAGTGGACAAGTTGAGGAGCAGCAACGCAGCGGGCGGACCGTAGGGCCAGCGACATATGTGGCGAACATCGGCGACGCCCCACTAAAGCCCGGTGACGGCTTCGACCGCGTTCGACAGCTCGACGTTGAGCGCGTTGACGCCCATGTCGATCGTGGCACCCTGCAGGACCAGAGGAACCATCGTGGCGAGGATCGGCAGCGAGAACGTCGCGCTGTCCGGTCCGCTCGAGGTCATCGGCACGGCCGGGACTTGGTTGCTGCTGTAGAGGATGCAGGGAGCGCCGAACGCGGACAGGTCGGCGTTCAGGTTCTGGAAGCCGAGCATCAAGAACGACGCCGTCGCCGTCGGATCGATTCGTTGGAGCTCCACGTCGAGGGAGCCACCGAGCACGGGAAGTGTGTCGAAGTCCAGCAGCATTCCCGGTGGCGCGATCTGGAGGTCATACGCGTCGCCCGGCACGTCGTCGTCGAACAGTTCGTACTGCGTCGAGCCACCGATCACGGTTCCCGACGGACCGTTCAGGTCGGTTTCGCCCGGGTCGACCACGCCGCCACCAACCGACGTGCCGATGATCAAGTCGCGCAGCTCGATGTCGTAATCCTGCGTGTCACGCATCGCGAGGTCGAATGCACCTGATGAACGAAGCTGGATCTGTACCGTCAGAGGAGTCTGGCTCGCGAACTGAGGCACGCCATCCCAGGTCACGGTCGCCAGGTCCGAGCCGTTCGTCCAAAAACGCACGGCACCGCCGGACGCCGGGTTCAAGTCCGTCCAAAAAGGCGCGATCATCCCGTTCGGGTGGTTGAGGAGTTCGTTCAGCGAGGGGGTAAAGTCCGACCCGTCCGAGTTCGGACGCAGAATCCGCCCGTTCGAGTCGACGTCGACCGACGTGACCGGGCTACCATCAGGCATCAGGAACGAGAACCCGAGCGTTGCCGGGCGGATGCTGTCATCGGTGTGCGCCATGTCGATCCCGACGTTCATATCGAAGGGTGCCCCGGAACCGAGCGAGTAGCCGCCGAACGCGTTCGGCTGGAAACGAACCGAGAACTCCGAGTCGATCCGGCGACACGACTGGCCGAACCGTTGCGCCCACGCCAGACCACACGCCGAGGACGTCGCCGTGAAGCCCCCCGATCCGTTCGGTGTGAATTCGACGGCGATCCCGCCGAGGTCGAATCCGTCGAACTCGTATCCGGAGCTCTGCGACCCCGTGTCGATGGGGCCCCCGAACACCGTCGACGACCAGTCCGATGCACCCGGCGTCGGCCCCGTTCCGCTGGAGAAACCGATCAGGTATGCGCCCTCCGGTACGCGGTTGTCATACACGAACCGGAACGACCCATCCGCACGCACCTCGGCCTGGAACGAGAACTGCTCGAGCTCACCGAAGCGGACGGTATCCAGCCAGGTGATGACCGCCGTGTCGACGCCGTTGGTGAAGCAGAACACGTCGCCGAACATCTGCGGTGACAGGTCGGTCCACGCCGGGCACAGCATCGGCCCGTTGAGCATGAACTCGTCCAAGCTCGGCGTGAAGTCGCTCGTGTCTCCACCGGGCGGCAAGAGGCGACCGTTGGAATCGATCTCGAGCGAGGTGACCGTCGTGCCGTCCGGAAACGGAAACGCGAAACCGAGCGGAGCACAGGCGGTGATGGTGTCGTCCCCGACGTTCATCGGTACTCCGAGGTTCGGGTTCAGGCACTGGGCAGTCGAGATGGTGGCGAAGAGAATGGGCGTGAGCGCGAGGAACGCGGGAGTCGAGTCGAATCGCATCAGAATCTCCGATTGGGTTGGTCGGAGAGCGACGCGTTCCGCGTCGTGTTCGCGGAATCCGGAAAAAGTCTCGTTCAGAGCGACCAAGCCTCGAGACCACCGGTCATCGAGACTCCTGCCGGTGCCCCGGGGTCGACAACGAGTCCCTGCAGATTGAGGCGAAGCCCCTGCAGCGTCGGGTCGCTCGGCAGCGCCAGCGGCAGAACCGCGATGCCGCTCGAATCGAGTGAGGTCGGCACGGCCAGGATGGGGCCCGCGACGAGGACGGTTCCTCCGAGAATCGAGACTGAAGCCGTTCCGCCGAACGCGATCCAGAACGCGGCGGGTGCTGCGCCCAGGCCCTGACTCAGCTCGACGTGCGCAGTGAGGCCGAGCAGAGGCCTGTCGAGCAGCGAGAGGCGCGGTTCGACGGCACCCGACCCAGCCAACCCGGTTCCATATGGCTGTCCGCCGAACGCGATGTTGGTGTAGAGATCACCCTGGAAGGGTGAGAAGTTGCGCCGGTCACGCCACACGAGGTGGCAGGTCGTGCCGTCGAGGGCGCAGCGCATTTCGAACGAGTTGACGTCCGCCGGATTGACGCTGACTGGTGCGCCGCTCAACCAAGTTGCACCGGCATCCACCGAGCGCGTGACGACCGGGAGTAGTGGGCCGCGATCCTCGAGGTATGCGATGACGACGGTCGGGCCGTCCGCGAGCACGATCGGGCGATACAGCATCGTGAACTGTGCGGCTCGATGCAGCTCGACCCCGCTGACCGCGGCGCTCCAACTGGCGCCGCGGTCGGTCGACCTCGCGAAGTAGAGCGCGTCCTCCGGCCACGCGGCGGGAATCTCCGCAAGCCAAGCCGTGTAGATCCCGTCGCCCGAAGCCGCCACTTCAGGAAGCTCTTCGTCCCCGGGCGCCGTGCTCAGCGCGGTCTGGCCGAGCCAGGTGACACCGCCATCCGTCGAACGATTTCTGTAGATGTCGCGCCCGGAGGTCGCTGCGTTTCGGAAGTCGGTCCAAACCACGGTGATATCCATTCCGTTCGGAGTCGCGAGCCGAGGCTGTCGGGCGATCTCGGATCCCGCGGGGGCGACACCACCGATCAAGACGTCCGGACTCCACGTCGCACCACCGTCGCTCGAGCGGCTGAAGTAGACGTTCTGGATCGTGCTGTTCGGTCCCCTCGCGTCCTGCCAGACGGCGAGGGCGTGCCCCGCGTCGGTGAGCACGATGTCCGGTTCGTCCGCGAACCCAGCGCCATTCGGCCCCTCGACGACGGCCGGGCTCGCGAGCCAGGTCGCTCCGCCGTCCAGCGACCGATTGGCGACGAGCCGTCGGCCGAACGTGGTCGGGGCGTTGCGATTCTCGAGCCACGTGACGAGGACAGTGCCGTTGCGCATCACGACTCGAGGCAGGTTGGAGATCGCCGATCCGGGTGAGTCGCCTGTGTCGAGGCGGATCGCAGCGGGTAGCCAGCTCTGTCCGTGGTCCTGCGAAACGTTGGCGTAGATGTCCTCCTGCAGCCCACCGCGATGGCCTTCCCAGACAACAACGACCGTCGATCCCTCGGCAGCGATCCGCGGGTAGCTCGGAGGGTTGAAGTGCTGCGTGCTGCTCACGTCCAAGCGAACGTCGTCCGCCAGCCAAGTCCGTCCGCCGTCCTCGGATCGGCTGAAGTAGATGTGTCCGATCGGATCTCGCGAGTCCTCCCAGACGACGTAGGTGTAACCATCGGCGACCGCGATGTCCGGGCGATGCACGTCCGCGAGTAGGTCCGTGGCGCGATCCACGCGTACGTCGACGGTCCTTTGCGCTACGAGGAGTGTGGGGATGGCAACGGCAACCGCCGTCAGCCGTACGAATCGATGGGTGGCCATGCTGTCCGGTGATCGCTCGCCACCGCACTGGACAAGAAGTTTTCGATTTCGCGCGACGGCCGGCGAACGCGACTATCGCGCCGCGTCCCGGATGGCCTGTGCTTCACGCCGGTGCCGGGCGGCGTCTTCGGTCTCACCGCGACGTTCGAGGCACAACGCGAGTCGCTCGAGCGTGACCGCGACACTCGAGTGCCGATCCCCCATGATGTTCCGCTGCAACGGCAGCGTCGTGACAGCGAGCGACTCGGCCTCGGCGTGCGCGCCGAGTTCGATTCGGTCACCCACGACCAAAAACATCAGGTTGACCGTGCTGAAGTTGCGATCGCCGAGTCGCTTCCGCAGCGTGGCAATCGCCCGGTCCTGCCAAAGTAACGCTTCGGCGCGGTGGCGTTTCGCGACGTGCACGCGCGCGATGTTCTGTTGGAGGACGCCGATCTCGTGCGTGTCGGGTAGCACGGCCGTGTGAATCTCGAGAGCACGAGTGTAGTCGGCAAGCGCGGCGTCGAGGTCACCGCCGAGCTTCCTCGTCAAGCCGCGCCCACCGAACAGACGCGCGAGACGCGGCGTCTCGCCCCGCACCTGCATGATCTCGATCGCACGATCGTAGAGCGCGCACGCTTCGTCGAAGTCCTTGGCAGCCGCAGCGAGCTTGGCGAGGCCGTCGAGACAGGTCGCGATCGACGCGGGATTCGTGTCGGGATCCGACATCAATACCGGACGCAATGCCTCGAGGAGCGGCCGAGCCTCCTCGAGCGCGCCGGTCCTGACGAGAGACTGTGCGAGGTCGAGCTCGACCGACCGACGGCGGACCTGCATCGCCCGGTCACCGGCCGGAAGAATCGCGAGCGCACGTCGAAACAGCTCGATCGCTCGCCCGACGTCGGAAGCGGCCGCGATCTGCCCCATCGTCTGCAGGATCTCCGACTTCAGATCGGGTTCGAGCTCGGCCTGCTCGCCGAGCTCGTGGGCACGCCCGAGCATGGACGCCGCGAGATCCGTCTGCGCCACGAGATGCGCGAGTCGCCCGTAGTGGAAGAACAGCAGCGATCGAACCCGCGGCTCGACCTCGAGCTCGTCGATGCCCGCAGCGACGAACTCGAGCCGTTCGCTGAGTCGGCTGTCGTCGCCCTTCGCGCGCTGGGGCACTTCCGCCGCGAATACGTTGAGCATGAAGTCGAGCGTCTGTTTGCGCACCGCGCTTTCGGCCGTCGCGAGCTCCAGTTGTTCGATTCGGGACGCGTTGGCTCGCCGTGTCTTCTCGAGCTGGAACAGGCTGAAGGCCGTCGAAATCGCAAGCGTGGTGATGACCACGGCGGTCGCGCCGGTCAACAACGCGTGGCGGCGGACGAACAACGCCACGGCGCGCATTCGGGACGGCGGGCGGGCAAACGTCGGTTCGTGCCGCAAGAATCGTCGCAGGTCGCTCGCGAACTCGGCCATCGACCCGTAGCGCTGCGTGGGATCGCGCCTCGTCGCGCACTCGACGATCGCGACGAGGTCACGCGCCAAGTCTCCCCGTAGCGCGGCCAGCGACGGCGGATCCGACGCGCGTTCGCGCAACGCGGCCGTGATCGACAATCCCGCGACATCGAAGGCCGGCTCACCAGCGAGAATCTCGAACAAGATCAGGCCCAGCGAATACACATCCGAGCGCACGTCGGGCGGCGCCCCGCCGTCAAACTGCTCGGGACTCATATACGCAAGCGTCCCGAAAATCTGGCCGTCACGCGTCACGCGGGGATCGTCGGGCTCTTCGTCGAGCAGACCAGCGACGCCGAAGTCGATCACGCGCACGCGGTTCGCGCTGTCGACGAGCACGTTCGCCGGCTTGAGATCACGGTGGACGATGCCGCGCAAGTGTGCGTGATGCACTGCATCACAAACCTCGAGAATCCACTCCAGGTTTCGAGCCAGCGGCCGAGTCGTCGTGACGTCAGTCAACGGACGTGCGCCGTCGACGAGTTCGAGCGCCATGTACGGCACCTCGACGCCGTGCAGTCGTTCGACACCACCCGCATACACGCGCGCGATGCCTGGATGCTCGACTCGGCCGAGCAGGTCGATCTCGCGACGGAAGCGATGTCGACGCTCACCGATCTCCAGAGAAGCTCGCAGCACTTTCAGTGCGACGGGCCGCCGCGGCTCGTCCTGCGTAGCTTCGTAGACGGCGCCCATCCCGCCAACCTCGATCAACCGTCCGACAGTGAACGCACCGAGTCGCTTGCCGGTCAGATCGCCGAGCGGATCGGAAGCGGCATCGGCGCCGAGCTCGGCAGGATCCAGGAAGCTGCCTGCCGCCTGGTGTGCATCGAGCAACGACAGCAAGTCGCGACGCAGCTCGTCGTCGTCGCCGCAACGAGTCGCGAGAAAACCGGGCCGTTCGTCCGGCGGCAATTCGAGAGCAGCTTCGAACAGTTCCTCACGGAGTCGCGAGTCGACCATGGTGACGATCGTCCACGCTTCTCATTCGACGGTGAACTGGAATCCGCGACTCATCGACACACCGAGGGGTGCGCCGGCATCCGCGAAGTGCGACTGCATGTAGAAGGTCGTACCACTGAGGGTCGGCGCCGCAGGGACCACCATGTGAAGCGTCAGCCAAGGCCGCGGGAATCCCAGCGATGGCGGATTGAGTGTCAACGGCACGACAGAGTCGGGTTGCGCGAGGACGGTGCCACCGAGGAACGGGATGTTCGTCGGCGCGAGCCCGAGAAAGAACCCGCCGATCAAAGTCGGTGCGCCGTCGCGCAGCTCGAGCCGAAACGTCGCGCCGGACTCCGCGCAGTCGTAGCCCTCGATGCGCGGTACGACTCCATCCGTTCCGGCAAGGCCGTCGCCGTAGTCGTCGAACGTCGTCAAGTCCACCGCGTAAATCGCGCTCGAACCGTCGGTGAAGCGGATCAACATCGCGAGGCGGTCACCTTGCAGCGCTTCGTCGCCGAGCGTGTAGCCTTCGACCGTCAGCCCGTCGACCTGGTCACCGGGTCGAAGGATCAGGTCGATACGATCGCAGTGCGCGAGATACACACCGAGCGATTGCGGGATCTCCGGGGCACCATCGGTCACTTCGAACACGATGCGCTCCTCGTCGACGTGAAAGCGCTCGAGACTGCCGGCAGTCTGGCCACCGGGTAGCGTGAGTCCATTGTCCAGGGGATCGCGGAACGTCGAACGCAACGACTGCACGAGGCTCGAATCGAACGCGTAGTAGGCGACGTCGTCTTCGTCGATTTCGGCGAAGTTGAAGTCCGCGAACGTGCCCCCGGTGAACGAGTCGACGTCCGACGAGTCCATGACCTTCGTGTAGCTCGCGGGGTTGGCGAAAACATCCGCTGTGTAGAGTCCATCGACGGCTCCCGACGACGTCTGCACCCCTGCGGCAAACACGACGCGTCCGTCGCGCACGTCGCAGTCACCGGCGTAGAGGATCGTGCCGAGCGGTGTGATCAGGTTGTCGATGCCGATTACCCGAACGGTGTTCGAGGCCGCGTCACCGACGAAGGCGCCGTCCAACGTCGAAAGCCCTTGGGAACCACCACCGGTGAACGCGACGACGCCGCCGTCGAAGCGCAGCGTGGTGTTCGCGATCGTCGAGAACGAAGACAGCGTGCCTGGAATCTGTTGTTGGGTGTCGACAACCGCGTGCAGCGTGCCACCGGCGTTCGACAGGATCGCCGAGATGAACGGCGGTGCCGAGAACGGCGTCGAGACCAAGGCCGCGACCGAACCGTCGGTGTCGATTGCGAACCGGGAGACCGAGCCAACGGTGCGGTTGAACCACGCGGGGACCGCGTCTCCAGTGCCGACGACTCGCTCGAAACCGCCGGTCCGAGAGTCGTGAGTGCGGAGAACCGTCGGAAACGCGGCCCCGTTCGAGTGGAACTCGGCGAATGCGATCGTCTCGCCTCCACACGCCGGAGCAGACGAAAAGCCGGAGACTGTGTGGCTCTCACCCGGCACCGGGTCGCCGGTGCCGATGATGCGGGTGAAGGTCTGACCGAGCGCGGGCATTGCGAAGGTGCACAAGAAGACTGCCGCATAGGCGGGGAGATTCAGCGAAGAGCGGCGCATGTTGGACTCCATTGGAAAACGGGAATAAGGTCGGTGTGAGGGGCGCAGTTCAGCCACGGCAGGGGACACCCGTTTTTCGAAATCCGATGCCCCGGCGTTTCGAACATGAGTTCCGACGACATCACACGCTGGTTGGACCAAGCTCGGGGCGGCGACGCAGCCGCCCACGCCGCGTTGTTCACGAGCCTACAGCGCCAGCTCCACGCGCTCGCCGAACAGCATCTGCGACACGAGCGCACCGGCCATACGCTGCAGCCGACCGCGGTGATCCACGAAGCGTGGGTTCGTCTGTTCGGAGGATCGGTCGGCGACGGCGAAGCCGGGGACGGACCGGGCTTCGAGGGGCGCCGCCATTTTCTCCGCGCCGCGTCCGGCGCAATGCGCCACGTGCTCATCGACCACGCGCGGCGTCGACTGGCAGAAAAGAGAGGTGGCGGGCACCGGCAGCACGAGACGATCGAGATCGAGGCAGGCCGTGAGCCGGACCCGGCGGAAATGCTCGCGATCCACGACGCACTCGACGAACTCGCCGAGCTGGAGCCGGACCAGGCCGAGGTCGTGCAGATGCGCTACTTCGGTGGGTTGGACGTCGCCGAAGTTGCCGACGCACTCGACGTATCCACACGGACGGTCAAGCGAAGATGGGCCCTGGCCCGGGCGTGGCTGTTTCGCAAGATCCGAGAACGGTGAACCTTCCCGTCGGCTGCCGCAACTGGTCCGATCGGTAGCGCCCCTGGCCCGCCGCCGCGGCGAGCGCGCCGATTTCGAGTCACGATGGGCTCGAAAGCGCGATGCCGCCTACCATGGACCGGGTGAACGATCGCGACGACTTGCGCGCCTTTCTCGAAGACGGCATCGACGCCGTGCTGCGAGAGGGTGACCGAGCTCTCGAAGACTTGTGCGACCAGCGCCCGGAGTACGCGGAACGCTTGCGCGAGCGAGTCGCGACGTTGCGCGAACTGGGGCTTCTGGGCGACGTGCGCCCACCGACCCACCCCGAACGGCTCGGTCAGTATCGCCTCGAGGAGCTGCTCGGCCAGGGCGGCATGGGCGCGGTGTACGCGGCCGAACACGAGCGGCTCGGTCGTCGCGTCGCTCTCAAGCTGATCCGAAACGACCAACTGTGCTTCCCCGGGGCGGCGGCGAGGTTCCGAAGAGAGATCGAAGCGATCGCACAACTCCGCGTCCCCGGCGTCGTGCCGATTCTCGACGTTGGCGAGTCCGACGGGGTGCCGTTCTACGCGATGGAGTTGCTCGACGGGATCGACCTCGCGCGCGCAATCACGATGCTGCAGAAGCGCCGCTCCTCGGACTTCCGGAGCGCCATCGACCACGGGTCCGAATCCGACCAGCCTCATGCCGACGACAGCGGGCTCTTCGACGACTCGCACGAACGGGTCGCGGCGCGCATCGCGATGCGTCTCGCGCGTACGCTCGCAAGGGTTCACGAGCACGGCATCGTGCACCGCGACGTGAAGCCATCGAACGTCATCGTCGACCGGCAAGGTCGCGTGACCCTCGTCGACTTCGGGCTCGCACATCTCGCGGGCAGCAGTGACCTGACGCGCACCGGCGCGTTGCTCGGCTCGTTGCCGTACATGGCACCCGAGCAGGTTCGGGGCGACCGAGGCGAACTCGGTCTGCGCACGGACGTCTACGGCATCGGGATCACCCTGCACGAGCTCGTGTATCTGCAGCCCGCTTTCTCACATCCCGATCCGATCACGCTGTCCCGACGCATCGTCGAGGGGCGCCCGGCACGGCATCACGGGCCGAGAGACCTCGAGATCATCATCGCGTGCGCGACAGACCCCGACCCGGCCAAGCGTTACGCATCCGCGGACGAACTCGCGGACGATCTACAGCGCTTCATCGAGTTCCGACCGATCCGCGCACGCCGAGCCGGGGCCGTGCTCCGCTTGTTGCGCTGGGCGCAACGCCACCGTGCCCGAGCCACCGCGGCCATCGCCGCGGCGACGCTGTCGATCGCCATTCCCACCGCGATCGCGATCGAGCGAACGGCGACCGCGAGCGATCTTCAAGCCGCCCTTCACGAAGCTACCACACAACGCGCCAACTACCTCCGCACGCTCGAAGGCGCGCTCGACGCACTCGGCGACGCGACCACGACACTGCTTGAGACCGGCGAGGCGGACGCGGGCGATCTCGATCCTGCGCGCCGCGAGAACCTCGCGAAGACCGCCGCGTTCTACTCGTCGCTGCGCAGTTTCGATGCTGACAACGATGCGATCAGGCGCGCTCTCGTGCTCGCTCGTTTCCGCGAAGCCGAGCTGGCTGAGAAGCTCGGCCAGCTCCAAGAGGCGCTCACACTTTCCGAGGACGTTCTCACTCTGACCGAAGACGAAGAAGCCGCGCGGCGCCTTCGGCACGAGCTGCACATGATCCGCGCCAACGCGTTCGAACGACTCGGCGACTTCGCTGCGGCGCAGCGCGAGTTCCGCGCCGCGTACGAGACGATCGAAGGAATCGCGGAGGACACGCACGAGGATCGAGTCCGTATCGGTCGGTGCCTTCTGACGGTCGCGAATGGCCATTCCGCACGCCGCGAGCGCGATGCCCTCCCCTCGGCGACTCGGGCTGCAAGGCACCTGCGGGCTGTCGTTCGGGACTTTCCCGACGACAGTGAGTCCCGCGCGCTCTGGGCCAGCGCCACCCGGCTGATGGCCCAAGAGGAGCAGACGAACGGGAACTCCGAGCGCGCACTCGAGCTCATCGACGAAGCTCGCGCCGGCCTCGAGGAAGGGCTCGCGCGGTCGCCCCACGATCGCGCCTTGCGGATCGACCTGGGTCGCGTCCAGCACGTGCACGGCCAACAGCTGCGATGGATGGGACGGTTCGCGGAATCGATCGAACCCTTCCGCCGAGCGATCGAGATCCGCCGCGAGATCCGCGTCATCTGGCCGACGCGACCGATCTACTTGAACGACCTACTGACCTCGGAGATCGCACTCGCGTCGTCTTTCGCGCGGGTCTCCGCCTTCGAGGAGGCCCGCGAACTGCTCGAACCCGCGGTCGAACTCATCGACTCCGTCGATCTCCCGCTCGACGCGGACCTCCGGGCCGAGGCGTACAACGAACTCGCGACCACTCGCCGTCGACTCGATGGCCCCTCGGAAGCCACCCATGCGTTGCACCTGCGCGCGATCGCGGTCCTCGACCGAGCGGTCGCGACGGACCCCGCCCGCGCATTGTCGAATCGGGTCCAACGCGGCGCGGCTCTGGCGATGGCCGCCGTATCCCACCTCGCGCTCGGACGACCATCGGACGCGCTCGAGGCCACGAATCGGGCGCGCGAGGACCTGCGCGCCTACCTCGCCGCGAAGCCGAACAGCCCGCTGACTCGCACGCAGCTCGCTCGAATCGGCGAGTTCGGCGCGCACCTCGCGAAGGGCTCCGGAGATCGCGGGCTGACGGAGGACTTCTTGCGAGAAGCTGCGAGTCTCGGCGGCGTCGACCGAGAACACATCGAGTCCTACCGCGACTTCCTCGGCACGGAAACCACGGACGCGATCCTCGCCGAACTCACTCCGAACTGACGGCCCTCACGCGTCGCCGCTACCGACGGCGTCCGCAAGCGCGAGCAGCGCACGCGACAAGGCTTTCCGGGTCGCTGCCTCGGACTTCCCGACCTGGTCCGCAATCTCCCGGTGAGACAGCCCGAGGAACCGCGACATCAACACGATGTCCTGCTGCTCGGGACTCAGCGTCGCGAACGCCCGATCGAGCCGATGCTGAACTTCGTTGCCGATCGCGTCACCGCTCGGCGTCCCGAACGTCACACAAGCCTCCTGCCAGGCACTCGGCGCATCGTCGACCGCGATCTCGCGTCGGACGTCGCGCTGCGCGGCGAGCATACGCCGCTGCCGGTCGGCGAGCTTGCGAATCGCCAACGTGTGCCACCACCGACGGAACCCTTCTTCGCCACCCTCGCGAAACGAGTCGAGGCTGTTCAGGATCTCGAGGCCCACCGATTGCGCGACGTCCGACGCGGACTCGCGGTCGAGCACCGCGGGTCCCGCCTTGAGCCGAACAAACGCGCGGATCGCTGGCAGCTGCTCGGCGAGGATCGCCTCCAGGGCAGCCGGGTCGCCGGTGCGCGCGCGAGCGATGCGGGCGTCGAAGTTCATCGATCGGAATCATAATTCCACGGCTCGAAGTGTCACAGCGCCACGACGAACGCGATGTCGTCGTCATGAAACACCTCCACTTCGGTCTCGTGCTGTGTCTTACGTCGGCGGCGGCCGCGCAGACCGCCATCCCCCCCTCTCCGGACAGGATCCCGATCCACACCCACCCTTCCGATCCAGACCTCGGTGAGTACGGCACCTGGGCCGCGGGCCGGTCCTACAAGGTCCGTTTCGATGACGGTGTGTCGTTCTACCCGAAGGCGCACGGACTGCCGTGTGAACACGAATTCCGCTGGGAGACAGCGGCGATCACGGTCGGAGGGCTCCACGTCGATGTCACGCGCGCGCGACCACGCCACTCCGAGTGGCGCTTCGAACTCGACTACGGACTGGCCACAGAGCGCTACGACGTGGACTCCCACGGTGTCGAACAATCGTTCGTCATCCATCGCCGGCCTGCGACACCCGGAGACATCGTCGTCGCCGGCGCTCTGTCCGGGCCGTTGGACTGTCCCGACTTCGAACCCGCGCATCGGGCGTTCGAGTTCAAGCGGGAAGGCGCGACGAAGGCCTCGGTGCGCTACGGCGCGGCGACCGCGATCGACGCCCGCGGCGTCCGCTACGAGATGCCGTCGCGCAAGCAGGATCGTCACCTCGAGCTGCGCATCCCCGCGGCGTTCGTCGCGACCGCGGAGTTCCCCTTGCTGATCGATCCATTGATCAGCGCTGTCGATCCGACGACCAGTTCGTTCGCGGATCCACAGAGTCTGGATGCCGTGCACGACGATCTACGCGGACGAACGCTTTACGTATTCACGGAGAAGGTGTCGGGCGATATCGATACATGGGCCGTGCTCGTCGACGACGTATCCGGTGCCACGATCGGCACGCTGTTCGCCGACATCACGACTTCTTGGGACGCCACCTCCGCGCACGCGGCCACGGTCGGAGGCGTCGACGAGTACGTGATCGCGTGGCGGCGCCAGTCCGCGACCAGCACGGGTTTCATCCGTGCACACCTGCACGACCGCGCGACCGTCCTGCCGATCCCCGGCACGACGCTGTTCGTGCCTCACAACTTCGCGACCGATCACGACACGCTGCCGGCGATCGGCGGCAGTTGCGCCTCGGGTGGCAACCCGTACGCGATGTTGGTGTGGCAACGGGACCCGACCCCGGACTCGACGGGCGCGGCGAACTCACGCGTCTGGGGAGCGCGAATCGACGGACTGACGGAGACACTCGGGGGGATCTTCGAGATTTCGCTCCTTTCCGGGGCCCAGCTGGACCAAGACCGTCCCAGCATCACACGCGAGAGTGACGGCGTCTCGTCGTGGATCGTCGCGTGGCAAGAACGCGACCTGGCCGTGACAAACGACGCGTGGGACATCCTGGTGCGGCGCATCGACGCAAACGGCGCGCTACAACAGCGCGCCGCAATCGCGGACCCGCATTCGACGACAAGGCACAAGTTCGCGCCGGTCGTCAGCGGCCGTGCCGGACGGTACCTCGTCGCGTACACGACCGCGGCCAACAACGGTCCGACCTCGACCGCTTTCGGCGACCTCGTCGCAAGCCAACGGTTCGACTGGGAGGACACTCCCGGCAGCCTGCCGAGCGCGCTGCAACCCGTGCGAGTCGCGACCTCGAGCACCCATTCCCTGTCGACGTTCTCCGAGTCCCGGAACCTGGCGTACGACGACGAAACCGCATCCCACTGGGCCCTTGCGTACCGGAACGTAGCGACGGTCGACTACGCGCGTCTCGGTCGAACCGGCGGCGTCGTCGAGAGCGGCGCGGCGTTCAGCTTCGTCACACGCTCACCCACCGTATGGTTCATGCCTGGCGAACCCGGGTTCCTGATCTCTGCGTATGAGAGCGCGATCTCGAATTGGTCGCACGGCCTTCGGAGGCTCCTCTATGGTGCCGCAGCCGCCAATCCGTACGGAGGGAGCTGCGCAGGAACGATCGTCGCGTCCAACGGCTCCGCCCTCCCACTCCCGTACGCGGGATCGGAGTTCTTCTCGCTCGACCTGCACAACGGACTGCCGAGCGCACCGACGGCCCTGCTGTTCTCCGCGGTGCAGCACTCGGTCGCGTTGCCGTGGGCGTCCTGCTTCCTCCACGTCGGAGGCCCGGTGCTGGCGTTCTCCGGCGGAACGTCGGACGCAGCTGGCGCATTCTCCACGCAGATCCCGTTGCCCGACTCCCCCGTGGTGACCGGGGACTTCTACTGGCAGTACCTCCAACTCGCACCCGACTTGACGTTCCGTAGCACTGCGGGGATGCACACGCACATCGAGTAGCACGGCGCGGGCGCTCCAACGAACTCGGCGAATCGCAGAGTCGGCACTCAGAAACAGTCGGCGGTATCGTTACGCGTCCGAAACGTTCGCACGCACGCTTCCGGGCGTTGGGACGCCTGAGAACCATGGCACCCTGTTTGCTATGGAAACCCGACATGAACCGACACCACGTGGCGCCTGCCATCCTGGCCCTCGCAGTCGCGGCAGCCGCGGGCGCTCAGGCACCCTCACTGCACACCGAAACGCCCTGTGGCGTATTTGCGCAGCACGGGTCACAGAGCGCGGAGTCCTCCTTCCCGGCCGGAATGCAGGTAGGACTGTACGAAGCGCTCGATGAGGGGACGTTGCTGAATCCCGTGGGAGGCATCATCGCGATGGACCAAGGCGAGCGCGTTCTGATCAGCACCACGGTTTCCGCATTCGGCACGTCATCAGCGGGACCGACCATTGCCGCAACGTCGGCGGGTACTGGCGCACCCAGCCCACACTCCTGGGTTTGGTCGTTGCCAGGTCCGAGAGTGGGAAGCATCGAGATCGACGCCTCCGCGTTCAAGTCCCCATCCGCGACGAACTCGATTGCCATCGACGTCGGCACGGACGGCAGCCAGGAGTTCGTCGCGACGGGCGCATTCGGCTCTACGGCGTCGCTGCCGGTCAATCAACAGAGTGGCCTGACGGTACGGATCACGATCGACGCGTCGGTCAGTGCGACACCATCTCCCGCGCCACTGTCACACTACGTGAGTCAGTCGGTGTCGATCGCGTTCCGCGCGGTCGGCGGCTTGGAACCAGCCAGTTTCGGGCCGATCGGCTGGTGGTTCGGGCCATGCGGAATTCGGCTGTTCTGCACCGACTTTCCGTCGGCCACGCATCACCAGCCGACGTTCATCGCCGAAGGGGCACCACCCGGAGTCCAGTCCTGGTTGCTGTTCGGGGTGCAAGCACTTCAGCCGCCCGTCGTGATTCCCAACTCGCCAGGGTGTGAACTGGAGCTCGTGCCGATCGCGATCCTGCCCGGTACCGTGGATGCTCTCGGTGGTGCGACGTGGAGTATCGCGGTCCCTCCACCGAGCATCCCGATCGGCCTGATGGCGCAGATGGCCTGCTTGGATGCAAGCGGAACGCAAGTCTTGACCAGCAGCGGCGGACAGCTCGGCTTCTGAGCCGAGCTGCGTTGATCCGTACGTCCTCCGCCTGCAGCGATGGGCAACAGCCTGTCACTGCTGCCTCGTCGCTGTTAATCCCCGATCGTGATCGATACCCCGTTCGTCATCGATACGAGGCCGAGGAGACCGGCCGGATCGAGCACCAGCCCCTGGTTGGAGAACGTCAATCCGATGAGCCCATTCGAATGCGGAATCGGCAGCGCGACTTCGGCGAAGCCCGCTCCGCTCGTCGTCAGCGGGAACGCGACGTGCACGCCACCGACGAGCAGAGAGCACGAAGTGACCGGAGAGCCGGCTTGGATCGGCGAGAACAACACCCGGTTGTTGACCGAATCCCACGCCATCGCGCAGTCTTCGCGCGGCGATGGCTTGTTCGTCGGGACCATCTGCGTCCACGTCGAACCGTCCCACTCCCAGGTTTGGTCGAGGTAACCCTGGCCAGGTGTCCCACGGCCGCCAAACGTGACGACGCGCTCCCGGACGGGATCGTAGGTCGCGGCGTGCCAGAAGCGCCGCGGCAACGCGATACCCGTCCGCAGCTCCCAGTCATGCCCGTCCCAGATCCAAGTCTCCCCGGCCTGGCAGATGCCGCCCCCGAACACGATCGTTCGGTCTCGCGCCGCGTCGTAGATCAGCTGGTGGCCGTCGCCTGCGGGCGGTGACGTCTCGGGATCACGCTGCACCCACTCGAAGCCGTCCCACTCCAACGTGTCGTTGTTGGGCAGACTCGTGAACTCGTCCCAGCCCCCGAACCCGACGACGCGGCCGCGGACGGAGTCGAAGTCCGTGGGCATGCGATAACGCTGCAGGGTCGTGAGACGTTCGATCCAGACTTCGGACTGTGCAGTGAGCGTCGACCCTGTCACGAGCAGGACGAGCGCGATGAGACGGGTGGTCTTCGACATCTTCGCAAGTTCCGGAACGATCGATGTTCGGAGGATTCCGAACGGACCGAGTCCGGGTCTTCACGAACGAGCGAGTAGGTCGGCGTGACACAATTTCGCGCAGGATTCGATCTTCGACCAAGAAATCGCTAGGAGCGGCCGATCACCATGCGCAGAGCATTGCTGAACGACGCGAGCCCCGGACCGAACGCACCGGCGGAATCGATGATCGCCCACTGGAATGACGCGGCGTTTCCGATCTGGCCGGGGTCGGTCGAAAGTGGGATCGGCAGTGAGAACGTACCGACTGCCGACGTCGTGATCGGGATCGACACCACGGGGTTCGTCAGCAGCGAGCACCCGCCGCCGATCGGCAGGTCGAGGACCGGGCCGAAACCGACGAAACACGCCGCGGTCGCGTTCGGGAGCGCGTGTTGGAGCGCGACGTCGAACGTCAGACCGATCGCGGGGAAGCCGACGCCGCCGCAACTCGGCACCGCGCCGCCCGTGCCTGGGCAGCCGACCCCGTACTCCTCCAGGATCGACGGCTCGAGCTCGGACAGGAGAACGCAGAACAACGCTGTGCCAGTCGCGGGCGTGGCCCCGATGAACACCGCCCGGTCGTCGAGGAACGCGAGCGTCACCGGTAGACTCGGGAAGTCGACCGGCGGCAGTCCATCGGCCGCGCCGGGCGCCAAATCGAACAGCGGCTGCGTGCCGGCGTTCGTCGTGTCGGTCACGAACAACTCGCGGCCGTGCACTCCGTCGTCGATCGGCAGCACGGCTCGCACACCATCGCCAACAGCGTGCGCGGTGACGGCCGAGAGGCTGCTACCCAAACCCGGCAAGAAGTCGCCGACCAGAACGGTACCGGCTGTCGTACCGTCCGTCCGCCAGAGCTCGCGCCCAGTCACACCAGCTCGAGCAGCCGAGAACAACACGACATCGTCTGCGCCATAGAGGAAGAACGGGTCGCTGTCGGCAGACCCTGGAGCGATGTCCCGGACCACGGTCGTGCCGGCCGTCGTACCGTCCGTGATCCAAAGCTCCTGACCGATGAGCGAACCGCCGTCGGCGGACACCAGCACGCAATCACCGAGTGGAGTCATCCCCCAGGATCCGCCCTGAATGATGCTACCGACGGGATTGAACTTCTTGATGTGAGCTGTCCCAGCTGCGGTTCCGTCGGTCCGCCAGAGATCGAACAGGCCGTTGCGACTCCCGAAGAAGTACACGTAGCCATCGTGGCTGAGCGTCGAGCCCGCCAGATTCGGACGGATCGGCGTCGGACCGTCCAGGATCGCGGTCGTCACGCCGTCGTGGAAGTACACCGCATTGACCGAAGTCAGGATGATCAGTGCGGACGGTGTCGCCGCCAGCGGCTGGCGGGCGAGGGTCGCGATTCCGCCGGACGTACCCGGGAGGATCTCGGGCAGCATCGTGGTCCCGGCCGCCGTCCCGTCCGTGCGCCAGAGTTCGAGACCGGTCGCCGCGGTTGCGGCCGCGAAGTACAGCAGGCCTTGGAACTCCACGAAGTAGCGGGGACCCGACCCACTCGCTCCGGGGTTCAAGTCGCCGATCTGCATCGTGCCGCCTGCCGTGCCATCGGTTACCCAGAGCTCCTCTCCGTCGGCATCGGTCGCGGCGAAGTAGACGAGGCCTTGGTACTCCACGAAGTCGTGTGGTGACGAGCTCGCGCCGGGTGCCGTCGTGTTGATGTCGATCAGCATCTGCGTGCCTGTCGGCGTGCCGTTGGTCACCCAGAGCTCGGAACCGTGTACCCCATCGTCGGCGTCGAACAGCACGACGTCGCCGGTCCGGATCATCTCCGTTGTCCCACACGGTGCAGGACTCGGCGGCGTGATCTCCTCGTAGAGGACGGTTCCAGCCGGAGTGAGATCGCTCGTCCAGAGCTCGCGGCCACTCGTGCCGTCATCGGCGTGGAATACGAGTTGTCCCTGGAAGGTCGTCATCCCACGTGGCCCACTGCTGGCCCCCACGGCGGGATCGATGTCCTTGACCAGACCAGTGCCGGACGCGGTACCGTCAGTCACGTAGAGCTCGTCGCCGAGACCGAGATCCGCAACGAACGCGAGCTGCGTTCCCATCGAGTGCATCGACGACTCGTAGAAGTAGAAGTCGGTGTCTGCACTCCCCGGAGTCAGGTCGGCGATCATGGACGCGCTCGTAGTGCCATGGGACCGCCACAGCTCGACACCGTGCGTGCCGTCATCGGCGAGAAACGTCACGAACCCGTTCAGAGCGCGAAGCCGTTCCGGTGCCGAGCTCGAGATCCCGGGAGCGATGTCTTGCACGAGCGATACGGTGGAACCGTCCGTTCGCCACAACTCGAAGCCGACGTTGCTACCCCACGCTTTGAAGAAGCACTCGTTGCCGACGACCGTCAGCTCCGACGGCGAATACGCACTCGGTACCGGCTCGAGCGGCCCCGTCCCGGCGGCCGTGCCATCGCTCTTGTAGAGCAACCGAACTCCGGCGTCATTGGTCACGGCGAACAAGAGCGTCGAGCCGACGACCGCGAACTCCGCGTTGAGGCCGAAGAGTGGAGACGGCAAGTCGATCAGCAAGGACGTCCCGGCCGCAGTGCCGTCCGTGCACCACACATCGCGTCCGTGGACGCCGTCGTCCGCGGCGAAGAAGTACTTGCCCTGGAAGGCGACACCGGCAGAAGGGTTCGAATTGCCCGGTCCGGGGTTGATGTCCGCGACAAGGGCCGTGCCCGCGGCAGTTCCGTCGGTCTCCCACAACTCCCGACCCGTCGTCCCGTCGTTGGCTCGAACCAAGACTTGCGAGCCGAACGCGCCGAGGATCTCCTCCACACCATCGGACTCTCCGGGACGGATGTCAGCAACGAGCGCAGAACCGCCGGCGGTGCCGTCGGTCTTGTAGAGCTCTCGGCCGAGGAAGTTCGAATAGCCTGTCGCGATCAGCGCCTCGCCGTTCGGCAACTCGATGGCCTCGGTCTGGCGAGAACTCTCGATGCCCGGAAAGTCGAACAGCAACTCGACGCCACCGGGCGTGCCGTCGAACGCGAAGATCTTCTCGCTCAGCTCACCGAATCCCTCGACCGAACACAGCACGAATCCGGCGGTAGAGAAGAGCTCCGACTCGAAGTCGGTCGATCCGTCGACCAGCGTCGCGTTGATGTCGCGAACGAGGGATTGGGCGGTTGCGAGGGGAGTTCCCAACGACGCGAGAAGAACGGCGAGCAGTAACGGCTGTTGCATTGGATCGAAGTGGGGAGAACTTGGCGCCAGAGACGCAGAGTGGGTGTCGTTCGACAACCAGCGTTCGGCTTCAGAAATCGCCATCGATGCGAAGACCGCGGCTTCTGCTGTGACGAACCGATGGCAATGGCACCCAGAGCTGCACGCCCCCCGTTATGATCCGAGCTGCGCGTGTCGGAGAATCAGATCGAGAGGAGTGACACTGTGCACGAGACCGCGTTGGGGACTCTTTGCGTCATGCTGGCCGCGACGACGCTGCCCGCCCAATCCGCGAATTGGGTCAACCAGACGGGGGTGACCGCAGCTCCTTTTCCCGAGGACGGCGCGATCGCGTTCGACGAGAGCCGCGACCGGGTGGTCCTGTTCGGTGGATTCGAAACGGGGCAAACCGCCACCGCACTCGACTCCTGAGCTCCGAGACGTGGGAATGGGACGGCACGTCCTGGACGCAGATCCATCCGGCGAATTCACCCACGGCGCGCAATCTCGCAGCGATGGCTTGGGACTGGAACCGCCAGGCGATCGTGCTGCACGGCGGAATCGAGCACGGCGGATCGTACCTTTCGAATACCTGGGCGTGGGACGGAGTCGACTGGACCCCGATCACGACGACCCCGGCGATCCCGCGCGCCTGGCACAGACTGGTGTTCGACGAGGCCGGCGGTGGGCTGATGATGCACGCCGGCAGGGACAGCTCGGCCGGTCCGCAGCTCTCCTCGAGTTGGTGGCTCGGAGGCGCCAGCCTCGCCACCGCGACCAGCTTCGGATCTGGGTGCGGGCTGATACCCAGCGGCACGCCCGAGCTGAGCACCAACTTGCCGTACGTCGGTAACGAGAGCTTCCTGAAACTCGAGGGGGCAAACCCGGCTTCTCCGTGTGCGTTCCTGTTCGCATCGGCACCGACATCGATTCCGCTCGGACCCTGCACCCTCTACCTGCAGGACTCGATCGCGACGATTCCCACGATCAGCGGAGTCGCCGGCGCCGCGTTCCCGATCGCGATGGGACCACACCTACTCTCGACGGCCCTCGAGACGCAGGCCATCACGGTCGATCCCACGGGGACGGGCGCGCTGGGCTTGGCGTTCAGCCAAGGTCAATCGTTGGTCGTCGGATACTGAGTCGATGTTCCGCGCCCCGCCGCTCAGCGCGGCACGAGACGCGCACTCGCCTTGTCCCACTTCGTGCCGCCCGGCAACAGCCTGGCCGTGAGCGCGTTGCGCGCCGCCTCGCGCTGCGCGTCCGACATCTCGCGATCCTGCGGCGTCGCGAGCTGTGTCATCGCGTCCCGGTGTTGCGCCACGTCGGCCACGCGCTCCTCGTACGGACGCATGTTGAAGTCGTCACAGATCCGGACGATCCGCTGCCGATTCACTTCGGTTCGATAATCACGGGACGCGCTCAGCAACTCGTCGTCTTCGAAGAAGACCGCAATCGACACTTCCGCGAGTTCACCCTCTCGCTCGACGTAGTTGCCGCGGAACACCAGCGCGACCTCCGGATCGAGATCCGGCGGCGACGGGTCGCCGGCGCCGATCACGACGTATCGGCCGGCCCTTAGACACTCGATTTCCGCGCGGCGCGCCTCGAGCATCATCAGCATGGTGGCCTCGGTCGTCAAATCCATGTAGCTCGACGGATCCATGCGCGCCTGAAACTGGACGAGTTCACGTCGCGCGCTGACCATCGCGCGATCGAACTGCGACTCGAGTCGCTCAACCTCCGAGGTCGTGAGCAAACCCAGGCTTTGCACGACGCCCGACTCTGCGATTTTTTGCGAATCTTCCGAAGGCCGCGCCGCGACATCGGAGCGACGCACGCGAAACTCGACGGGCGTGCCCCCCACTGCCGCATTCCACCAGACCTTCTCCTCGGCCCGATCGATGACGAGGGGTTCGACGGAGCCTTGCATCGAGAGCGTGACGGCAAAGCCGCCCACCGCCCCGACGAAACCGAGCGCGACCAGAGCACTCCACTTGGATACGCGTATCAACTCAGTCATCGGACGGGGTCTCGGAGTGAACGACGCACTCGCGACAGGTTCCACGCCACGTCGCAGTAGCCCAGGCGAAGGCATCGAGACAGGACGCGTGCACCTTGACCGAAGGCTGCGACTCTTGATCCGTGCACGGCTGCGCACGAACTCCGTACACCGTGACGATCTCGCCGGGCTCCGCCACGGTGGTGTCCGTGGCTGAGTAGCCGGCCGGAGTCACCGTGTCGCCGCCGCTCCCCACAGCCTGCAGGTCCCCTTCGCAACAGCAGCGCATGCCACCCGTATTCAGATCGGCCGCGACCGCGTAATAGCACGGCGCTTCGTCGGCCGGGTCGTCACATACGCACGCTCCGCCGACGATCTCGAGCCGCACCCGATTCACGAACCCGAAACAGTAGGTCTGTTCGCCCGTACATCGGGCCCAGTGCCGACCATCGTGCTTCAGGTGCAACTCGGCCCCACATCCGCCGACACACGAATCCCCATCGGATGGGTCCTGAGTCAGCACCACCGCGCGGGCGGGAAGTTCTTCGACGGCGATCACGCGCGCGCCGGCGACGCCGAGCGCACCGCTGAGGACCAGCCAGAAGCCGGCCACGAGAGTTCCAAAACTGGAAGAGGCAACCATGTGATCAACTCTAGCGAGTGGAGCAGCAGCCGTAACGGCCTGCCCAGGACTTGCGAAGCTCGGTCAGTTTCGGCAAACGTCGATCCCTGGACGCGTACGCGACCTACACTCATGCCATGGCGAACCCGAGCGACACGGAGGCCGGCAAGGCGAACGGTCGGTTCGGAGATCGAATCGAACGCATCCTCCACGAGCGAACCGTGCTCGTCGTGGGCACGCTCTTCGTCATCGCCGGCGCGTTCTTCGTCTGGCACCACTGGCGCACCCAACAAGACTCCGCCCGTCACGCGATCGAACAGAATGCGGCGAGCTACACGGACGCGATCCGGCAGTTTCGCAACCTCTACACGTCGGAAGTCGTCGAGCGCGTCGAGGGTCACGGTGTGCCGGTCACCCACGACTATCTCGAGACCGAAGGAGCGATCCCGCTGCCCGCGACGCTCGGTATCGAACTCGGGCGCCACTTCGCCGACGCGCCTTCCGGAGCGCGCGTCCGGCTGTACAGCCCGCACCCGTTTCCTTGGCGTGAGGATAGCCTGCTCATCGACGACTTCGCGAAGCAGGCGTGGAACGCGTTCGCAGAGGCGCCGGACGTGCCGTTCATCCGGTTCGAACCGATCGGCGAAGTCGAGTTCGTCCGCTACGCATCGGCAGACGTCATGCGCGCGAGCTGCGTCGACTGCCACAACGATCACCCCGACTCACCCAAACGGGACTGGAGCGTCGGGGACGTCCGGGGCGTGCTCGAGGTTGCACTACCACTCGATCGTGCCAAGCAGCTCGCGGGTTCGAGCATCGGCGAACTCCTGACGATACTCGCGGTGCTCTTCGTGGTCGCGCTGTCGTGCCTCACACTCGTGGTCAAGCGTTCGCGCCGCACCTCGGATCAGCTCGAGCAGCTGACCGACACACGCACCCGAGAGCTTCGGACGTCGGAATCCCTGTACCACTCGACGATCAACGACCTGCCGATCGCGATCTTCCGCAAGGATCTTGAAGGCCACTTGACCTTCGGCAACGCCGCGTTCGTGCGCGACATGGGTCGATCGATGGACGAGCTGTACGGCAAGACCGACGACGACCTGTTCCCCACGGATCTCGCCGCGAAGTACCGCGGCGACGACCGCCGCGTCATGACGACCGGCGAGCAGTTCCACGACATCGAGGAGCACGTCGACGGCGCCGGCAACACGCTGTTCGTCGAAGTGCTCAAGACCCCGATCCGCGCCGAGGACGGCGAGATCCTCGGCGTCCAGTGCGCGTACTGGGACGTCACCGATCGTCGCAACATGGAGGCATCTCTGCGCGATGCCAAAGCCGCCGCCGAATCGGCAAACGCAGCCAAGAGCCGATTCCTCGCGAACATGAGCCACGAGATCCGCACACCGATGAACGGGATCATCGGAATGACGCGAGTCTTGCTCGACACGTCGATCGACGCGCAGCAGCGCGACTACCTGTCGATGGTCTCCCAATCGGCGGACAGCCTCCTGCGCCTGCTCAATGACATCCTCGACTTCTCCAAGGTCGAAGCCGGCAAGCTGTCGATCGAACCGCTCGAGTTCTCGCCGCGTGAGGTCGTGCTCGAAACCGTGCGAAGCCTGACTGTCTCGGCCAAAGACAAGGGGCTGTCCCTGTACTGCACGATCGCGGACGAAGTGCCGCACCAAGTCGTCTCGGATCCGGTGCGACTGCGCCAGGTGCTGGTGAACTTGATCGGCAACGCGATCAAGTTCACGGATCAGGGCAGCGTCCAGGTCTACGTCGATGGCCTGCGGCTCGACGACGGCAGGTGGCGGCTCCGCTTCTCGATTCGCGACACCGGGATCGGCATCCCCGAGGACGATCTCGCCCAGATCTTCGAGGCGTTCGCGCAGGCCGACACGACGATGACGCGCCGCTTCGGCGGGACGGGTCTCGGCTTGGCGATCTCGACCCAGCTGGTCGAACTGATGGGCGGCAAGATCGAAGTCGAGAGCACTGACGGCGAAGGCAGCACGTTCACGTTCGAGATCGTCTGCGATGCCGCCCCCGACGCCGACCGGCCCGCGGCGACCGAGAACGCGGACGAAGATGCTTCGAGCGACGCGCTGACCTCGAAGCGGGTGCTCCTCGCCGAGGACGGCATCGTGAATCAGAAGCTCGCGACGATTCTCCTCGAGCAGGCCGGACATCGCGTCGTCGTCGTCGACAACGGTCGCGCCGCGGTCGAGGCCGTCGAGACGGACGAGTTCGACATCGTGTTCATGGACGTCCACATGCCCGACATGGACGGCCTCGAGGCAACCCGACGCATCCGCGAGCGTGAGCGCGAGACCGGCACGCACGTGCCGATCGTCGCGATGACCGCCGACGCAATGCACGGCGATCGCGAGCGATGTCTGCGCGCCGGGATGGACGGCTACATCGCCAAGCCGATCGGACCGACCGACCTCGACGACGCGCTGCGGGAGTTTTGCGGCTGAGACGAATCGTGGCAGGGTCGCCTCGGCCACAACCAGCAGTCCGTCGCTATAATCGCGAACGCGGCTCGCTTCGACTTGGAGAGAAAACACCGTGAACGCTGCCCCCCGCGTCGCCCTCGCCACGTGCACCCTCGCCATCGTGGTGCTCGCCCCCGCCCTTCCTTCTCAGTCCCAGTTCTACGTTCGGGATCCGCTGGAGTCGCATCTGCCGCCGTCGATCGCGCTGGCGAGCGACTTCGCGATCCTGGATCTCGACGGGGACGCGATCGACGACCTCGTCGTCAGCTCGTTCACCGATGACGTGCGCGGATTCGCAGGTGACGGATTCGGTGGTTTCGGAGACGAGATCCTGCGGCTCGACGACTCCGAGAAGCTGCGCTCGTTCGAACTGGTCGACCTCGACGGGGACGGTGACTTCGATGTGCTGGGCAGACGTCTGGACGGGTCGTTCCGAGTTTGGCTGCAGCTCCTGCCACTCTTCTTCAACGAGCAAACCGCCCCGCCACTGGAGCCGAGTGGACACCTCACCAAGGCCGATTCGGCGGATGTCGATGGCGATGGCGCTCCGGACATCGTGCGCTATCAGCAGACCGGTACATTGGAAGTACTGGTCAACAACGGCGCCGGACAGTTCTTCGCGACGCCGGCTTCGCAGTGGTTCTCGCCCGAGCCTCAGGACCCCGTAGAGCAGGTCTTGCTCGAAGATGTCGACGGAGATGGCGATGTCGATGCGATCCTGGCGACGGTCGTGGCACCCCGCCTGTTCGTGAACGACGGCAGCGGATCGTTCACCGAGGTGCCGAATGCGATGCCGGCGTGGACGGTCGCGCCGCCGATCCAGAGCTTTACGGATTCGACGGAGCTACTGCCGTTCGACGCGGACGGCGACGGCGATCGTGACTTGCTCGTCGCATGGTTGGGCCCGTTCGGGTTCGGCGTGCAGACGGGTCTGTGGTTGAACTCCGGAGGTACGTTCGCCGACGAGACCACGGTGCGCTTGCCCGCCGGCGTCCTGCATACGCGTGCTACCGCCGCGGACTTCGACGGCGATGGCGACAGCGATCTCGTCGTGACCGCCGCGACCGGCCAGAGGGAACGCATCTTGATCAACGACGGCAACGGCGTGTTCGCCGTGCCTGGGACCGCGAGACTCGATCGGCCGAGCCTCTGGAGCGACGCGGTGACGGCCGCCGATGTCGACGGGGACGACGATATCGACCTGTTGTTCGCGCGGAGTGACAGCCAGGCGATGCCGTCGCTGCAGATCAACGACGGCACGGGTCAGTTCATCGACGGCAATCGGCCTCGCGTCGAGCCGGCGGAGGCGCCCAACAAGGTCGTCGCGGTTGGCGACTTCGACGGGGACGGCCGGGTCGACATCGTCGCCGACGACGGTGCGGGCCCGGATCGTCTGCTGATGAATCGCGGTGCCCGCGGGTTCGTCGACGAAAGCGCGAGCCGCATGCCGTCCATCGGTAGCACGACGCGGGAACTCGTCGCCGCGGACGTCGACCTGGACGGCGATCTCGACATCATCTGCGGGCGCTGGGCTTCGTTCCCGGGGCAGTCTCCGACCGGCTTCGGCGTCCTCGAGAACGACGGCACCGGTCACTTCGTCGAAGTCGCGACCGTGTCGGCGCCGAGCATTCCCACGTCGATCGCGGTCGGCGACGTCAACGGTGACGGCTTACCGGACATCGCGTTCTCGGCGACGGGGAGCCAAGCCGGAGTCGGAGAGCAGAACCGCGTATACGTCCAGCCCGGCTGGGTCGACGTCACCGCAGTCAGCCTACCGCAGGTCGACGACGAGACCCGAGACCTCGAGCTCGGGGACGTCGACGGCGATGGCGACGTGGACATGGTGTGCGCGAACCACGGATCCAACAGGCTCTACCTCAACGACGGGACCGGTGTGTTCTCGGATGCCACCCTGGGCGCGTGGCCGTTGACCGCCGACCTCACGAATGCCATTGCCCTCGGCGACGTCGATGCCGATGGTGATCTCGACGTCATCGAAGCGCGACAGCACCAGGCCCCCGAGCTGCACCTGAACGACGGCACCGGTGTGTTCACGACGGCGTTCGGTGCATTCCCGATTCTGCCGAACCTGTACGCGCTGTCGATCGAGCTCGTGTACTACGAAGGCCACGATCGTCCGGACGTCCTGATCGGCGAGAACGACGCCGACGACAAGCCGCGTTCGGTGATGTATCGCAACGTGGGGTTCAGCGCTCCCTCGTTCGTCCGCGAAGCGCCGGGTCCGGTGCCGTACCAGGGCACCAGCTACTGTCCCGATCTCGCGGTAGCCGACTTCGACAACGACGGCGATCCCGACGTGCTTCTGGCTGGCCAGCCCGGACCACAGATCCGCTATCTCCGTCGCCTGACGACCCGCTTGCAATCACCGCGCGTCCCGATGCCCGGTCGCCCCTATCCGTTGCGTCTACCCGGCGGCGTCGGTTCGCCGGGCGCGGCGTTCCTCTTGAGCGGCGGATTGCTGACGACGCCGATCCCGACCTCGTTCGGGATGTTCGAACTGGATCCGAGCCAGGTGACGGCGTCCTTCTTGGTCGCGTGGGACGACGTGACGGCGTTCGAGTCCTCGCTCACCGTGCCGCTCAACACGACTCTGGTGGGCACGGAGCTGCACTGGCAGGCGGTCGTGCCGGTCGGGATCGGCGAAGTCCGTCTTACGAACGCGGTCAGGGATGTGATCTGGCCGTAGGCGGTCAGCGGGCAACAGCGACGCTCGACGAAGGGATTGGTCACCCGCAATGGTCGGGCATCGGCTATTGTCCGGGGTGGAGTCGGGGCAACGTTCGACACGAGCATGGCGGAGTGGACGTGCGTGATGCACGCGTTTCTCGCGCACGGCAATGACATCCTGTCGACGAACGCACTCCGACTCGTCATCGGCGCGAACTGAGCGGGCAACTCGTTGCAGGCTCCGAAGTCGGAGCCTGTCGATGACCAGCTCGCGGCTCGGGCCGCGGTGATCCGCCGGGTTCAAGACCTGTGCTATGTTGCGTCACCCATCGCTGGCACTTCTTTCCGTTCAGCGCGCATCGGAGACGATCCATGTCGACCAAGCTTGTCTCACAACTCCTGTTCCTGTGGAGCTTCGGGCTGATGGCTTCGGCCGCGTTCGCGCAAAGCGTGATCGCGGTCGGCGGCTCTGGCAGCACGCCTGAGGACTTGCAGGCGGCCATCGACGCCGCGCAACCGGGCGACACACTGCTGATTCAGGGTGGAGTCTCCGGAATCATCACGCGTGTGAACAAGCCTCTTCGGCTGCTCGGCGATGGTGGGACAGCCATCGGGAACATCGTCGTGGAGAATGTGCACTCGGGCGAGGTAGTGATTGGTGGGTTTCTACTGATCCTCGGCAACGCGGTTCGCGTCCAGAACTGCTCCGCACCGGTCTGGCTCGAACGCCTCTTCACACAGCACAACGTCGAGATCGTGGACTCGCCGGACGTCACGATCGCCGGAGCTACGCTGGGCGGCTCGAATGCGGAAGATCTCATTCCCGGTGAGATTCCTTCGTACGGTCTAGAGGTCCGCCGTTCGCGAGTGACGCTCACCGATTGCGTGGTGAACGGTCGCCCTGCGACTCCGTTCGGGATGGCTGCGACGGCCGCCCTCTTTGCTGACGAGAGCGAGGTTCACGCGGTCGGATGCGTGTTCGAGGGTGGCGGTGCCGTGTCCGGCACAATTGGAGGGCCCGGTGCACAAATACTCGCGAGTGCATCACTCCTCGCCCGTGGTTGCTCATTCGATCAGGGTTCCGGAGCGCAGCCCGTCGAATCCGACCCCGGAGCGACCGTGTCCATTTCCGATGGGCCCGTTCATACCTTGGACCTTCCCCTGGTCGTGCGTGAAGGCGAGTCGATCTCGCTCGAGGTATCCGGTCCCGAGGGGCACCTCGTGGCTCTCGGTCTCACACACGTTCCCGGCATCGTTGCGTCTCCGTTCTCGCCCGACCTCCTCGCAATCGGTGCTCCTACGGCTGTCATTCCGCTCGGGATTCTGTCGTCGAGTCCGCTGACCCTAACGTGTTCGCCGGTTCCAATGATCGATGGCATTTCGTTTGCCGCGTTCTTCGGGCAAGTCGTCGCACTCGACCCCGGGGCTGGAGAAGGCTACGTCGGAGCCGCGCGGGTGATGACTCTGCTCGACAGCGCGTTCTGAGAATCGAAGGGGGGAGCACGCAATCCCTCGAACGTGGCGTACGAACGATCCTCGCAACAGCCCTCGCCGGGTACAACCCTCCCAGTGCGCGGCCGACCACAGGCCTCGCCGATCCGCGACCTACTCGCTGGACAGAGAACCCTTCCCAACCGAACTCATGGCCCCCAATCTGACCTACGCCCTCAGCGCAACCGGCCTGCTCCTGGTGCTCCCCCTCGCGATGACTTCCTGCTCCACGTTCGAATCGTCCGAGAGCAATCCACTGCTGCAGACGTGGAACACTCCGTTCGGCACTCCGCCCTTCGACCAAATCCACACCGAGGACTTCGAGCCGGCATTCGCCACGGCGATGGAACGGAACCTCGCCGAGGTCGACGCGATCACGGCGATCACGGATGCCCCGACGTTCGACAACACGATCGCGGCGCTCGAGAAATCGGGGAACGACCTGGCGCGGGTCAGCCGCGTCTTCTCCGCGCTCACTTCGTCCGCGACCAGCGATGAGCTGCGCGCGATCCAGAGTCGCATGGCGCCGCGCCTCGCGGCGCACTCGTCGACGATCACGTTGAACGCGGAACTGTTCGCGCGCATCGACGATCTCGTCTCGCGTCAAGCGACCCTGGGTCTCGACGCCGAGCAGGCCCGAGTTCTCGAACGGACGCACACGCGCTTCGTGCGCGCGGGAGCGAAGCTCCAGGGCGAAGACCGCGCGCGACTGGCCGCGATCACCGAAGAACTGGCCGGCCTCTCCACCAGCTTCAGCCAGAACGTGCAGAAGAGTGCGGAGGCGTTCTCCCTCGTGCTGAAGAACGAAGCCGACCGCGCGGGCCTGCCCGATTTCGCGGTCAGCGCCGCGGCCCAAGCGGGTGCGGATCGCGGTATGGAAGGCCAGCACGTCATCACTCTCGCTCGCTCATCCTTCGAACCCTTCATGACGTTCAGCACGCGCCGGGATCTGCGGGAGGCTCTGTTCGAAGGCTGGACCAACCGCGGCGACAACGACGACGAGTTCGACAACGAGAAGAACATCCGCCGCATCCTGCAGCTGCGCCTCGAGCGCGCGCGCTTGCTCGGGTACGCCGACTTCTCCGCGTATCGCACGTCGAACACGATGGCCGGCACGGCCCAGGCCGCGCAGAACCTTCTAGAAGAGGTCTGGACCGGCGCGCTCGCGAAGGCGGACGCCGAGGCGAACCGAATCCGCGAGATGATGCGGAAGGAGGGCGCCGGCCACGAACTACGAACCTGGGACTGGTGGCACTACGCCGAGAAAGCCCGCGCCGCGTTCTACGACCTCGACGAGGACGAGGTGAAGGCATACCTGTCGCTCGACAACGTCCTCCGCGCGCAGTTCGCGGTGGCGAAGCGACTGTTCGGCATCAGCTTCACCGAACGCAACGACATCCCGACCTACCACCCGGACGTCCGGGTCTGGGAGGTGAAGAGCGCCGCGGGCGCGCACGTCGGCCTGTTCTACGGCGACTACTTCGCGCGGCCGGGCAAGCGCTCCGGCGCCTGGATGAGCGCGCTGCGCACGCAGCACGGCATGGGCGACGGGTCCACGCCGCTCATCATGAACAACTGCAACTACAACAAGCCGGCTCCCGGCAAGCCCGCGCTGGTCACCATGCGCGAAGCCGAGGTGGTCTTCCACGAGTTCGGCCACGCGTTGCACGGTCTGCTCTCGAACGTGACCTACCCGTCGATCTCCGGGACTTCGGTGGACTACGACTTCGTCGAGTTCCCCGCGCAGATCTACGAGCACTGGATGCGGCAACCGGCCGTGATCCAGGAGTTTGCGCTCCATCACGAGACCGGCGAACCGATGCCGAAGGCACTCCTCGACCGCGTCCGCGCGGCAGCCAACGCCCAGTCGGGCTTCGACAACGTCGAGTACATCGCCTCCGGTCTGGTCGACCTGGCCTTCCACGGCATCACCGATCCGAAGGTCCTCGCCGAGCTGAACGTCAACGCGTTCGAAGACGAGGTGCTCGCCAAGGCCGGCAAGCCGGCGGCGATCGAAATGCGTCACCGGTCGCCGCACTTCTTGCACTCGTTCGCCGGCGACCTCTACGCGAGTGGCTACTACACGTACATGTGGGCCGGCGTGCTCGACAACGACGGCTTCGCCGCGTTCGAGGAAGCCGGGGACATCTACGACAATGGGCTCGCGAAGAAGCTGTACGAGTACGTCTACTCGGCCGGCAACAGCCGCCCGGCGATGGAAGCCTACGTCGGGTTCCGCGGGCGCGAACCGAGCACGGGGCCACTGATTCGGAATCGGGGGTTGGACGCAGGGAACAGTAGCGGGGACTGAGGCCCGCCTACGGCCGAACTCGCCCCACCCTACTTCGGGAACACCGCGACCTCGAACCGACCACCCGAGTTCGCCGCGCCGCGGTACATCCCCGACGAGTTGAACGGCATCGCGATGTTGCCGGAATGGTCCACCGCGATCAGTCCCCCGTCACCGGGCTGCAACACATCGTGGATCACCGCGTTCGACGCCGCCTCGAGCGACTGTCCGCCATAGGCCATGCGCGCCGAGACCGAGCGCGCGATGCCGTGGCGAATGAACTCCTCGCCCGTCCCCGTGCAGCTGACCGCCGCGTGCTCGTCGGCGTAGTTGCCGGCGCCGAGGATCGGGGTGTCTCCGACCCGCCCCCACTTCTTGGCCGTCATGCCGCCAGTGCTGGTGGCGGCGGCCAAGCGACCGTCGCCGTCGAGCACGACACAACCGACGGTGCCGTAGTCGAGCCGACGATCCCGTGGCGCCATGGCACCGGTGCGCTGCCGCTCGCGCAGCAAGCGCTCGAGCGCGCGACGGCGACGCGCGGTGTCGAAGTAGTCATTCTCGACGCGCTCGACACCCGCGGTGTCGGCGAACTTCTCGGCCCCGCGTCCTGCTAAGAGCACGTGCCGCGTATCCGTCATCACTTTGCGCGCCAGGGAGATCGGATGCTTGATGGTCCGCACGCCCGCGACGGCACCACAGCGCATCGTCGCGCCGTCCATGATCGACGCGTCGAGTTCGTGCTCGCCCTGCTCGTTGAACACGGCCCCTTTACCCGCGTTGAAGAGCGGGTCGGCTTCGAGCACGCGAACGACGGCTTCGCACACGTCGAGTGCGGCTGCCCCCTCGCCGAGCATGTCCATGCCGAGAGTCAACGCACGTGTCAGCGCCGTCTCATAGGCCTGCAGCTGCTCCGGCGGCGCGTCGCGACGAATCGTCCCGGCACCGCCGTGTATGGCGATCGCCCAATCAGCCGCGGAATGCCGAGGTGCCGACTGGCAACCCAGCGAGAACAAGACGAACGCGAACGCCAGGATCGAAGCAGAGCGCATGGCCGAATTCTCTTCGGAACGTGACGCGCTTACCTCCCCGAAACTCGCAGCAGGATCGCCCGCACGGCGGATCGTCGTCCCTACTCGGCCCGAAAGCCGTATCGTGCCGCGAATGTTCCTCCTGTTCTCGGTTGCGCTTCTGGTCGCCACCGCCGCGAGCTCGCCGGCCCAGTGCTGCCTCGGGGCCCGGAACCTGAGCGCCGAGTCGGTCGGAGGGGAGTTTCGCGTCGACGCCAAATCTCTGACCGGAACGGGCATCGACGTTCATGGTCCGTATCACTACCGGTTCGGATTCTCTCGGCGGACCACCGACGGCGACTACGAGGAACAGTCGTCGTTCGAGTGGAAGTGGGAAACCACGACGCACTTCACCATGGAGCTGTTCGTCTCCCCGACCGGCAATGGATTCGCGGTCGAGTTCCCGACCGATCAGCTGACGTTCTTCCGCAACGATGGTGAGAAGCTGTTCGAGTCCGCGCCCGGTCATCCCGTCCGAGTCACGGACGACGGCTACAGCGTGATCCTGTGCCGGTCGGTCCGCATGCGGCACAGCGGCAGCTACTACCTCGAGCACTCGCGCGTATTCCTGCCGCTGGGAGCGCTGGTGACGGATCGCCTGTCCGACCAGGTCATGTGGTTGCTGCAACTCGACCAGCGACAACTCGCAGGGGGCAAACGCGAGATCGCCGAGTCCCTCGAAGACGTCGCCAGCGACGACGCCACGAGACGCGCCGCGGGCCGTCGCGCGTTGCTCTACTACGCGTACCTGTCGATCCACCCCGTGCAGGCTGCATTGGCAAAGGCCGACGACGCCGCGCATCGGCAGCGACTGACGGAGATTCTCTCGGCGTTGCGGATGTGGAAGGATCGTGCGGGGACCCCCGCATGGCGAGACCTGCCGTTGCTGCTGAGCTTGTGCGCCTACCCGGACGAGATGATCCGCAGACGCGCGAAGTGGCGCGTGGTGTGGCTGTTGTCGCCGAAGTTCCGCGCCCCATTCGAGAAGAACGGCACGCCGGACAGGAGCCGCTTGGATCAGGCCTTGGAGTGGGTGCGGACGAACCAGGATCGGCTGCGGTGGGACGAGACGGAGCGAGGCTTCGTGATGCGTGAACGGTAGCGACCCGCAAGCGCCGCTCAGCCGATCGTAACTTCGATCACGCCCGTCAATCGGGCCTCGCTCCACCCGAACCCGACCGCTTGCAACGCGAACGAAAACCCGGCCGGCAGGTTCGTGGGCACCGTGACCGGAAGCCCGATCAACCCGGACGGCAGCACGGGGTTCATCGAAAACTCAGTCAGGGCACCGGATGCGATCTGCACGATCGGACCGTCCAAGCCGAGCGTCCCGCCGATGCCCGGGATCGATACGCAGCTCGACGCGGACGGCGCCAAGAACAACCCGAACGGCGCATTGAAGTCGCCGGCGATCGAAATCGTGGCCGACCCGCCGGGTGTGGCAGTGAACGAATCCGGCGTGCAGCCGTCCGCGAAGTAGTCGCCGGCGAACGCCCCGGAGCCATCGAGCCAGAATAGCGCCGGGCCCGCGATCCCGGCAGGCGGGAATGCGGGTGCGGTCGCGGGCACCGCGAGCAGGAACGAGAGGGAAAGGCTGAGTAGCGACATCGGCGTGCTCCGTGGCGTAGCCGCGGAATCGAGGTGGACGAGATGCTCACACCATAGCGCCCCCGCATCACGAGCGAGGGAAACTCGGCCGCCGACATCGACGGGTTACGACTGACGGCCGTCGATCCGTAGGTCAGTCGGCACGTGACCGACCGCGGCGCACGGGATACACCCAACCCATGCGCCTTCACCTTCCCCTCGGCCTCTGCCTCGTCGCCTTGGCCTCGTGCGCGGGTGGCCCGGCCAGGGACGCTCACCTCCCCAAGCGTCCGATCCGCCTGGCCGTCCGCGCCGATCGCGACGACCTCGCGTCCTTGTCGACGCTGTCCTACGGCGGTGGGTTCGAGACCAAGACCTGGCTCTACGAAACGCTGATCCGGCGCGACGGAGACGGCCGGCTGTGCCCGGGGCTCGCGGAGTCCTGGCGATTCGACGCGGGGGGAACGCGCGTGCGGCTGTTTTTGCGCGAGGGTGCGACCTTCCACGACGGGCAACCCTGCGATGCCGCGGCGGTGTGCGAACACTTCAAGCGATGGATCCATCGCAGCTCGCACGCGTGGCTCGGAGCGGGCAGCCGGATCCTGCGCGTCGAGGCCGAGGACGAACGCACGGTGCTGCTGACGATGGCGCAGCCGTACGCGTTGCTGGCCGACCTGTGCGCGACCAATCCGTGCGCGATTGCGGGGCCAGGCTCTTACGGCGCGGACGGGACCTTCGAGACCCCGATCGGATCGGGACCGTTCCGCTACGTGTCCACGAGCGCCGACGGTGCAAACCTTCTTTACGAACGCGTCGCGGACGGACTGCAGCTCTCACTCGTGCGGTACGGCCCGGCGGGGCAGCCGGTCCACGACCTCCTTGCGGATTCGCTCGACGCCGTCGTCGACGGATGGATCGAGCGCATTCCGCGAGATCGCGTCGAACAACTCCAGAACGATCCGCGTTTCGTCGTGGACGCGTCCGCGGGATCGTCCGTCGTCTACCTGAGTTTTCGCACCCAGGGCGACGCGCCCACGGCACTCCCGGACTTTCGCCGCCGCATCGCCGCGGCGATCGATCGTCGAGACTTGTGCGACCAGGCCGAACGCGGGCACGCGGACCCGTGCTTCGCGTGGGCCGCTCCAGCAGCGCGCGTCTGGCCACGTCCGAGCGAAGCCGACCGACGGGTCGGCACCGCGGTCGAAGCATCGACGACGCCGAGCGCACCCGTGCGCCTCCTGCTCGAGTCCGGCCACCGTACCGAAGGCGTCGGCCTACGCCTGGCAGAGCAACTCCGTCGCGCCGGCATCGAGGTCGTCATCGACCAACGCCCGCGCGACGCGATGCGGGCCGCGGTCGACGCGGGCGAATTCGAGCTGCGCCTCGAAGAGACTTGGGGTCTGCCCTACGACCCCTTGCTACCGTTGCGCGCGCGCTTCCTGCCGCCGCCTGACGCGCCAACGGCCGCGACGTACCAGCACACCGGACTCGACCAGAGGCTCATCGGCCTGATCGAACGAGCGTCTTCGGAGTTCGAGGAGGACGAACGCCAGGGGACCTACCGCGCCATCCAGTCGTTGCTGACACGCGAAGCGTTGGTGGTGCCGCTCCTCGTGCCGCATCGACTCGCGGTGATGCGGCGCGAAGTCGAACGGATCCGACCCGGACCGGACCTGTATCGACTCGACGTGAGTGACGTGCGCATCACCGGCAACTAAGACAGCAACGGTCCGCCTGGTTCGGTAGACTCCGAGGGTGAGTCTTCGAGTCCCGGCTCCGTAACGGTCAACACCGGACCGCTACTTCGCGTAGAACTCCTCGTGCGCGTTTGTCAGCGTCGCGGCGCCGCCAGTCGGCGTGAACACTCCCTGCATCGAGTTCCAGTACACCGACGGATTCGACGTGAGACCGTCGGGAACCGCGACACGTCCGAAGCTCAACGGAACGAAATCGAGCGGCGCGGAGTAGGCCGCGTTCGCGACCGTGGACAGGCTCAGCATCCCGATGCCGGGCGGCAACACGACGTAGATCGAGTCGTAGCCGATCCCACCACCGACCGGAATCGGTGCCCCCACCGAAGATCGCAGCCACTCTGTGGGAATGGGTGTCTCGATCAACGGCCCCAGCGCCGGCACGGCGTTGACCGCGAGGCTGTAGGTTCCGGGGTCGGGAGAGATCACCTCGCGCATGCCGCTACCGACTCCGGCACCCGCGCCGGGCCCCACACCGACGGGATATGGCGCCGGACCCGTGATCAGACCGCGCGTCGCGAAGTCGCTGTGACATACGGAGTCGTTCTGGTGACTCCGCGCGAAGATCAGATTGCTCGCCTCGTCCGCGCCGAGGTCGACGATGCCCGGCCCCGTCGGGTTCTTCGGTGCCGCCGCGATGCGGGGGTTGCCGTAGCCCTCGAAGTCGTAGTCGTACGCATCGCGCAGGTCGGTCTCGCGCTGATAGATCGCGCCGTTCGACGCTTCGAAACCGGTACCGCCCCCCATGAGCGAGTACGGGTTGACTCCGGCGTTGATGTACACCGAAGCCGGGAGGAGTCGCCAGTCCCGACGGGAGAAGTCGTGTGGGCCTCCACCACCGACGAGCCCTAACTCCCAACATACGTACTCACCCACACACGCGAAGTCGCGACCTCCCGTTTGGGGATTCACATTAATCGACGGCGCCGGCAGCGGGCCTTGGACGAGTGACGTGTACTGTGGGAGACCCGGTCCAGGCCCGGTCGTATCGCCGATGAGTGCCGGGTCGAACGCATTGAATTGCCCGACGTTCGGCACGAGTGCCGTGTCGCCTGCGTCGACGCCGAGCAACGCGCGAGCGCGTCCCGAGAACGGGAAAAACGTTCGGAAGATGTTGTTCGTCAGCAGGTGGTCTCCCACGCCCTGCAAGAGCGGTTCGGCCACCGGAGGCGGCACGTTCACATCACAGAAGCCGACCGCACCGTTTTGACAGACCGCGGCAGCGAGTGCCGTCGGCCCAATCAGCCAAGCCATGATGACCGTGTTGTTGAGGAACCGGATCTCGCCGGGCCAATACTCGAATGGCTCCACCAGGGTCGGTTGCGCCACGGACAGCACTCCGAACTCCGGACCAAGGACGTTGGCATAGCTCGTGTTCGTATCGAACGGCTGATCCAACATGTCGAACACGTTGTTCGCGATCGTGATGCCCGGGGTTTCCTGATCAGGCTCCCGCTCCCAGTAGATCTGGACGTTACCGCCGCGGAACGTGAAACCCTCGACGATCGCGTTGGAGTCGGAGGCCGTCAGGTTGGAGAGATCGAGCAGAACCTCACGATCCGCGCGAGCACCGGCGATTCCAACCGGCTCGAACGTGCCGGGGCGCAGGTCATCCTGTGTGCCGATGATCGCGACGCTGTCGCCCTTCAAGCTGACGTAGTTGGCCAACCGGATGGGGAAGGTCTCACCATTTGCCTGGCCATGGATCACGCCGGGGTGGACCACGACACGCCCGGGCTGAGTCTGGCTGACCTGCGGTGCGAGCGCGTCGATCGCGGCCTGAATCGTCCGGAACGGGTTGTTGCCGGCATTGGCGCCGGTCGCCCCGGTCGCATCGTTTCCGGTGGTCGGATCGACGAATGCGGGAATGATCTGAGCGCAGAGGCGCGGCGCCGCGAACATCGCGACGAGGCTTGCGCCGACGACGAGAGGGAATCGTGATTTCATAGGATCTCCGGCTTCCAGGTGCCGAAGCGCCGTCCCGATCACGGAGAATTCGAGAGAATCTGCGCCCCGGTGCCGAGAGTGAGAGACGAGATCTGCAACCGTTGAGCTGTAACACTCGAAGTCACACTCAAGTCATGCGGGCATGACCCTCCTGCGCACTCTCGTCACGCTGCTCTGCCTGGCTGCCTTGGCCCCCGCCCAGCTCCACAGCGACCTCGCCACCAACGGCACCGGGCCATTCGTCGACAACGTGCCGCTGCAAGGCAGCCTCGCCGTGGAGGTCTCGTACTTCTACCCGTACCCGAGTGCCCGGAACCTCGACTCGCTGACGGTTCACGGCCTCGATCTGAGTTCCTCGCCGAGCACCGTCATCGGCGCCCGCATCTACGACGTCGACAGCCAACGCCTCGTCGCCTGCAACCAGATCACGCTGTTCAGCAGCTCGACCAACTACTCCCTGAACCTGTCGATCGAGGCGACCCTCGAACAGGGCAAGCACTACCGCGTCGCGGTCTACTCTTCGGGCGCCGCGTTCGCGGACATGATGCAGCCCACCACGTTCCCGTGGCTCGAAGCGACGCAGCAATTCGAAGTGCACGGCGCGTACCACACGACCGGTGACGACTACCCGTGGATCGTGTCCGCCCACATGCCGTGGATCGAGCTGCACCACTTCCCGCAAGACGTCGAGTCCTATCTCGAGTCAGGCGGCGGAGGCACCCTCTCTTCGCAAGACGCCTCCTTCGCGTCCGTCGGTGTCGACTTCACTCCGCTCACGCAGCGTCGCATCGACGGTGTGCTCGTCCGCGATCTGGACGTTGCGGCGGGTTCCCCGGTGGCGATGCAGGTCTACGACAGCGCGACCGAAACGGTGATCGCCACGGGTTCGTCGACCGCGAGCGCGACGAGCGACAACGTGCTCATCCCGATCTCGCCCACGTTCTCCCCCTTGTTCGTCTTCCCGGACACCGACTACCGCGTCGTGGTCTACATCCATCCGGAATCCGGCGCTGCCATGTGGGAGGGAGCGAACGGGAGCACCTTCCCGTACGTCGAGTACCACAAGGTGTTCCGAGTCAACGGCGCGTACAGCGCGTTCGGCGCCCCGTTCCCCACGACGCCGATGTCATGGGTGCCGAAGATTCGACTCCTCAACGACCGCGTACTCGGCACCAACATGAACACCGGCACCGCCGTCGGCGGCGCGAACACTCCGATGCTGCACAGCTGCACGACGCCGACCATCGGTGAGACGCTGCGACTCCGCGTCGAGAACGGCGGCGTCGGACCCGCGACGATCGTGCTCGCGATCACCCCCAATCCCACCCAGACACCACTGTTCGGACTGCTGCCGATGATCGACACCGCTCTCGACACGCCGTCGATCCCGCTCAGCGGCGGTAAGGGTACGCTGAGCCTGCCGATCCCTTGGGATCCTGCCGCCATTGGTCTGCCACTCGCCAGTCAGGCGTTCGTCCCGGACGCCACGTCACCCGCCGACCTGCCGGTCAGTCACAGCGATGTGCTGGTGTCGACGTTGGGCTTCTGAGGACTCAGGTCACGGTCGGGGAAACCACGAGGCCGCAATGCCCAGGCCACCGGAGCAGTTCGTGAAACCGGAGGAGAAATGCGCGCCGCAGGCAAATGGTCGCGCGCGTCATGGAGTTCGCGGAGCGCAAGAACTTTCGCGAAGCCACGCCACACGAACCGTGTGATCTGGGGTCACGAAGGTCCCAGCCAATCTCACAAGAGCAAGAGAACTCCATGGAATTCAGATTCTCAACGCGCGCGACTACGGCCGCGCTCGCAACGGCAAGCATTGCATTCGGTTCGCTGGGACTCACCGCGCAGACGTGGCAGACGGGCACGTACTTCGGCGGCCTGAACGCCGAAGTCGTCGCGGTCATCGCGGAAGGGGACGGGGACGTCCTCGCGGCAGGCACGTTCACTCAGGCGTTCGGCATTCCGTGCCCCGGCGTCGCACGTTTCGCAAACGGCCAGTGGGCTTCCGTCGGTCCCGCGAATCCCGCGTTCCAGGTCACGTCGGCGGTCGTCCGCGCAAACGGTGACGTGGTCGTCGGCGACGCATTCGGCGTCGTGAGACGCTTCAACGGCACGTCGTGGAGCCAACTCGGCGGCACGTTCAATGCGCCGGTGCTCGCGCTGGCCGAGTCTTCGACGGGCGTGCTCTACGCGGGCGGTTCGTTCCAGACTGGTGTGGCGCGCCTCAACGGAGCGAGCTGGTCGTCGATCGGATCCGGCCTGGCGAACGTCTTCACCGTCAACGAGCTCGACGCCCAGGCCACGGGCGGCGGCATCGTCGCCGGTGGACGCTTCGACATCCCGGGCGTCGGTACGCAGACCATCGCGACAACGGACGGCGCGACCTGGAGCGCGTTCCCGGGCGCCAATCCACCGACCGGTGTCGTCGAGTCTCTCGAGATCGCGCGGAACGGCGACATCATCGCCGCGGCGTCTCCGGCGGGTTCGACGTGGAACATCTCGCGCGGCGACGGCACGACCTGGACGACCATCGCAACCATGATCGACAATCCTGTCTTCGCACTCCTCGAGCTTCCCGACCTCGACATCCTCGCGGGCGGCAGCTTCACGACGGTGAACGGGATCCCGGCACCGTCGATCGCGCGCTTGACCACGGCTGGCTGGACCAGCCTGGCGACGTCATTCAACGGCCCCGTCAACAGCTTCGACGTGCGCACGCCCACCCGCATCGTCGTGGGTGGCGACTACACGATGATCAACGGCACGGTGGCGACCCGCATCGCGGACCGCACCGCCATCACCCCGGGAACCGCCACGCAGATCTTCCCGACCTGCTTCGGTCCGGGTGGCCTGAACCGGCTGATCAGCCTGACGACGCCGATGATCGGCCAGGTGCACCGGTCGCGGGCATCGAACCTCGGCCCGAACACCGTCGGACTCGAGGTCCGTGGGCTGTCGGCGCCGCCACCGGTTCCGCTGAACACGATCTTCCCGGGAGCTCTGACAGGCTGCAGCCTCAACGTCAGCCCGGACCTCACCCTCAACACGCCGCCCATCGTAGGCGGTGAGTTGATCATCGAGTTCCTGGTGCCGCCGGACACCGTCTTCCTCGGTGCGAGCCTGTTCCAGCAGGTGCTCGCCTTCGACTTCACGGTCACCCCGTTCGCGGTCACCTCGACCCACGGGCTCGACCTGAACTTCGGGCGCCTGTAGTCGAGAGCGCTGGCCGGCATGGCCAGCCCGGCCGGCGTTTCGAACTCGTAGCTGCACGTCGGGCCACCGCGGTTCGCGTGCGCGCGCAACCACGTCCAGCGGGGCGCCCGGCGAAAGAACGGTTTACCGAGTCACGCAGCCGAAGAGCTCCAGCTCTTCGCGCGTCATCAGGTGGAGCGGCCCGTCCGCGGGCGCGGCCTGCAGCGTGAACCAGTAGAAGCCCTGCGGCACCCCCATCTCGGCGTAGTAGTCGAGGTAGAGGTCGTGCTCGGACGCATCCATTGGGAGACTGCTGCCCGTCGTGCCGCCGGAGCCGCCCCAGTCGTGCACGTAGAGCTTGCCCATCGGCGCGACCGTGCGCTCGACGCCGGCCAAGAAGAAGTCGACGCCGCCCGACGCGATGTCACCGGTGTCCGGAACGTGCGTGTTCAGACCTGCGCCGCGAACCAAGCGGGCGGCCTCGAGGTTGGCGCGGTCATCGTCCGAGCCGTCGCAGATGCCGAACTCGATCGTGTCGAAGGCGTAGTCACGAATCAGCTCGCGCACGAGATCCGGCGTGCCGGATCCGATCACGCCGTTGAGCACGGCCGTGCCGTTCGCGATGTCGAAGCGCAGCAGACCGGACTGGATCGAGCCCTCGGTGACGCGCGTATCGCCCTCCGCCTGGCCGCGCACGGAGTAGGTCGTGGTACACGGCGTCGCGCCCTGGTACTCGACCGTCGCTTGACCAGTGAGAAGGGAGCCACTGAGCCGGAACTCGATGCGCAGGTTGGTATCGGTTCCGGTACGGCTCGCCCGCAGCATCGCACTCGAGACGGCGCCGTCGAACGGACCCTCGCCGTCGTCGATCGTGACCCTCGTGGAATCGGCTTCGACAACGAGGGTCAGCTGACGCTGCGCCGTGTCCCCGACGGCTTCGTCGGGACAGTCCGTGGAGATCACCTCGGTCGTCACGGTCCACGTGCCCGCCATCGCCGCGGCCACACCGACGTCGCTCGTCGGCTGCGTGGTCGTGTCTCCGCCTGAACCTCCGCCGCCCCCGCTGCACGCAGTTAGGCTGAAAACGAAAAGGAGGGACGCACGGAACAAAGAGGTAGGGATCGAGAGATTCATGGGGATCGTCGGGTTTCTGAACGGGGCAAAGCACGCCCTGATCCGACAGGCGCCAAACGCCGAGCAAGTGGCCCGATATTTGGCAGGAGATTGCGGTGACCCCCTCCGCTGCCGGGACAGCGAGCGCCCTTGGGACTACCCTGGCTCCCGCCTGGGGACGGACTCTCGGGCTCAGGTGCCACCATGATTCGATCGCTGCTCCTCGCCGCCGTGTCCGCTTCTCCGCTGGTCGCCCAAGGAGACGCGAAACCAACCGAACCCAAGCCGCCGATGATCGCGCTCCGCGCTCTCGGAGTGCCCGAACTCGTCGCGCAGTTCCCCGACACCAAGCTCGGCAAGCTGGCGGCTGACGAAGAGGTCGCAGCGGCAATCGAACTCGCGTCGGCCCGCATGCGAAGCGAACTGCAGCGTCGCAACGCGATCCGACACGTGGCCGCGGAGCTCGAGGTCGAGATCGAGCCGTGGATGCTCGCGAACATGTACACGCAACCGGAGATCTGGCGCGCGTTCGAGCATCCGCTCGACCAGCTGCGCAGCGCCGAACTCACCGCCACGATGCCGGAGGTCAGCGCGGACATTCCGTTTCAGCCGCCGAACACCGCGATGGTGATGACGTGTCTCCCGCCCTATCTGGGCAAGTGGGAACAGGCGTTCCGGAAGGAGGTCGACCGCGTCCGTCGGTCGCCGTGGTTCGAAGAGAAGAAGAGCACCAAGATCGGCGATGCACCCGCGTTCGTATTCGCCCCGCCGGAGCTCGACGAGCACGAATCAGAGGAAGCCCCGTTCGAAATCGCGCCGATCGCGGTGTGGATGCAGTGCCTACCGGGCACCTTCGCGTACGGCGCCGGGATTCTGTCGGACGCAACCAGCGCACCTCGTGCATCGCAATCGACGGCCGGCGAGGTCTCGATGATGTTGGACCTCGAGCAGTACGTGGCGATGTTCTCCAGGATGATGGGCAACACGCCCACGGAGTTCTCCGCGATGGGGTTCGACACGCTGCGAAAGATGACCTGGCGCGGTCGATTCGAAGGAGAGATGTTGCTCGACGAACTGACGTTCGAGCTGTCCGACCGAGAGCCGACGGGCATCGTCGGCGCGCTGCTGCTCGGCAAGGCCACGCCGCCGTCACAAGGACTACCCAAGGGAGCGATCGCACAACTGCGCACCTCGGTCGACGTCGAGACACTGACCGACTGTCTCCAGAAACTGCAGGCCGGCCTGCCCGCAGAGGCCGTCGCACAAGCTACCAAGGCACTGGACGGCGGAGTCGCGCTGGGCGTCTGCGCACCGAAGCCGGGTGGGCTGATCCCGCGGATCTACCTGTCGTTCGGCGTCGCGGACAAGTCCGCACTCGACAAGCTCCTGGCGACGGTCCTCACCGACGATCTCCCGACGAAGAAGGTGAAGTTCGGCGACGTCGAGTGCGCCACGGTCAAGATCCCGGGCGCACCGCCGGCGATCCAGCCGGCGTTCTGCATCGTCGACGGCGCGATGCACATCGCGGAGTCCGCGCGCAGCCTGCGCTCGTTTCTCAAGGCGCAGCGAGAGGGAGTCGTCGCCATGGATACCGGCGACGCTCCGCTTCCGACCGGCCCCGGCGAAATCCAGACGACGTTCGATCTGCGTCTCGACGAGGTGCAGCTGTATCGCTCGTACTACGAGACGTGGCTGCCGCTGTTCGAGATGACCAACCAGAAGCCGACCCTGCTCGACCGCGACGACATGCCCTCGGTCGACGTCATCGAAGAGCACTGCGGCACGAGTCGCGGCGCGCTCTACCGGGACGGCAACCGATTCGTGATCCGACACCTCGGCGTGCTCGGCGGCCCCGAAGCCGCGGCGATCGCGATGACCTGGGGCCCGATCCTCAGTCAGGGCATGAGCGACTACACGACCCAGCGGCTTTCGGCGAAGATCGCGGAGGCCAAGCTTGCGACTATCTGGGAGCACTTCGAGCGATTCGAAGCCCGTGAGAAGCGCAAGCCGAAAGACCTCGCCGAACTCGTCGCGGTCGAGAAGATGCCACACGACCTGCTGAGCCTGCCGGCGGACGACATGGCCGAGGACGTCACGCTGGTGACCGGTGCGAAGATCAAGTCGTCGTTCCGATACTTCCCCGAAGGCGTGAAGACCGATCAAGGCGACCGCGTGATCATGATCGAGATTCGCCCGGTCTCGTCCGAACGAGGCTTTCTCGGGGAGAATGGCGCAGTGCTCGACGTTTGGGGCGACGACTGCACCAAGCCGATCGGGCAGTTTCGGTAGTCGTCGTGTCGACTCAGTGACCATGTCTCTCGGCTACTTGTGGCCGGCCGTCTCTCGAGAACAACTTCCGGGAGATTCGACGAATTCGCACAGACCGGGATACCCTGTGCCCCCGTGTCGTCGTCGATGCTCATGGATCTCACGCAGCGGTATCTCGAGCCGCACCGCCACTACCACACGCTCGAGCACATAGCCTCGATGCTGCACGTGGGGCGGCAGTTCCCGCTCGACGAGGAACAGATCATGGCCGTGTGGTTCCACGACGCGATCTACGACCCGACCAGCGATCAGAACGAGGAGAACAGCGCGCGGCTGGCCTCGAAGTGGCTGCCCGAAGCAGGCTGGCCGGCCGACGCCGTGGAGCGCGTGAGCCGCATGGTGCTCGACACGCGCGGACACGTTCCGTCGACGGTGCAGTCCGAGCTCGTGCTCGATCTCGACCTGATGTCGCTTGCCGTCGACCAGGCGGCATTTCAGCGCAACTCCGCAGCGATCCGACGCGAGTACGCCCACGTGTCCGACGAGGACTTCGCCGCCGGTCGTCGCGGTTTCTTCGAAGCCATGATGGAGCGCAAGCGACTGTTCTACAGCGAATGGGGTCGAGCGACTCTCGAGGCCCCGGCACGCGCCAACCTCACGCGCGCGATTGCCGACCTCGCCGCGGATTGACGGCGTATCGTCGAACCGAGCTGGATCACCTCGGATTCCTCGAACGAAACTTCGCAAGGAACTGGCCGGCGCAGGTCATCTACCGGCGAATGCGCGGCGCACCCGAGTCTCCGGCAGAGGGACCGATGGAACGACACATGGAACTCCAGAGGCAGACGATGCGGACACGGTTGGTCAAGCCGTTCACCAGATGGGCACCCTTCCTCCTGTTCCTGCTCGGCATCTCGGCCTGCACCGCAGCCGGATCCCCGCACCTCGGCGAAGTCGTCCGCGAGATCGATCTCCGCATCTGGTGCATCCACCAAGACCGCCGCGGGGACTACTGGTTCGGCAGCAACGGCAATGGCTTGTACCGCTACGACGGTCGACAGATCGCCCGATACGGCCGAGACGACCTCGGTGGCGTCCACGTCCGCGACATCCAGGAAGACAAGGCCGGCAACCTATTCATCTCGACGAATGCTGCGGTCACGAAATTCGACGGCGTTCAGTTCGAGAAGCTCGAACTCGTGGACGCGCCCACCGACGGCTCGGCCTGGGCGCTCGAACCCGACGACGTATGGCTCGTGTTCGATCCGGGTCGGCACGGCCCTTGCCGCTATGACGGTGAGAGACTCGTCCACCTGGAGCTGTCTCGAAGCCCCGCGGAAGACGCAGGATCCCGCACTCCCGGTCGCCGATTCACTCCGACCGGCGTCTACAGCATCTACCGTGATCGGCGAGGGCACATGTGGTTCGGAACCGCGGGCGTCGGCGTATGTCGATACGACGGACAACAGCTGGGTTGGATGTACGAGGAGAGGCTCACCACAACGCCAAACGGCGGAGCCTTCGGCATCCGCTCGATCTACGAAGACCGTTCGGGCGACTACTGGATCTGCAACACGCGGCAGCGATTCGAAGTCGCGCGTGAGGTTATCGAGCAGAACGGTCATGTGATTCTCGATTACACCAAGCGAGAAGGGCTACCCGGCGCGCAGCCGGACGGCGCACCGAACTTCGAGTACTTCCCGTCCATAACGGAGGATCACGATGGCGCTCTCTGGATGGCGTGCGGGAACGCTGGCGTCTGGAAATACGGCGGTGACAGCGTGACGAAGTTCGCCGTCGGCGACGCGGCGTACTCGATCGAGGTCTACTGCGATCGACAGGGCACGCTTTGGGCCGGCACCGTCGACCAAGGGGTCTACCGATTCGATGGTGCCAAGTTCGAAGGGTTCCAGCCCACGCGTGACGCGCGCCAATCCAAGTAGACCGACCAAAGATTCCCGGAACCTTCCTGGCCTCACCCTTCGTCTGATTCCTTGGCCAGGCGAAGCCCAGTTCAAGGGCGATCGGCACCACTCGCTGGCGCCCGCGCACGCGGGAATCGAGCAAGCCGACTGCCCGGGACTCGTCCGGCAATCGCCCCGAGTTCCCTACCACCTGAAGGAGGCCCCATGAGATTCGCAAGTCTCGTGGTCACATTGGGCTGTGCCAGCGTCGCGTCGGCACAGATCACGTTCCCCGTGCAAGTCGTGGACAACGGCTTCGGCAACACCATCTCGCTCTCGCAGACCGGGTTGCCCACATCCGCGACCGGCTCGATCACCGGCGGCAACGCCAACTTCGGATCGGCCAACTCGTGCGACACCGACGTCATGTATGGCCACTACGGCCTGTGGCGCGTCGCCGGCGACCCGCAGAACTCCGCGTTCTACGACAGCGGGATCGCCGGCGACCAGGGCGGTATCACCCAGAGCTCGACCGGACCGGACCAGGCGCTGATCCACTGGCCAGACGTCGACAACCGCGGGATCATCAGCGCCGAGCTCGAGATGGTCGCGCAGATCTGCGGCGTGAACTGCGGCAAGGTCTACGTCCGCTGGATGGTCTGCAACGAAACCTCGAGCCCGATCGACGTCGAGTTCTACGCCTACGTCGACTACGACTTCTTCGGAGCGGGCAACGACCAGACCGAAACAGGATCGAACTCGATCCGCGCGATCGTCACCGACGCGGCCTGTCCGGGCGAAGGTCTCGAGGTCTACGCCGGCGGTTCGAGCGCGTGGGAGGTCGGCTCCTTCCCGAGCGTCGCCAACAACCTGACCGCGAACCCGTTCCCCGGTCTTGCGAACGCCAGCCTGCCGTTCGGACCAGCCGACTTTACGGCGGCCTACTGCTACCAAGCGACGCTCCCACCCGGTTCGTGGCTCACGGTCGAGTACTGGCTGAGCGTCAACTGTCTGTTCTGCGCCAACCCGTCGGCGAAGTTCAACTACGGCCCGGCGTTCGGCAGCGCGATCGGCACGCTGGATACCCCAGCAGTTGGCTGCCCGGTGAGCATCGACGTGATCGCGCCTCCTGGCGTGCCCGGCCCCGCCACCGTGCTCTTCGGCACGGCGCAGGCGCTCGTCCCGCTCCCGTTCGGATGTCCTCAGACGTTGCTCGTCAACCCTCTGACGTCGTTCCCCGTCCCGCTCGGCCCCGGAGGTGCCGGCAAGTTCGTCATCCAAACCCCGTTGAATCCCGTCTGGTGTGGAGTGTCGGTCTACTTCCAGATGTGGATCCCGGATCCGTTCTTGCCGTGTCCGATTCCGCTGTCCCACAGCGACGGACTCTGCTTGACGTTCGGGTGTCCGTAGGTCGCTTCGGATCCCTGCGCTGTTCGGGGGTCCGACCGACATCACCCCACAGAATCTCTGAAATCGCTGAATCCCGACTCCCCGTCTGCGGCAAGTTGTCGGCGGAACAGCGATGACCAACCCCGACCGAGACCACGAACGCGTGCTCGAGCACGCCGCCTGGGTGCAACGCCTGGCGTTTCGGCTCTGCGCCGATGCGGCCCTGGCAGAAGACGTCACCCAGGAGTCGTTGCTGAGCGCGTTCTGCGAGCCGACGCGGCGTGGTCCCGCGCTGCGGCACTGGCTCGTCGGCGTGGTTCGCAATCGGGTCCGAATGGCGAAGAGAAGCGCTTCCCGCCGCAGCTCTCGCGAAGCGCAGACGACGCCGCCACCGGACGTCGCGTCGCCGGACGAACTCGTCGAGCGCGCCGACAACCATCGGATCGTCGTCGAGGCCGTCACCGCGCTGCCGGAGATCTACCGCACGGCGCTGCTGCGTCGCTACTTCGACGACCTCTCTCCGACGCAGATCGCGGCGCTCGAAGGCGTCCCGGAGGCGACGATCAAGACGCGCCTTCGGCGCGGGCTCGAACTGCTGCGCGAGCGCCTCGCGGACGACTTCGGCGACCGCGAGCCGAAGGGTTCGCCGGCTTGGCTCGTGGCGCTGGTGCCGATGGCGCGGCTCGAACTCCGCCGGCGGGGCGCCGCAACGGGCGCGGCCACGGCCGGCACACCGCTCGGCGTGTGGGCGATCGTTGCGGCTGCCGCGGGCGTCTGCTGCTGGGCAGGCATCGCGTGGTGGGATTCGTCCGCAACAGTGAGTCCTGCCGCATCGCCGGTCGCGCACGAGATGCGCGCGCAGACCGACGACGAACGAAGGGGACCGTTCGCCGAACGCGCACAGCGCACCGACATCGAAGACGGCATGACCGCCGGCACGACTGCGGGGCCGCGCCTCGCGGTGCAGGCGCAGGTCTGCAATACGGCCGGACGACCGATCGCCGGGGTCGAGCTGATCGTTCGTTCGTTTGACAGAGCGGAGTACGAACGACGCGTCGGCCAGACCGGAACCGAGGGCACGGAGACGTTCGATCTCGCGCCGCGGCTCCTCGAGCTCCGTGCGCGTTCGTCCGAGTGGGTCACGGTCGTTCCGGGCACGATCTTCCCCTACGCGCCGTCGACCGTGGTCCGCGTCGTCGTCGCGCGAAGCCGCTCGGTCCGTGGCTTCGTGACGGACGAGCACGGCGTCCCCATCGGGGACGCGCGCGTGACGTATTCGGCAGACGCACTGATCTCGACGCAGCTCGACGTGCCGATCGATCGCGCGTCGCGACGCCGCTGGTCGACGACGAGCGATGCGTCGGGCGCGTTCGACTTCGACGTTCCAGAGCTGCCGGGTGCGCGCCTACACGCCGAAGCATGGGACTACGAGTCGTCCTCGCAAGAGATCCACCCGCGTGGCAACCTGGTCGAAACATGCACGCTCGCGCCTCGCAACGCCGATTCCAGCTGGCTCCAAGGTCACGTGCGGCGAACGTCCGGGGAGCCCGCAGCAGGAGCCGTCGTCGCCCTCGGCGCGCAAGCGTCGCGCTGCGATTCTGACGGTCGCTTCCGCATCGACCTCACGAGCGAGAGTGACGCCGGCACGCTCCAAGTCGTCGCCCACGACCTCGCGCCGAAGACAATCGTGCGCCCTGCGACGGGCTGGCCGACCGAACTCGAGGTAGAGCTGTCGCGGGAGCCACTGACGATCGAAGGATTCGTCCGCGACGCCGAAGGCCATCCGCGCGCCGGAGTCGAAGTCGACATTGCCGACCACTGCGGGCGGGCATTCCTGCCGCGCGCACGAAGCGGAAACTTCTACGCCGTGCCCTTGGAGCAGCTCTGCCTCGGAGCTCGGACCGCCTCGATCACCGACGAACACGGCCGATTCATGATCGGTGGACTGGCCGCGCGAAGCTACCGCCTGGTGGTGCGCGACCGAGGAACGCTCGCGATCGAAGTGACCGATGCCATTGCTTCGGGTAGTGCGAACGTCGCGCTCGATCTGCGGACGCCGCGCGACCGCGTTTCGGTCGCCGGCCGGGTCGTCGACGATGCGGGACAGCCGCTGCGCGGCGCGCCGGTCACCGCGCTGGTGACGCGCGACGACGGGACGTCCGTCCACACGAGTTGCCGGACCGACGCGAGCGGCGCGTTCGCGTTCGAACGCTCGATCCGCCGCGACGCGATGCTACGGGTCGCGGCCGGCGGCGACTACACCGCAGTCGATCTCGAGCTGTCGCGTATCGACACGCCCGACGCGCTGCGGATCATCGTCCAACGCGCCGGCAGCTTCTTCCTGCAGCGCATGGACGGGCGAGGGCCCGAGGTCGATGGCTTCCGCCTCGAATCTCTCACCGGCGACCCGGTGCGATTGCAGCGCGTCGAGGGCCGCATGTGCTTCACGATCGACGGGAACGCGATCGAATCCGGCCGCTCGTCGGTCGTGCGCGCACCCGTCGGAGTGCACCAACTCGTGCTGCTCCACCGGGGTCGCGAAGTGCGTCGACGAACGGTCGGCGTGCTCGCCGGACCGACGGTCCGTATCGATTTCTGACGGGGCACCCCGTCGCCACGTGTTCGTTTCCTACCAGGAGTCCGTACCCATGATTCTTCGATCACTCACCGCGGCCGCTGCGCTGACTTGTTCTTGCCTGATCGCGCAACAATCCAAACCGTCGATGCCCAAGACCCCCACCAAGCAGCAGCTCGAGGAGCTTCGCACCGGGCTCGTCGAGATGAACCGTACGGACCAACTGCACCGGACCAAGGTCTCGTGGGGCACGACCGACCCGAAGGAGCTCGCGCGGCTGAAGGCACTCGACGACGACGCACACCTCGAAGAGGCCAAGCGCCGCTGGCGGGAGGGCATCAAGCTTCCGAAAGAAGTCGAGCAGGACCTGATGGCGAAGCAGCGCGTGCTCGATGAGGCCAACTTCCAACGCCTCGAAGGCTGGGTGAAGGCGTACGGCTATCCCGACCCCGAACGGCTCGGCCTCGACGCCCCCTCGCCGATCGCCGTGCTCATCCACGCCGACAACGAGTGGTTCGACTCCGTCGCCAGCCTGCTGCGCGAGGAAGCCCGGCGCGGTCGCATGCCGGCGAAGGAATACGCCGCCGTCAGCGACCGCAAGGCACAACACGCGGGACGCCGTCAGCTCTACGGCATGTGTCGTCGCTTCGATCCGAAGACGAACAAGGTGTTGCCGCCGGAGATCGAAGACATCGAGAAGACCAACAAGGCGCGGAAGGAGATCGGGCTGCCGCCGCTGGAGGAGTACCGAATCGTGCCGGACAAGAAGCGCGCGACGAGTTCACCGCCCGAAGCGATTCGTCAGCGATCCACGCCAGGCGGCAACGGCTCACCCTGGTAGTCCGGCGGCGTCGAGTTGTAGCCGTCGAATGCCGCTTGGTGGTGGAAGCTCATTCCGGGAGCCGGCGCACCGGTCGGAATCGAAGTGTTGGGACCGACCTGCACCGGACCGCCGAACGTGCGCTCCGGATGCGGATCCGGATCGTTCGGATCGAGGCATGCCGTGCAGTCCCATTCGTAGCGATACACCACGACGTCATTCTCTAGCACGTAGGTCACGTAGCGGAACTCGAAGATGAGCTTGCTGAGGTTCTTCGGCGGGCCACCGGACGGGCCGTTCCAGTTGACGGAGTCCGGGTTGACGATGCCAGGACCATCGAGCATCCAGCGAGTGTTCCCTTGCTGGGGATTGCAGGGATAGTTCCCGCCCTCCATGGGGTCGTACGCGTCCGTGACCGTGGTCGATCCGTCTACTGACAACGGATCCGCGACGTGGCCCGGTATGTCGACTGTGGTTCCGGGTTCGGCATCGAGCGCCGGCCCCATACCGTTGAGCTCGTAGCGCATCGTCGCCGTGACGAACTGTCGGAACGAAATCTCGGGAGCGTGCGCGCCGCCGACCGCGATGATCTTGATGCCGATCGGCTCCCCGGCGCACAGCTGGTGAATCGTCGTGTAGCCGCCCTGAGGCAGGAATCCCGTCAACCACGGATCGTAGTGCCCGCGCACCGTGAATCCGGCGACCGTGCCAAAGTAGCTCGCGTTGCTCGCGTCCCAGTCGAACGGCACGACGACGCTCCCCATCAGAAGCGACCAACGCGCCGGCGCATCGATGTCCTGGAACACCCACGCACCGCCCGGAATCTGGGGAAGGTCGTAGATGATGGGAGAGTCCTGGACGCGCTGGGTGGTGCTGGACAGGTTGAGGTCGAGCCCCAGATCCGGGTTCTTGATCGAGAGCTGGATCGGAATCTCGAATCCCGCGGGGGTCGGCTGGGTCCAGTACGGCCCAGGAGTCGGCACGTTGAGTTGCGCTGCGAGCGGGGCGATGGCGAGGGTGGCGACTAGGCCCCTCGCTGCGGTGACGAGCTTGTTCATGATGTGACTTCTGGAGGAGCAAAGGCGCAGGGGAGATCCATGGCCCGGTCGTCATGAACACCGAAATCGCGCGTGCGAACCGGAGGAGAAAACCTCGCGAATGTCCGGTCGACGGTTCCGCCTAGGGGCGGATTCCCGTTTCGCACTTCCCTGCCGACGTCGGCCTCTGCAACGAGTCAGTCCCGCTCATCGACCACCAGCTCATCGACGAACAGCCACGCCCGGCTGCCGGCCGCAGGGAATCCGGTCGGGATCGCCTTCTCGCCCTGCGCCGCGACGCGCACGTACCGCGCGGTCGTTCCGAGCGTTGCCGAGAAACGATGAGTGCCGTCCTCGCCTCGCGCCTCAGGAGCAGGACGTAACACTTCGGCGACCTCGCGAAACTCGACTCCGTCCTGCGATACCGAAACCGTCACCGTCCGCGGCAGGTGGATGCCGACGCGCAGTGCGCGCAGGCAGTTGAGTTCGACGCTGCCGATCGCGGTCGAGCGCGCGAGGTCGACTGTCATCGTAGCGTCAGTACCCAGCCATCCGACCCACTCGGCGTCGAGGTAGTCCTCCGTCGCGAGGCGACCATTGACGAGCTCTCCGCCGGCGTCGGCATAGTTCTCATCGGGCGGCTGCGCGTAGGTCACCGATGCGCCCACGGCGCGATGCGAGAGCAGCGCCGGCTCGACCACCGGTGGCAACATCGAAGCGCGCAAGCGTTCGTGGTGGCGCTCGATCCGGCTCTCTCGAGTCAGATCCCACAACGACGTGTCGAGCTGCCGAAGCGCGAGAACCGACGTGATCCATCCCTGCGTCCAGCCGCTTTCGATCGCCCACGCACCCCAGCCGTGATCGGCGTTCGAGCCCCAGTGCTCCCAACGGCCGAAGTCGAATGCGCGGAACCACCCACCGTCGACCATCGGCACGCCCTCACTGCGCACTTGCACTCGACACAAGAACTCAGCGAGCCTATCCGCCGCAGCGCGGATCGTCGGATCACCCGTCGCGTAGGCGGCCTCGTGCAACCCGAGGAACGCGAAGTTGGTCGTGTAGAGCAGGTCGGATACCGGATCTCCATCGCGCGCGATCAACGACGCTTCGTTGGTGCCGTATGCCGCGTTGCTCTGCGGCGGCGGGAACACGCCTCGGCCCGGCACGCCGAGCTCCTCGCGAATCGCGCCGTGCGGCTCCTGCAGGGACAGAAGCCCCTGGACCGCCGTGTCGAGCATCGCACGATGCTCGACGGTGTCCTCGACGCGCACGAGCCAGGCGAGCGGCAGCACGATGCGCGCGCGCTCCTGCGCGAGACCGTTGGTCCAGCGCCACCCATCGGTGTGCTGCGCCATTGTCATCGAGAGCGCGGTCTTCGCCCGATCGAAGAACAGTCGGTCCCCGGTCTGTTCGAACGCCCACAAGTAGCACGCCCACAAGTACGCCTCGAAATGTGGTGCGTAGCTGACGAGGCGGCCGCGGAAGTACGAACGCCAGCCGCGCGCGTTGAGCTGTTCGACGTCGATGCGATCCCCGCGAAAGCCGAGCTGACCCGTCGTGCGCAGGTTGCCGAGCAGGCACTGCATCATCGCCTCGTCCCAGCGGCCTTCGTCCTGCAGCGCCGCGACGGCAATCGTTCCGAGGATCTGGCGCGCGTTGTCGTCGCCATAGCTCGCCTTCCACCAGGCGTTCGTCGAGACGCCCCACGCGATCAGGCCGAAGTTCCCGTTGTCCGGATCGCCGCGCTCCCGCTTGCGGGCATCGGACGTGAACAGGTAGTAGTCGAGCAGGTTCGCCGCGATGGCAGACGAGTCTCCGGAGTCGAACACCCGGCCACCGAATGCCATCGCCATCGCCGTCTCGCAGATACAGTCCCCTCGGCGCACCGTGCCGACGGTTTGCGTTCCGTCCTCGTGCAGGACCGACAGGACGGCTTCCATCGACCCTAGGGTGCCGTCACCGACCGGGGCCCCGTCCGAGAGCGACCGCGCCGGCTCACCGTCGGCAATCTCCGCCTCGAACGAGGGATGCACGAACATCTTCGCGTTGCGATACCACTGCAGGCCACGTTCGAGCGCCTGGCGCTCGAAGCCTTCCGGCAGCGCCTCATTCGGTCCATAGCTCGCCCGCACCAGCGGAGTCCATGTGAGTTCGGGCACGACTGCGTCGGGCCGCAGCCACGACAGGATGCGATGCCAAATCGCTCGCCATGCATCTTGCGGCGCATAGCGACCTGACACGAATCGGCTCAGGCTTGTCGCGGCGACCAGAACATCTTCGGAAACTTCGAAGAGCAGTGGAGCCGTGCGTTCGGGCAAGCCGAAGATCGCGTGGTCGAACCCGGCGACCCGAGCAGCCACCAGATACGGGCGGTCCGATTCGAGCGCGAGGTATCGAAGTCCATTGATGGAGACGATGCGGTCGCGGCCGAGCGCCTCGCCGAACCAATCCGTGGCGACGACCGCACGCTCCACCGGCGTGCCGCCGACCGCGCCCACCGTCTGGTTTGGCACCGTCTCCGGGAACTCGACGAACAGCCGGACCCGTTTCTGCGCCGCGGCCGCGTACACATCGGCGTCGATTGGCGTCCGAACTCCCGGGTAACCGCGCTCCAGCACCAGCACGGCGTCACCGGCGCGGGCGTCCTCGAGCGCGAGAGCCGTTCGTTCGAAGCGCGCCGTCGGCACGCCCGCACGCAGGACCGCGCGGTATAGATCGTTGGATTCGTCGCAGCAGAAGAGCAGGCGCGCCGCCGACGGCTTCCTCGGCGGAGTCTGAGCAGTGGCGATGACGGACGCGACGAGCATGCAGAAGAGCGAGCGGAGGAGCGTGTTCATGGCGAGGTGTTTTCCACGTCTCGACGGCGTCGATCGAGAGCGACAGATGCGGACGGAGTGTCGTCACGGAAGCGTAAGAGAAAACGCTCGACGGCATCGCACGGTGTTCAGGACTCGCGGAACACCACCCGTTTTGCCGACGGAACGCTCCGGTTCTCACTCGCTCCCACCCGACAGACGATCACCTCACGCGGACACCGCCAGCGAAGCGGGAGCGTGTCCGCGGCGCCTCGGCACACGAACATCCGTGACGCACCGCGTCGAAACTCGGCCCCGTTCCAGCGGTAGAAGAACGCGCCGGGGAACGAGCGGCCATGCAATTCGAACGCCGCGACCTGGCCGCCGTGCAGGTGTCCCGCGAGAACGAGGTCGTAGCCGTGGGTCGCGGCGGACGGGAAGATCTTCGGGTCGTGTGCACAGAGCAATCGAAACACGGAGCCGCGTGACGCGATGCGCGGGTTCGCGTCGACGACGAGACCGGCCCGCTCGAACGGTTCGTCCTCGAGCCACTGCCCGCCAGCGGCTTCGACGACGGTACGTACACGATCGCTACCGGCGAACCGATCGTGATTGCCGCATATCGCGAGCACCGGAGCGTGCGCACTCCAAAGCAGGATCGCTCGTTCGAGTTCGGGCAGACCACGACGTCCATCGACGAGATCGCCACCGAGCAAGATCAGATCCGGCCGTTCTGCCGCCGCGATGCGGGACACCTCGTGCGCCAACGCGCTCGACCCGCGCACGCCGAAGTGCAGGTCGCTCGCGTAGAGAACCACGCTGTCCTCGCACGCAGCCGACGCTCGACAGACCAACTCCCTTCGGACGTGCAGCGGCGCGCGTCGTCCGAGTTCGAGCCGCGGCACGCAGGCCCCACGCTGGGTCCGAAGACGTTCGTACCACAACACGACCGCGGCACAACCGAGCAACCAGGACCGCACGAAGCCACGACCGGCGAAACCGCCGCACAACATGACGGCCGCGAGCGGCATGACGACGCTCATGACTTCGGGGACGCCGCCCGCGCGCCGGACGAGCGCACCCGCCCCGCGGCTCGCACGCGACCCGTAGTCGATCATCGCGGGGAACACGAACACGAGCCGCGCTTCGAGCGCGTAGAACGCGAGCACGAAACAGACCCCGCCGAGCGGCCAAGCAAGCGGCCATGTCGGAACCGCGGCCATGGCGCCAACCACGGTGCACGCCGCGTACTTGCCGATCCCGGCGCGGTGAAAATGCCGCGACCGGGCACGCGTCGGCTGCCCACGCACGCACGCGAGCGCCGACACCATCCATCGACCACCTCCGGCGAATCCGCCCCGAGCCCCACGACTCGCGAGCCCGACGAGCGCCGGATGGCGATCGAGCAACGTCGCCGCCTCTCGCAGTAGCTGACGAGCACTCGCGCGTTCAGGCACGCGTGAAGCACCAGTGCAGCCACGCGAGCCACGCCGTGGTGTTTCCGAGCACGAGCACGCGATGCAGCATCGTCTCGTAGCGACCACACGCGCGCCGATGGAACACGAACTCGTCGTAGCAAATCATCACCGCCGTGAAGAGCGCAACCATCACGATCGGCAGGAGCAACGCCTGCGGTTGGGGATGCAGACTGGCAGCGCACATCAACACGAACAGCGGCGCTCCGCCGCACGCGAGTGCAATCAGCTCACCGTGACGCTCACGTCGGCCCACGGGCCGGCGTCCCGACACGTGAAAGTGCCAGTCGAGCACACCGCAGATCGTGGCCGCGGTGCCCGTGATCCCGATGACCCACAGCTGCCATGGATACGTCGACCAGTCGACGATGTGCGGGAAGCCGGATCGGCCGCTCAGCATCCACAGTCCGGCGATGAATCCGATGGCAGGGAGGAACAGGGTGCCGAGACCGAGTAGTGACTCGCGGAGTGGGATGACCGTGCTGGAACGCGCTTGGGATGAGATCGACGACATGCTGGATGGGCCTTGGAAGCTGGATCTGGATCGCTTGACTTTGCAATCCCAAGCATATCCATTTAACTTTGCAATAACAAGTAAGTGGTCGGCGGCCGATCCATGGGAGCGTGGCAGTGGTCGATCACGGTCGCAGCCGGGCCCGGTTGACGACGTGCGCGACCTGCTCTCTGGTCTGGAGCATGCACTCGTCCGGCCTGACCCTCGGCGTCTTGCTGGCGGCACATGCCGTCGCACAGTCCCCCGCGACCGGGGCAGGCCTCACGTGGTCGTCGTGGTTCGACGCGAGTTCGAACGACACCATCGAGGACATTGCCGTCGACTCGCAGGGCCACGTCGTGATCGTCGGCTACACCCAGTCGAACGACTTCCCCACGACGCCGGGCGCCTGGCAGACCGTCAATCGATCCGTGGACGCGTTCGTCGTGCGGCTCACGGCCGACGGCACGACGCTCATCTCCGCGACGCTGCTCGGTGGCGCGGGGATCGATCGTGCCCACGCGGTCGCGATCGATCCGGACACCGACGACGCGATCGTGGTGGGCTTCACGCAGTCGAATGACTTTCCAGCGACCCTTCCACCAATCGGCGCGACGAACCTCGGTACCTTCGTCGCTGCGATCAGTCCCGACGGCACGGCGCGGCAGTTCGGCCTGGTGTTCGGACCCTCCAGCGGTGGACGCGGTGTCGCCGTCGACTCGACGGGCATTTTCGTCGTCGGCGGCGGGCAGCAGTCGGGGTTTCCGACAACAGCGGGCGCCTTCGCAGGACTCGGCGGATCCGCCGACGATGCCTACGTCGTGAAGCTGAGCCGAGACGCCAGCCAGCTCCTGTTCGCCGGGATGATCGGGGGGGTGAGCAGCGAGGCGTGCGAAGCGATCGCACTGCTCCCCGACGGAAGCGGAATCATCTGCGGAAAGACGAGCTCGGACGACTTCCCGACGACGACCGGCGCGATTCAGAGCGCGCCGTTGGGGAACCGCGACGCGTGGGTCGCGCGCTTTCAGGCCGACGGAAGCGGAGTGCAGTACGCGACGCGACTCGGCGGCGGAGCCGACGACGGTGCCAGTGCCGTCGCAGTCGACGCGCGCGGCCGCGCAACCGTCGTGGGCTTCACCCGCAGCCAAGCGGTACCAGCGTTCCCCACGACGCCGGGCGCGCTGCGGCGCACGATCGGGTCGGGCAATCAGGCCGACGGGTTCGTGGCACGCTTGAGTGTGGATGGAACCGCGCTCTTGGCGAGCACGCTGCTCCTCGGTAGCGGAGACGATGAGCTGTTCGATCTCGCGCTTCACGCCGACGGGTCCACGACCGTCGTCGGCCGAACACGTGCTCCCGATCAGCCGACGACTCCCGGCGCATATCAGGTCGCGCTCGTGGCGCAGCAGGCCGCGTTCGTCGCGCGCGTGTCTGCGGACGCTTCCTCGTTGACCTACGCAACGTACCTGTCGGGGACCGGATTCGGGTTTGGAGGCGATGCGGCCAAGTGCGTGCACTTGGCCAGCGAGTCGGAGGCCGTCGTGGCCGGAGTTGCGCGTTCCCTCGACTTTCCGGTGACCGCCGGCGCGTGGCAGACCACGCGGGTCTCCCAGGCGAGCGCAATCGCGTCGTTCGTCACACGCCTGCCGGTCGCGACGGCCTGGGCGGAGCGCTACGGCGAACCCTCACGTGCGTGCTCGGCGGCTCGAGCGGACCTCGCCGGTGCTCCTGACGCCGGCGATACTACGTTCGCGTTGCACTGCGAGTCCGCACCGCAGTCTGCGTCGGGTGCCGCGTTCGTGACGTTCGGTCGGCAGGTGCCGGGCTTTCCGATCTTGGGTGCTTCGGTTCTCGTGGCGCTCGCGCCGCCACCCTTCGCGTTGCCTTCGATGGCCGACGCGAATGGCGCGGCGACGGTGCCCCTATCGCTGGGTCAGGTGGTTGCGGGGACGCGGTTCACCACACAGTTCGTGTGGCTGGACGCCAGCTGCAGCGCGGGAGGGCCGCTTGGCTCCAGCGATGCGCTCGAGGTGTTCGTGCGCTGACTCGGCAGGCGCGGATTTGGCAGATTCGCGCGTTGCACGCCCTCGGCCCTGATCCCTCCGTTCGAACCAGCGAACCGAACTTCACGGGATCTCAATGTACTCAGTATTCCCAGCATGCCTCCTACTCTGCACCAGCCTCGCTGGGCAGCAAACGCAACCCATCCCGATCCCATTCGGACTGAACGCGAACACCGAGGGCAACGCCTCGGTCGCCGCACCGTGGGCGAGCGCGGACAAGCTCCGCAGTCAAGACACCTATGACGAGGACAATTTCCTCGCGCAGGGTCACAACGTCCCCATCAAGATCGTCGGATTGCGGTGGCGCGCAGACGGAGGGACCGTCGGCCCCGCGACGATGCCGGGATCGATCGACGCGACGATCTCGCTCGGACTCACGTCGTCCGACGCATTCGGAGACTTCCGAGATCCGCAGCGAGAGTTCGACGACCGCTATCTCTTCGGGATCCCGACGCCCCACTTCAGCGGCACGATCCAGCTCAACGTGCCGACCGGCGCAACACCGAACTCGATGCTGTGCGAAGTCACGCTCGACCACCCGTTTGTGTACAACCCGAACTCTCGGCTGTTGATCGACGTCCAACGGCACCCAGGCCAACCGGACGTATTCGCTCTGCGCGACGCCGCCAATCCGCAGCAGCTCTCTTCCCCGGACGGGATCTCGAGTTCGCATCGATCGTCCGCCGACCTTCCGGGAACCACTTCGGTGTCGCAATGGAGTGACGTCGGTCCGTACGTCGAGGTGCTGTGGGAACCCGCGGTCGGACCGTTTGCGACGGGCCCCGTTTCGGACTTCACGTTCGGCAATCGATTCATCCTGGTCGGCGACTCGCTGGAACTGGCGAGTCGGTCGTTCTCTCCCAACGGACCGATCACGTCGTACGAGTGGGACGTGGACGCTGACGGAGTCACCGATTCGACGGTCTCCAATCCGACGCTGTTCGCGAGTTCCTGCGGCACGACCTGGATCCAGCTCGAGGTCGCGGATTCCGTGGGAACCGACACCGTCGCTGGGCCCGGCCCCACGGTCGTCGACGCGATCGCCGGCTTCGAGTTCGAACCGAGCGTATCGACACCCGGCGCGTTCCAGTTCACCGACACCTCGAGAGGTACTCCGACGAGCTGGGAGTGGGACTTCGACAGCGACGGAGTCATCGACTCGACCGCGCAGAATCCGGCTTGGGCTCCGCCAGCAGCACAGGAGTACTTCGTCACGCTCACCGTGACCGGCAGCTGCGGAACGCCGACCAGTTCCACGGAGATGATCAACGCGTCGCGTTCGGTGCTGTCCACGATCCCGGTACTCGGTTGGTTCTGGAACCCCGCAGATGACACGCAGTATTTCGACCTCGAGGTCCTCGAACCGAGCGGCGTCACGGTTGACAAGTTGGACGTCCACCTCACCTATCCGACGGGCATTCCGCTCAACCTCCGCGAAGTCGACATCGAGGTGTTCGTAAACACGAGTACGTTCGACGAAACTCACTCGGAAGCCGCGCGCTGGGTTTCCGTCGCAACCGCTCGGATCCTCGCCGAACGGAACGAATGGACGACAGTCGACCTGCCGGACTTCTTTCTGGCCCAGGGCAACTACGCAATGGCCATCGAACTCGACAGTTTGCACCCGCAAGTCGCGTCCGTCTTCAGCCGCCCCACACCCGAGGATGGACTACGACGCGTCTTCCAAACTCTCGATCTCCGGATGTCAACCGGAGCAACTCACTACGGGACGCTCGACGCGCCCGGTGTGTACTTCGATCCGCGCTTCTGGCACGGCCGGATTCACTACGAAGTCGGCACGACCAACGGGGCATTCACCCCGTTCGAACCCGGCTGCGCCGGCACCACCGGACAACCGACACTGCAGACGTGGATGGGAGCCACACCGCGGATCGGGCAAACCACGATGCTCGCGATCGAGTCGGCCCCGACACTCGAGAACGCGTTCTTGATGATCGGGTTCTCACCCTTCGCCCCGGTCGACCTCGGCCTGATCGGGATGCCGGACTGCATCCTCCGCACCGAGATCGTCGTCACGCTGAATCAGATCACCGACCCGCTCGGGATGGCGTTGTTCTCGATCCCGATTCCGAATCTCGCTGGAAGCGTTGGCGCGACGTTCACCGCGCAGGGGTTGGTCGTCGACCCTGGCGCGAATGCACTGGGCGCGACGCTGACCGCGAGCGGTGCGGGCATCATCGGATCGTGACGGGGGCTGCAGGAGCGCCGAAACATCAGAACAGCACGTCCCCGCGCATGGCCTTGGTCGGCAAGCCGTCGAGCAACTCCAAGAAGCGCAGTCGCTTCAACGCCGGATCCCGGATCTCGTCGATCGCGTCGAGCGCCTGCTTCACCCGCGCGTTGTAGACCGGGTGGCCCCGTAGATCCATCATCCGGACACCGGGCGTCTTCGCTTCGCCGACGACCTGATGCAAGGGTTCACCGGCACCGACGCCGCTCTCCTTCGGGAGCGCGATCCCGTTGCGCGCCTGGTTCATGTCGAACCTAACCTCGGGGTCCGCGCGCATGGCATCGATGACGCGGTGGTTGCGATGCTCCCAGGGGATCTTGTGGTGCGCCTCCCATTCGAACTCCTTGGTCCATGCCGGAAGGTCGGTCTTCTTCAGGTTCCGGCGGAGCTGACTGCGGTCTCCGAACATCGCCTGATCCGCGGTCTCGCGAATCCGATACGAGCTGTCGATCACGCTCTCGTCGCGCATCGCGAACGCGCCATCGTTGGCCGTGCCCGTGCCCGTGGCGCGTTCACGCATCGCCTTGCGGAGGTTCCGCGTCGAAAGCGCATACATGTCGCCTTGCCGCGACAGACTCACCTGCGCCTCGAGCACTTCGACGGCCTCGGCATCGCTCAGGCCGAGGAAGCGCCCGAACGCCGCGGCGTCGTCGGCCGCTTCGGCGGGCAGGGCCGCGCGCAACTCGGCGCTCATCTTGCCCGGATCCACGAAGCCGTTCGCGGCGCGACGCAGCGCTTCGTCGTAGGGCCCGCGCAGCGCCTCGAGTTCCTTCGCACTCAACCCCGTTCGCCGGGTGATCAGCTTGGCCTTCTTCAGCTCCATGAGATACTGGTCGAATCGCAGGGCTCCACGCCGCGCCCCGTGCCACGCCAACACCATCATGCGGTAACCACCTTCGGCGACCACCGAGGTGATGTCGTTGAGCCTCTTGCCCATGTCGCCTACGGCTTGCCACTGCCGCACGATTGCCTGCTGGGACTCGGCGCCGCGCTCGACAGATCGGGCAATGCGCGCATCGATCTCATCGACCTTCTTGAGAGCCTCGCGAAACGCGTCCAGATCTCCGGTTTCGTTGAACGCCTTCGCAGCCGGTCGAATCGCCCGCACGGCCTTCACCGCAGCTCCGAGATCGACCACCGCGCCGGTCACCGCCAAGACGAGCCAGAAGATGCTCGGATCCTCCGACAGCAACTGCGCATCGTTGGCGTCCGATTCGCGCGTGTAGTCGCGGAAGGCATCGACGGCCTGCCAGCCACTGAGACCGAACGCGGTCAGACCGGCAGCGCCCGCGAACGCACCGCCGCCGAGCGTCGCGACGGTCAGCGCCAGCGTCACGACCGCCAGCGCAATCCCCTTCACGATCGACTTCAGTTGCTCCCGCTTCATGTGCGCGTCGATGATTCGCGCGTGGATCGAGCCGTCCGCAATCCCCTGCGCCTGCCTCGATGCCTGCAGCAGCACGTCCAACTTGTAGATGAACGCGGGATCGCTACTCACCTCCTTGCGCGTGTCCCGCACGGACTCGACGTGCTCCGAGATGTAGTCGAGCATCAGCTGTGGCACGTCCGTCGCAGACGCTTCGGCCAGCTTCTGCCGAGGGAAATCTGGGAACGCCAGGAGCGGATGATCCTTGCCGAGGCCCTGGATCGCCGCGTCGCCGGCCTTCTTCGCCTCTGCAGAAGCGACCGCCGCTTGGATCGCGCCTTCCTGGTCGATCGGCCTCTCGCTCATTGCATGGACCGGCATCGACAGGCGAATCGAACGGGAGCGCTGCTCGGAGTGGCGCTTGTAGTGCGCGGGTGCTCCCGAGCTCTGGACACTCTGTGCGAGCTTCGCGGCCTTCGCGGCGTCGGCGTACCGCTTCTGTTGCTCCTTCAAGACGCGTTCGAGATGGTTGAGCCGAACGTACGCCTCCTGCCGTGTTCTGCGCTCGAACGCCGCCCGCCACGCGGACACCGTCGCATCGAACTCGGCAACACTCGCGAAGCCGTTGGCCCGCAGCGACTGCTCCAACTGCGCCTGCTGGCCCGGTAACTCGCTCCGCACTTCGGTGACGAAGGGATCGTGCACACCGAATGCATCGCGTGACGGCAACGACGCGACATTGGACGACGCCCGCACTTGCTCACGCAACGAGTACAGCGCCTCCTTGCCGTAGAGCCGCGCGTGCAATCGCGCCAGCCCGACGTCTTCCTTAGTCGGCGTCCGCGTGAACCCTTCCTGCTGCGGGCCTACGAACTCGTCGCCCGCAGGGGCGTGCGCGCTCGTCGCGGGATCGAGGGGTGCTCGCTGCACGACCATGGGATCGCCGAGAGCTCGCTGCAAAGCGCGATTGCCGACCGACTTGTGCAGCAACGGCAGCGACTCCGTCTTCGAACGATCCGGCAACACCCCACGCGTAGACTTGGTTTCACCCGTATGGACGGAACCATTCCCCGCGCGCGACCCGCGAGCGAACTCCTTCATGCGGGGATCATAGCAGGTCCGGAGGACCTCGGCTACGTGTGCAGCGCGCCCGAGTCGCGGTGTCGGCTACTGATGCGTGAAGCGAACCACCGGCGCCATCCAGGTGCGCACCTTGCCCGCGGTGGGGGCAGTGGGGCCGTTGAAGTCCGAGAAGACGTATGACGAGCCGAGTGTCGGCGTCGCGTTGCCGATGTGGCACTCCAAGGTCTCGCTCGTGTAAATCGGCAACCCGAACTCGGCATACTGTAGGTAGAACGTCGCACTCAGCATCCCCGGGTCGATCGGGATCTGCAGCGAAATGTCCGTCTCTCCCCACGGGAACGAACGGTCTTCGAAGACGCCAGCGACGGTCGCTTCGCTGACGAGTCCGAGCTTGCAGCCGAGTCCGCCAACCCCAAGCGCGCCTAGGTCGAGGTCGAGAGGAAGGAACCCGATCATCAGGAACGAAGACGCCCCAACGGATCCATGCCCAACGACGCGAGGGGTCGAACCGGGAGTCAGGTCCGCTTGATTGAGGAAGATACTCGCCGGGGTTCCGGGTGGATCGAGATCGACGCGGCTCGGGCTGCACGAAGTGCCGAGTCGAATCACGGTGCCGCTGGTTGCTGCACACTCAGCATCGATAGCCCAAAACCCGGCCGCATCAGACGGGGCCGGCTGAGCATCGATCTGGATCGCCAGCGTCCCGACCGTAAACGCGAACGGTTGCGCAAACGGGATCTCGATGATGTCGAAGGCGTTGGACCAGTCTACGGCTCGGCCATCCGAAGAAGCCGATGCGGGAATCGTGAGGACGCCCTGGAAGACCGTGGCCGCTCCAGCGCCATGGTTGGCCCCGAAGCTTGGTTGCACGGCCACAGCGGAGTGAGGCGCGTACGAAAGCGTCACAGTCGCATCGACCGAACCACTACCGAAGTCCTTCGAATCGACATCGCGCCGAAACGCGACCGAGGTCAGGGCCTTGTTGTGGAGCGCTGGCGGCATATCGACGAGCACCATGTGGCGCATGGCGTGAGTTGCACCCGGCGCAATTGCGCACGACTGTCCGTCGACAGTCGATGCCGAAGCCGGCACAACGGCCGAACCCTGGCCGCAGAGCGGCGCGGCAAGCAGGGCGATCACGGAGGCGTGTGAGTACCGCATGTGGCGAACCCCGGATTAGGGTGGAGAAGAGGAGGCCGGACCGACCTGAATGATGATCGAGTCCGAAAACTTGGCGGCGTCACGGACCACGATCGTATCGCCATCCGAGACATTGGAGGGGAGCTCGAACTGCGCCGTACCGTCAGTGCCAACCGGGATCTTCTTGGTCTCGGCCGTGCTGGGAAACGTGACGACGATGTGGTCGGCGTTCGGAGCCTTGATGCGAATGGGACTCGTGCTGCCCTCGGAGACAGTCGTCGGCCCGCTGATTGGTGGATCGCCGATCATCGCCCCAGGAACTGGTCGAGTCTGTCGACCAATTTGGGCGCAGTGGGTCTCGCACCGACGGCAGTCTTGCGAGTCCACAGAGCGCGCAGGCTCGACGCGACACCCACGTCGTCGCGGACGTTAGAATCGGCGTTCTCGAGAAAGAACTCGGTGTAGCGCCAAAGTGCGATCCACAGCCTGGATTCGTGCGGATGGGTGCTCACCGCTTCAATGAATACGCCCGCGACCTTGTCGATCTTGCCCACCGGCTCATCTGCCCGTTCGAGCGCCCAGGTGAGTAAGTCTTGCTCTTCCTGAGCCTCGGACGGAGGCGTTGGCTTTGCTACAGGCGCGCCACTCCGCCCGAGCCACCACCCCCCAACTCCACCAACGGCCATACCAACCACCAACCCCAGATACCCGGCCCGAAACCACTCGCGCCGGGTCACCACGCGGTTGGTCGGCCAGACTTCATCTTCGAAGTTGCGCGTTCTGCGCTTCAACACGCGGTCGAGTTCTTCGGCGTCCATGAGTCGTCACCAGCGGCGGTGAGCGAGAGGAAGTTAGCACCCCGAATTCTAGCGAACGCTCATGCCGCGCGCTACGCGCACACGTGCCGGCCAGCCGAAACTGGAGTTGTGCGCTGCCGATCTTTGGACGCGGCATCGCGCAGGGGACCGGCGAATGACCCCTTCACCAGAATCCCGGAACCCGGCGACCACTCCGCGACACGAAGACTGCTCCGCCTCTTCTGCGCTGAGCCGATATGAGCCATCCCAGCCTTCTCCTCTTGGCCGGTCTCGGGTGCGCCCTCGCGCTCCCGACCGCCGCCCTCGCCCAAACCCTGACGATCGACGGGCAGACATCCACCGTGGTCGAACTCGGGGACACCGTCAACTTCACGTTCGACGCGACGCCGGGCGCAATCGCGAGCCTCTACGTCGGCTCGTCGGCGGGGCCGACGACGTTCATGGGGCAGTCGATACCCGTCGGCGCGGACTTCGCGCCGATCCCGCTCGGCAACGTGCCTGCCAGCGGTCAGATCTCGAACGACTATGACGTCGGGTGGAACACCACCGCGCACGGGAGCAAGCTCTAATACGTCGCGATGGCTTACGACGGCACGAGCTTCGCGTTCAGCAACGGCGTCCATCTCACGACCGTCACCCGCCCACAGCTTGCGGGCAACTCGCTCGCGACGTATCCGCACTTCACCGGGTCTCGTCGACGTGCGCGGCGATCCGCAGCCGGTCACGTTCCCGGCGGCGGCGACAACGATCCAGGAGAACACGTTCACGATCATCGGCGAAATCGCCGGACCCGACGAGACGTCGGAGTCCGGAGATACCCGAATCGGCGTCGACTACGACATCGTGCTCGACAGGGACCGCGACGGAATCTTCGACACACCGCGTGCCCAAGACGCGTGGGGCGAAGTCACCGCAGAGTCGCGCACGCTCGAATTGCATGGAACGCAGTGGACCGTTCGGGACACTCCGACGTCGCCCCCGCGGCGCGCCGGCGCCGGCCGGTCCTTCCACGAGAACTCGGAGTGGTGCTGACAGTCCTCCGGGTCGCTCGTTGCTCGCGCAGGCTCATGATCCCGTGCGCGACCGCACTGTCGTCCTCCCTGCCGTCAGATCCCCACCACTCGATCGACGCGCTTCGCCCCGCCGTCATTCGACCCGAACTTTGGCCTTCTGCAAAATCGCTTTGTAGCCCTCCTTGGCGTATCCCGATCGAACCACCTTGGAGATCCGAGCACCTCCCCCCGCAGTCGCGGGTCCGCCATCCAACTCGACGAGTCGGAGGACCGACTCGACCGTGTCCCCGGTTGTCAGGGGCATCTCACGCCATCCGCGACTCTCCAGGTAGCGGTGCTTCACATCGCGCGCGAGCTCGCGGTACCTCTTCCCCGACAAATCTCCCTTTTCGACAGCCTCCTGCATCACGTTCAACGCCTCGACAGCGATTCGGTCCTTCCGCTTGCTCGGCGCACCCGGTACCGATTCGAGCAGCCCGAGCAACCGCCGCGTCACGTAACCGACGCTCTCGACCTCCTGCATCTTGCAAACGAGTCGGCTCAGGTGATCCGCAAGTTCATCGGCCTCCGCGTTCTGCACCAACACGACACCACGCTGAACGACTTCGCCTTCAGCGTCTTGGACTGCCGGCTTCAGGACTATCTCGGCCCAAGGCAGTTCGTCGGATTTGCAGATCGGCTTGACCGAGACCGCGTCACCGAGTGCGTCGATGTCCACCTGGTCGATTCGAGGCGGCACGACGCTCCAGCCCGCTTCGTCAAGCGAATCGACACCCGCGGCAAAGACTGCGCTCATGTTTTCCAGGCACGCCTGACTGCGAAATTGCGCACACGATTCGGTGACACGCGAAATGAGCTGCACGATCAACTTCTCGTCGTCGCAGAGATCCGGCTGTTCGGCGAGACATCGGCCGATGTCCGCGAGTGTCTCGCCGATGTCTTTCAGCAGATCCGCGGGAACCGGGGCATCTTCCGATCCACACTCCCGCGCACGCGCCAAGGCCTCGGAGACCGCGGCGACCGCTCCGCCGGGACCGGCACTGGCAACCACCCTGGCCGGCACGAGCAACCGATCGGCAACTCGAACGCCGACTCGCACGATTTCCACGGGAGTGTCGAGCGGTGCACGGTCCTCACGCCTTTGGACGATCTCTACTTCCTGACTGGTGAGCGACTCCAGTGCGTCCCCGGCCCCGAGGACGGCGACGTCCGACTCAGCGAACAGCTTGACCAACTCGGCGGTCAACTCAGCGCGTTCCTGGGGCTCTTCCGGCTCACCAGTGGATGCGATGAACTCGCAGAGGAGCTGTTCATCATCCGGCACCGCCTCTCCGGCGAGCATTCGCTCCTTCACGCCCTCCGCCCACGATCGAACCGGCGACGCCGCGAGCCAATACTCGTCGAGAAACAACGACTCGAACCAGGCCGGACATCTGTGGCGAACAACCGAGAGCCGCCCGCGCAGGACTTCCGCCCCATCCAGGCCCTGCACACGCGGACTGAGCAATCGGACACTCTTCGCACTCGAACTACCTATCCGCCACTCCACGTCGTAACCATCGAGATCCTCGGCTCGGACCTCGGCCGGGGGAATCTCCATCGCCAAGCCGAACCCATCGAGATACGTGCTGGCGAAGCCGAGAATCTGATCGATGGACTGTTCGAGTTCTCGACGGTCGCTCGAGCTGGCCAAGCGGCAGACGAGTTCAATGAGCTCCAAGCAGGTCTCGGCTCGAGCCCTCCCACCTCCTGCTTCGAGTTCGTCTGCCACTTGCACGAGGCCCCGCGCATCTTGACCAGGCACCTGACCCGACAGATCTCGCGCCGCGTTCGCCAGCGACATCCCGACCTTGTACGGTCCCTTGCTCACGAGCAGCCGAGCCTTCTGGACACAATCTCCGGTGTCGGTGTCGCGACACAGGCGCCGCGAGATCGCTACGACGTGCCCCTTGGGCACGGTCGCGTGGTGCACCTCATCGCGAGCCTCGACCGACTGCTCGTCGAACAACGATGCAATCTCAATGTCCGAGGAAGTTGTCGAGAGCCCTGGCACGAACTCGAGCTGCATGATCAGGCTCACGCGGTCGTCCCATTCGCGCGCAAACGCGCTGACCTCGTCGCTGAGTACGCCGTCCCGGCGGAGCTCGTCCAGGCGGCGGGAAACCCGGTCAACCATGTTGCCGATGATCTCGATAACCTGCAGCCGAGATGCCGCCGCGTCTCCAGGTGTCGCGAGCAACCACCGCGCCGCAACTTCTCGTGCCAGGCTCCAATTGACATCGACATCGACGCCGAGGAGCGCTTCCCCGGTCCGCAACCACTCTACCGCCGGGTAGCGGTTACCGCGGACGAGCTTTCCGCGAGCCTTTGCCTGCACGTCGCGATCCAGCTCCCAGCCGTAGGCCGAGGGCCGAGCCTCTTGAAACGCGTCGAGTGTGTGGTCCGACACTTCGTCCTCGATCTCCCAAGCTTCCACAGGCACTTCACGGTCTGTCAGTGCCTGGACCTCCGGATCGGGAATCAGCGCGATACTCCGGCCACGGACCATCAGGCGCAGCAATCGTTGCACACATCGGGCACCATCGTGCCAAGCCGAGATCGACGCGGCGTCGCCGTACTCGCCGAGCCCGTTCATGAGCCGGGCGGCGATCTGGATCGCCGCTTCGTCACGCGACTCGAGACCGAGTAACTTGGCCTTCTGTCGATCGAGCAGGAATTCGCGAACGTCCGCGAGGGCAGCCTCCATGACTTGTTGGCCCGGAACGGATTCGAGAGCGCCGGCGAGTGCAGTGAGGTCGGGGTGCTCTTCACCTACGGAGATCGCGAACCGTGCGGGTTGGATGGTCTCGTCACCACGGGCCAATCCCCAACTCTCAACGGACAGGATGGTGCCAGACTGCGCTTCGCTGAAGTGGCCAGTCAGTTGGGAGAGCTCGATCTGCCACGCGGGTTCGAGCCGTCGCGCGTCGAGCGTGGGTATGCAGCTGTATCGGGCCCACTCGAGGAGATGAATGAGTGCCTCGCGCAACGACGCCAGCTCCTCGTCACCACCGAACACCTGCGGGAGCAGAGCCGCGATCTTCGCCTCGAACGCCGCGACCGATCCCGTTCCGCCGAGCAATTCCGCCTGATTGCGAATGGTCTCCTGGAGCAATTCGGTCAGCACCGGCCGAAGGCGATGCGTGGGGTTCTGCCGAAGGAAGTTCTCGATGGACTCCAGGCCGAGTGGTTTCGGGCCCAGACTGATGACGACCTCGGCTTCTCGGAGGATGCGACCGTAACCAACGAAGCCGAGCTTCGAGACCTGCTGAATCGATCCCATCCGTACCGCTGGTTTGTCGTCGCAGAACGAGAACGAGCAGCGGATCCCATGCAGACGGCATCCGAGCGCGTCCGCGACATCGAAGTCGAATCCTGACGCGAAGGCGCGGTCATCGACGGCATCCCCAGGATCGACCGAGACGACTTCCGGCGGGACCACGTGAACGTCCAGAGTGTGCAACTGACCAGCGATCGCCTGCACGATCTTGTGGTCGGCCTCGGAGGGCGCTGCGTCCCCTCGGGCTTGCTCGAATTGGTCCACGAGCTTCACCAACACCTCCGCCGCACCCGGCGGATCTTGCGCGAGCTCTCCGAACAGCTTGGACTCCACTTCACGGAAGGGGTCCAGCGATCCGACCTGCAGTTCTTGCACCATCGGAACGAGTCGATCCGCGAAGAACTCGGCGACACGGATCACGGCTCCACGACTCTCGGTATCAACCGTGCTCGCCACCGTGGGGCTGGATGATTGCCCGACCTCCTGGCGCAGCGCGGCCGGCGCGGTGCCTGGATCGGGCGACGCTTCTGGGCGGCCGAGTTCTTCGCTGGCTGGCGCCCAGAGATCGATCTCCGCGATAAACCCCGCCAACTCGCACGAGTCTTCACCCGCGAGCCGCCGCGCGATCCCGTCCAGATTCGATGCGTAGGCCTCAGCACCACCGCCGACTTGGTTCGACAGCCTCGCCGCGAATTGTTGGACCAGACCCGCGACCGCAACTCGATCCGCCCGTCGCATCTCCCGCGTAATGGAACGCGTTACCCGTTCGCCGGAAATCGAACGACGAGCGAGCTCCGTGAACAGGAAATCGAACGCAACCGAGGGATCACCCGACGGACCGGGCGACACGACGCACGCCGTATCGTCAATGCCACCATGAAACAGATCCCGGCTCGTGCCATGGAAGATGTCCAGTGCGTGTAGCAGCCCACGAGCGACGGCTACCAGACTCTCTCCGGCGCCATCGTCCAACACCGCGCGCAGCGGCCGCAAGTCGGCCGGAACACACTCGACGATCGTGAGTTGGCAGCTGCCGCCTTCGGTGAGCACACCGCAGAACTCCGGCTTGGGGCGGGGAACGCCGTCAGCACCGCCTGCCGCCTCCACGTCTTTTGCAGCGACCGAGTAGATGTTGACGTGCGTCGCCTCGAGTTCACGAACCACCGCGACGCGAAATTGCCCGCTCCCGTCCGTGCGGGTCGCCGCGTGCAATTCGAAAGGTTCACGGTCTCCGAGTCGGGCGCTCAGGACGAATCCCGGTGGAGTTTGAACGAGCCCGACATCTCCAGATTCACTCACGTGATGGCCTCCAACGCATCACTCCGAGACTTCGATCTCCGCCGAGTGGACGACCTTTCCGTCTTTGACGAAGCCGGGTCGAACGATCTTCGAGACCCGGTAGTTCGAGTCCGGGGCGACGTCCTTGAGATTCAGAATACGCAGTCGCCGAACCTCGGACTGAATCACGGACTTCGCATCGCCGAGATGGATGTATTCCGCGACGTTCAGCTCCTTCAGCGGCCTCTCGATCCTCGCCTTGCAAGTCCGCAGTTGGGTCCGACTCAGCAGCTCGTCGTTCAGCAACCGATACAGCAACTCGACTGCCTCGATCGCCGGCTTGTGCAAGCGCTTGTCGTCGGATTCGGCCACACGACTGACGAGCCTGCGGAACTCGACGATCACCTCGTCGGAGAGGGCTCCGTCCCGGACTCGGATCTCCTGCAGTGTTGCAAGCACATCCTTGATCGCTGTCGAAACCTCGTTGTCGGGGCCCTCGTTGATGACCATACTCGCCCTTTGCATCAGCTCGCCCGTTGGGGAACGCACGCCTCGTCGAGACACCAAGACCACCGATCCTCTCGGAAGGGAATCGTCTAGCCAACCCTCTTCGTTCGCGATCAGGTCGCCTGCGTCAGCGAACGTGTCACGGGTGGCATTCTTTGCGGCCGGCACGACCGTATGGCCACGCCGCACGAGTTCGTCAATGACTGCGAATTTGGTTTCGTCCAACGAGTGGCGGTACGAAACGTCTTGGCTGCAACTCTTCCAGTCGATCTCATCGCACTGATTGATGAGTTGCACGATGCGCTCGTTTCCGATCGAGCCATCTTGAAGCCTCTCCCGCTTCATGACTTGTTGAATCTCTGTCAACGCAACCGCGCCTTCGGTTGACGAAGCACGCAACTCACCGATCAACTTGGCCAGCGGCGCCGAGATCCCGTCGGCCTCGGTCTTGCTGCCGAGGCTTATCGTCACGACAGCCGGCTCCAGAATCCGGCGACCGTACATCAGTCCGCTCTCTTCGACCGAGGTGATCGTCCCGAACGGTTGGTCGTCGCAATACTGGAATACGTTGGGGTCACCGTCCGCGTCCTCGAGATCGAACGCATCCGACGGGAAGTCATTCCGCGATTGACCGACACGCGGGAAGATCGCGGCGTCCTGCGACTCCAGCCCGGCGTTGATCATCTCGCGGCAGGCGTCCGCGACCGGGCCCGACTCACCGATCTGCTGCCAGAGTTGGTAACAAAACGTGAGGGCCTCCTCGATGTCGCCGACGCCTCCGAGCTTCGAGAACGCCCACCGATCCAGCACGGCACCAACCTGCGGACTCGTGCGATACATCTCGTCGAGTTCCGAACTCTCCAGCAACGGCACCAGGAAAGTCCCCGGGCCGCGGGAGAATACGACGTCAGCCTTGCTGGCGACTTCACCATCGGCGTCTCGCCAACCCCAGCGCCTGACCTCAAGGAGATGGCCGAACGGTGTTTCGGCGTCGAAGCGGCCATCGGTGACGTCGAACTCCACAGCTCCTGCCAGTTCCTCGGGTCTGAGCTCCGTCGACTCCGGGAGACGCTGCCATCCGAGGCTCACCAACAACTCACCAAGCGCGCGCGCGGAAACCAGCTCGCTCGCCGTCCAGCCCGACTTGTGTCCCAATTCGTCGAGTTTGGGCAAGATCCCAGCGAGGATAGTCGGATCTATCTCCACCGCGCGCTCGTGCAGTTCCGCAGCCTCGATCTCCGCGAAGAGCGTAGCCACAGCGTCGACGAGCTCGGCCGGAACGTCGCCTTGGCGGCCAAGCATGTCGCGACACCGCCCGACCTCGGCAGACAAGTCCGACGGAGCGCCGCTGCTCAAGACGACCACGGCGGGAATCAAGACCTGCCGCACACCATCGAGATGGTGCGCGTAGCCCGAGCGCGACACCTCGAGGATCGTGCCCTTGCCGCGATCGCTCGTGCGGAACGAGATCTCGTACCCCTTCGCGATCTGGTCAGATCGAAAGTCGAGCTCCTCCCCGACCTGCCCAAAGGCCTCGAATCCCGCGAACGAAGACTCGAGATCGCTCCACAACAGCGAATCTCGCGCCTCCCTGACGCCTGAGCACGCAGCCTCGCCGAGGTTCGCCGCTCGTTCCTCCAGGCTCAGCGCGAGCCGCAAAGAATCGAGCCGCAAACCGTCGACGTCTTTGGTCGACGCCGGGCCGCGAGCCCACAGGTCTTCGAATGCGCGCCGAATCCGATCGACCTCCACCTCGGTTCCAGCCCCCAGAGCGGCGTCCACCGCGTCGAGGTAGCCCAGGAAGCCGGGTCGGGGTCCACGCGAGATCTTCGCATGGGCCTTTCGAATGAGGTGCGAACCGTGCCGGATGCCGCGTTGTTCGACCTTGAGAACTTGCCCACTCGGTGAGCTGTCGTGGAACACACTCTCGATCTTGAGGTAGTCCGTCGGGTTGGTCTCGTCTGCGACGAGCCTGTCGTTCGGCGACGGATAGACTTCGAACCCGAGCCGCGGTGCAGTCTCGCTCAGCAACAATCCGAGACAGCGCTCGAACACAGCCGCGTCGGTTTCCGACGCAGCGGCGAGGCGCTTCTCGATATGGCCGACGGCTTGCACGACCGATTCCGTCATGTCGCGCTCGATCTGCACGAGCTCCGACTCGACCACGCCACCGGCATCCTCTTGCCTGGACTTCGCCGCGCGCCGGGAAACGCCGAGGTCACGGATCCTGTTCAACAGGTAGGCGAGATCCTCGTCGATCCCATCGATCGCTTCGAGCTCGCTGCCCATCTGGCCGAGCACTTCGCTGAGCGAGTCCTTCTCACCCAGGCTCAGAACGACTCGTGCCTTGCTCATGCAAACCCAGCCGTCCACTTCGCTCCGGTCCGACACACCGCGCGAACGCAGAAGGTCACCCGCCTTCAGGCTGTGCACCGCCACTCCGTAGGTCTGAACGGCGGCCAATGCGCCCGGCGCAACACTGACGGAGTGCTCTTGGGTCGTGGCGTAGAACTCGCTCTGATGCTCGGCGCGATAGTCGAGAACCTGAGGCAACTTCGGTCCTGGGAACAGCTGCACACCCTCGAGGCGAAGGAAGTCCGTGAACTCACTGAACTCGTCGGACTCGACGATCTCGGTGTCGTTCTGCAGGCCAAGCACCAGGTCCAGGACGAGATCTCGAACCTGCCGCAGCCGAGTCGCGACGTCCTCGTGTTCGAGGAATACGACATCTCGCATCGCGGCCTGAATCTGCTCGAGCCGCTGCTCGCAGTGCGGAGCAATGTGCTGATCCAGCATCGAGTCGATCGCCGCGACGATCGCGGGCTTCTCGCCGAGACTCAGCTCCAGCGTACACGGCCTTTGAACGACACCATCGATCACGAACCCCGCCTCGCGCGTTCGTAGCACTTTGCCAGCGAGATGTTGCTCCGCATCGCCGTCGCGCGAAGCGTATCGAAAGTCCACGCGGTAGCGCTCGGTGTCGCGCATCAACTCGCTCACGCGCGCCACGCCGAGATCCGTGTTCGCGGGTTCCCAGATCGCTTCAACACCACACGACTGTAGGCGACCAACCAAACTGTCGCGGATTCCGCTGAGCTCGCCCCACGGCTCCGCCGCCGCCTCGACTGCACGGATCATCTCCGTGAGCAATTCGCGCTCGATATCGCTGAGAGTCGCGTTTCCTCGCCTTACGGTCGCCTTGTCGTAGCGCCGCTCCCACGACTTACCGGTCTTCCCGAAGCCGCCGTCGATCTGGACCAGGGCGTCGACCTGCGCACCGATGAATCGACGGAAGTCGCTCATCCCACCCCGGCTGACGAACGCCAACGCGGGAACCGTCGCCGCGCGCTCCGAGGCCTCGTCGTCGCTCGCGAGCAGAAAACCCTCTCTCACGAACTTGAGGATCTTGCCCTCGGGCTCGCTGGAGTAGTTCGTCCGGACCCGATCGATCAGATGGTCGGGACGTCCGACGCTGTCGAGATACGCTTGGTCCAGAATCTGGATGTGATCGGGCATCAGGCGAACGATCGCGCGAACGACCGTCGTCGCGAGTCCGATCTCCCGGGGCTTGTAGCTGTCACGCGTCGGTTTGAACTTCTCGCAGATCGACGCGACCACGTCCATGACCGCCAGCTGAGGCGCTCGCGAGTCGGCCTCGCCGAACAGTCGCGAAGCGATTCCACCGCGGCCATTCGCGATCTCGCTCGCGAGAGTCTCCTTGAGCGTTTCCGCCGCCTTCTTGCGGGTAGGGTCCTCGTACTCGCGAATCACGGCCTCACCGGCTTCGAGCGCGAGCAAAGCGCGCGCCCAATCTTCGCCCGGCCAGTATCGGAACAAAGCAGGTGCGGAAGACACGCCCTCGCCGCCCACGACTCCGCGGCTCATCAACTGCCAGCGTGACGCAGCGTGTGCAGGTTGATCGAGATCGATCTCGACGATCACTTGCTCGGAGCTGATCCGGCGCGAGTCTCCCTCGTCGAAAACCGGATCTCTCAATCTTCCGGTCACGGCATCGGGATCCAATTCACCGATCGGGAACACATCGACCCCGCAGTTGCTGAGCAGACTCCCGATTCGGTCGATCGCGCCGGTGATCAAATTCTCGTGCCGGACTCCGGCTCCCGCGGACCGTTCCAGGTCTTCAGCTGCGCGAAGACATGCGACCAGGGAGGCGGCGTTCGTCGCCGCGACGACCTGCTGTTCCGAATCGCTCATCGCTTGCTCACTATGTCGACCCCACATCTTCGCGGCCGAGTCGATCTACAGCCTTCTGAAACACCGAGCGATCGAACGCCTGCCCACCAGACAATTCGGCCGCGACTTCGAGATCATCGGCGACGCCGATCAACGAACGCTGGTCACCGCTGTGATTCGCGTGCCGCGAGCGCGACACCGCCGCAGTCAATCGATCGAGATCCGTAGCGCTGACCCGGTCGTCACCGCTCTCACGAGCGTCACCGATCCAGGCCTCGAGCGACTCCCAAGCGAAACGCTTGGCGTCGTCGATCCCGTCGCAGACCCCTCGAAACTCCCGCAAGAACCTCGTTCGAGCCGTCACGACGAGCCCCTCGCAGCCCTCGAGTTCCTTCGCGAGTTCGAGCAGTCGTCGCCGCAACACGCGGATTCGCGCCCGATCGAAGACGCCTTGGCCCTGTGCACTCTGAGACCTGGGCTCGACCCGTGGAATCTCCATCAGTGCTCTCCGGAGAACATCGTGGTTGCCGTGCCCTGCTCCGACAGATTCGGCTTGATCAAGTTCCAACGCTGCTCGCCTCGGGTCGCGAACATCTCACGATCTTCGGAGTAGTGCAGAGTCACGCTTCCGTCCTTGGGAGCCGGCTTGGGCCGCGGCTTCTGCATCTGACGAACGGGTTGCTGTGCCGGCATCTCGTCCGCACCGGCCTCCATGGCGTCCGCCTCCTTCTCCCGCTTCCACCGCCCCCACAATCCCCGCTTCTTGGGCGCTTGTTGCGGAGGCGGCGGAGCTGGCGCCTGGGGCGCTGGCGCCGCGGCAACCGCGGGTCGCGCACTTTCTCCTTCGGACTCGAAGTCGAACATCCCGAGGTAGATCGGGTCGTCCGAAGAGCCGGCCTGCGAGAACAACTGCAGGCGTCCACCGAAGTTCTTGTACGTTTCGGTCTGCGGCAGCGAGGCACCCAGCTCGAACACCCGCTCCATCTGGCGAGCGTTCTGCGCCCCCTTGCGGAGATAGCCGATGTCGTGGGGCACCGAGTTGATCAACGTCTTCACATCGAACCGGTACTCCGCCGGCCCTTCGCCGAGATTCGCCGCCAGGCATGCCCCAATTGCGACCGAGGACTTCGCGGTCTCCAGGTCGAAGCTGATGTTGTTGTTGTCGACCTGCAGCACCTCTTCGATGAGACGTCGGACGATCGGCAATGCCGACGACTGTCCAGCGAGAATGACGTGTCGGATGAAGTCCGGACAACGCCGCTGCTCGGTGGCGATGCGCTGGAACAGCCCGCTGGCCTGCTGCATGGTTCTCCAGATCGGCTCGCGGATCCGGGTCTCCAACTCCTCCATCGTGAGGCACACTTCGTCGATCCCGACGTCGTCGATCTCGACCGTGCGAAGCAAGTCCGTGTTCAGAGCCTCGAGCCCGACCGCATCCCACTCGTTGCGAGAGGCCTTGACGCTGAGTTGCTTCTTCAGTTCTTCAGCTTCAAACCAGAGGCTGAAGAACAGCGCCCGCGCCAACTCCTCATCCTCGCCCTGCAGTCCCTCGAACCGCGTGGGGACGAGAATGTTGATGTCCTTCGCCATCTCCGGAGTCACGTCACGACCGTTGGAGATCGCGAGATCGATCGCGCCCGAGTTCTCGCGAATACGAGCTCGCGCGCCTTCGATCTCATGGGCTCGATTCGGATCCGCCGCGATCTCCTCGTCCGGATTCTGAATCGCGATCCACTTGGCCAGGCGCCACTTGAGGACCTTGAACACTTCGAGCGTCACGTTGTCACCGCCGTACTTCGGATCACCACCGCAGCCGAGGATTTCGACCGCGATCGTGAACCGCGCATCAGCGGGACTGTTGTTGCGCTTGAGCGACACCTTGACGAGCGAGATGTCGATCGTGCCGCCGCCGAAGTCGTATGCGAGAATCGTGAACGGCTCGGTGTACTCGGCCATCAACTGGTTGATGTCGCCAGCCCGATCCAGAATCAGCTTCTCGACGAACCACAGCGCCGCCGCACTCGCTTCGTCGAGCGACATCTGCACGTTGCCGGGCTCGAGCCCCAAGTCCTCGACGAAGATCCGCCGCAACGCGCGAACTCGAGCTTGCGAGAACATCGCGGGATAGGTGACGACAACCTTGTTGATCAGATGGTGATCGAGCGCCGACTCCGCACGGTTGAGGAGTTTCTCGACGACGAACCGACAGATCTCATCGTGCGTGTAGGTAACGAATCGATCTGCGCCCGGCTGCAAGTTGTGCCGGTTCTGGATGGTGTGCTTCTCACCCATACCGAGGAACCGCTTGCTGCTAAAGACATAGCTGTCGCTCTTGGTCCCGGCATCCATGATTCGCGCGAGCGCGTCGACGCCGATGTAGTACTTCGGGCTGTCTTTCGGCTGCACGCTCTCGAACCAGATCGCCGACCCGACGGCCGGCTGATCTTGACCCGGCTCGAGCTCCAGGTGCCGCGTGACAAAACTGCCCGGATCGATGACCGCGCAGCTTGAGTTCGTCGTGCCGAAGTCGATCGCGAAGATGCCGTCGTACGTCGGCGCCGGCGAGACCGTTTCGAAGCAGATCGGGATCTCCGTCGATAAGACGCGCCCCGATGCCTGCGTGCACTCGAGCGCCACCGCGGCGTTCACCGGTCCCTCGGCCGGGAAGAACGGGCTCTGGTCATCGACCCGAATCACGAACCGCGCCTTCTCGCCCGGCTGGATCTCGAGTGGTCGAGGCGTTCCGAAGTAGTACACGTCGATCCAGGGCTCCCCGCCGGGATACGCCAACGAGACAGCCTCGGACAGGTTGTTCTCGACCTGCACCTCCTTCTCGTACAGGCGGCGCCGCCCCTGAGACAGCCACAGGATCTTCTCGAAGATCGCGTCTGGAAAGAAACGTAGATCAGAGTTCATTCGATGACTTCCTGGTCTTCAGCCTGCTCACCCGTGCTCGAAACAACTCAATCCGATCCCAGGGTTCGGAGCGCCTCACGAATGTCGTCCAAGTTCCGTGCGTAGCTCTCGAGCACCTCGAGATCGGCCGACGAGATGATGCCCGGCAACAACTTCTCGATTGCCAGCACCTCGGCACTCTGAGCCGCGTACTGCTGCGGCCGCAACGCCTCGAGCAACCGCCCGAGGAACATGTCCAAGCAGTAGATGATGTAGTCCCGGCTTCGCGAACCGAGGTTCTCGGACAGTCCGTTGTAGCGCTGCTTGTAGACCTGCTTCAGGTCCGCCTTGAAGCGGTCCAGCGCGTCGTCGAGGATCGGCCCGCCCGTCTGCGGGAACTGCGGCACGTTGGACCTCGACTTCTCCATCTCTTCGGAGGCCCGCGCCCGCAAGCAGATCTTGGTCGTGCTCAGGTACTCGACTTTGCCCCGGTTGTAGTCCGCCGACGGCTCGGACCCGTCGCGGAACAGCGTGCCGACGACGGAATCGACGCTGAAGCGCTCCTTCTGGCCAGCCCGTGTGACCTCCACCTCGTCCGCCGTCAAGCAGCGCCGGATCGGCTCCTCGACGCAATTGCTGATGAACGCGTCGAGGTACTCGAAGTAGATCTGCTCGATCTCCTCACCGATGTACTGCGCGACCAAGAGGGGCGCTCGATTCTTGTCGCCGACGAGCTTGCGACGCAGCGGATACTCATCGATGACCTTGTCGATCGCGTCGCTCATCTTGCTCGCGACGTTCTCCTTGAACTCGGCGAGGCAGCGATCCGCAGAGAGATCGTGGTCCTTCAACTCGGGGAAGAGGTGATCGGAGACATACTCGCGGCACTGATCCGCCATGTCGATCCCGACCAAGACCGCCTGCGTCTTGACCGACTCCTGCTCGCCGCGCATCCGTTCGTACGCCGGACGCACCACGTCCTCGAGGATCTTGTGCCCGCGCTGCAACTTCTCGGTCGCGTCGTCCAACTTGATCTTGAGGCACTTGGTGCGGAAGTACTGGAACAGTAGATCGCGCAACGCACCGACGCCGCCGTCCCGGTAGTAGTTTTCCAGGGCCTCCTTCAGGCGCGGATCGCCCGAAGGCCCGTTGCCGCCCATGAACTCTTGGGCGTTCGTGCGGAACGTGTTGAGGTCTTGCTTCTCTTCGTCCGTCAGCTGGTCCCCCGCCGGTTCTTTGCGGAGGAATCGACTGATCCATGCCGAGGTCAGGAACACGTTGGGACTGCTGATCTTGAAGTGGCTGTCGATCTTCTCGAGGACGGTTTGGAAGGTCTGCGGCACCTTCTGGTATTCGGCGCCCTTGGCGAGATCGAATTGCGAGATCGCGAAGAACACCTTGTCGTGGATCTGCATCTTCGCGCGGTTCAGCAGCTCGATGACGCCGTAGTCCGCCTTGCTGAACGGTCGCTTGAACAGGGTCGTCACGATGATCGCGTCGACGCCCTGCAGGTAGTCCTCGGCGATTTTGGTATCGCGCGGCCGCGTGGAGTCGGTGCCCGGAAGATCGACGAGCACCGTGTGATCAGTCAACACTTCCGTGTGCACCTGAATCTCGACTTCGCGGACCAGCGGTAGCAACTGCGCAGTGTCCGCCTCCGCCTTCGTCGTCCAGCGCTTGAGCACCTCCGGGCTGAGATCGCCTTGCTCTTGTTGGCCGAGCCGCTCCTTGTTGCGCTCGTAGCTCCTCAGCAGCTTGCTGAATTCGGAGAGCTGCTCCTGCCGCTCGCTCGGCGTGGTGGACTGCGCGAGCTCGGTCAACTCTGCGTCGACGATCCCGAGCAATCCGGTGACGTCGTCGCGGTACTCCAGCTGCAAGATCTTGCAGAACGAGCCGATGCACTCGTTGAACTCCTCCCGATCGAGGAAGTGGATCACCACTTTCTCGTCGGCAGGAGACTTGGCGCGACGGATCGCGGTGACGTTGGCAGTCTCCGGGCTCACGTCCTCCGACAACAGCTGACGCCCGAAGATCTCGTTCACCAACGTCGACTTGCCGCCACTGAACCCGCCGACCATGGCGATCTTGAACACCGGCGAGCGCAACCCTCGACGCAAGCTGTCGAGCATCGGCATCATCTGCTCGATGTCGCTGCGCAACCGCTCGTGGTCGGGACCGCTCCAGCGATTGTCGGCCGCGACCGCCTCCATCAGGGACTGCAGCGTCGTGCACTGCTTGAACCCGGTGTCGAAGGATTTGAGGATCTGTTCTTCGTTCATCAGTCAGCTACCTGTTGTCGGGGGGTTCATCCCATCCGGGGGTGCAGCAACGGCCCACAGCTGTGGGCGCGCTGACTGCACCATTGGCGTTCAACGATCAGATGTAGAGCTACTGCGCTTCCGCGCTCACCGGAATGCGGACCGGATCGGCGTCGGGATCGCCGCTGGTCGAGATCACGATCCAGACTTCATCCGCATCTCGCGGCGCCTCGAGGATCAGCTTCGACTTCGTCATCGACCACGTGCCCGGCACGGTCTCGTTGAGTGGGAAGTAGCCGACCTCGTTGGAGCCCTCGAGCGTCAGCAGGTTCTTGTTGATGTCGTCGTGGTAGGGGTACTGCACCGCGATGACCGGCTTGGTCGTCGACTCGAACAGGCGCCGATCCGGGAACGTCACGGAAATCAGCTTCTTGACCTCGGCCCGACGACCGATTTCGCCGCGCAACACGGAGATCTGTCGCAGACTCGTGAACGCGGCCCACTCGCCGGTTTGGCTGTTCAAGACACGGGTCGACGGGTAGCCCTCGACGCGCGTCAGCTCGACGAGAGCCTCGCCGTACGCGACCTTGTCGTAGCCGCGAACATCGAACAGCATGATCGACGAGAGAGCAGGCGTCGCGATCGCGTGCGACTCAGCCATGTGTTCCGGCTGGATCTCCTGCTTGAGGTCCCGACCACGATCGGAGAACTCCCAGTACTTGTCGTTCCAGAACCAGTACAGGGGAACCTCTCGGGGATCGCGCATCGTCGGGATCTGGACGTACAGCTTGTTCTTGTTCTTGGGCAACAAGACATACGGGCTGGCCGACGTCCCACCGGTCGGGTTGCTCTCATCAATCAACGCGCTGTATTCCCACCCTGAGCGCCCCTTGCTCTTGTCGAAGGGCACGGTCTTGTTCTGCCTTGGCTTCTTGTTGTTCAAGGCGTCACGCTTGACCTCGGGGTTCAGGAAGGCATCGACCCAGTGGCTTTCCTCCTGATTCGACGGCGGCGTAGCCTCGAGGATATCCATGCCCTCTTCCTTGATTCGGTAGTAGGCCAAGTCGTTCTCGTCGTTCAGCGTCAACTTGAGCCGAACCGGGAACGGCGAACCACTCTGCAACCAGGAGTAGGTCAGCGCCTGGAGTTCGCGACGCTCCTTGTCGGACTCGAACTCCTTGATGGAGTAGTCGTCTTCAGGACGCCTGTCTTTGAACACCCTGTCCAACGTGTCACGCATCGCAGCACGCAGTCGCTCCGGGGGTTCGTCTTTCGATTGTCCCTGGCTCGAAACGACGAGCGCGATGACTCCATCGATCCGTTCGTCGAGAGCCGGGGCACTACACGCGATGCACAAGGCCAGCACGCCGAGGCAGCCGACCATCTTCTGTGTGAGGTGATTCATGGTACGCATTGTCTCCATCTGGCTAGTGACTACTTGCGGGCCTCCGCAGCTGCTTCCAGGAACATCTGATTGCGATCCCTGCGAAGTTCCATCCCGTCTGCAGCGGTCTTGATGTCCCGCCTGTACTTCTGGTCCTTGTATTTCTCGATGAGTTCGATGTCGGCGGAAGTCAGCGTGTTCATCCGCTTGGCCACTTTGAGGTCGCGATCGGTGTAGAACTCCGCCGCGCTCGCGGCGTAATACAGCCAGGTCAGGCGCCCGTACTTGTCTTCCGGACTGCCCTCGGCATTGCCCTTGATCCGCGGCGCGTCTTCCCCGTTGAAGTCACCGCTCTTGAACGCCACAGCATTCGCGAAACCCGTCTCACTCACCGGTTCGAGCTGATCGAAGTGGCCCAACGCCTCTCGAATCAGCGACTTGCGGTTGTCCTTGTGAACGTAGTACTCGACGTAGGACGAAACTCCGGCGAGCCAGTGGTAGGTGGGACGGGTCTGCGCGTCCAAGCCCTCGTCCGTGAGCTCGGTCAGATGCTTGCGCGCCCGGAAGAACGCGTCTCGGTCTGCCGAACTCCAGCTCTGGTGTCCACGGTACGGGTGTGCGTACGGATGATCCGGCAACAGGCGTTCCAAGTCGACCTGAGCCGAATACAACATGTAGAGAGCATTCGCCGGATCCAGGATCAACGCGGACTCGAAGCGTCCGGCAGAGTCGTCGTGCTCGGTTACGAGTCGAGCGGCCAAACGCGCGACGAGTACGCCATTCTCCTCGAGCTCACGCAACTGCTTGGCCCGCACCGCGGTGATGTTCTTCACGAACTTCAAGACGTGCCGGTACGCGTCCTGTCTCGAACCGATCGCCTCGAGCGCCAGAGTCTCCAGATAGACCAGCAGCGCGATGTCCGCTTCCGCCTTCTTTCGCTCGACGGGGTCCGAACTGGACTGCCCCGCGCGTTGCGCGCGCTCGAACTTGAGCACGGTCCGCAATCTGCCGATCAGCTTCTGGTCATCTTCATCTTCGCCTTTCGCTGACAGCGCAACGCCGGGAGTATCGCGAAGCGATCTCGGCAACCGGACATCCGCGAACACAGTGTCCCGAACCTCGTCGTAGAGGCCCCGAAGCTCCTTGTTCACCAGGAACTTGCCGCCCTCTCGAGCCAGGTGGATGCACAGCTCGATCGCACGGGCCAGCTTCGCCTTCGGGGGCTGGGCCTGGAGCTCATGCCACTTCGCTGACTCTTCCACGAGCGTCGCATACTGCCGATGCTCGGAATCAGAGCTCTGCGCGAGCTCACCTGCCTTCTCCGCGGCCTTCGTCCATTCGCCTCGCTGCGCGAGGACCCTGATGTGTTCGTCGAGCAGCTCGTACCAGTCTCCGCCACCCCACGACAGCTCCTTCTTCGTGAAGTGAGCAACCAGGCTGCCGAAGCACTCGAGCTTGTCACCCGGCTCCTGCTTTTGGGTGTGCGTACGCACGAGCCGGATCAGCGGCTTCAACGACTCGGGCAGTTCCCCCCGCGTCTTCGGGTTCCGCTGATTCTCCGGCCTGCAGTGTAGGTAGGCCGCAAACGCGGTCCAGAGCGTCGCAGACTTGTCCGCCGACTCCAGGCTCTTCGCGTCACGTACGAGCAACTGCTCGACTTCCGTGAGGCGTGCACGGAGCTCTGCCTCGTCCAGACCCCGTCCCATGGGGCCCCAGTCGTTCGCCAGCTTGGCAGATGCAGGGAAGGCGATGAGCCGCGGTTTCTGCTCCAACCCTGCCAGCGCGAGCCAATCCGCCCAAGCATCGGCGTGATGAGTCTGCCAATCCGCGCCCTCACCGTTGTTGACTTCGGGGTTACCGAGGAATTGGTAGCAAGCCTTCAGCGTGAGCGAGCGAAGCTCGTTCGCCTCCGCGGCCTTGGAGACTCGAGCCATCGCTTGACGGGCACTCGAGACAGCCCGTCCGAGCTTCGCGACCTCGGGCGACCCTCCTTCGACGAGGCCTCGCAGCTGCTCCGTCGCGGCCTTCACGTACCACTCGCCGACCTTCGACTTGTCCTCTTGAGAGACGACGATGCCAGAGTCGGAGCCGAAGAACTCCCCGTTGTCGATCGAATCGATCAGCCCGAGCGCCTTGGAATGCTCTCCGCCATCGATCAACGCGCCGATGTATGTCGAGAGAAGCGGAACGTAGAACTTGCCGAACCTCTGATTGAACTCCCGCCGGACCTGCTGACGTTCGTCGTTCGTCGCGGACCTGGCTCCGACGAACGGCTCCAGGTGACTCACCAATCGCTGGTCCCCGTCATCGACGATGTCCACGAAGTATTGCCACGCACGCGGATGCTGCGGCTTCTGCGAATCGAGGCTGATGCTCGGCCAACGTTCCGGACGATGTCGCGCGGAATCCAGGAAGTGAGTCTTGGCGGCCACCCGTGCATCACTGTTCGCCTCTGCTTCATCGATCTGTCGGTAGAGCAAGCCCACCAGATGCCGCACCGGCCAACGATCCATCGCTGCCTGGTCGTTGCGGATCGGAGATCGCGTGGCGTTCTTGATCCCGTCGATGAATCGCAGGACATCGTCCGGATCGAGCGCTTGCCCATCGAACACGGTTCGCCACGCGGCCAGCAACCGTTCTCCCAGTGAACCACCCAACAGCTCCGGTCGATCCAGTCCCAACTTCTCGAGATCGCGATCGAGCAGAGCCCGTAGATGCTCCTCCCGGCTCACACCAGCGGCCGGCTCGACCTCCTGGTAGGCGTGATGGAGGAAATACTTCCACGTGAGCAGGTCGAACACGGCATCGGTCTCACCTGCCGCGTGGCATGCCTCCTGCGCCTTCTCGATCGCCGAGGCAATCGAGTCGACCTCGGTCACGAGCGGCTTCGCATCGAGCAAGACGCCGGCCCGCAGACCGAGCAACAGCCAGTTTTCCGGCAGCTCGACTATCCAGGGATCCAATGCCTTGACGACCTCGTCGGGCCCCTCCGATGGGAACGACTCGGCGCGGGCAAGCTCGACAGCATCCGAGCGGACGAAGCGGTTGAACGCCGAGAAGTACCAGAATGCCCAAGTCACCACCGCGACGGTGGCAGCCAGGGCGGCTCCGCCCCAGGCGAGCTTGACCGACCGCGGCGTCGGATCCTTCTTTTGCCAGTCTTCGATCGTGCGGATCTCGCGGACGAGTTGGTCGATCGTTTGGAATCGTTGCGTGGGATCCTTCTCGATGCAGCGCATTAGGATCCGTTGCGCCCGTTGGTTGAAGCTGCGAACACTCGGCGGCTGGAACTTCTTCTGGGTATCCAACACGCGATGGAGCACGGCCGGCGCCTCCGTGACGCTGAACGGTAGCCGGCCGGACAGCAGCCAGTACATCGTCATGCCGAGCGAATAGATCGCCTCGCACTCGGGATCGCGGTCCTCGAACGGCTTGCCGTCGCGCAGTGACAGCAACATCTCCGGCGGCAGGTACGGCATTACATCGGCCACGAATCCCGCGCTCTGGTACGCCGCATGGAACGCGCGCGGGTCGTAGTGGACACCGGCGTCGAGCAGGCGGAGCTGGTCGTCCTTGCACAACATCAAGTTCGACGGCGTGACCGTGACGTGCTCGAGCCCCGATCGCAGCCCGTCCTTGACCATCTCGGCGAGCTGGATGAACAAACCCCAAGACTCATTCTCGGTCCGTTGGTCACGCTTCTCGAGGACGTCGTCCAACTCGTGCCGAGAGACCTGCTCGTGCTCGAGCGACACCGGCGCATCGAGCGGAATACCTGGGTAGAACCACGAGTGGGCCAGAACCGCCCGCGGACCCGTGTGAAGCATCTCGTCGGTGAACGTGTACGGCGCGAACCCACGCTCCTTGGGCAGCGACTTCGTCAACGCCGAGTCGGCCGGACGCTCGTACTCCATCAAGACCTTCAGGTAGGTGACCTGAGAGGTCTGTAGGTGCATCGCCAAGTACCCCTCACCGAACCCGCCGAGGTACAGCGTGTCTTGACTGCGGATGACGTACTTGCCGATTTCTTCGCCGCTACCAAAAGTACTCATTGCACGCTCTTCGATGTTGCTCGACTGATGCCGACGCGATGCGCGTCGCGATCGAACCGCTGTCCAAGTAGTTCGGAGTTCGTTGTCAGAAGGTGTTCCATGTCATTTCCGAAACGCCAACCTGAAGAATCCGCGCCAATTCGAGCCCGTCGCGTCACCGCGCCGCGCCCATTCGAAATTCGCTTCCACGTCGCCGACGGTGACGAGCTCGTCCCACACGAAACTCGTGTCCTTCCCGTCCCACGGCAACGGCCACAGCTGCGGGGCGTCCGGTTCGACCGCGCCAGGCATTCCGACCGCGACCAATCGCGATGCGAGCAGCTCCGAGTGCAGCTTGTACGGCACGAACGCCCGCTCGTATCGACCGAGGTAGTGCTGCATCCGATCGCGCACCGACCGCATCGCGCGGGGCCGTAGAGCACAAGCACCCAACCACTCGCCGCGTTCGATGTGCGTGGAGACCAGATGGTCCGTCTGCTGCCTCCCGTCGAGCAATCCATCACACACCGAAAAGCACCACTGAAGGTTCGTGACCGGATAGACCTGGATCCGGAAGTCGTCGGGTGACGTGCCCAGGATGACGGTGAAACCGTCGAGCGCGGTCGCGAGGTCTCGAGCCAGGTTCGCGAAAACTGGATGGTTCAAATCGCGCCCACTGGACTCGTACAGGCGACTGAGAAACTCGTTGGTCGCTTGGACGTTCGCCGGTTCACCAAAGGTCGAGAGGACATCGCCCGGATCGGCGCCCGCGCACGGCGCGAGCGTTCGAGCCCAGGCCTCGCGAATGGCGGAGGCGACTCGTTGCTCGAGGATCTCGACCACCGCTCGGTCGACCGTCGACTGCTTCAACGCACGCGCCAATTCGAGGTGCGCCTCGTAGTTCGACGACCAGGGATCCCCAGCGCCCAACTTCTCCGACACGTTCTCGACCAATTCGCGAAGCGCCTCGTAGGACTCGCGACGATCACCCAACTCTCGGAGGCCGGTCGTGTCGAACACCGGAAATGACGCCAGCGCGCCTTGGATTGGCCGCTGACCCTCCGCACCGACGAGCAGGAGACCGCCGAGCCACCGCGTGACCGCGTCATACCCGGAGATCGGCGTGGCCGTCACGGAGTCCGACTCGTCTCTCGAGTTCGCCTGTTCGAGTAGCTGGGTCAGCTCCTCCAACTCGGAGGTGCGCCCCTGAAGACGCTCCTCGAGCTCCCGAACCAGCTCGCCCGCCCTCGCGTTGGCCTCCGCGTGTCCCGCGTCATCGATCGGCTCCCGCGAATCCAACCCAGGGATCACCGTGGCCGCCAATGCATCGAGGGGTTCGACGGCGAAATGGTATACCGACACACTCACGATGCCGAGGACCAAGCCGACCGCGACCAGCGTGCTGCGCCGAACCCACCGGCGCGCCGGCGAGGGCGCCACGTGACTGTGAACCACGACCGCCAACTCGTCGGTCGGTTGCTCGGACACAGGTCGCAATGCGAGGGTCGCCGCCGACTCCGCCTGTTCGTTGAAGTCTTGGCCACCATTGGTCGCCGGTTCACCGCCGACACGACCGAACGCCGCCGGGTCCGCGTAGTTCGTGACGACGTGGATTTCCGCGCACTCGGGACACTCGTACGAGCCACCCGGCTCCTCGCGCAACTCACTCCAGATGTGCAGGCAACCCCGCACGTTGCACCGTCGGGAGTAGATCTTGAGCGCCTCCGAGAACCGCCGCAACTCGAGGCGAGACAACGAACCGGCCCGCTCAACGATGCGGAGCACCGCCGCTGCATCCTTCGCAGACCGCAGCGCCGGCGACTCACTCAGGGAGTCGACCTCCGCCCTCGGCAGGTACCCGAGATCCAGAGCCATATCCAAGATGAGCTGTCGCGCCCGCAGATTCATGCCTCCGGGAGCCTCAGCGATCCTGGGGTGCCAAACGTTGCTCGAGATCCGTGAGCTTCTTCCGAATCGCCTCAGAGGCGCGCGTCTGCTTGCGACCGACGGCCGCCGATACCGTACCCAGAGCCGATTCGATGTTCTTGAACGCAGCCACCCGGGCCTGCAAGACCTCCAGCTGCTTGCCGACGTCCTCCGCCTGCTCCAAGACCTCCGCCTCGAGGTGGGTCAGGATCGTCGCCCACATCGACTGAGTCTCGTCGGCCTGACGCTGGAGCTCGCTGACCTTCTCCTCAAGAGACGCGACGAGCTCGCTCGTCTTCTTCACCCGGCTACCGAGCTCTCTCGAAAACATCCGCTGCAGCCCCTCCTCCTGGGAGGCCCAGTTTTGCTGGACGAGCTCGTTCACTCGATTCTCGATGTCCGACTCACTCGGAAGCTCGTTCACGCGCTTACGATCGTCGCGCACGGAGGCCTCGAGTATCCTCACCCGCTCCTTCGTAGCGGCGCTGTCGCGCAGCTCGGCGAGCGCCTGCTCTTGCTCCGCAGCGACCTCCTGGATCACACCGATTCCAAGCTGGGCGCGGACCACTTCCAGGTTCGCATCGCGTTCGAGCTGGTCGGATACCGAAGGCAACATGCCTATCGGAACACTGCATCCGGAGATGCAAATCAGGGCGAAAACGGTCGGAGCGACGAGCAGACTACGATCGAGAAGAGGCATGGTGAAACTGACTCTCACTTCGCTTACTGGGGACAACTACTGACAGAGGAACAGCGATCCCACCTATCCTGACGCGCTTCCTCCCAGTTGCCCGCGGGCAGGGCGACCAAGCGTAGCAGGATCCTCGTGCAACGCAAACATTGACGAGTGTGTGTGATCGGAGTGACCTGAATTCATGAGTCCAGTTTCTCGGTGACGAATCCACACCTGACAAGTCACGGCAAATTGCCCGGGCACGCGTCGCGTGTGGATCTTTTTCAACGAAGTCGGATGTCTCACTTGCGACGCTGGGTTGCGCGCTATCGCAGTGCGAAATCCGCGAAAGCGTTTCCCGCGAGTTTGACTAGCCCATGTTGGCCACGTTCGACACGCCCCCCGACACGACCGTATTCCCAGCTCTATTGCGCTGTTTCGCGACTCATACGTCGACTCGAATCACAATCTGGCGAAGCCGCATTCGCCCGACGACATTCAACGAAGACGTCACCGTGATTGTGAGCGAAGTCGGCACGCCCGTCGACCGCACCCCAGGCACCGCTCACGGTCGCCGACGTGCGCTGAGCGGTCGGATGCTGCGCGGCGGGCACCGGGCGCCCGCGCGCAGCATCGCAATCCGCCTACTCGACATGCTCGTACACCGCCCCCGCCCCCAACTCGAACCAAGCCCGCGAGTACCACCCCATCCCGAACCGGCCCTCGATCTCGTGCTGCAACCCGACCTTGCCGGCCGGGAACATCTCGACTGAGAACGCTCCATCGTCCCCCGCTCGGAACTGCGCCATGACCTGCGTCTTCTCGTCGACCAGCGCGAACAGACGCAGCTTCCGCCCCGCATCCGTGATCTTCCCCTCGACCGCTCCCGCATCCAGCGCGAACACCTGCGGTCCCAGCTGCTGATCGATCACGATCTCGCGCATCAGCTGCATCGCGACCTTGGCCGAACCCGGCGAGCGCAGCACCAGCTTGGCATGACCGGGCCGCGCGTCGATCGCGAAGCTCCCGTCTGCCAAGAGTTCGACCGGGCGTGCCTGCCATGGTCGATCGGCGTGGTCCGGCTCTTCGAGCACCGCGGTCCAGCCGACCGCGCTCTTGCCCGAGAACGTCAGCTGCCCGGTCACGCGCAGCGAATCCTGCCAACGCAGATCGAGATCGTGCCGCGTCGTCTGACCGATCCGCACTTCGCAGTCCCAGCGGTAGGGATGCTCGTCGCCCTGGGCCATGCCCATCGTGCGGCCCTCGGGCTCCTTGTCGCGGTCCTCGACGCGCCATCGCCCCGGCGTGAGGTTGTCGAACCGATAGTTTCCATCGGCATCGGGACGGGTGAGCTTCGGCCGACCATCGCCGCGTGAGATCAACACGACGACGTTCGCCGGGCTGCGCTTACGACCGACGAACACGCGCCCCCCGAGAGAACCACCGGTCGTCATCTGCACGACGACGTCTTCGGCTCCGGAGGTCGGCTCGGGCACTTCGACGAGTTGTTCGGTCATCGCGAATCCGTCGTGCGATACGAGCAACACGGGCGGACCCTGGGCGTGTTCGTTGGTCGGCAGCTCGAAACGGCCCTCCTCGTCGGAGACAGTCTTCTCGATGCCACCGGTGAAGAGTCGCATCGGCACACCGTTCTGCAGCGGACGGAAGCGCCCCTCGCATGACTCGACGAGGTCGATCTTCGCACCGGCGACGGGCTCGTCGCCAGCGAGCACGATCCCGCGAATCATCGGCTTCTGTTCGAGCTGGACGAACACTTCTTCCGGCAATGCATCGGGCTCGAACGGTCCGAACTTCTGATAGACGTAGCTCGCGTGACCGACGCTGATCCGGAACGTCTCCCCGGGCACCGCCAGCTCGCAGATGCCGTCGGCATCCGAGTAGTGCCACTTCGAGTGCATGAAGAACTGCTGGTCTTGCAGCGGCATCGAGATCGCCACGGCCCGCTCGATCGGAGTCTGATCGGACTTGCGCACGTAGCGAATGCGCAGCGTGCGGTGTGGCGGCAACTCGAGACGCACGTCGGTCTCGCCGGCCCGCACCGTCCGTTCCGCGCTCGAGCCGAGGCGACCCGACGGATCCGCCGCAACGAGTTTGAACGGCGTCGCAACGGGAGCGGGGATCGCGAACGCGCCGCGTGCGTCGGCGTGGATCTTGATCTCGCGCCACTTGCCGGGTTCGCGGTGTCGAATGAGCGCACCTCCGACCGGCATCCCTGCGGAGTCGACGACGACGCCGGCGACCATCGACTCGGACGGTAGCTCTTCGAGCACGAGCTCGAGCCCGCGCCGCACCTCCCGAGGCGCGATGTCGAGCTCTTCGCTGACCGCCCAAAGCTTGCGCGTCGCGGCGGCCCACACGTGGACGGGGCCTACGTTCACGCCTTGCAGCGAAAAGCGGCCGCTGGTGTCGGTCTTCGTCGTGGGCCGCCCGCCCTCACGATCCGGACCGCGGACGCGCAGCGATTCCGCGTCGGCAGTCCCGGCCGTGCCGACGACCAGCGCGCCGGCGACCGGCGCACCAGCCGCATCGATCACGCGCCCCTCGACCGAGCCACCCGTCGGCAGCACGATGTCGCCGAGATCCTTGCGCGTGCCGAGCTTCGCCGCCGGCACCGAGAAATACGTCGCGTGACCCGGCGCACCGAGCGACAGGTAGGTATTCGACTCGGCGCGTCCCGAGTACGTGAAGAACGCGTTGCGCTCGACGGCGATCTCGACACGACCGTCATTGCCGCTCGTCGTCGCGGTTCCGAACTCGCGCGGCGCACCGAGCTTGGTCACGCAGGCGAACCGCGCCCCTTCGATCGGTGCACCGTCGCCGTCGACGGCCCGCGCCACGAACGTCGTCGGCGCGTTCTCGTCCTTCGGCGCGGGATCATCCGACGTCGCAATCGCCGCATCGACATCTACCGACTCACGCGTTGTATCGGCGTCTTCGGCCGAGTCTTCGCGAGTTTCGAGGCCTGCGGTTTCGGCCCGAACCTCGTCTTCGACCGTCGGCGTGCCGGGGAGCGAATCCGGCGCTTCCGTCCAGTACAGGCTGACCGCGGTCGCGGCGACGGCGACGCATACGACGGCGGTGGTGACAAGCTTGGCAGTGGAGTTCATGACGAGGACCGTTCCGGCAGCGAGGAGCTTGGTCGTGACGAGTTCGAGTCCGACGGACGGCGGCGCCGGCACGAGCCGGTCGATGCCCGCGGCGAGAAGCAGCGCACCGCGAGTGCGCTTCCTGTCGTGACCGTGCAACGCCTCGACGCGTTCGCGAACCAGCGCCAACCCGCGCGCGAGCTGCGATCGCACCGTCGCGGCTGTCGCGCCGCGCTCCCGCCCGATCTCAGCGGCGGACAAGTCGCGGTAGAAGTGCAGGAGCAGCACCGATCGGTACGGCTCGCGCAACTCATCGACGACGCGCGCGATCCGACGCTGCTCATCGAGTTCCGCGAGCAGCTCGCCGGTGTCCGGCACACGGGGCGCGGACTCGGCGTGCTTGCGTTCCCGAGCGCGGCGCCGTTCTTCGCCCCGGCGTTCTTTCCGCGCGAGGTTGTGAACGACCCGCGCGAACCACGGCCGCAACGGACGATCCCCGGCCGGCGGCCGCTCGATCGCCGACGCGAGTGCGCCTTGCGCGAGATCGTCAGCCGCGTGCGCGTCGTGCGCGAGACGCTTCGCGAGTCGCCGCACCCAGCCCGCCTGGGCCAGGAGTTCGTCGACGGAAGCGCGCTCGGGTTTGGTCACGGAGAACTCGTCCCGCGGATCGGGAAAGCGTGGCGGCGAAACGGAAGAAAATCGCGCGGCACGATCAAAGCCCGTCCCCGACTCAGTCCCCGATGCTGACGTGCATCCCACCCGTCAGCGCAGCGACCCCGACGAACGCCCCGGTCGGCTCGAACCCTCCTCCCTGGAGGTAGAGGTCCCACCCGCTCACGTGGAACGGCAGCGGGAGGTACACCATCGCGACGCCGGCGCCCGAAGCAGTCGTCGGGAGCACGATCCACGGAAACTCCGGATACAGCGTGCACGGCCCGATCGTCAGCGGGGATGCCCCTTCGAACGAGAGCCCGAAGAACGCCAACGCGTCCGGCTGGAGGCTGTCGATCGCGAGGTGGAAGTTGATGTTGCCGGCGATCGGGCTGCCGGTAGCCGTCAGCTCGGGTACGCCGCTGGCTCCCGCGCAACCCGGTCCGAGCGCCGTTGTCGTCCCGGTCGTCGTCGAGGCGTACGTCCACGCATCGGACCACGGGTCCGTGAAGAACCCGTCCCCACCGAACCAGAACACGTGACCCGCGGCCTCGTCGAAGACCATGGAGTGCTTCCTGCGGTTCGGGCCATCCGGACCGGGGCGCCACGAGTACCCGTCCCACTCCCACGTTTCCTCGAAGAGGCTCGAGGTCGAGGCGCCTCCCTGCAACACGGTGCGTCGACGAACGGGGTCGTAGGCCATGTCGAAGTCCGACACGTCCTCGAACACGTGCGGCCCGAAGCCGGCGAGCTCCCAAACCGAGCCGTCCCATTCGTAGGTGTGGTCGTCGGCAACCATCACGACTCGCTCGCGCGCACCGTCGTACGCCATGTCGTGCGAGGACTCCGCAGGGTTGGTGACGGTGCCGAACTCCAGGCGCAGCACGGGGCGGAGCGACGTATCCGGATGTTCTCGGCTGGCGCAGACAACGGGGCGCGGATTGACACCGTCTTCGAAGCGATCGCGAAGCAACAAGCCGTGATTCGGCCGCGTGCCCCGTGTCCATGCGCGCACCAGTTTCGAGACATCGAACTCGAGCCAGCCCGGCGAGGGCGACGGACACGTGTAGACCACGTTCGTCAGATCGATCGGCGGTTGCGAGTTCCACGTGATCCCCGACTCGATCCACGGCGCGTTGACGGCGAAGACATCCTTGAACTGACACGAGAAGCCCACCGACTCCGTCTGGTAGCACCGCAGGGTCGCCGACGTCGGGCTCATCCCGGCCCATGGCGACAGGTCGAACTTGAAGTAGGTGCGAGAGAAGCCGTCTCCACTCACCGCGGCACCCGCCCGCAGAACGGAATCGGCCCCGTGGTTGGTCGACGGCTGCCAATCGTCGACGGACGCGTCCGCGAGCACGTCCACCGCCTGGGTCGAGGCCGGCACGTTCGGCGCCGAGGTCCACGTCGTGCCGTCCCACAGCCAAGTGTCGTTCAACAGCGCGGACGTATCGGTGCGGCGACCACCGTGCATGGCGACCTGCTGACGCGCCGCATCGTAGGCCATCGCATGAGCACGACGCGGTGCCGGACCATCCGTCGCGCGCACGGACCAATTGTCACCGTCCCAGGCCCACGTCGATCCAGACGTGCCCACGCCGTTGCCGCCGAACAGGATGACCTCGCCGCGCGCCGCGTCGTAGGCCATCGCATGGAACGCGCGCGCCGACGGCGACACCGCGGGGAACATCTCGGTCCAGGACGACCCGTTCCATTCCCACGTGTCGTTGACGAGGTTCGGGCTGCCCGCGACGTGGCCACCGAACACCACGACGCGCTGCCGTGCTGAGTCGTACGCCATCGCGAAGTTCTCGCGACCCGCAGGGCCACCGCCACCCGGCGCCAGCGACGTCCAGACCATCTGCGCTTGACCCGCGGACGCGAGCATGAGAACCCCGAATGCAATTTCCCGCATCGCGGGATCATAGCGGAACGCGGGGTGTCAGCAGGTCAGGCCGTGCCAGAGGGTTGCCTGAGCTCCACGAGCTGCCGTTCGCAATCGCGAGGTTGCCTCAGTCGCAGAGTTCCGCGGCCGCAGGCGAGAGAACACGCGGTAGACGCCTCGGTGCGGCCGCGATCGCACGCCGGGCGATTGCCTGCCAGACGCCGGAGCGGCATGATCCTGAACGCCAATGTCCAATGGGAAGAAAGCCGACCGCCGGGTCTTCGTGCTGCGGGACTTCGCGCTCACGGAACTCGAGATCGTGCTCGAGACGCTGGCCGATCCGGACGAGGGTTCGTGCGTCGAAGTGCCCGGCCTGAAAGACGGGAAGACCCAGGGCGAGATCTTCGCGGACATCGTGCAGAAGAACATCGACGCGAACGACGCCGCACTCGCGATCTGCGATCTGCCGAACGCGAACGTCGGCTTCGAGATCGGCTACGCGCTCGGGCGTGGCAAGGAGCTCGCGTTGGTGGTCGCGGGTAGCGCGATTCCCGAGTGGCTGAAGCAGCCACCGCTGAACGGCTACGGCGTGAAGTCGGGCGGTGACGACATCGACGTCCTCATCGGCATGTGTCGCGGCGACGACTGGTTCGGTCCGCTCGCGAGCGCGCGGCCCGCGGGAGACAACACGCTCGTCGTCTGCCCGGCGACGGGGATCGCGACGACGGTGCGGAAGCAGATCGCCAAGCACGATGCGGATTGGCGGTTCCTGCCCGACGAGGGCTGGGAGCTCAAGGACCTGCCGGAACTCCTCGACGGCGTGGACCGGGTCGTCTGGGTGATCACCCCGTTTTCACGCGACACCGATCAGCGGGACGGCGTAGAGAACGCGGCCGGTGCCGTCGTCGCGGGGTACGCGCTCGCGACCGATCGGCAGCTCTCGGTCCTGCGTCACGACCAGGCGCGCGAAGTCGTGGACGTCCTCAGCAGGGAACTCCGGTTCTCCGGCAAGGACGACCTCCGTACCCAACTCACCCGCATCTCCCGCCCTCCGATCGGCCCCGCGGACACCGACCCCCTCACCGCCTACCGCCGCTACCTGATCGACGCGCACCGCCAGCGCGTGCCGTTCTTCCCCGATGCCGGCGAAGCCCTGCACGGCGAGGTCTACGTCGAGCTCGACTTCGAACTCGACACGCCCACGCTCGACAGCGAGCGCAACCTCGAATCCCTCGCCAAGTTCGACGGCCGCGGCCGCCGGGACTTGCGCGCCCTGCTCGGGCTCGCGGTCGAAGGCCGCGCCGCGCGCTGGGTCATCACAGGCGATCCCGGCGCCGGCAAGACGACCGCGTTGCGGCACCTGACGACCGAGCTGGCGGCCGACCCCGAAGGCCCCGTGCCGGTCTACGTGTCGCTGCCGCGCCTGGCCCGCGAGAAGAAGCACCCCTTCGCGCTCGCGGAGGAGGACACCCGCTCGGCGATGGACGACGCGGTCGACGGGATCCACGACGCGTTGGTCGAGCGGGCGGCGAAGCGCAACGGCGTCTGGCTGTTCCTCGACGGGCTCGACGAGCTCGCTGCCGAACACCACGACGTCGTGCGACAACAGCTCGCGTCGTTCGCCAAGGAGCTCGAGCACGTCACCCTCGCCGTCTGCACCCGCAAGATCGGCTACAAACCGCTGGGCGAGCCCTTCCGCCAGGCCCGCCTGTGCGCGCTCTCCGAGCCGGCCCGCGAGAAGCTGCTCACGGGCTGGCTCGGCCCGGACGTCTCGGCCGAGGTTTGGCAGCGCGTCTGCGGCCGAGGCGCGATCCGCGAGCTCACCGGCAACCCGCTGATGCTCACCTTGATCGCCAGCCTCGCGAAGATGGGTGCGGAGCTGCCGACCAATCGGCTGACCTTGTACCGCAACGCGCTGCGGATGCTCTTCAAGCGCGGGTTCGGCGCCGAGCCGAAGGGAGTCTTGGATCCACACGCCGCAGAGCGGCTGCTCGCCGAGTTCTCGCTCGCGCTGCAGAGCGCGCCGGGGGAAGCGTGGCCCCGGGAGGAACTCGACGAGGCGTTCTTCGCGCTGACCGGCGCCCACCCCGCGCTCGACAAGCGCTGGCAGGGCACCTGGCCGTCGCGCTCCGCATTCCTCGACGACGTCGCCGAGAACTCCGGCGTGCTCGGTCCTCACGACGGTGCGCGGGAGCCCTGGCGATTCTGGCACCGCCAGCTGCGTGAGCACCTCGCCGCGCAGTCGATGGCGCGGCTGCGCGACGACGAATTCGAGCATCGCGTCAAGGCGCTCGACGAAAATGAAGTGCCGCGGTGGGCCGACACGTTGGGTTTGGTCTGCGGGATGGCCGAACGACCGCTGGAGCGGTTGCAGGTGCTGCGCAGGATCAGCACCGAGACGGCGCGACGGGTGCTGCCCGAGGTAGACGGCGTACCGGCCCGGGACATGCTCGCCTTCCTCGCCGCGGACGATGGGTGGAATGGCGACGACCTATGGCGACTCGTCCGCGCCTGGCGTTCTTCGGGCGTCGGTGAGTATGAGATCGAGGAGCTGCTGTGGCCACTCGTCGATGCGAAGCACTCGACCGAACATCTCGGCGCCGTCCACTTCGCCCTCGAGCAGATCGGACGGCCGCCCGCGCGGGAGCGCTTCTTCGAAACCTGCGGTCGGCCGATCGCGGAGGTGCCGGATCTCGGCTTCGTGAAGGTCGCGGGCGGAACGTTCACGATGGGGTCGCCACAGGACGAGAAGCAACGATACCAGGACGAAGGACCACAGCACGAGGTTCGCGTCGAGTCCTTCGAAGTCGCTGCGACCGCCGTCACCAACGACGCGTGGGCGAAGTTCGAGCCGGACTTCGAACCACGGAGCTGGCGGCACGGGAATCCGGAGGAGCTGGCCAGGCTCCCGGTGGTCGAAGTGAGCTGGTGGAGCGCCTACCTGTTCACCCAATGGGCAGGTGCGCGTCTGCCGAGCGAGGCGGAGTGGGAGTATGCGTGCCGTGCGGGCACGACGACCCCGTTTTGGTTCGGGGAGACGATCACGTCGGATCAAGTGAACTTCAACGGGAGCTATCCGTACGCGGGCGGGAAGAAGGGTGAGTATCGCCGACGCACCGTTCCGGTCGGTTCGCTGCCTCCCAACGGGTACGGCCTGTACGAAATGCATGGCAACGTGTGGGAGTGGTGCGAAGACACGTGGCACGATTCGTACGACGGAGCACCGTGTGACGGCAGCGCTTGGGTCGACGTAGGCGCGACCCTCCGCGTGGTGCGCGGCGGCAGGTGGATCGGCGGCGCCAGGGGCTGCCGGTCCGCGTGCCGCAGCTGGGACCAGCCGTGCAGCCGTGGCGACTACCTTGGGTTCCGCCCCGCCAGGTCGTAACCGGACTTCTTCACCACTTCACGACCCGGCGCAGACGTGTACGCCGCCTGTACGTCGCCCGTACGACCGCGTGGCCGGCGCTACGCTCCGGCCGCGCGGCACGAGCTCGCTGCGCTCGCCGCGCCGGAGTTCCTCAGCAGGGACGCAAGAACCCCAGAAGTGCTGTCCGCGGCGCCTCGTCCATGTCGTGCAGACACCACGGCATCGGTGAAGTGGTGAGGGAGTCCGGTTACGACCTGGCGGGGCGGAACCCGCGGTCGGAGTCACGGAGGCCCGGCCGGGCGTGGACGCGGTAGGCGGACCGGCAGTACCTGGCGTCGTTGATCCAGCTGCCGCCGCGCACCACGCGGAGGGACGCGCCTACGTCGACCCAAGCGCTGCCGTCACACGGTGCTCCGTCGTACGAATCGTGCCACGTGTCTTCGCACCACTCCCACACATTGCCGTGCATCTCGTACAGGCCGTACCCGTTGGGAGGCAGCGAACCGACCGGAACGGTCCGCTTGCGATACTCGCCCTTCTCCCCATCGGCGTACGGGTAGTTCCCATCGAAGTTCACTTGATCCGTCGTGATCGTCTCCCCGAACCAAAACGGGGTCGTCGTGCCCGCGCGACACGCATACTCCCACTCCGCCTCGCTCGGCAGACGCACACCCGCCCACCGGGTGAACAGGTAGGCGCTCCACCAGCTCACTTCGACCACCGGGAGCCTGGCCAGCTCCTCCGGCTTCCCGTGCTGCCAGCTCCGTGGTTCGAAGTCCGGCTCGAACTTCGCCCACGCTTCATTGGTGACCGCCGTCGCGCACAGCTCGAACCCGCCCACCGAGACTTCGTGCTGCGGGCCTTCCCATTCCGACCGCTCCGGCTCGTCCGCCGGCGAGCCCATGCGGAACGTCCCGCCCTCGATCTGCACGAACGGCAGCTCCGGCACGCGGTCCACCGGCCGCCCGCACGCGGCGAAGAACTCGGCGCGAGCAGGGCGAGCCCCCACCGACTCGAGCGCGAAGTGGGCGTATGCCAGCCGCTCCGTCGAGGCCTCGGGTGTGACCAACCGCATGACCACGTCTGTGATCTCGCCGCGCTCGCAGCCCTGCTCGACCCAATTGGCGGCCACGCGCGCCAGATCGAGCCCGTCCCAGTCGTCGAGATCCAACAGAAACTCGAGCATCGACCCGGGCCGAATCCGCAGCTCGCGGAGCCTCCCCAACGGGTCGCTCGCCATCCCGCAGACCAACCCGAGCGTCTCGGACCAGCGTGGCAGACCCTCCTCGTCGAGGTTGCTCACGAGATCGCGCCAAGCCCCGTCGCCACGCGCGACCAACGCCTGCGCGGCCAGGAACTCGCGCAGCTGGCGGTGGAGGAACCGCCACGGCTCACGCTCCCCATCGTGGGGCGCGAGGATCCCGGAGTTCTTGGCGACGTCTTCCAGGAACTCCCGGCGCGAAGACCACGTGCCCTGCCAGCGCCGATCGAGATCGCTGGACTCACGCGTGACCTCGTAGAGAGCCTCCTCGAGCTCTTCGCGCGGCCACGCGACACCGGACCGGTGTTGGAGATACAGCGCCAGGGCCGCGAGCAGGGGTTGCGCGGCGTGCGGATCGCGAACCCCTTTGGGATAGGTGCCGAAACCTCGCTCGAGCAAGAGCCGCGTCGCATCCTCGTAGAGACGGAGACGGCTCGACGGCAGATCCGGTCGTGCGAGGGCGAGGCTGGCGACGAGCGTCAACATCAGCGGGTTGCCGGTCATCCCGCCGAGCGCGGGACGCGTCTGCAGGCGCTGCCAGGTGTCCGCCGCCCGCTTGCGACCGAGCCACCGCACCAGCAGCTCCTGCCGCGACGCCTGCGAAAGCTCGCGGAGGCTGGCCGAACGGAACTCCGTCGAGATCGCGCGGTAGCCGATGCGCCGGCTGAGGACCGCGATCGCGGTGCGCGGAAGCGTGGCAGCGAAGTCGGCGATGCGCTCACGCACGCTGGCGAGAGCATCCGGCTCGACTTCGTCGAGCCCGTCGAGAAACACCCAGACACCATCGCCCTGCCGGGCCGCGGCGTCGAGCGCTTCCCGCAGCCCGCTCGCGGCCCGGTCCCCGCGAGCGACGCGCAGGTCGTCCTCGGCGACCTCGAACGGGTGCTTCTTCTCGCGCTCGATCCGCGGCAACGAGACGTACACCGGCACGGGTGCCGCCGGCTCGCCGGCGAGCTCCCACACGAGATGCCGAGCCGCCGTCGTCTTGCCCGCACCGGGATCGCCGAGGACGACCCACCGACCGGTGGAGACGATCCCCGACGACGGATTGAGTCCCATCAGGTCGCGAAGCGCGAAGCGACCGGCCCCGTGCACCGGCTTGTCGGACTCCTTGCCGGTCCGCTCTTCCCGGTCGAGCTCGTGCTCCACGTCGACGTCCAGCTCGACGAACACCTCGTCGAGCAGCGCGCGGCCAGCTTCGGGAAAGAACGGCACCAGGCGTGCGTGCGCGGCGCGGAGATACGTCCGATACTCGCCGAATGGGTCCGGGGGCGCCGCCGCGGGCGCCGGATCAACAGCCGGTAAGAGCTCGGCGAACTCCGCCAGGGTCGCGAACCGCGACTCCCACACGGCGACGTCGACGACGGCGCGAGCCTCCACGTGCCGCAGCACATGCAGCCGTGCCCCGCACGCCTTGGCGAAGCCGGCGACGATCGCCGCCGCAGCGTTGTCCGCACCGTCCCGCTCGTCGGATCCGCGCGGGAACGGCGCGAGGATCCAGACCACCGTGCCGACGCCGCGTAGCAATCGCGGCAGATCGCGCAGCGACCATCCGGACGCCGGCAGCTGCGCCCATTCCGGTCGCTCCCGCGCCGCCCGATGGCGGAGGCTCTTGCCTACCCCAAGCTCCGGACAAAGGAACAACGTGGACCCGCCCTGGTCCAGCTCCACCTGCTCCGGTGCGGCGATCCAGTCCGACGTGGCCACGCGTCGCAGCGCGTCCGCGTCCGGCGCACGCTCCGCCACGAACCCGTTCAGCGGCGGGCGCTGCAACCACTCCGGGAGCCGGGACTGGATCACCGCCAGCGCGACGGGAGCACCTCGACCCAAGGCGAAACCGACCTCGAACCCGACGTTGGCGTTCGGCAGGTCGACGAGCGCGATCACGCGTGCCCGCGCGCCGAACTCCGGAGCTATCAGATCGCGGAACACCTCGCCTTGCCCCCCGGATCCTTCGAGGCCGGGGACCACAACGCGAGACACGCCGGGCGGTGGATTGTCGATGAGGTCCTCGAGGACGATTCCGTACTCGTGGATCTCGAAGTCCCGGATGACGATCAGCGGCTGATTGGCCTCCGGCGAAACGTCGCGGGTCGGCGCGACTGCTTCCGCACCACCAGTAGCGAGGCCTGCCGCGCAATCGACGAGCGCCGTGGCGATGCAATCGTACGCGCGAAAGAGCTCGCGTTGCCGCGTCGCGGAGTGCTCGCGCGCAACCACGCGCTCGGCGAAACCGTAGAACGGCACGTACGGGATCTCCGACTCGACGAGGAACGAGGCGGCGTCCTCGAGCTGGGTCGCGACGTACTTGTCGAAACTCTCGACGAAGTTCGCGCGGAAGTCGGCGAGCTCCTGCTTCTCGGCCGTGCGCTCGACGCGCGCCGCCACCGGCAGCACGAGGAGCGGGCGGCCGGCACGCACCTCGGCGAGATCGGGCGAGCGCATCGACGACGCCATGAACTTCGACGCGGCAACCGACGCGCGCGTGGCGTTCGTCAGCAGGACGACGATGTCCGCGAGGAACTGCGTGCAGACACCACCGAGCTCGGTCACTCCCGTGCGGCTGTCGATCAGGACGTAGTCCGCGGCGCCGAGGAGGTCCTCGCGCAGGAGCGAGACGAACGCATCGCCGGCCCAATTCTCGTAGAAGTCACGCCAGTCGAAACGCCGGACGCCGTCCGCGTACGACGCGAGCGCCTCCCGATGGCGGGCCCCAGCGGTCAGCAGGCGGATCTCGCCGCGGCGCTGCTCTTTCGCGGGCAACGCGAACGTCCGGCTCAACGGTCGCGGCAAGCGCACACCGCGAAACTCGATCTCGTCGTCGCGCGGGTCCCCGTGTGGCTTGGCGTCCGGTCGACGCGAGATCGCGGCCTTGAAGTCGTCGATCAGATCGATCAATCCCGGGCGGGCGCGGTACTCCTCGGCGGCGTTCTCGTCGAGGGCGAGGTATTGCTCCAGGCCCGGCGCCTCGAGGTCCCAGTCGCAACAGATGACGCTGTGCCCCCGCTGCGACAGGATCTCGGCGACGTTGGCCAGCGCCATCGACCGCCCGACACCACCTTTGAAAGAGTAGAACGTGATGACGGCGCCCCGCGATTCGTCGCCGACGACGGTCACAAGGAACCCTCCGTGCCGTGGAGCTTCGTGATCGCGTCGAAGGACGGCGCCGCCGGATCCTCCAATTGCTCGGCGCTCGCCGGATCGGCGATGGGAGTGACCCGCTCGAGCACGCGGCGCAGCCAGTCGCCAAGGCCCGCGGCGACCGAGAAGTCGAAGCCGACCTGTCGGGCCCGCCGCTGCACCTTCTTGCTCGGATCCGGCCGCCAGATATCGAAGAGCCTCCGGAGCGGTTCATGCTGCGCAGCGTCGACTGCCATCCCGGTTTCGAGCGATCCGGTCCAGCGCGAGTAGGGCGGCACGCAGACGACGACCTGACGACCCGGCTCGTCGACGCTGGTCAGATGGTCGAGCAGCTTCGCGACACGCGCCACACCCAGTGACGCGGAGTCGAGGACCAGGAGGGAGTCGTTCACGATCCACCGGTCGAAGGCATCCTGGCGGGCCTTGTCGTCCGATCCGTGGAGTGGCGCGTCGAGCCAGAGCAGATGCAGACGACAGCGGCCGCGCATCGTATTCGCCTCGGAGACTGCGCGCTGCACGATGTCGACCAGCGGGGTTCCGTCGGCGAACGGGACGAAGTCCGTCGACGCGTCGCCGTAGCGGGACAGCAGGTTCTCGGCGAATTCGTCGTCGGGGATCCCGATGTCCTTGCACAGCGTGACGATTTCGGGTGAGACCGCTTCGTCCTCGAGCAACTGCTGGCACTCGTCGCGGTTCATCGCCAACACGCCGGCGGTGACGACTTGCGGCAGCGGCCGCTTCAGCTCTTCGAAGATCCGAACGACGAGGCGCTCGATGCGCGATTCTCGAAACTCCGGATCCGTCAGGTCGAGCACGTGCTGGTGCTCGATCGCGGGGGGCAGTTTGCCGGGATCGAGCGGGCCGACCCGAACGGGTGCCACGTAGCGGAGGGAGTCGATCTTCAGCAGAGTGTTGCACGTCGTCGCCTCCGCAGTGAACCACTTGCGATCGGCAGCTGCATTCGAGGCGCAGAGCACCGCCACCTTCGACTGGCGCAGCACGGCGTCCACAACATCCGGCATGTGGTCACCGGCCTCGGCGTGGTCCTCGTCGCGCCAGACCTCGAGACCGAGGGACTCGAGCCGCTCGATCAGTGGCCGAACCGCTGGGCGATCGGGCTTGTACCAAAGCAAGGTGACGTCGGGCATGGTGTCGCCAGAGCGGGCACGCGATAGAATCTCCTCGCGACCCTCGGAGGGAGTTTGGCAATCCGTGTCGTGGGGCACAAGAGTGGATGGTCTCGGTGCCGATCGGGACCCCGGCCAAACGATGCACGCTGGGTCGATACCGATCGTCTGAGTCGTCGGGCCGAAGGTAGACTCGCACTCGCCGTATCGAGCCCTTCGGTGTCAGCACTTTCACACAGACACGTACGCGTCGTGTACGCCGCCTGTACGGGCCGCTGGCCGGTGCTACGCTCCGGCGGCGCGGCACGGGCTCGCTACGCTCGCCGCGCCAGGATCGATCGGCAGCAGGCAAGAGCAAAGGGTGATGTCCCCACGGCTCCTCCACGCACCGCGCCGCGCACGCGCGGATGCGGTAGTGAAGTGGAGAACAAGTCCGGTTACGACCTGGCGGGGCGGAACCCAGTGCTGTAGCCACGGAAGCCCGACTGGTTCTTACCGCGGCAAGCGGACCGGCAGCCCCCGGCGGCTTCGAACCAGCCGCCGCCGCGCATCACGCGGTAGGCCGCGCCTACGTTGACCCAAGCGCTGCCGTCACACGGTGCTCCGTCGTACGATTTGTGCCACGTGTCCTCGCACCACTCCCACACGTTGCCGTGCATTTCGTACAGGCCGTACCCGTTGGGGGGCAACGAACCGACCGGCACAGTCCGCTGACGATACCCACCCTTCTCTCCACCCGCGTACGGGAATCTCCCATCGAAGTTTACCTGCCTTGTCGTGATCGTCTCCCCGAACCAGAACGGCGTCGTCGTCCCCGCACGGCACGCATACTCCCACTCCGCTTCGCTCGGTAGACGTAGACCCGCCCATGCGCAGAACGCGCGGGCTTCGTCCCAGGACACACCGACAACGGGCTGATTCGGCTGGTTGAAGCGTTTGTCGGCCCAGTACTCGGGCTCCTCCGCGTCCGGATTCTCGGCGAGGTAGCGACCGTACTGCTCGTTGGTGACAGCGAAGGATGCCAGTTGGAACTCGGGAACGACGACTCGATGTGGATCTTCGTCGTCGTCGCGTTGCCTCTCCGTCTCCGGCGACCCCATCGTGAACGTCCCACCCGCAATCGCGACCAGCTCGATCCCGCCCCGCGGCGACAAGGTCGTCGCTCGCAGTGCGGGCGACCCCACGGTCCCCGCCGAGCGGATTTCAGACTCGATCCACCGCTCCACCACGATCTGCTCGAACCGCTCCGGATCGTGGCTCCGCAGCGCCCGCGCCGCGGCGCGCCGCCGCTCCGCGTCCACCGTCTCGTCCTCGAGCAACTCGACGAACGGCGCCGGGTCGAACTCGAACGCGTCGCCGAGACACTGGTCGACGAACTCGTCCTGCCCGAGCCATGCCTGCCCCGCGACCACCTCCCGCAGCAGCGGCGCGAACAGGCTCTGCCCGTCGATCGACAGCACCAACAGGATCACCTCGTGCCACCAGCTGTCGTCGAAGTGCGCAGCGAGCTCGCGCAGCACCGCCTCGTACGCCGCGTCGTCGCGGGCCACCGCCGCGGCCAGCGCCCGCTCGCGGATCTCCTCGGCGGCGAGGAACTCCTGGAAGCCCAGGTGCATGAAGCCGTACTCGTCGCCGCTCCAGCCAGTGAGCAACCCGCTCTCGTCGCGGATTGCACACAGGAAGGTGTCGCCGTCGACGGTCGCACTGCCGGTGTCGCGAAACGCCGTCTCGACGATCTCCCGCAAGACCCGTGCAGGCGCGCGGGCGAGCTTCTGCTCCTGCATCGACAGGGCGATGCGTCGCAACACCGGCCGCGCCTCCTTCTCGGGGAACGTCACCGCCAGCCCCGCCGCATCGCGCCACAGTTCGAGCAGCACCCGCACGCACTCCAGGTAGAGATCCGCCCGGCGGTCGGGCAAGTCTCGACCCCGGTCGCGGTGCACGAGGCAGACCGCGGTGAGGAGCAGGGGGTTGCGGATCATCTCGTAGACCCGGCTGGCGCGGAAGTCGGGCAGGCGCAGGCGCTCGACCAAATCTTCGGCCCGCTGCACGGCGCGCTTGCGGGCGGCAGAGACGTCCTGGGCGAAGGTCGTCTCGACGACGCGGTACCAGTTGTGGATGAACCGCTCGGCGCTCTCGTTGGTGAGCGGCCGCAGGTGCAACTCGAGGAAGCCGCCGCCGAGACGGGCCTTCTGCTTGTAGCCGGCGTAGCGACAGGTCACGACGCAGACGAGGTCGTCGCGCTTGCGAGCAGCGTCCTCGATCCACTTGCGGATCTCGGCGCGGCGCTCTTCGGGGACCTCGTCGAGGCCGTCGACGAGGAGCAGGAGGTTGCCGCGCTTCCACAGGCTCTTCGCGAAGCCCTCGGCGATGTCGGGATCGTTGTCGTCGTCCTCCTCGGTGAGGAAGCGGAGGAAGAACTTGCGCAGCGTGGTGTCCTCGGCCTTGAGCGCGCGGAGCGGCAGGAACACGGGGACCATGTCGGCGGGCAGGTGCAGGCGCTCCTCGCCGCGCACCATCGAGAAGACGACCCGGCGCAGGTGCGTGGTCTTGCCGGAGCCGGGGTCGCCGAGGACCACGATGCCGCGGTGCCGGCGATCGTCGGTCGTCGCGGTGACCTTCAGCAGCTCGAGCGCCTGCACGAGGTTGAGGTCGTCGTGGCGATCGGAGTGGCGGAGCTTCTCGTCGGCTTCGCGGCCGGAGCCAAACTCGTCGTCCTCGAGCCTCGTGTTGAGCATGACGCGCATCGGGACATAGAGATCCTGGAGGCGCATCTCGACGCGGACTCGCTTGCTGAAGCCGGCGAGGGAGAGGGCGTCGTGGCGGCGGGCGAGCTGGTCGAGGAAGACGGCGAGCTGCTGGTCGAAGGCGGGGGTCGGGCGTTGGGGCTCAGGCTCGGCGGCTTCGCCGCCGCGAAGCTTCGCAAGGTGGTTGTGGAGAGCGGTCGCGACCCTGCCCGTGAGGGTTTCGGCGTTGAACCACTGCGGGTGCACGTCGCGTTGGACGCGGCGCTTGAACGCTTCGAGCAGCTTCTGTTTGTCGTACTTGTCGGGGCCGTCGTCGAAGTCCTTGTCGGGATCCACGGCGCCGCGCTCGATCTCGAACATCAACCGCTCGACCCCGACCTCGCCCGCCTCGTCGTATTCCATCTCGGTGATCGACTTGGTGCCGCCATCCGGCGTCCAGCCGAAGCGCCACCCGAGGATGCCGACGAAGAGGTCGGCCTCGCGGACATAGTCGAGAGAGAGGTCTTGGGGCTCGCGTTCCTGCGCCGGCCAGAACTCCATCGCGTGCGGGATCATGCCGGCTTGGATGATCACGTCTTGAACGAGGCGCCGGCGCTGGACGTTGTCCAGGTAGGTGGAGGAGACGAACACCTTGAGCGGAGGTGCGTCGGCCTGCTGCGTTCGCGGTTGCTCTCTCTTCTTCGCCATGCGCTGCGAGGGTCATTCTAATGGAGTCGGAGTGCCTCCTACCGGAATCTCTCACCGAGCATGAGCCGCTTGCCGTTCCCGCTCGCCGACGCACAGGCGAGATCCTCGTGCACACCGAGACCCTCGTTCTACTAACTTGACCGCCCGGACAATATCGTCTCCCGTCAGGAGACGAGACTTGGACGGAATTCAACTTGCGAAGAAGTTGATCCAGAGGGAGCGCGAGCAGAAGACGGGCTTTCTGGATCTGGGAAACCTCGGGCTGTCGGAGTTGCCGCGCGAGCTGGCGGATCTCGAGGATCTTCGGACTCTGAATCTCGGGGCCTACTTCCTCTCCTCCGACGGTCAGTGGTCCGAGTCCGAGAACGGGCTCGAGAGGAATTCGATTGCCGAGCTGCCAGAGTGGATCGAAGAGCTCACGGGCCTTCGATCGCTCGCCTTTTCCCACACCCCGGTCACCGACCTCGCGCCGCTCGCCGGCCTGCCACAGCTGCAGTCGCTCCTGTGCTATCACACCCAGGTCTCCGACCTCGCGCCGCTCGCCGACCTGCCACAGCTGCAGTCGCTCCAGTGCTCTCACACCCAGGTCACCGACCTCGCGCCGCTCGCCGGCCTGCCACAGCTGCAGTCGCTCCAGTGCTCTCACACCCAGGTCTCCGACCTCGCGCCGCTCGCCGGCCTGCCACAGCTGCAGTCGCTCTCTTGCTCTTACACCCGGGTCAACGACCTCGCGCCGCTCGCCGACCGGCCACAGCTACAGTCGCTCCAGTGCTCTGGCACCCAGATCACCGACCTCGCGCCGCTCGCCAGCCTGCCACAGCTGCAGTCGCTCCAGTGCTATCACACCCAGGTCTCCGACCTCGCGCCGCTCGCCGGCCTGCCACGGCTGCACTCGCTCGATTGCTCTCACACCCAGGTCAACGACCTCGCGCCGCTCGCCAGCCTGCCACAGCTGCAGTCGCTCCAGTGCTATCACACCCAGGTCTCCGACCTCGCGCCGCTCGCCAGCCTGCCACAGCTGCAGTCGCTCCAGT
>JANQJF010000113.1 GCA_028281765.1 Planctomycetota bacterium | reverse complement strand
CTCGGTCTCGAAGAAGATCTCCTGCCGATTCGTCGCCGCGGACCAAGCGATGAGCACGGCGCCGAACCCGGCTGCGCGCACCGTCCACGGCTCGCGCCGACGCACGGCGATCGCGATCAGGCCGATCGCGACTGCTACGGTTCCGAGGATCCAAACGGTGCCCGACATCCGCGGCCGAGGATACCGCGTCGAAGGCCCGGTCGACCAGCGCGACCCGGGCCTGCGCCGCCGTAGGGAAGCGGCGCAGGCCGAGGATCACTCGGAGAACGTGGCGCGGAGGATGTTCGATACGCCCACGTTGGGGATCAAACTGCAGTCCGTCACGGCGGTGAGCGCGATCACGTACTGGAAGTCCAGCGACTGTCCGAGCAGCTCGGTCGAGCAACCGATCGTCAGCGGCGTGGAGACCACCCCGTTGACCGGCGCGACCGAGACACCGACGAACGGCAACAGGATGTTGCAGGGACCACACGCGAACGCCGGAGCGGAGTTGCCGATGTGCAGCGCACCGAACGCCGCGTTCGTGTCTGCCTGCACGAGTTGGAGATCCACGGTGTTGCCGAGCGCGAACGCCCCCGCGATCTGGAAGAAGCCGCCGTTGGCGCATTCACCCCCGAGATCGGACACCAAGCCGCCGAACCCGATCGCCTCGAAGATCACCGCGTGCATATCGCTCGACCACGGCGGCGTGTTGTTCCCCGAGGAGAAGGAGACGATGCACTCGTCCGTGGCATCACCGCCGGACCAGCGCGACGCAGCAGTAGCGCCGAACTCGTACTCGTTCGATCCGCTGATGTCGTATTCCGCACCACAGAGGTCGCAGTTCTCGGGATCGATCGTCCGCAGCGAGATGTTCGAGAACAGGAAGCCGGTGACGTTCGTCCAGCCGACGAGGTACTTCGACTCGATGAAGCACACGAACGGCCGAATCTCCTCCTGATTGTTGTCGGCCTCGACGGGCGAACCCGGACCAGCGAAGCTGATACTCGAGCCACCGTTGTAGTTCGCGATCCGGCAGTGGATGTCGAACGGTGCGCCGCTGCCGGGGCCGTCTTCGGGCTGCTGATAGACGATCGCGAAGTTGTTGCCGTTCCCGTCGACGTCCGGCCACGCGCCGTCATCGACCAGGAATCCGCTCGTGATGGCGTTGAACTGGCGGTCGCGGACACGCATCCGCACCGTGCCGTTGCGCTGCCAGACGATCAGCCAGCGCCCGTTGTCGCCACCGGACTTGCTGATCGCGGGCCGCATGTCGTTCGCGTTCGAGCTGACGGTCATGACCGAGTTGAAGGTCGGGTCGGTCGGCGGCGACAGCGCGCGGACGTTGACCCCCCGCAGACCCTGACCGACGACTTGCCACACGAGCAGCGAATCCGGCGAATCCGTCGTGCGGTCCCCACCGACGTCCACGCCGACGTCGTTGTCCTGGAACTGGGTCCCGACCGCGACGTGGTTGGTCGACATCAGGCCGTTCACAGACGCGATCGTGCGCGCCTCGATGTCGAACGGACCCAGGATGTTGTTCGACGTCTGCCAAGCGCAGACGAACGTCTGGGTCTGACGCACCGAAGCGATCGACGGCGCGAGGTTGACCCCCGAAGCCTTCACGAGGAGGACCGCACCGGTGATGCCGCCGCTCGTGTTCACGCGCTGCGCGCGGATGTCGATCAGGTCGCCTGCCAGCGCACGCTCCCACACGAGGCAGTATCGGTTGTGGAACCCCTCGTACGCGCTGTCCGCGTTCGAGTCGTCCGAGCTGGTGAGGTTGACGTTCGACACGCCTCCCATCAGCGGATCGAGCACGAGCGGGTAGCGCGCGTTCGCGACGAAGAAATCGGGCAGCACGAGGTCGAGGTGTTCGCCGTCGTAGCGCAGCGAACCCTGGACCCGAGAGCCGATCGCGTCGATGCCGGTCACCTTTCCGATCGTCACGGCACCGTGCTCACACGAGAACCGCATGCCGTCGCGATACACGCCCGTCTGCCCGCCGAGCTCCGTCGACAGCGCGCCACGCACGACGAGATCGCCGTTGCCCGGCAGCGGGTGGTCGAACACGAAGCTCTGCTCGACGCCGTCCACGCGCACGTCGTAGCGCTCGGTGACGCCGCCGCCACGCGCAAACGTCACGCGGTAGTCGTCCTGCTGCCGCGGCTCCGCGTTCGCGGCCTCGTGCACGACGGCGTCACCGCGACGCACCGACTCGAACGTAAAGCGCAGCGGCATCGCGTGCGGCGCCTGCCGCCCGAGCGCTGGCACGAACTCGATACCGTCGGCGTCGAACTCGGCGCGGTAGTCCGGACCGAGGCCGAACAGGCGACCCTCGGCCCGCGAGAGGCCGTGCGCCTGACTCTGGATCGAGACGCGCTCTTCGACGCCGATCTCGCGCGGCTTCTGCATGTTCTGAGCGAGTCCGGTGGAGCCGACGGCGAACACGAGGCCGAACGACAGGACGTGGAGTTGCTGTTGGAGAAGTTTCATCGTTCGGTCCTCAGTCTTCGATCGTCACGCGCAGCGCGTTGGAGAAGTCGACGCCCCAGGCGGCGCAGCTCGACGCGCCCGAGGGGTCGGTCGCCCACTGCTCGTACCAGCTGATGCCGGCGAGAGCGGTCACCGAGGGGATCGGCGTCACCACCGAGGCGCGGCCGAGGATGTCCGTCGTCGTCGTGTAGACGAAGGCGTTGAACACATCCGGGACGAGCGTGCAGCTGCCGCAGAACGCGTTGATCGTCTGCGGGCTCAGGACGAACCAAGTCGTCGCGCCACCGTGGCTCGTGAAGAGCCGGTGCGTGAAGTCGAGGTTGCCGACCTCGGCGCACGTCGCGTAGGCGAGACCACCACCACCGCAACCACCGCCCTGGTCAATCATGTCGCCGTCGTCGTTGGCGAGCCAAGCACGCGCGAACACGTCACTGTTGCCAGTCGCGACGACCGTCGATTCCCAGATGATCGCCGCCTGCTCGCTGTCCGAGTCGGCGTCGCCGGCACGCTTACTGGCCATCTCGATGCGGATCGAGTTGCGGCTGAGGCCGAACTCCACCGAGCTGAAGCCGGTGCACGACTCGGCGGTGAACGGATCGACGTTCCAGATCCGTACGTCGTACTCCGAAGGGTTCACGCCCTCGTCCTCGTAGGCGACGAGCGCCGACGAGCCGAGGAAGCAGACCTTCGGATTCCGATCGTCGTCGAGCGGCGACGCCTCGATGAGGTTCTCCGCAAAGAGGATCGCGTTGTCCGAGCCGAAGAGCGCGTCGTTGATCGTCACGCCGCGAACGGCGATGTCGGTCTCCGTCGGGTTCGTCGGCTCCTCACGCTCGTAGGCCGCGACCCAGAGGCGTCCGTCGCCGTCGACGTCCGGATTGAAGTGCTCGTCGTTGTTGCTCGTCAGCGGCGTGTTCGCGTCGATGAAGCCGAGGTTGCGGTTGACGATCGCGGAGATGACGCGGTCGCGGCCGTTGACGTTCTCGTGCCACACGATCATGTGGTAGCCGGTCGAGCCACCGCTCTTGGAGATCGCAGGCTGGTTGTTGAACTGAGTGCCAGTGCCCGAGATCAGCACCTGGCCACCGTTGAGCGACAGCGTGTCGTCCGAAAGCGGGCGGATCTGCCGCGCGTAGATGTCATCGGTCACGGTGTTCGTCCAGACGAGGATCGCCTCGTCGTCGACCATCGTGGACTCGCCACCGAGGTCCGGCTCGAGCGCGAAGCCGCCCCCCGGGTTGGCGACGAGCAGGCGCTGCGGACCCGAGACGCCGTTTGCACCCCGCACCGACTTGCCCTGGATCCCGGCCGTGTCGCGCCAAGCGACGACGAATCGCTCGTTGAATCGCACGTTCGCGACGGTCGGATCACTGACGCCGAGACCGGAGATCGCGACCACGAGGTTCGCGCTCTGCAGGGTCAGGTCGCCGTTCAGCACCTGCCCCATGATCGAGACGTTGATCGCGGAGAACTGGCGTTCGAACACGCAGTAGAAGTTGTCGTTCGCCGCGTCGTACGCGATGTCGGGATCCTGGTTGTCCTGATCGTTCGCCGTGGAATCGACGTCGATCGTCGTGCCGAACAACGGATCGAGCACGAGCGGCAGCTGCGCGGTCTCGACGAACTCTCCGGGGAGGCGGAGTTCGAGCACACCGTCTTCGAACGAGAGGGTGCCGGGAGTCCGCATTCCCGCAGCGTCGATCCCGATCACCTTCGAGACCGTCACGCCACCGACGTCGTTCATGAAGAACTCGACGCCGTCCCGAATCGAACGCGCCGCGAGGTCGGTCTCGATACGGCCACGAACGACGAGGTCGCCGCCACCGGCCGGAAGCGTGCGGAACGTGAAGCTCTGCTCGACGCCGTCGACGCGAACGTCGTAGGTCTCGGTAACCGAGCCACGAACGTAGTCGACCGAGGTGCCGCGTTGCACTTCGTGCGGGCGCGCCAGCTCGGACGCCGGGACCGGCTGACCGTGCTGCCGACCGACCGATTCGAGCGTGAACTGGACGGGAAGATCACGCGGCGCCGCCGAGCCGAGAGCAGGCAGGAACTCGAACGTGCCGGGGGTGAAGTGCGCCTGGTAGTCGTCGCCGGCGCCGTAGAGATCGCCGTGGAGGCGCTGGAGGGAGGAGAGGGTCGGCGTCCCCTGCGCCAAGGCGAGCGACGCAGCCGCGAGCGCTACGGCCGCGGAGAGTAGGGATTTGCGGGTCATTGGGAATCCACCGGGAAAGGAAGCTTGGTTTCCCGGGGCAGGCCCACCGCACCGCTCGACGTTACGAGAAATAATTCCCCTCTCTTCGAGGCTGACCGAAGCCCAGCAATCGGGGTCTGAGGACAATGATGCGCGAGGACGCAATGCAAACTCGGCTGCTCTGGATCGCGATCTCGCTGCTCGCCGCGTGGCAGCTCGCCGACTGGCTCGGCGCGCCTCCCCCTTCTCCCGCTGACGCCGGGAGATCGACGCAGGACTGGCGCGATCTCGAAGAGCGCGTCGATGCGCTAGAGCGGGCCGCGCGCGCGGAGGCCGTCGATACGGTCGAACGCGTGCCGGCGGACCTCGTCGCGCGCATCGATCGACTCGAGAGCCGCGCCGATTCCCCGGGTCGACCGCCCCACTCCGAGACGCCGCGGATGCGGGATCCGAAGCTCGTGCGCAAGCTCAACGCGGCGATCGCGCGCGACGACATCACGGCGATGCAGGCGATAATCGCCGAAGGCCTCGACGTCGACACCCGCGACGACGACCGGCAGACGCCGCTGATCTCGGCCGCGATCGCCGGCCATATCGACCTGATCGACGCGCTGCGGAAGCACGGCGCCGACCTCGAGCGCAAGGGCGCGCGCGGGATGACCCCACTGCTCGCCGCGCTCGACGCCGACCAGGACGAGGCCGCGCTGGCGTTGATCGAACGCGGCGCGGACATGCACGCCGTCGACAAGAACGGCGAGGGTGCGCTGTTCTGGTCGGCCCGCAACGACTGCCGCCGCGTCGTCGCGCATCTGCTCGCCGCGGGATACCCCGTGGACTTCCGGAACCACCGCGGCACGACGCCGCTGATGGCCGCCGCGGGCAAGGGCCGAATCGAGAACGCGACGAAGCTGCTCGATGCGGGAGCCGACGTGAACGCGAAGGACAAGCGCGGCGGCACGGCGCTGTCGCGCGCACTCGAGCGTGGGCACGACGCGGTCGTGGAGCTGTTGCGGGCTCGAGGGGCGCACTGAGGAGGAAGCGCGGAGAAGGGGCGGCCCTACTGCAGGAACACCGCCCCCAACCAACCGACCCGATCCCCGAGATCCAACCCGCGCCCGAACTTCACCTCGAGCGTCAGCGTCGCACCCGGGCGCACGTCGAGCAGCCCGAGGTTCTGCACCCCGTCCGCCGCGCCGATCGAGTCATCGAAGAACAGCACCTCGTCGTCGAGTTTCACGGTGACACCGACGTCGGCCTTCAGTCCGAGATCGCCGACCTCGTCTCCGAGACCGACGAGCGCGTGGAAGTGCGCGACGCCATCGGGCACCTTCCACGACAGTTTGCTGTAGCTGTGCGCGCCGACGCCCTTGAGGTAGCTCGAACCGCCCGCGACGAGAAAGCCACCGCCGACGTTGCGGTCGCGACGGTACGGCAGGAGCACCTCGGCATCCTCGAAGTACGCCCTCTCCTCGGCCGCGAGGACCGGGAGATCGGACAGATACTTGCGACCGGTGCCGAGGAACGTCAGCGCGGCGATGTCGTTCGGGGCGAGCTCGAACTCACGCGTCGCGACGTCGACACCGAAGCGGAATTTGCCGTCGCGGAAGCCTTCGAGATCGACGCCGACGACGTCGCCACTGCGCGTCAGCAGCATCGCCTCGGGCGGCGTCTCGCGCGCGACGCCGCCGCGCAGCGCGATCGCGACGAGATCCTCGTAGCGAAAGGCCTCGGCGTCGACCGCGTCGTCGCCGTCCCCCACCTCGAACAGGATGGACTTCTCGCGGAACCGGTGGATGCCACCGAGCACCTGCTGGAACCCGAGGCGGCGCGCGCGGCGGAACAGCGCCTCGTCCGCGTCGGCGGATTCCGGGATCGCGAAGTCCTGCGGCCGCGCATCGCGAGCCCGCTCGCGGAAGATCAGCACCTCGAGCCGATCGATCGGCACCGAGAGTCGGCCGAGCGTCGGCGACTGGAGGCCGAACGTCTCGCCGTCGGCGTCCCCGGCGACCAGGTCACCCTGCAGGAGCTCACCGCCGACGAGGTGCACTTCGACGGACCCACCCGGCGTCGGCGCGCCGCCGTGCAGGGCGAGGAGATTTCCGATCGACAGGGACTTGGTCACCCCACCGACCACGGCCGAGAGCGTGCCGTTTCCCGCGTCGAAGCCCTTCACCTCCGCCGCGAGCTGCTGACCGTCCACCGTGCTGATCCGCATCGACTGCGCCGCGGCCGAGCCAACGAGCAGCAGCGCGGCGCACACGGCCGCGCGCCGACCATGCCAGCTTGGCACCAGATTCGGCAGGAATCGCCGGACGCCCCTGCCACTTTGTCGCGGAGCACCCTGCCGCTGCGGCACTTCGCATGCGTGGAGGCTTCTCAACTGCTGATTCAATTCGTTTCGCTCCAGATGGTTACAGCCCGCACTCCAGTTCGGGGAACGACTCGGCATCGTCTTTGCTAAGCCGGCGGCAGCCACCGGTGTCGTCCCGGCGATCCGCCGGCGACCCCTGACGAATACTCCAAGCCAATCCCCCCGGAACAACCGGGTGCACTGAGCCCAATGGTCAAACAACTCACTTTCGAGACCGATGCCCGCGAGTCGGTCCTCCGCGGCGTCCAAAAGCTTGCCAAGGCCGTCATCTCGACGCTAGGTCCCCGCGGCCGAAACGCCGTTCTCGACAAGGGCTGGGGCGGTCCGACGATCACCAAGGACGGTGTGTCGGTCGCCGAGGAGATCGAGCTCGAAGACGCCTACGAGAACATGGGCGCCAAGCTCGTCAAGGAAGCCGCGAGCAAGACGAGCGATGTCGCCGGTGACGGCACGACGACCGCGACGCTGCTCTCGCGCGCGATCCTCGAAGAGGGCATGAAGTACCTGACCGCCGGTGTGAACCACGCCGAGCTGATCAAGGGCATCCGCACCTGCACCGACAAGGTCGTCGACGAGCTGCACCGCATGGCGAAGAAGGTGCCCGGCACCGACGCCACCGCCGTCACGCAGGTCGCCGCGATCGCGAGCAACAACGACCCCGTCACCGGGAAGATCATCGCGGACGCGATGAAGCGCGTCGGCAACGATGGCGTGATCACGGTCGAAGAAGGCAAGAGCACCGACACCGACGTCCACATCGTCGAGGGCATGCAGTTCGACCGGGGCTTCCTGTCGCCGCACTTCGTCACCGACGCCGACTCGATGACCTGCGAGCTGCGCAACTGCCTCGTGCTGGTCCACGAAGAGAAGATCTCGTCGGTCCACAAGCTGCTGCCGCTGCTCGAGAAGCTCAAGAAGGCCAACAAGCAGCTGCTGATCATCGCCGAGGACATCGAAGGCGAAGCGCTGGCAACCCTCGTCGTCAACAAGCTGCGCGGCACGATCAAGGTCTGCGCAGTCAAGGCGCCGGGCTACGGCGACCGCCGCAAGGCCATGATGCAGGACATCGCGATCCTGACGGGCGCCGAGGCGATCTTCAAGGATCTCGGCATGGAGCTCGAGGCGATCGAACTCGACCAGCTCGGCACCGCCCGCAAGGTCATCATCGACAACGACAACACGACGATCGTCGAAGGCAAGGGCAACGAGAAGGCGATCAAGTCGCGCTGCGACCAGATCCGCCGCGAGATCGAGAACACGACGTCGGACTACGACACGGAGAAGCTGCAGGAGCGCCTCGCGCGCATGGCCGGAGGCATCGCCGAGATCCGCGTCGGTGCGCAGACCGAGACTGAGATGAAGGAGCGCAAGGCCCTCGTCGAGGACGCGCTGCACGCGACCCGCGCCGCGATCGAAGAAGGCATCCTGCCGGGTGGCGGTACCGCGCTCCTGCGCGCGTCGCGCATCCTCGAGGACGTCAAGCTCAAGGGCGACCAGGCGTTCGCGAAGGACGTGCTGCTCAAGGCCCTGCAGATGCCGATCCGCACGATCGCCGAGAACGCAGGCCTCGACGGCGCTGTCGTCGCGCGCCGCGTGCTCAAGAACAAGAGCGCCAAGCACGGCTTCAACGCACTGGCCGAAGAGTACTGCGACATGATCGAAGCCGGCATCGTCGACCCGACCAAGGTCACGCGCTCGGCGCTGCAGAACGCGGTCTCGGTCTCGACGCTGCTACTCACCACCGATTGCGTGATCACCACGGTGCCGGAACCGGCGCCGGAGGCCGATCCCGCCGCCGCTGCCGGCGGCATGGGTGGCATGGGTGGTATGGGCGGCATGGGAGGCATGGGCGGCATGGGTGGCATGCCGGGAATGGGCTTCTGAGGCCGCTTCGCGGCCTCCGGGCACGCGCAGGCGCATGCGCATGCGCAGGGCTCGGAGGGTGCTTCACAAACGAATTCACACGACGGAATACACAGACATGGCAAACATTCGTCCCCTCGACGATCGCATCGTCCTCAAGGTTCTCGACGCCGAGCAAGTCAGCAGCGGCGGGATCGTTCTTCCGGATAGCGCGCGGGAAAAGCCGCAGCAGGGCAAGGTCACCGCAGTCGGCGAAGGCCGCCTCATGGATGACGGCTCGCGCGCGAAGCCCGAAGTGAAGAAGGGCGATGTCGTCCTCTTCGGCAAGTACGCCGGCTCCGACGTCAAGGTCGGTGGCGACGACTACAAGATCCTCAAAGAGAGCGAGATCCTCGCGAAGATGGGAGGCTGATCGATGGCCAAGCAAATCATGTTCGACGAGAACGCCCGGCGTAAGGCCGTCGAAGGCGTTCAGAAGCTCGCGAAGGCGGTCAAGGTCACGCTCGGCCCGGCCGGCAAGAACGTCATCATCGAGAAGTCGTTCGGTGGCCCGATGGTCACGAAGGACGGCGTGTCGGTCGCCAAGGAGATCGAGCTCGAGGATCCGTTCGAGAACATGGGCGCCAAGCTCGTGCGCGAAGTCGCCAGCAAGACCAACGACGTCGCTGGTGACGGCACGACGACCGCGACCGTGCTCGCCGAAGCGATCCTATCGACAGGTCAGCGCTACCTGACCGCGGGCATGAACCCGCAGGAACTGCGCGCCGGCATCGACCAGGCCGTCAAGGCCGTCGTCGAGTCGATCGAGTCGCAGTCCAAGAAGATCAAGGACCGCAAGAGCATCGCGATGGTCGGCTCGATCTCCGCGAACAACGACAACGAGATCGGCAAGCTCCTCGCCGACGCCGTCGACAAGGTCGGGCCGGAAGGCGTGATCACCGTCGAAGAAGGCAAGGGCGCGACGACCGAGCTCGAGTTCGTCGAGGGCATGCAGTTCGACAAGGGCTACATCTCGCCCTACTTCATCACCGACCCGAAGTCGATGGAGACGGTGTTCGAGAACCCGCTGATCCTCATCTACGAGAAGAAGGTCTCGAACGCTCGCGACCTGATCCCCGTCCTCGAGCAGGTCTCGCGCACGGGTCAGCCGCTGCTGATCATCGCCGAGGACATCGAAGCCGAAGCGCTCGCGACGCTGGTCGTGAACCGCCTCAAGGGCGTCCTCAACGTCTGCGCCGTCAAGGCTCCGGGCTTCGGTGACCGCCGCAAGGCGATCCTCGAAGACATCGCGATCCTGTCGAAGGGCCAGTGCATCTCCGAAGACCTCGGCCTGACGCTCGAGAACGTCACCCCCGACCACCTCGGCACGGCGCGCAAGGTCGTCGTGACGAAGGAGTCGACGACGATCGTCGAAGGCGCCGGCAAGAAGGCCGACATCACGGCCCGCGCCGACAGCATCCGCGCGCAGATCGAGAAGACCACCTCGGACTACGACAAGGAGAAGCTCCAGGAGCGTCTCGCGAAGCTGACCGGTGGCGTCGCCGTCATCCACGTCGGCGCGTTGACCGAAGCGGACATGAAGCAGAAGAAGCAGCGCGTCGAAGACGCGCTGAACGCGACCCGCGCCGCCGTCGAAGAGGGCGTCGTCGCCGGGGGCGGCATGGCGCTGCTGCGTGCGAGCATGGAGCTCGACAACGTCCGCGCGAAGGGCGACCGTCGCTTCGGCATCGAGATCGTCCAGCGCGCGTGCCAGGCGCCGTTGCACCAGATCGCCGACAACGCCGGTGAAGACGCGTCGGTCATCGTCGACGAGGCCTTCGAAGCCAAGAAGTCGAACGGCTTCAACGCGCTGACCGGCGAGTGGGTCGACATGTTCGAAGCGGGCATCATCGACCCGGCCAAGGTCGTGCGCACGGCGATCCAGAACGCCGCGAGCATTGCCGGCCTGATGCTGACGACCGATACTCTGGTCACGTCTCTCGAGGAAGAGACCGAAGCAGTCACCGGCGCAGTCAGCTGACCGCGCGGTGATCGGAATCCTGCGGCGCTCCGGCGTGGCGGCGCGGGATTCCCTGCTGCGCCCACCACGATCACGCCGAAGGGAATGACATGGCGAATCCGCGCGATTACTACGAGGTGCTCGGCGTCGACCGCTCCGCGAGCGACGACGAGATCAAGAAGTCCTACCGCAAGATCGCGCTGAACAACCACCCCGACCGCAACCCCGGGGACTCCGAGGCCGAAGCGCGCTTCAAGGAAGCGGCCGAGGCCTACGCCGTGTTGTCCGACAAGGATAAACGAGCCCGCTACGACCAGTTCGGCCACGCCGGCGTCGGTGCCGGCCAGGCCGGCGGTGGTGGTCCCGGGTTCTCCAACCTCGAAGACATCTTCGCGCACTTCGGCGACTTGTTCGGCGGCGGTGGCGGCGGAGGTGGCGGCGGCTTCTTCGGCCAGTTCTTTGGTGGCGGCGGACGCGGCGGCCGACGTCGTGGCGCGAGCCTGCGCGTCGATCTTCAGCTCACGCTCGAAGAGGTCGCGACCGGGGTCAAGAAGACCATCGAAGTCGCACGCCCCGAGAACTGCACGAACTGCGGCGGCTCGGGCGCGAAGCCCGGCACGGAGCCGACGACGTGCGGCACCTGCGGCGGCCACGGCGAAGTCGTCGCCAACCAGGGCTTCTTGTCGATCCGCCAAACCTGCCCGCACTGCCGCGGCCAGGGCAAGGTGATCTCCGACCCGTGCACGAAGTGCCGCGGTCGTGGCAAGGTTCCCGCGAAGACGCCGATCAACATCTCGATCCCGGCCGGCATCGAAGAAGGCCACGTCGAGCGCATCAACGGCCAGGGCGAGCCCGGCGAGGACGGTGGTCCTCCCGGCGACCTCGTCGTCGTCATCCACGTCGAGCCGCACCAGGTGTTCACGCGCCACGGCGACGACCTGATCGCGCAGGCGAAGGTCCGCTACCGGCAAGCGGTGCTCGGCGACTCGGTCGAAGTGCCGACGATCAGCGGCGAGACCGTCGTGCTGAAGATCCCGCCCGGCACCCAGCCCGGCTCACGCCTGCGCGTGCGCAACCACGGACTGCCGCGCGCGGACGGCTACGGCAAGGGCAGCCTGATCGTGCAGATCCAGATCGAAGTGCCGACCAAGATCTCCCCCGAACAAGAAGAGCTGCTGAAGCAGTACGACGACCGCGAACGCGAGCGTCAGAGCCAGCAGTCGCGCAAGAAGGGCATCTTCGAGAAGGTGAAGGACATCTTCCAATGATGAAGAAGCAGAAGAAGAAGCAGGACGCGGAAGAGACCGTCGCTGAAGAGACTACGCAGACCGAAGGCGAAGCGACGGAAGCTCAGGAAGCGACCGAAGAGCAGAAGACCGAGAAGGCTGACGACGCCGAAGCCAAGCTGCGGCGCGCGATGGCCGACCTCGCGAACATCCGCAAGCGGCACGCGACCGAGCTCGGCGAAGCTCGTTCGCGCGCGATCGAAGTGCTGACCGCCGAGCTCCTGCCGGTGCTCGACAACTTCTACCTCGCGCTGCAGGCGCAGGACAACGCGACCGAACTGTCCGACGACGTCAAGATGATGTTCGAGGGCCTGAAAATGGTCCGGAGCTTGTTCGAAGGCACGCTCGAGCGGCATGGTCTCGCCGAGATCCCGACCGCCGGCGCCACGTTCGACCCGAACGTGCACGAGGCCGTCGGAGTCGACACCGAGTCCGACGCCGCGCCGGGCACGATCACGAGCGTCATGCAGCGAGGCTACCGCTTCAACGACAAGATCCTGCGCGCGAGCCGCGTCATCGTCGCGGGCGAACCCGCCGCCGACGACTCCAGCGACGACGAGTCCGGCCGCGAGGACTGACGATGCCGACGTACGCGTACGAGTGCGAAGCCTGCGGCCACGCGTTCGAGCTGTTCCAGTCGATGACCGCGCCGGTCAAGCGCAAGTGTCCGGAGTGCAAGAAGAGCAAGCTGCAGCGCCTGATCGGCAAGGGCGCGGCGATCCTCTTCAAGGGTGACGGCTTCTACGAGACGGACTACCGCAGCGACTCGTACAAGAAGGACGCGAAGTCGGCGGACAAGCCCGCCGAGTCGAAGAGCGCCGATTCGTCGAGTGACACCAAGAGTTCGCGCGACACGAAGCCGGCGAAGAAGGCCTCCGACGACAAGTCGGACTGAGCCCAAAAAAGTGGCGCAAGCGCGTCACGAACCCCGAGAGACTGCCATCCACCCGGGACATCGACCCTTCGAGTCACGGAGCGAGCCATGTCGTCTACGGAGTTCCTCACATCTTCCCCCGGGCCAGAAGTATCTCGACGCCATCGACAAGGACGCGGGCGCCGCGCTGCCGCGCCGGTCAGCCTGGCCGGCACCGTCGGACTCGCAGCCGCAAGCTTCACGGTGCACACGATCATCGACGCGTCCCTCGGCCCCAGCCGAGGGAGCGCCATCGGCTCGCTGAATCAGGCCGCGGGGGACGTCATCGGTATCCCGCAGAGCATCGGGAAACCCTTCGCGAAGTTCGGCGGCGCGGCCTCTGGCGTGCTGGCACTCGGGCTCGACCTGGACGAGATCGGCGACGCAAAAGCCATCGTGAGGGGTCTGCAGGACAAGATCCGCCGCGTGCAGAAGCTGTGCGCCGAAGCCGCGAAGACCGCGGCCTCGGACGCCAAGAAGCTCACGGCGCTGCACAAGGCGTGGCAGGCCGCGCTGAAGTCCGCCGAAGGCAAGGCGAACAAGCACAAGTCGCAGAAGGCGCAGCGAGAGAAGTTCCTGAAGGAGTTCAAGAAGCGGCGCTGAGCCCGACCGGGCGCCCGGCGAGTTCCGGGATTCTCCGCTCCGCTCGCAGAACCTCCATTCGGTACCGAGGGTGACCCGTATCGGAGCTCCGTCTCCACAAGTCATCCCCACATGAAGCATCGACTCACCGCGCTCGCTCTCCTCCTCTGTTTCGCCAGCGCCGCCAGCGCCCAGGACCAAGTGGAGGTCGAGTGGTTCGTCAACGGCGTGTCCCTCGGCCATGCCAGCTCCGCGACGATTACGAACCCGACCCAGGATCCCCACATCCTCTGGTATCTCGACTACGAAACCCGCCAGTGGAAGCCGATCCTGCTGCCCCCGCTGGGCTCCGAGGACTTGGATGCGACCGACGCGAGCATCGGCACCGGGACCGACCTCGATCTCCACATGCTCAATGGCAGTCCGTGCTCCGTCGAGCTGAACGACGCGTGATACCCGCGTCCTGGAAGCGGAGCAACTCGAACTGATCCCCACGCACGGCTCGCGGTCGCTCTGGCTGGCGTCGAATCCCTACGAACACTGCGCGACAGGCCGGGAGTCCGGCAGACTCGTACTAGTATCTTGTATCGTGCCGTCATGGGAAACATCGCCACATTCGCTGCGAGCGTCCTATTCTGCTCAGCCATGGCTCCAGTCGCGACAGCGCAGACCGGAGCCTGGGTCCCGGTTCAGGCTCCGACTCCGGCGCCGACAACTTGGCAACGCATGTGCTACGACAGCACACAGAACCGAACGTTGCTGCTGCAATTCGGACCTCAGCTGGGTGGCCCACTCGGCTCGTTGCACGCCTATGACGGTACCCAGTGGAGTCTCGTGTCGTCTGCGGCTCCAGCGCCGTTTAGCGGCGTGTACGGCTTCGTGCATGACCCGGTTCGAGACGTCTTCCTCTATTCGGACTGGAACGGCATCCTGCGCCAATGGGACGGGGCGAACTGGACGGTGACCGGCAACATGCCGTTCGTCCATCAGAGCCACGATCTCGTCTGGAATCCGATTCGGCAGCGCGTAGTCACCGCGGTGACCGGCGGTATCTGGGAATGGGATGGACAGACTTGGACGATGCTCCCGAACTCCGGTGTGCCCGTCAGCCTGAGCGGCGCCGAACTCGCATTCGACGAAACCCGCAATGTGCTTCTCGCTCGCTGGGAATCCGCCACGGGAGGGCACACGCGCGAGTGGAATGGTTCGCTCTGGCAGTCCGCGACGGCGTCGCCGGAAGTAAAACCGCTCTACGCGCCATCGATGGGCGGCGTGATCGGCTTGGCGGCGAATAGCGGCGACACACGGCGTTGGAACCCAACGACTCGAATTTGGGAACTCGGTGTTTTCGGAGGCTCACCAGGAACCGCACCGGGCCTGAGTTCTCTGGCGATGGCCTACGACACGGCTCGTGCCCGGGCTGTCGTGATCGCGGGTGCCCATGGTTTGCACGAGTACCATTCGAGCGCGACGGCACCACCCACGACGTGGGTTGTCGCGCAAGACGGCACGGGCGACTTCTTCTCCTTTCAACAAGCGCTCGCGGCTGCTAGCGCCGGCGATCGAATTCTCGTATCGGGCAATCACGGCGGCCACCACACCATCAACAAGGGCCTGCAGATCCACGGCAATCCCAGCGCATCCTTCGCCGAACTCGACATCAATCCGAATCCGATCTGGGGACCCGATCGACAGCGCGTTTCGATTCACGGTTGCACGACTGGGCTCGTCACGCTGACGAGCGGCCAACTCACCATGAGCGGGTGCAGCAGGATCCGCGGGCTCTGGGCCGATTTTGGGAACTACTCCTTACATCTTCAGGACTGCACCGTAGTTCCACCGTTGGGATTCTACGACGTAGACACACTGCGTTGCGGAGGCAGCGGGACCGTGCTGCTCGACGGATGCACCAGTTCCGGACAACACGGGATCCCGATGCCGGACTTCCCGAACTTGCCTCCGTTTCCGGGCCTGTACCTCTACGGCAGCTCTCGAGCCGTGATCGTCAACAGCCACTTGACGGGAGGCACCGGCGTGTTCGGAAACGGCGAAGTGGCTCTGCGAAACCACTCGACCCAGCCGGCGCTCGTGCTCGGCGCCTCGCAGCTGATCGCAGGTGGGCCTGGATCCGCGATATCCGGCTCGGTGCTTGCAACCTCCGATGTGATCATGTCGCCAACGGGTGGGACGAATCTCCCGGCGATGAGCTGGATCGACGCACCGCCGAGAGTGGATCTCGGGCAAACCTTGAGCGTGCAAGCGACCATCCAGACGGGCCACTCTGTGCTTCTCGCGTTCGGGCGACGCGGCGAACCAGAACCCATCGACGGGATCCGAATCCCACTGTGGCTGAGCTTGGACGATCCGATCGTCGTCATTGCGACGTTGACGGCCAGCAACAGCCAGTTCGACGTGACGATCCCGATTCAGCCCCATCTGATGGGACTCGAGACCTACTGGCAGGGTGTCGCGGTGGGTTCGCAGACTTTCGAGCTGACGAACCCGAGGTCGGTGCTGATCGAATAAAGAACGGGTAACGCGCGCACTCCGACCGGTCCGCGTCGTGCAACGGCGCACGATGCGCGCCTCCAGCCTCCTCCTCCTCGTCCTCCCGTTCCTCGCCGCCTGCTACACCACCGAGCAAGCCGCCACGGCGGAGCGTTCCGGGTTCTTGCGACCCTACGAACAGCTGCGTCCGGGTGCGGCCGGAGAACCGCTCGAAGTCTTCGTCGATGAAGACTTCGACTTCTCGCGCTACACGAAGGTCCGCATCCGGGACATCGAGCTGTGGCTCGGCGAGGACCGCAGCGACGTCGACGAGGACCAGGCGATGATGCTTGCGGCCCAACTCCTCGCGAGCGGGAAGCAAGCACTCGGACAACGCTTCGAACTCGTCGACAACGAAGACGACGAAACCCTGATCATCCGGGCCGCGCTCACCGAAATCGACGCGTCGAACCCGACGTTCAACTTCGTGACTACGGTGATTCCGCAGCCGTTCGTGCTGTCGAATCTCGCGCGCGTGGCCTTTGGGCGACATGCGTTCGTCGGCGCCGCGTCGATCGAAGCCGAGGTCCTGGACGGAGCGACCGGCGAACGAGTGCTCGCGGCGGTCGATCGCAGGATCGGCGGGAAGACGATCGACGGCGTCTTCGACTCGGTCGCGGACGTCGAGCATGCGATGACGCACTGGGCAACCGGACTCAACGCGTGGTTGCTCGAACTCCGCGAGCGGTAGTCGGCGTTACGAGATCTTGTCCGGGGGATTCGAACCCGTCGGGGCCGGACCGACCGGCCGGCGTATCGAGCCCACGACGCCTCGTGCGTCGCCCCCACCCACTCGACGAGACGATCCTCCATGCTGCGATTCCCGATCCTCCTCGCCGCCGCCTGCGGCCTCAGCGCGCCCGCTCTGCTTCCCGCGCAGTCCCTGACCGCGGACACCGAGGCGGTATCCCTGGCCCAGGGCACCGAGCAGCGGCTGACGCTGAGCGGGGCCGGCATCAGCTTCGATCCGCGCACGTACCTGGTGCTCGGCAGCGCCTCCGGCACGGCCCCGGGCACGGCCGCAGGACCGCTGCAGCTGCCGCTGAACCTCGACGGCTACCTGCTGTTCACTCTCCAGGGCACGAACAACGCGCTACTGCCGATGGCGACCGGCGCCGTGAACGTCGCCGGTACCGCGACGACGACGTTCGCGTTCCCCGCCGACATCCCCGCGCTCTACGGACTGCAGCTCCACCACGCGATGGCGATCGTCGGGCCGAACGGTCCGCTGTCGGAGACCAACGCGGTGCCCGTCACACTCGCGGAGCAGGTCCTGCGGATCGATTCCCCGACGGAGTCGGGCTCGGTCGGCTCCCCCTCGCTCGAGGTGTCGGGCCTGCTCGGCACGACTCTCTCGGGCACGCCCGGCGCGGCGGCCACGATCAACGGTAGCCCCGCCGCTCTCACCGTCGACGCGGCCACGGGCGAATCGCGCTTCACCGGCACCGTCACGCTGCCGGCCGCGTCGTCCACCCTCCAGGTCATCGGCACGAACGCGGCGGGCCACCGCGAGGTGGCGACCCTCGGCCCGTTCGTGTTCGTCCCGCCCGACGCGAACAACGTGCAGCTGGAAGGCGGCATCGCGTACCTCGCCCTCGGCACGGCGGGCTTCGGCACCCTGGACCCGGCCACCGGACAAATCGCCGTCACGAGCGTCGCCGGGAGCTCGGTCGACGATCTGAGTGTCGCCGACGGCTTCCTGTTCGCGCTCGACGCCGCCGGGTCGGGCGCCCTGCGGGTCTACGACATCGCATCGGATCCGTTCGCACCGCAGCTCGTGAGTGGGCCGGTCACGGTGCCGGTCGGACCATTTGCCGGGGTCTCCGCGGCGGGCGGCCGCGTCGTCGTGTCGGGCGGCACCGGCCTGATGACGATCCGGAACTACGACGTCGGCACGGGCGCGCTCGGCAGCTCTACCTCGATCGATCTCGGCATCGGCCAACCGGACGTCCTGCTGACCGCGGGCGGCTCCCAGGGCCTCGTCTCGACGGACTTCGCCGGATCCGTCGGCGGCTCCGGGTTCGGCATCACGATCACGGCGCTCAACGATCCGCCGACCGCCTCGACGGTTCAGTCTCGGGTCGGCCTGCTCGGCTCCGGCTTCACCGCGGGCTTCGCATCACCGGCGAATTTCCCGATCGAGAGTGCCCTGCTTCCGGGCGACCTGTTCCTGACGGCTCACGGCGGCGGCGTGTCGCTGATCGACCGCACGACCGGCGCGATCGTCAACACGATCGACCCGGGTTTCGCCGCGGTGAACATCGACACCGACGGGTCCACGGCCGCCGTCGTGGGCAACGGACGACTCCGGCTGATCGACTACGCCACGCCGACGAGCCCCGCCCTCGGCGCAACGCAGGTGCTCGGCGGAACGCTGACCGGCGTGGCGATCGACCCGGCCTTCGTCGTGATCGCGGCGAACGCGGGCGGAGTCATCGTCCAGCCCCGCTGACCGGACATCCGCGGGCGTTCGCGCTACACTCCGGGGCCCCGTCGCGTTCGACCCTCGGCACCGGAAGTCCATGCAGTCCTCGCTCTCCGCACTCGCCCTCCTCACCATCGGCACTCTTGCGGGATGCGGCACGCCCCCGCTCGCGCAGGCGCTGCACGATGCGGACGGAGACGGGATCGGCGAGCGCGTGGCGCTGCTCGAAGATACCCGCGCGCGCCAGATCGTGTTGCTGCACCTCGAGAAGATCGAAGCCTGCCGAAAGATGCACACGCTCGCGAAGGGGGTGCGGGCGCAGATTCAGCGGCTCTATGAGACGTCTCGAGCCAGCGCCGACGCCGTCGTCGCGAGCGAAACGCGCGTCGCACAGACCAAGGTCGCAGTGCTCGACGCCCAGCTCGCACTCACCCGCACCGGGCTGCTGCCGGCATCGCAGCCGGCGATGTTCGACACCGACGGTGACGGCCTGCCCGACGTTCGCCGCCCGCCGGTCAGCGAAAGCGAGCTGCTCGAAGAGAAGCTCGCGCTGCGCTCGACGATCCTCGAACATTGCAAGGTCGCGCAGAATCATGCCAGGATGATGCACGAGTCCGGCATCGGACCGGAGTCCGCGATCCACGAGGCGACTCAGCAGCTCTACCAAGCGGAACTCGACTGGCTCGACGCGCGGATGGAGCAGCACGCGGTCGCCGTCGATCGCTAGCCAGCTACTGCCGCAGGTTGATCCAGCCGACGGGTTTCCCCTCGGGGATCGCGCGCCGGTATTCCTCGACAACCGCTGCGAGTTCGGCGACGACTTCCGGATGGGACTCCCACAGATTCATCGTCTGCTGCGGGTCCGCGTCGAGATCGTAGAGCTGCGCGGGCGGCGCATCTGGCCGAACGCGCCCGTCCGCCACGTCGCTGTTCACGCGTCCCGTGAACGGCAGCGTGAACTCATCCGAAAACAGGTGCACGCCCGGTCGCTTGCCCTGGAATCCCCCACCACCACGGGCCGGGACGTAGAGCCAGCGACCGCGCCGCACCGCGAGGTGCTTCGGACTGTTGGGTGAGACGAGAACCGTGTCCCGCGGTGGATCGTTCGGTTCCCCGGTCCAAGCCGTCAGCTGATCCACGCTGTCTACGCCTTCTGCCGTGAGAAGCGGACGCTCGACGATCGAAGCGAATGTCGCGAGCAGGTCGACCTGCGATACGAGATGGCCCGACGTAGATCCGGCCGGAATCCGACCGGGCCAGCGTGCGACGAACGGCACGCGATGCCCGCCCTCCCACGCTCCGAACTTGAAGCCGAGCAAGTCCCCGTTCATCCGATGCCCCGCCTGCCACGCCTTCTGTCCGGTGACGTGGAACATCCCCCCGTTGTCACTCGTGAAGATCACGAGCGTGTCGTCGGCGACGCCCGCCGCGTCGAGCGCCTCGAGAACGCGACCGACCATCCAGTCGAGTTCGTGAACGAAATCGCCGTAGCGTCCGCAACGGCTCGTGCCGACGAACCGCTCGGCCGGGGTGAACGGGTGATGGATGTTCGTCGTCGCGAGATAGAGGAAGAACGGCCGGGAGCCGTCCTGCATCTCGATCCACTGCACCGCGCGCTCCGCGAGCGTGGTGCCGATCCGGTCATCGACGTACAGCCGATGCGCGGCCTCGGCCCCACCGATCGCGCCGTAGCCCCCCTTCTCGGGATACCGCTTCGTCACGGACTGCGTGCGGTAGACGAACGGGTCCTCGGGATCGAGCCCGACGACTCGGTGCCCCTCGACGTAGACGAACGGCGGTCCGCTGTTGACGGTCGGGATGCCGAAGTAGTGGTCGAAGCCGAGTTCGATCGGACCGGGTGCGAGCGCGGCGTTCCAGTCGGTCGGCTCGCGGTCACCGAAGCCGAGATGCCACTTGCCGACGCACGCCGTCGCGTATCCGGCGTCGCGGAGCAGTTGCGCGATCGTCAATCGTTCGGGATCGATGACGAGCGGACTCCGCAGCGGGACCGGCCCCCAGAGGTTCCGACGCAGCGGGTAGCGGCCGGTCAGCAGGCCGTATCGGGACGGTGAGCACACCGCGGATGCCGCATGCGCATCGGTGAACCGCCGCCCCTCGGCCGCGAGCCGGTCGATGTTCGGCGTGTCGACGTGGCTCGCGCCGTAGCAGCCCAGGTCGCCGTAGCCGAGATCGTCGGCGTTGATCAGGACGATGTTGGGAGGGCGCGGAGCCTCCGAACCCGTGGCGGCACAACCGGGAAGGAGCAGGAGCAGTAGGGACGCGACTCTCGACACGCCGCGAGTCTAGCCCGCGTCCGTCACCCCGTGCTATTCTCCGCGGCATGAACGCGCGTCCAAGTCTCGCCGCACTCGCCGTCGTCGCGCTCGCGATGACGGCCCCTGCCCAGGAGTACCGCTGGGAAGAAGTCACCGCCGCGGGCCTCCGGCTCAAGTGCCACAAGAAGCTCAAGCCGGTGCCGATGGAGCTCGGCGAGGAGAAGTCGGTGCTGGACCTGCACCGCCGCGCGCGCTTCGAGCCGAAGTCGCGACAGCAGTTCATCATGAAGGGCTCGCAGCCCTTCAACTGGGGACTCGACGTCTACGAGTTCAAGAAGCCGAAGGTCTACAAGGACAAGCCGAAGGACCAGGCGGAGCTACGGCGGCGCAACATCGAGAAGCGGAAGTTCGACGCGGGCGCGCGCAACTTCGTCCACTTCATCACCGACAAGTACCCGGGCAGCGACAGCTTCAAGTGGTTCGGCAAGGGCGGCAAGGAAGGCAAGAAGCAGAAGGCCAAGAAGAAGCTGCCCGAGAGCTGGATCTACGAGTACGCGATGGCGGACAAGATCGACGACGCAAACTTGCCGTTCCACTGGTACTACTACGCGCGCAACTACAAGCTGCCTGACCGCGAGATCGCTCTCGTGTTCTCTTGGCCGATCTTCAAGGACAAGCCCGACAGCAAGCACCTGAAGATCGCGAAGTCGATGACCGGCGCGCTCGAAGTGCTGGCGAGCAGCAGCGCGAGTGCCGTGGACGCGAACGCCGAGAAGGACCAATTCGCGAACACACCCGAACGCAAGGCCGTGCTCGACGCCGCCGTGCAGGGCATCCGTGGCATCGACGGCTGGGACTACTACACGACCGAGAGCTGCCTGGTGCTCTACTCGTGGAAGCCGAAGTCGAACAAGCAGGCGAAGGCACTCGCGACGGCGAAGCCGATCGTCGACCACTTCGAGGGGCTCCAGAAGCTCTACCGCGAGGAGTACCCGCCGCACGACAAGATGAAGTCGACGTACCCCGTGCTGCGGATCTGCTACGACCGGCACACGATGCGCCTCTACGGCAGCCCGCCGGTGCGCGCCGAGAGCTTCTTCAACCCCTCGTCCGGCGAAGTCGTGATCATGCTCGGTGGCGATCGCGACGCGAAGGAGCTCGCGGCCGCGGAGGGCTGGTACCAATACGCCCACGCTTACTTCCGCGGCGCGAAGACCGGCGGCTGGCTCGCACACGGCCTCGCCGAGTACTTCGCCTGCTACAAGAAGGCCGGCAAGAAGTGGGTCTACGCTCCCAGCAAGTTCCGCATCAACGGCCCGGACGGCGTCAAGACGCTGTTCAAGAAGGGCGACAACGCGGGCCTCAGCGAGTTCCTGCGCTACCACGACGACAAGTATCTCGGCGACGAGGACAACGAGGACTTCGCCAAGTGGCGCGCGCAGGCCTACTCGCTCGTCTCGATGCTCAAGCGCGGAAAGTCCAAGCTCAAGGGCAAGTGGGATGAAGGCTGGACCAAACTCCTGCCGACGTACGTAGAGACGATCAAGAAGACCAAGAGCTCGACCAAGGCGATGAAGGCCACCTTCGACACGATCGACAAGAAGGCCTTCGAGTCCGCGTGGAAGTCGTGGTCGACCTCCCATATCACGAAGAAATGAACCGCTGCTTCGCCATCGCCGCGCTCGCGGTCACGACGATCTTGCCGGGCTGCACCTCGTGGCTGTTCTCGGCAGCGAACCTCCGGCCGTCCGGCTCGCGTCCCGTCGTGCGCATCGAGACGATGAAGGGTGTCGAGTACGGTGCGGCCACCGACCACGGCATCCTGTTTCTGGGGCGCACGGCGACCGAGGGTGCGTGCCGGGTGCACTACTTTCTCGGCAGCCAGGTCTACACCGAGGATGGCACGGTCACGCCCGCGGGCGGCGTGTTCTACCGCGCGGAGATCGACCTCAAGCACCAGATCGCGCCGCTGCTCGGCCGCGACTTGACGCAGGACGACACGATTCTGGCGCTGACGATGCGCGGGGACGACGTCTACGGCAACACCATGGCCCTGGCCCGGAAGCCCGGGATCGACGGAGACGTCGCGACCTGGCCCGGTGTCCACCTGCCCGTGGGAACGCCGCTGTTCGTCAGCATCGACGACGAGCTGCATTTTGTCGGACTCGTCGCCGGCGTCGCGACTCTGGAGCAAGAGAGTCGCCGCGAGCGCTTCGTCGTCTTCAGCGGTCCGGATCGCATTCGCGAGATGCTGTTGGTGCCTCAGCTCGACCCGAAACCGCGCCAAGCCAAGCACCGCGCCGACGGCATTACGGTCCTCAAGTAGGGCCAAATTGTTGATTCCGGCCACACAGCAGGCCGAAGAAGGGAAAGCCTCCTACCCCACTATCGCGGGGGCTCGCCGATGCTATCTTGCGCTCGACCAGCGTCGCTTCCGGGCGTCGCAGGAGCACCCACCATGAGGAATCTACTGTTCTGGATTTGGGCGAGCGCTCTCGCGCTCGGCTTCACTGCTTGCAGCGACGACAACTCGTCGTCGACCGGCCCCGAGCAAACGAAACCCGAGATCCAAGATCCGAACGCAACGCCGGAAGAGCGCATCCTCGCGACTCTCGCGAAGCACCGGGAAGAGTGGCAGCACGTCGCACTGGTGCCCGGACCGACGACGAAGGGACTCGAAGAGCCCCTGAAGAAGGCCGGGATCAAGTATCAGTATCTCACCTACCGACCGCGCAACCCGCAGTACTACTGCAACCAGCTGATCATGTGGATGCGCAATCGCGGCAACGCGATCTGGCTGGTGCACGATCACACCCACCAGAAGAACGTCGACGCACTGACGCGCCACTTCCTGCGCATCCACAAGGTCGAGTTCGAAGAGAAGTACGAACACCTCTCGCTGACGCGCATCATCAACGAGTTCACCGAAGCCGGTGACGCGGAGAAGAGCCTGCGGTTCGAGCCGGTGCGTTCGCAGCGCGGTGGCGCCATCACGAACCTGGTGTTCACGAAGGACGCGAAGACGCTCTTCTACACGATCAAGCACGGCGTCCTGCGCTGGCTCGCGACGGACGACCCCGATCACGGCGGCACGCTCCTGAACCCCAAGTGGTTCGAGCAACTCGGCGGCAAGCTGTTCGCCGGCGGCGAGTCCGGCTTCACCGGATTCGCGCTGCACCCCGACTTCCCGTCGACGCCCAAGGCCTACCTGCAGTTCAACTACCGCAAGGCGGACAACAGCCGCTCGGCGTACGTCGCGGCACTGGAACTCGACGCGAGCGGCGCGCCGGAAAAGATCACCGTGAAAGGCGAGCCGCAGATCCTGATCGACATCCGGCAAGTCAGCGACAACCACAACGCCGGCCAGCTCGCGTTCGGCCCCGACGGCTTCCTCTACATCGCCATCGGCGACGGCGAAGAGGGCAAGTTCACCGAGGGCCGCTCGCCCTCCCACACGTATCGCGGCAAGGTGCTCCGCATCGACGTCGACTCGACGTCGGACGGCAAGCCCTACGGCATCCCCGCCGACAATCCGTTCGTCGGGAACGAGAAGTTCCCGCCGGAGACTTGGGCTTGGGGATTCCGCAACCCGTGGCGCATGTCGTTCACGCCCGACGGGCGGATCCTCGCCGGGGAGATCGGCGAGGACCGAAACGAAGAGATCACGTTCGTCCGCCGCGGCCGCCACCACGGCTGGCCGTTCTTCGAGGGCACCTGGCCGCGGAACCCGTGGCCGCTCGGCGACGAAGCCTACGAGCCGCCGCTATTCGAATACGGCCGCGATCTCGGCATGTCCGTAATCGGTGGCTACGTCTACGAAAGCGACGAAATCAGCTGGCTCACGGGGAAGTACGTCTTCTGCGACTACCTGAGCGGTCGCATCTGGGCGATCGAACTGCCGGCCAAGAGCGACACGACGAAGACCCTCACCGTGTCGCAAACCCTGCAACTCGGGAAGTGGCCGACGCTGCTCACGACGTTTGGCAAGCACCCCGACGGCAGCCTCTACGTCGGCACGCAGAACGGCAGGATCCACAAACTGCTCGAGGCCGACGGCAGCGCGCCCGAAGGCCCGACGTCCGACGACGCGATCGACGACCACGTCGCGCGCGGCATCTTCGGCGGCGAGTTCGACGCGCATAAGCGCAACGAGCTCTACCCCAGAGAGATCAAGCTCGGCAAGAAGCTCTTCAGCGACGTCCGCCTCTCGATGGACGGCAAGACTTCGTGCGCGACGTGCCACCAGCTCGACAAGTTCGGACAGGACGGGCAGAAGGTCGCGACGAACGGGTTCCGCAACACCCCGTCGATCTTCAACGCGCACCGCCAGTTCGCCCAAGGCTGGGACTACCGCGTCCGCAAGGTCGAGGAAGCCGTCGCGTGGATGCTCGGCGACTACCACGGCTTCCAGAACCTCGCGCAGCTCGAGTCGAAGCTCAACTCGATCCCCGAATACATCGCGGACTTCAAGGCGACCTACGGGCCCAAGTCCGCGACCGCGAGTAAAGCCGCTCGCGCGCTCGGAGCTTTCATCCGCCAGCTCGCGACGCACTCGCGTTGGGACGACTATCTCGATGGCGATGACGACGCACTCACGAACGCCGAGAAGGCGGGCATGAGCACGTTCGTCAATGTAGGCTGCTCGACCTGCCACCAGTACCGCACGCTCGGTGGCGGCATGCAGCAGAAGCTCGGCCTCATCAAGCCGTGCACGGGTCCCGACAAGGGCCACGGCGCGCTCCCGGGTTCCGCCGGCGAAGACTACTACTTCAAGGTCAGCAACCTGCTGAATGTCGCCGAGACCGCGCCGTACTACCACGACGGGTCGATCGCGACTCTTGCGGAGGCCGTGCGCCACATGGCGGACGTTCAGCTCAACCGAGACCTCTCGGACGAGCAGGTCGCTTCGATCGTGACGTTCCTCGGCTCGATGACCGGGGCCCGGCCAAAGGTCCTCGACGGAGAATGACGAGTGTGACGCCGGCTACTTGGAATCCAATTCCAGGTAGCGCGCGCGAATCGCATCGCGCAACGACTCGTCGGCGGGTTCAGGCACCGGCGCGCCATCGAATCCGAGACCGAGCGCGCCGTAGTAGGGCGCCAGCGCTTGCGCGGCTTCGACCATTCCGAGTTCGGGCTTGCCCGCCGCACGACGCAGGTAGTTGTGGATCGCGACCGCGGCCAGCATGTTGCCCCTCTCGTTCCAGTGAAGGTCGTTCTTGAACTGAATGTCGCGCCATTGGAAGCCGGGCACCATCTCGCGCAGCTCGGCCTCGAGATTGAGCACCTCGTAACCGCGCTCCTTCAGGAATCCGTCGACCGCCTCCGACCGCGTCGGTAAGAGGACGATGCAGAACTTGCCGCCACGCTCTTCGACCTCGTCGCGCCAGACCTCGAGGATCGCGAGAAACACGTCGAGGAACTCCTGAATGGCGTCGAAGTCACCCGCGACGATGTTGCGCTGGATCTCGTCAGCGCGCGCGTCGTGCACGCGGGCCTTGCGGTCCTTCGCGCGGTCCCGCCTGGTCATCTGCGGCGGCGGCTCCTCGGGCTCGTCCGCCCCCTCATCGGCACCCTCGCCGGCGATCGAGGCCATGGACTCCCGCAGGAAGTAGGTCAGGTACAGCTCCGAGAGGAACCGCTTGAACCATCCCGGCCGCTTCCGCTTGAACGTGCGAGGCTCACCCTTGTCGTCGATCTGCAGACCGGTCTCATCGGCCCGGAGCAAGCCGTTCTCGTAGATGTTGCGCACGTCGTTCTTGCAGAACACGTAGAAGACGTAGTCCGGATTCGCGGCCTTCTGCAGTGACGAGTAGCGAAGGTAGCACTGGTCCGTCCCGTAGCCGTCGACGCCGTAGTTCAGCACGGTGGTGCCCGAGCCGAGCTGCTCACCGGAACGGTTCTCGAGGAAGTCGAGCACTTCCGAGAACACGTACTGCCCCTTCATGCGGACGTTCTCAGTGAACGAATCGCCGAAGATCGACACCAGACGGTTCTTCTGCAGCTCCTCCTCGCTGATGTCCCGACCCTGACGCAACGCGAGATTGTTGTAGTGCACCTGATACGTGGTGCCGTTGTCCGGATGCTGCCGATCCACTGCGGTGTCGGGTTTGCGGGACCAGATCAGCAGTGAGTCGAAGTCGAGCGCCGACTCCGCGGCGTACTGGTAGCGCGGAAACGTGACCCGCAGGACCATCTCGACCAACACGAGGGAGACCAGCAGCGACACGCAGACGACGACGAATCGGACGAGGATTCTGCGGATTCTACTCGGAGCGGACATTGTTCGGAGGGGGCGCCTCGGCGGGCGCAGCATACACGAGCAAGGTGCCCGGCATCAGCCGGACGGGCGCGTGCTACCGACTGACGCCGATCATCGACATCACGCGCTCGACGACCTCATTGAGCACGAACACGACCAGGTTGTCGAGTGCCTCGATTTTGTCGTCACCGCGTGGAATCACGATGTCACCGCCCTCACGGGCGATCGCACCGACCACGCACCCACGCGGGAACTTCGCGTCCTTCATCATCTTGCCGACGAGGCGGCTCCCGCTCGGCACCTCGAGTTCGAGGACCTCGGCTTTGCCCTCCTCGATCGTCGCGATGGTGCTGATGCTCCCGCTTCGGACGAACGAAAGAATGCGGTTGGCGCACAGAAGCCGCGGCGAGATCGAGACATCGATACCCAGCTGCTGATAGAGCGAGACGTAGTCCGGCTTGTGCACCAGGGCCACGGTGCGAGCGACGCCAAGCGAACTCGCGAGTTGACACGACATCAGGTTGGTCTCGTCGTGCTCCGACAAACCGAGGAACGCATCGGCGTCGCCGACGTGCTCCTCCTTGAGCAGCTCGAGGTCGGTCCCTTCGCCATGCAAGACCAGCGTGTTGTCGAGCAGGGTCGCGAGGTTTTCCGCATCCTCGCGGTCCTGCACGATCACCCGGCTCTGCACGTGCAGGCGGTCAAGCGCTTTGCACACTTGCACGACGACGCTCGTCGCGCCGGTCATCACCACGGACCGTAGATACGTCGAACGAATCCCGGTCTTCTTCTCGAACGACGCGATCGCCTTCGGCTCCCCGAGCACGAACACCTCGTCGTCCGCGCCACACATGTCGTCGCCGCCGGGGATCACGACGTCGTGATCGCGGTCGATCGCGGTGATCAGCATGCCGGGCGGGATCTTCAACTCCTTGAGCGGCACGCCGATCAGCGGGGAATCGGCCGCGAGCCTCAGCCGTCGCATCTGCACCTTGCCGTCCGCGAAGTTCTCGACGCCGACCGCCTGGTTCTGTCGCAGCGTCTTGACGATCTCCTCGCCGGCCAAGTCCTCGAGCGACAGGATCTGGTCGAACATCAGGTTCTTGCGGAAGAACGTCCGGAACCGGTGGAACGGCGCCATGTCCTTGACGCGCAGCACCGTCTGCTTCGCGCCGATGCGCTTGCCGAACAAGCACGCGAGCATGTTGACGTTGTCGTCGTTGGACACGGCGAGCAGGAGGTCGGTCGAGTCCGCACCCGCCCGATCCAGCACGTCGGGGCGGGAGCCGTCGCCGAAAACCGCTTTGACGTCGATGTGATCCGTCACGCGCCGCAGCCGCTGCCGCGACGAGTCGATGACGGTTACGTCATGGGCGCCACCGGAGCTCGACGAGAGCACCTTCGCGAGGTGAGAACCGACTTCTCCGAGTCCGACGATCAGAATGTCCACGGCGTAGCGCGCGGCTGTTGGCCGTCGCGAGCTTTCGTAGTCGGTACGTATAGCGCGGGGCCCGGCATCGAACCCGGGCAAACATCGCCGCGAGTCCGAATTCGCTCGACGGACCGCACGATTTGAAACAGCCCCTTTGACTGCGGCACCGGCCTGCCGGATGCTCGGAGCGGTCCCCCCCGACGATTCGAGACCCTATGAAGCTCTTCAACCCCGAAGACGGCAAGCACGTCGCCGCCGAAGAAGTCATCTTTCGCGAAGGTGACCCCGGCGACGAGATGTACGCGATCATCGAAGGCGAAGTCGAGCTCATGGTCGGCGGGAAGACGGTCGGCAAGCTCGGTGTCGACGACATCTTCGGTGAGATGGCCGTGATCGATTGCAGCGACCGCAGCGCGACCGCGATCGCCCGCACGGATTGCATCCTGCGCCCGATCGACCAAGCGCAATTCTTGCTCCTGATCCAACAGACCCCCGCGTTCGCGCTCTACGTGATGGAAGTCCTCGCGAAGCGCCTGCGCGACATGGATGCTCGACTGTAGCGACACCGCCCGCATCCGGACGGAAGCCACGACGCGAGTCCTGCTGCTGGACAACCGCGACTCCTTCGTCTGGAACCTCGCCCAGGCTTTCATGGCCCTGGGCGCCCGCGTGGATGTCGTGCGCAGCGACGCGTTGACGGCGGATGCGGTGCGCGAGCGGCGCGCGTCCGCTGTCGTCCTCTCCCCGGGACCGGGCCGACCGGAGGACGCCGGGGAGTGCATCGACGTCGTCCGCGCGCTGTCCGGGAGCGTGCCGATCCTCGGCGTCTGCCTCGGCCACCAAGCCATCGGCGCCGCCTTCGGCGCGCGGATCGAGAAGTCGACGCCATGCCACGGCAAGTCCTGGCCAGTCCACCACGACGGCGCGGGTTTGCTCCGCGATCTGCCGTCACCGATCCAAGTCTGTCGCTACCATTCGCTCTCCGTCGCGCCGGATTCGCTGCCTCCCTTGTTGATCCGCGACGCATGGACGACGGAGGGCGAGATCATGAGCATGCGGCACGCCACCCATCCCACGTTCGGACTGCAGTTCCATCCCGAATCGTTCCGCAGTCCGCTCGGGCCGCGGGTGCTGGCACGATTCCTGGAGCACGTCGCGTGACCGACCTGCTGCGCCTGAGCGGCGTCCGCAAGTCGTTCGGCAAGACCGAGGCGCTGCGTGACGTCGAACTCTCCCTCGGCTCCGGCGAGATCGTCGGGTTCGTCGGTCCGAACGGCGCCGGCAAGTCGACGTGTCTGCGCATCTGCGTCGGCCTCGTGCAGCGCGACCACGGCGAAGCGAGCGCATTCGGACTCGACCCGGCACGCAGCGAGCTCGCGATCCGGCGCCGTTGCACCTACCTGCCGGGTGAGACGAGCCTCTATCACAACATGACGGGCCGGCAGCTGCTCGAGTTCGCGCTGCACGGCTACCGGCGACTCTCCGACGCGGAGCACCTCGCCCCGGAGCTGTTCGACCTGCCGCTCGATCGGAAGATTCGCGGCTACTCCGCGGGCATGAAGCAACGACTCGCGCTCCAGGCCGCGCTGAGTGCCGACGTCGAGCTCTACATCCTCGACGAGCCCGACCGCGCGCTGGACGCGACCGCTCGACTGCAGCTCCGCGAAGTGCTGGCGTCCCTGCGGGAACGCGGCAAATCGATCCTGCTGAGCTCGCACCACCTCGCGGAAGTCGAAGCCATCGCGGACCGCACCGTGTTCCTGCTGGCGGGCGCGTGCGTGCCGGACGAAGTCGTCTCGAACGCACGCGCGGAGATGCGCTCCGAAGTGCGCTTGCGCACGCGCGGGGAGATCGATCTGCCAGACGGTGTCGAGAGCGTCGAGACGCTCCCGGACAAGAGTCTGCGCATTCGCACGACGGACGACCCGTTGCAATGGGTCGCGAAGCTACCCTCCGATCTCGTGATCTCCGCCGAGGTCGGCGCGACGCGACTCGAGGATCTCTACCGCATCCTGACGGAGCAGGCGGCGAGCCGATGATCGCGCGCAAGACTTGGCGCGAGATCCGCGTGATGGCGTTCGGCTACACGCTGATCCTCGAGCTGCTCTTGATCCCCGCGATCTTGCTGTGGCCGACGCTGCGCACCGAGATGGATGCGCTCGCGCGCATGATGCCGATCCAGTCGTTCCGCGACATGATCCTGGCGATCGGAAGCGAGGACGAGAGCGTCGGCTACTCGTCGTACATGGCCGTGCAGATGTTCTTCAAGGGCACGAACATCGTCGGCATCGCCGGCGCCGTCCTGCTCGGCACCGCGCTCATCGCTCGAGAACGCGAGAACCACACGCTCGAGTTCTTGCTCGCGCGACCGGTCTCACGCACGCGGATCCTGCTCTCCAAAATCTCGGTCGTGACGGTCGCGCTCGTGGTGCCGATCTTCCTGACGTCGTGGACCGCGATCCCGCTGAGCTGGCTGATCGAAGAGAACCTGCCGTTCGCCGAGGTCACGCTCGCGTCGTTCCACGCATCGATGTTCATCGTGCTCTTCGCGGCGTTGACCTGCCTGTGCTCGGTCCTGGCCAACTCACAGGCCCATACGGCATTCATGGTCGGCGGCGTCGTGATCTTCCAAGTCGCGATCTACTTCATCCAGGAGATCCGCGTCGCAAGCATCTTCCGCGTCTCGGATTGGGAGGTGTACGGCCCCACGCTGCTCGGCAACGAGTCGTTCTACTCGCTGTTCTTCGAGCAGACGCTGTGGCTGATTCTCGGCTCGATCGGCCTCATCGGCATCGCGTTGTTGAAGTTCCGCCGCGCAACCCCATAACGGGGGGGCCATGCCGATCGCTCTCGAGGTCGCCTTCGATACGGCGCGCGAAGTGCTGCGCGCGCTGGCGGTGCCGTTCCACGTGCTCGTGCACGGCTTGCGGCGACGGCACTGGCTCGAGCGGGCACGCGACGCGTTGGCAGCGGACGCCGCGAAGATCTCCGAGGCCGGCCTCGAGCGCTTCGCGCAGCGGGGCGGGTCCGGCTCCCGAGGGCACGTGTTCGTGTCCGCCGGCGAGGCCTCCGGGGAAGGTCACGCCGCCAACCTCGTGCACGCCACCGCGGCTGCCGGCGCGACTGCGCGCTGGACCGCGTTCGGTGGCGCGCCGCTGCGTGCAGCCGGCGCGGACGTGATCTACCCGCTCAGCGAGAACGCCGTCATGGGGATCGCCGGCGTCTTGAAGTCGTTGCCATTCGTGATCGGCGCCCACCGCCGCTTCCTGCGGATGCTGCGAGACGACCGTCCGGACCTCGTCGTGCTCGTCGACTACCCCGGCCTCCATCTCGTGATGGCCCGCGCTGCACGACGGCGCGGCATCCCGGTCCTCCACTACATCGCCCCGCAGTACTGGGGCTGGGGCCCCTGGCGCATGCGGCGATATCGGAAAGCGGTCGACGCGACGCTGACGATCCTGCCGTTCGAGGCGCCGTTCTATGCGCGCGAGGGCGTCGCCGCGGCGTACGTCGGCCACCCCCTGCTCGACCAGCTCGCCGACGCCAACGGCGAAGCGCCCGGCGGCAGCGCGCCGCTGCTCTGCATCATGCCCGGGAGCCGACGCAAGGAGCTGCACCTACACCTCGCGCCGATGGTCGCCGTCGCACGCCGACTGCGCGAGAAGATCCCCAGCCTCCGCGTCGTGCTCCCCCACCGGGACGAACGGCGGCGCCCGCTCATCGAGAGCCTGCTGCGGGAGGCGGGCGGCGACTTCGTCGAGCTCCACATCGGCGAGACGAGCGGCTGGCTTCGCGGCGCGCGCGCCGTGCTCGTGAAATCCGGCACCGGATCTCTCGAAGCGTGCCTGTGCGGCGCTCCGACGGTCGTGGTCTACGTCATGCACGGCTGGTTCGCACGGTGGGGATACAAGCGACTCCTCAACGTGCCGTGGTTCGCGGGCGCGAACCTGATCGCGAACCGCGAAGTCGCACCCGAGGTCCCGATCCAGAGCGATGCCGATTGGAATCGCGCCGAGGAGCTGGTCGAAGCCCGGCTCCGGGACGGCCCCGAGCGCGAAGCCAGCCTCGCCGGCGCCGCCGAAGTGCGCGATCGACTCGGCGAACCCGGGGCATCGGCACGCGCGGCGCAGTGGGTCGCTCCGTTCGGTTTCCCACACGGACGCGACTGAGGATTACCATGGCCACATCGTGACCCGGCTGGCCACCACACTCATCGCCGCCATCGCCGTGGTGTCAGCACCACGCACGCAGGGAGACTGGACCGACGGATCCCGCAAGCTGCTCGAAACTGCCGCAGGACGAGAATCCAAGCGGTTGCAGCGTGCACACCGAGTGTTGCGCGAGCACGTCGAGTTGGTGTTTGCACCCGGGCGAATCGACGGTTGTCCGGTGTCGAAGCTCGGCGAGCAGGCTGCGCTGTTCGCGACGCGCATGGAACAAGCCCGCAGTGCGTTTCTCGAGACGCTCGACTTTGCGCCAGGTGACTTGGCCTTGATCGATCCCGACAAGACCACGGCCAGCCAACCCAACAGCCCGGACCCGTTCGCGGAATCGTCCTCGCGGCTGCACATCTACGTGCTCCGAGATGAAGTGCTGCACAGGCGGCTGTGCCCGCGGCTGACGGGGCTCACACACCAAGGCCTCGGTTCCAAGCGGTTCGGCCCGCGCGCTGTCTATTCCGTGCTCCAGAACCCCAAGCACTTGGGGACGGACGCGGCACTGCATCGCAACTTGGTCCACAACGTGACACACCTGCTGCTCTCGGCCGTTTCACCCCACGGCTGGATCGGCGAACGTGGGCATGGCTGGCTCGACGCAGGTCTCGCGCATCACTTCGAGTCGGCGCTGGTCGACGGTTCGTGTGACTGCATGTGCCATCACGAGCGGGCACAGCTTCCGCTGCTCGTGAGCGGTAACTGGATCGATCGCGCGCGCACCGCGCGCAACAAGCGTTACTTCGCGACCTTCCGTCGCTTGTTCGGCAAGGACACGAGCCGGCTGTCCGCGGACGAGCACCTTTTCGCTTTCGCGCTCGTGCGCTACCTCGTGACCCGCGACGGACGGCGGCTCGGACGTGCGATCCGCGGCATGAAACACGGAAAGAACGCCCAGCACGCACTGGAGTCGGCGTTCGAGTGCTCTCTCTCCCAGCTCGAGGCAGCTTTCGCGGCTTGGCTGGACGCCGACTTTGACGAAGCCGCCGCAGCCACTCTCCCGTCTTCGCGTGCCGCACTGTACCTGTATACCCGTCCGTTCGTCCGGCCGCGCCATCGCCAAGTGGTCGCGAAAGCCATCGAGCAACGTGCAAGCGCACATGAATCCGGCTGGCAAATCCGCAAGCGCAAGCCGGCGCTCAAACTCGGACCTGTGAAGCGAGCAGCGCACTGGAAGGGCAAACGCATCGTGAAACCGGTACCTGCGGCATGGCCGTTCGCGGCCGTGCTCGAGTTCGAGGGCCATGGTGAAGCGCTGATCGACTGGACCCGCAGACGGCGCGACAGCAAGGACGGCGGTGCGTGGTTCCTCGATCCTGCCAGCACCTATGTCGAACACATCAATGCTGAAGTCGTGTGCGAGCACGACGGGGACCGCAGCTACCTGGCGGTCGTCGACACGCCGACCGGCGAGGTGATGGGGAGCAACGAGTTCTTGATCCGAGGCCGCGTCACTAGGCCCGACGGCACGACGGATCGCGTCGGCTGGTGGGTATGGTTCGACACGCCGCGAAACCGGAGGACCGAACGGTGGAACGAGCAACTGCGCCCACTGGTCGACTGGCGGCTCAGCAAGGCGCGACCAGGTCTAGCGCCGTGGTCGGTCGCCCTGGACCGCGAGAGTCGCACGATAGCCGCGCTCGGTAGCAAGTCGGTATTCACATTGCCGAAGGTCCCGAACGGGATGGAGCCCTGCGTGCGCAGGTAGCTCACGCGGCGTCCGCAACCCCCGTGCGCGACTCTACCGGGTTCGTCGGCGTAGTCCCCTCCCACTTGTCGGCCGTCGCAATCGCCTGCTCCATCATCCGCGCATACAGGTCGGCCGTGAGTTCCGTCATGTAGACGATGGAATCGAGGTCATCCTGCGTCTTGACCATCAGCTCGAGGTAGCGACGGATCAGCTTGACGTGCGCGACGTCGACGGTCGCATGCTCGTCGAGGAACGTCATCGCGCTGCGCGGAATGCCCGCACGCTCGAGGCAGTCCATGTACATCCGGCCCAGTTGGACCGGGGTGTACGCGAGATGGAACATGTATCCGAGATACGCGACCGGCGAGTGATGCTCGATCATGTGGAACGCACTGCTCAGCAGCGCGAACGTCGCGGGCAGCGGACGCTCTTCGTGGATGCCCTCCGTCGACATGCCGATCGCTCGGATGTCGTCCAGCGCGAGCTGATCGTGACCGACTTCCGCGGTCGCGTGGTAAAAGAACGCGCGAACCAAATCTCGCTGATCGCCGCGGAATCGCGCCGTCGCCAGCGCCTGGATCTGAGGGTTCTCGCGGGTCTGGTGGAACACCTGCCGCATCACTCCGCACTGGTCAACAGCTGGAATGCCGGCGTCTGGGACATCCGCTCGGCGTTACGCTGCCATGCGGCTTCGAGAGTCTCGTACAGGTTCTTCGTCGATGCCTTCGTCGCCGACCAGGTTGGCCCGGATCGCGCCGACCGCCTCACCGCCGCCGTCGAAGGCGCCGAAGAGCAGCCCCGAGCCGTCCATCGGCTCGAGAATGGTGCGATTCTCGTGGTCGGTGTGGCCCTCCGGACGCCCCATCTCCGCGACGAGCACCTCGTAGCGAAGTCGACCGATCGCGCACATTTCGGCGGCGTTCGAGGGGATGCGGATGGCAGGAGCGGAGACGGCACGGTCGCGAGTTTCGGTGCTCATAGGGAAGTCGGCGTTGCGAGGAGTCGGTCGGGCGTGGATCACCCACCCCTGAAGGGACAGCCCGGCGGCGACCGAAGCGCGGACCCGAAGAGAATGGAGGACAGGATCGTCCCCCCGGCGCAGGCCGCCCGACGCCAGCCCATCGGCACCTACCCCCCGGGGCGCCGCTCGACACCGTCACAAGTAGGGCGTCCGCGGGTGTTGAACTTCCCAGGCCCTGGCCGATAACGGAGAGCTCACGCCGCCCCGGCTCCGGACCCACCCGTGACCCCACTCACCGATCTCCGCAAACTCCTCGACGTGCTGCGCCGCGAGGGCGAGATCGTCGAGATCGAGACCGAGGTCGACCCCGATCTCGAAGCCGCCGAGGTCCACCGCCGCGTGATCGCCGCGAACGGACCCGCACTCCTCTTCAAGAACGTCAAGGGCTCGCCGTGGCCGGTCGTGACCAACCTGTTCGGCACGGCCCGCCGAGTCCAGCTCGCGTTCGGACCACGCCCCGAGGAACTCGTCGCTCGGCTCGCGGCGCTGCCGCACACGCTCGTCCCCCCATCGGTCGGCGGCGCGTGGCGCGAGCGTGACCTGCTGATGTCGATGCTCAAGGTCGGCCGCAAGCACCGCGGTCGCGGCCCCGTGACCGAAGTCGTCGACACGCCACCACGCCTGTCCCGCCTGCCGCTCCTGCGCACGTGGCCGGAGGACGGCGGCCCGTTCGTCACACTGCCGCTCGTCTACACCGAACACCCGGACGGCCTCGGCTCGAACCTCGGTATGTACCGCGTCCAGCGCTTCGACGACGACCGCGCCGGCCTGCACATGCAAATCCACAAGGGCGGCGGCTTCCATCTCGCCGAGTACGAGAAGCAGGGTCGCCCAATGCCCGTCAACGTGCACATCGGCGGCCCGCCAGCGCTGATCCTCGGCGCGATCGCGCCGCTGCCGGAGAACGTCCCCGAGTTCTTGCTCGCATCCTTCGTGCTCGGCAAGAAGCTCGGCTCCTGCGCCAATCCGGCCGGGCCACTGCCGCTGTTCTCCGAATCGGAGTTCGTGATCGTCGGCGAAGTGGAGCCGGGCGCGCGCCATCCCGAGGGACCGTTCGGCGATCACTACGGCTACTACTCACTGAAGCACGACTACCCGCTGATCCAAGTCAAGGCGCTGTGCCGGCGGGCCGATCCGATCCTCGCGGCCACGGTCGTCGGCAAGCCGCGCCAGGAGGACTTCTATCTCGGCGACTACCTGCAGGACCTGCTGACGCCGATGATCGGGCTCGCGATGCCCGCGATCCGCTCGTTCTGGTCGTACGGCGAGACCGGCTACCACAGCCTGAGCGCGGGCGTCGTCGCCCAGCGCTACAAGCGCGAGGCGATGGCTTCGGCCTTCCGCGTGCTCGGGGAAGGCCAGCTGTCGCTGACGAAGTTCCTCCTGCTGACGGACCAGCCGGTCGACCTGCGCGACTTCAAGGCGACGCTCGAGCACGTGCTGCGCCGCGCGAACTTCGAAACCGACCTCTACGTGTTCGGGAACCTGTCGATGGACACGCTCGACTACACCGGTCCGTCGGTCAACGAAGGCAGCAAGGGCGTGCTCGTCGGCCTCGGCGATCCGGTGCGAGATCTCCCGACCGAGTTTTCGGGCGAGCTACCGGCGGGATTCGACGCGGCGATTCCGTTCTGCCCTGGCTGCCTCGTAGTCGAAGGGCCGGACTACGAGTTCGAGACCGACGCTCCCCGACGCCTCGTGCAATCGAAGTCGCTCGACGACTGGCCTCTCGTCGTTCTCGTCGACGACGCGAAGAAGGCAGCCAAGAGCGCGATGAACTTCCTCTGGATCACGTTCACGCGCTTCGAGCCCGCCGCGGACATCCTGGCGCGGCAGGTCGAAGTCCGACGCAATCAGTGCGTCTACCGCCCACCGGTCGTGATCGATGCGCGCTTCAAGCCAAACTACCCGAAGGAGCTGTTCGCGGACGAGGACACGGCGCGGACGGTGGATCGGCGATGGAAGGAGTACTTCCCGGCCGGGAAGGTAGAGATGGGCGACAGCGACCGGGCCCACTTGGACTGATCCGTTACGTGCCGGGAGACCTTATCGCGAAAACTCCGCCGTCGCGGTCTCTCCAGCCCGGACCTCGACGATCTTCTCCTCGGGCTCGCCACCCTCCATCGGCCGCAGACTCACGACCCACCGTCCGACCGTCAGCCCCTTCAGCCGCGCCTTCCCGCCCTGCACGAGTTCGGTCTTCGGCGGCCGGCCTTCCGCGCCTTCGGGACGCGCCTCGGCCATCGCGAACATGCCGTAGTCGCCGCGCACGCGCACGTCGATCGCACCACCACGCGCCGCGGTAACGACGATGTCGCGTTGCGTGCCGCCCGGCGCCACTTGGAACTTCGCGCTTTCGGAGTCCGCGTGGCCGCGAGCCCGCACGTCCAGGACCAAGTCGACATCGTGCTCGACCCCGACGAGTTCGAACCGACCCTGACGGTCGGTGCGCACCGCGCGATCGCGGCCGCCGCCCCGGCCCTCCGCATTCCCGGGACCGCCGATCGAGATCCGCATCTCGCGCACCTCGCGTTCGACGCCGTTCGTGGCCCGTCGTGCCGTGACGCGGGCGCGCGCGACCGGCTTGCCCTCCTCATCGACGACCCGACCCTGCACCCGCGTGGAGTGCAGGGCGATGTCGCAGCGGGTCTCGCCGGCCAGCGCCTGCACCTTCACCCGGGCCGACATCGCGCGCTCGGGGTGGCTGACGACGAGCGTCAGTTCGCCCGCGTCGACGTCGTCGATCTCGAAGCGTCCCGCGTCATCGGTTTCGGCGCGACCGCCACCACCGCCCATCAGGGCGCCCAGGTCGACACCCTGCACGCGCTCACTCACCGCAGCGCCGAACCGCGGGTCCTCCGTCTGGATCTTCACCTTCGCGCCATCGAGCGGCACGCCGTCTTCCGTGACCACACCGACGAGCTTGCTCTTCGCCGGCTTGACGATCGTCAGCTCGACGGTGTTGCCACCGAGAACACGCGCCCGGTTCGGCGCGTCCTCGATCGGCGTGTCCGAGTCGCTCCCGCCGAACACACGCGTGGTGGTCGACATCATGAACACGCCCGGCCCCTCGCGCTTCTTCTCGAACTCGACGTCGTAGGTGCCGTCCTCGAGCCTCTCGAACCGCACGATGCCGTTCTTGTCGGTCTCCTTCGCGTTCCCGCCGAACGACGGCGGACCACCCACCTGGTTGCAGCTCAGGTTCGCGCCGGCGACGACCTCACCGTCTTGGTCGACGACCTTGACGACGATTGCGCCACCGGCCCCGAGCGTGAGTTCGTGTCCGAACTCGCCGCGCACCGGCGCCTCGAGCTCTTCGCTCGTGCGCGGCGCGAACTTCGCGTGCATCGCGCGCACCGTGCCCTTCATGCCGGGCTCCAGCGTCAGCACGGCTTCGCCGTTCTCGTCGGTGCGACCGGACAACCGGCCGTCACCTCCGATCGAGAATGGCACGTCCTCGCCATCGACCGAAGACGTGAAGCCGACGGTTGCGGTCCGCATGACCATCCCCGAGCGTCCCACACGCTCGTGCTCGGTCTCCTGGAAACGCACGCGCGCCTTCGCGACGGGCTCACCTTCGGCATCGACGATGCGCACGCGCAGCGTCGGTGCCGGCTGCAACTCGATACGACCGAGATCCAGCTCCGCAGAGGCGGGGATTGCGATCTTCTCCCGCTTCCACGCTGCGAAGCCCTTGGCCTCGATCGACAGCGAGAACGTTCTGTCATTCGGCCCCGGCCGAATCGGTTCGACGCGGAAGCGACCGTCGCTACCCGCCTCGAGGTCCGAGTCGGAGTCGAGCAAATCGACGACCATGCCCGGCAGGTCGTTGCCTTCGTCGACTCGCGCGTTCGCGCGGAGCTTCCCGAGCGCGGCGCCGGTCGACGCATCGACCGCGTCGAACACGATCCGCACGCCGCTCGCGAACGCGACTCGGGCATTGGTGTCACCACTCTGCGTCTCGAGCACGTCACTGACGCGCGTCCCGCGCCACCCCCCATCGCTGACGTCGAACGCCGCGATGCGGTACCCCGTACCTCGCTCGAGGCCCTTGATCCGGAACGAGCCGTCCTTCGCGACCTTCGCGCGATCCTGCGCGAAGCGCAGCGGCATCGTGAAGTCGATCTCGACGCCGTCGACCGGCCTGCGGCGCTCGGCCTCGAGCTTGGCGGCCCGCACTTCGATCGTCGCGCCACCGGACGGGAGCCCGGTCACGACACCCGCGATGTCCGCGGTCGCACCCATGCGAATTATGACACCGGTCACGACGTCGCCGCGGCGACCGGCCGTGCCGTTTCCTCGACCCTTCGCGAAGTCGGGATGGTCCGCGATCAGCTCGAATTCTCCGGCCTCCGCCAGCAGAACGGAGAACGTTCCGTCGACACGCGAGCGCGCGCCGCGCACGGCGTCGCCACCTTCGACGACGACGATGCCGAACCCGTTCGGCACGCTCAGCTTCGCGTCCGCAACCGGCTGACCGGCGTCATCGATCACGCGCCCCTCGACGACGACGCCGAGCGGCATCGTGATGTCGCCGAGATCGACGACCTCGCCCGCCGTCGCCACCGCCTCCTCGCGCTGGAGCGCGTGGCGGCCGTCGACGAGCACCACGGTCGTCGGGTCGTCCGTCGACGGCGGGGCAACCTCGAACCTGCCGTCGGCGTCCGTCTCGACTTCGGTGGCCTTCATCAGGGTCGGCGGCAGCGGCGCCTTCGGGTCGAGGAACCACGAGTCGTCGAACCACCGCAGCTGCTTGCCGAGCACGACGCGGGCGCCGGCGATCGGACGTCCGGCTTCGTCGACGGCACGGCCGCGCACGAGCCCGGTCGACGACGGCGCCTCGGGCGCGGTCGCGACCTCGACTCGCTCGCCTCCGGCGTCGCTCGCCTGGCCCGCGCCGGGCGTAGCGTCCGCCACGGCGGCGTCCGGGTCCTCCGCCGACGCGACCACGGGGTCCGTGGCCACCATCGGCGCAGGCCCGGCCGAAGCATCCCAGGGGGCCCAGAGAACGAGGCCGGTCGCGGCGACGAGAAGGAGAGCGATCAGGAGCAGATTCCGCATGGCTATCGGGGGAAGTATCCGGTGGACGCGAGACCTGACGAGCCTCGCCACACCGAAACTCCGTTCGGCACGATGAGAATGCTCTCATGTTCGCCGCACACAGAACGCGAGACCGGACAATGGATTGCGAATGCCAGGAGCATTCGACGCCTTCACCCATCGAACGCCCGTGCACGTACTGATCGTCGAGGACAACGAACGCATCACGCGCTTCCTACGCCAGGGGCTCGAGGAGGAGGGCTGCCGGATCACCGCCGAGGCCGACGGCCCGCCGGGGCTGCAGCGCCTGCTCGACGATCCGCCGGACACCTGCGTGCTCGACGTGATGCTCCCGACGATGAGCGGCTTCGACGTGCTCGCGCAAGCGCGTGAGGCCGGATGCGAGACGCCGGTGCTGCTGTTGACCGCACGCGGCGCGATCGACGATCGGGTGCGCGGCCTCGATCTCGGCGCGGACGACTATCTCGCCAAGCCGTTCGAGTTCCGCGAGCTGCTCGCGCGACTCCGAGCATTGCATCGACGGGCCCAGCGCGGCTCCGGTGGAGAACTCCGCATCGCCGACGTCGTGATCGATCTCCGCACACGGAAGGCGCGCCGCGGGGATCGCGCGCTGCATCTGAGCCCGCGCGAGTTCTCGCTGCTGCAGTCGCTGACGGAGCATCGCGACGCGGTGCTGTCGCGCAGCCAGATCTTGCGTGACGTGTTCGACCTCGACTTCGACCCTTCGACGAACATCGTCGACGTCTACGTCGGCTACCTGCGCCGCAAGCTCGGTACGCCAGGACTGATCCGGACCGTCCGCGGCGAGGGTTACACGATCGGAGATCCTTCATGAACGCGCGCGCACTCGCATGGCTCGCGATCGTCCTGTTGTTCGTCGGGAGCGCGTGGTCGCTGTGGCAGCTCCAGCACACCGACCAGGCCTTGCGCAACCGCATCGCGGCGGAGGAGCTCGGCCATACGATTCGCAACCAGATCTCGGCTCTGGCTTCGACTGCACACGGCATCGCCGCGAAGCCGAACGCTGAGCTCGACTTCGAACGTACGCGCGGCGAACTCACGGACTCGGCTACGCGTATCGCGGTCTACGACCTCCCGAAGGGCGCGACGGGCCCCACCATGCGCGGTTGGTGCACGCGCGACGAGGAAGTCGTCGACGGCGCGATGGAGGCGCCGATCCACCTACGCGTACCGCCCGACCTCCTGCGTGGTTCTCGCGGTGACGCGCCTTCGATCCGACTACGCGGCGGGCGCTTCCAGGCCGAAAGCGTCGTGACGATGATGTTCGCGGACGAAACTGGGGAACTGTCGAACCTGACCGACCACTCGTTCGTGCTGCCGTTCGGCGAGCGCCGCGTGTGGTTCTCGCCGGGCGAAGACGGACCGAGCGTCAACGTCCTCGAAGCCGTGTTGCTACCGCGCAAGCGCGGCGACGCGGGCAGTCGCCAGCTCCATCGCTTCGTGCACGCCTCGGCGCCGGCCCAGGGGCTCGACGCCGAACACGTGCTGGTGCGCTGCGACGTCGCGAACGGCGAGCTCCGCGCCGACCTCATGACCATCGGGGATCGGAGCGACGACCTGGAGACCGTGCTCGATCCGGCGCGCTGCTCGTGGAGCTTCCCGCTTGACCAGGACGACCGACCGCGCGTGCTGCTCGGCGGACTCGGCGGCGGCCAGCCGGGAGCCTTGCTGCTCGCCCTCTGGGCCCTGGGCTTCGCGTGCCTCGGCGTCGCGGTCTGGCAATTCGGCCGTCGCGCGACCATGCAGGAGACCGAGGCCGCCCTCGAGACGTCGCACGAGCTGCGCACTCCGCTGACCGTGCTCCAGGGAGAACTCGAGGTCGCGCTGCGCCGCGACCGCTCCGACCGTGAGTATCGACGCACGATCGAAACCGCGCTGGCAGAGGTCGAGGGCCTGCAGCGCCTCGTCACGTCCCTGCTCGTGCTCGGCTCCAAAGCGACGCAGCGCCACTTCGAATCCGTCGACGCCGGCGCACTCGTTTCCGAACGCGTCGTCCAGCTGCAGTCGCGCCACCCCGAACGCGAGTTCGTCCTGGACGTCGACGACGACGTGATCGTGCGCGGCGACCCGATGCTGCTCGAGCGCGCGATCGACAACCTGCTCGAGAACGCCGCAGTCCACTCGGTCGCGGGTGGCGCGATCCGGATCGGGGTCAGGCGCGATGGCGCCGGCGCCGAGGTCAGCGTCGCAGACGACGGGCCCGGGATCCCGGCCGCGCGGCGGGAGCAGGTCTTCGAGCGGTTCTTCCGCGGGCCGGAGACCGGCGCACGGCGGATCCCGGGGGCGGGGCTGGGGCTGCCGGTCGTGCGCTGGATCGCACGGGTGCACGGCGGAGACGTGACGCTCGACGGCTCGGAGAGCGGTGCGCGATTCGAGCTGCGGTTGCCGCTCGGCTGAACCTACTCGATCCGAAACTCGACCGGTACGCGCTTCGTCGACGCCACCGCGACGCCGTCTTCGCGCGCCGGGTCGAACACCCATTCGCGCGCGGCCGCGATCGCGGCCTGGTGCAACCGCGGGTAGCCGCAGCCCGTGTCGAGCGTCACGTCGGTGACCTTGCCGAACGCGTCGATCGAAAGCAGCAGGATCACCTCGCCGGACTCGCCGCGCCGGACCGACTTGCGGGGATAGGACGGAGGTGCGTTCCGGTCGTCGCGGGCACGGGCCTCGACGAACGCCGGCGCGGATGGCGCGACCGGTTCGGGCGGCTTGGCCTCGACCGGCTGTTCCTTCTCGGGCCGGATCCGCACGAGCAGCTCGGCGTCCGGAGCGGTCTCGGTCCGCAGCTCCTCGGACATCTCCGGCGCATCCGGCGCCTCGAACTCGGACTCCCGCGGCAGCGGCGCCGGCGGTTCCGGCATCGGCGGATCGGCTTCGACCCGCTGGTCCTCGACCGGCTCGTCCGGCATCTCGCGCTCGACGTAGGTCACCATCGGCTCGTAGGCGATGCCGAACGTCACGTCGGGGCGCGGATTCGATCCGGCGAAAGCACCCACCCAGACGCCGAGCCCACACGCGATCGTCGCGTGGAGAGCGGTGGAGCCGAGGATCGTACGGGCGCGCATCGAGGGTCGGGGGTCGGAACGGCCCCGCTCGGGTGCCGGTTCAGTGGCCGAAAAGTAGCCGAAAGCTCGCCCGGGCGCAGCGGGGCGGCTCGATTTCGCCCTACTCCCGGGTCCAGGTCACCCCGGTGCCGGGCGTCTCCGGGAACACGACGTCGCCGTCGACGACCCGGACGCCGTCCGCGACGTCCGTCGCGAGCAGAAGCGCCCCATCCATGTCGACGTAGTCGAGCAGCGGCGCGAGCTGACCGATCGCCGAGATCCCGACGGTGGTCTCGGTCATGCACCCCACCATCGCCTTCATGCCGAGTTCCTTGGCCCGCTGGACCATGCGCTTGCCGGGTGTCAGCCCTCCGGCCTTGGTCAGCTTCACGTTGACCCCGTGGAACGAGCCGTGGCAGCGTTCGACGTCGGCCTCGACGAGGCAGCTCTCGTCGGCGATCACGGGCAGCTCGGATTCCGCGAACACGAGCTTCATGCCCTCCCAGTCGTCGGCCTTCAGCGGCTGCTCGAGGAACTCGACGCCGAGTTCTTTCAGCGGCCCGCTGTTCGCGACCGTTTGCTCTGCAGTCCACGCCGTGTTCGCATCGATCCGGAACGCGGCATCGGTGTGCTCGCGCAGCGCCCGGACGATCTCGAGGTCGTGGTCCGTGCCAAGCTTGATCTTGTAGACCGGGAAACTCGGAAACTCTTCCAGCTTCTCGACCATCTCGTCGATCTCGGCGATGCCGATCGTGTAGTCGGACGGCGGGCAGGTGTCGATCGACAGCCCCCACGCCTTCCACACCGGGAGCCCCTGTCGCTTCCCCCAGAGATCCCAAGCCGCCTGGTCGAGCGCACACAAGGTGAACCGGTCGTCGCCGAGCACGTCGAGCATCGAATCCCAGAACGCCTCCGGATCCTCACCGTCCCAGGCTTCGATCCGGTCGCGCAGCGACTCGATTCGCGCCTGCATGCGACGCACGTCCACGTCGTAGTACGTGACGGCCGAGCTCTCGCCGTATCCGCGATGCGTGCCGTCCGACAGCTCGACGAAGAAGTTCTCTCGCTCGGTGAAGCTGCCGTGCGCGATCGTGAAACGGTGACGCAGCGGCAGAGGCAGGATGTGGGTCCGGAGCTCCATCGACACTTTTTCTCAGAATTCGCCTGCGGAACCAGCCCGTGTTGTCGCTTGTAGGGTTGGAAGCGGTGATCGCACCCTCCGGCACACGTCGAGTGTCAACCCGATCTACACCTCAATACTTGAACTTGGGGCACGCGGGCGTGAGTCGGAACTACGAGTAAGCCGTTTCTGGGAATGAGTTTGCTAGGACATTCAGACCCCCACGCGCTGGGGCCGGCCGACAAGAAACACAGTGACTTGGTTGTGCGGGCCAGCCTTCGCGCGAGGAGGTTTGAGTGTGTACGGACCGAACGACGCACGGCGCGGACGACAAAACTTTCAAATCGCCGCGACTACTCGGCGTTTCTCGAACTACATGAGAGTGGGCGTGAGCGATCGGACCCCCGCGTTGCCTCTGTGTCCTGACGACGCGACTTCCGAGTAAGCCACATCCTTCGAGACCGGGCGCTGCGCTCGTCAGACGAGCACAGAAACGCGATAGGGACAGACTGATGAGCCGGCACCCGGGCTCGTTTTCCTTGCTTCTCCTCACGTTTCATGGATCGGGAAGCGGGCGCGGGGCCGTGACTCTCGAGCCGCGGGAGCGAGCTTCTGGTCGGACCCGTGCTGCGCGTGCGCCTGCGCCTGCGCGGTGGTGACCCGTAGCCCGTCCGTGCCCGCTCCCGCGCCCCCTTCGCAACGACTACTCCCGTGAGTCCCGACTCCGCGCGTACTCGTACGGATCGAGCGGCGTCCCCCACTCAGGATCGATCTCGACGCGCACGCGCCCGGTGAGACCGACGTCGTCCGGCAGCGGATGTTCGTGCTGCAGCTTCACGAAGACTTCGTCGCGGCCGCCACTCCGATACATCGGCGCGGCCAGGCACTGCGCGAACATCGTGACGACCGTGATCGCAGCAACCGCTCCTGCGATCCCGCGCCGCACACGCGTGTCGAGTCGCAGCTGCTCGAGCCAGAACACGAGCGGCAGCACCGCGAGGTGGAACACGATGAACACCTGGTAGCTCATGATCGTCGTCGGGCTCAGGCCGAACGTGACGGCGGACCCGACGAACCCCCACCGCGCCGCGCCGAGCAACCACGTGCGTTCGTCCGCGGCGTCTTCCCGACGTGCGAAGCCGGCGCGCCCCCCTGTGCGCCAGAACCACCACTGTGCGAGTATGGCAAACACGACCGTGGCCTTCGCGAGCACGACGACGGTCTCCATAGTCGGAGCCATCCACGCATCGGCAGCCGCGCCGAACTCCGGCGTGAAGTCGTACCGCAGCGTGTGTCGGTCGGTGTAGAGCGACGGGAAGCGGAAGCACAGGTAGCTCAGCCCCTTGAGCAACGGGTAGGCGAAGAGGAATCCGCGACCGATCGTACCGCCGTGCATCGGGAGGATCTCCGGCCGCGCCTCGGACGCGATCATCCAGGGGATCAGGCTCGCAAGCGACAGGCCGACGCCGACCGCGATCCCGAGCCAGTGCACGCGGAGGTAGCCGCGCCACCACAGGAGTACGGAGATCACCGCCAGGGTCAGGAAGGAGCCATGCAGCTGGAACGCGATGCCGACCGAGAGCACCTGTAGTGTCGACAACCAAAACGAGCGCCGCTCGCGCATGTGGTAGCACGTCCAGAGGTGGAACGCGCCGAACCAGAACATCCAGTTCGGGTTCCAGAGGTGCGACCCGTAGTAGATCCGCCACGGGTTGAGCCAGTAGACGGCGGCGAACAAGACGCGGCCGCGCGCACCGAGGCAGCGCTTGACGACGGAGTCGAGCAGCAGGAACGCGACCGCGTGCATCGCCAGCGTGACGAGGCTCGCCGAGCGATAGTCGCCCCAGATCTTCAGGGGCGCACCGACGAGCAGCCCGGACGCGGAGCCCGGCACGAGCCCTCCCCGCGACATGCCCGTGCCGAACGGCAGTAGCTCTCCCAGCTCGGCGAAGTGCCAACCGAGCACGAGAAAGCGCACCTGATCGACGCTCGCCTGGCTACGCAGGGCCATGACGAGACCGAGCGCGAGCCCGGCGGCGAACATCGCGTAGACGAGAGCGGTCTCTCGGCGAATCACGGTCGGCACTCTGGCCGACGACGGTCGGGATTGCGAGTACGAATCCGTCGCGTGGGATCGGGCCCTGCTGCGGCCTAGACTGTCTCCATGCTTCGCTCGCTGTCCGCCCTCCTGTTGCTCACCGCGTGCGCGACCCCTTCCACCAGCCGCCCGCCGAACGTGATCCTGATCATGGCCGACGACGTCGGCGTCGAGGGCTTCTCGTGCTACGGCAGCGAGTCCTACGCGACGCCCAACATCGATCGAATGGCCGCGGAAGGGCTGCGTTTCACGCAGTGCCACAGCCAGCCGCTGTGCACACCGACGCGCGTCAAGCTGATGACCGGCAAGAGCAACGCGCGCAACTACGACGCGTTCTCGGTCCTGCGCCGCGGCGAGCCGACGTTTGGACACGTGTTCCAGCAGGCCGGCTACGCGACCGCGATCGCGGGCAAGTGGCAGCTGCTCGCGGCCGAACACTACAAGCCGCCCGTGCGGGGTTCCGGCACACGCCCGGAGGAAGCGGGCTTCGACGAACACTGCCTGTGGCAAGTCGAGAAACTCGGCAGCCGATTCTGGGGACCGACCTACGAACGCAACGGTGAGCTCGTGAAGGAGGACCGTGACGTGTACGGCCCGGACCGATACACCGAGTTCCTGCTCGAGTTCATGGAGCGGCATCGGAACGAGCCGTTCTTCTGCTACTACCCGATGGCGCTCGTGCACTCGCCGTTCGTGCCGACGCCGGACTCGCCGGATCGCACGGCCAAGAACGACCCGAAGCACTTCGGAGCGATGGTCTCCTACATGGACGCTCTCGTCGGTCGCATTCGCGCGCACGTCGAAAAGCTCGGGCTCGCCGACGACACGCTGATCCTCTTCACGGCGGACAACGGGACGCACCGCAAGATCCGTTCACGACAACGTGGCAAGGACGTGGCCGGGGGCAAGAACTCGACTCTCGACACCGGCACGCACGTCCCGCTCGTCGCGTGCTGGCCGGGGCGCATTCGCGGCGGGTTCGTCTGCAACGACCTCGTCGACTTCGCCGACTTCATCCCGACGCTGTGTGAACTGACCGGCGCCACGACCATTGGCGATGCGGGGTGCGATGGCGTGAGCTTCGCGCCGCAGCTACTCGGCGAACGCGGAACGCCACGCACCGCTATCCACTGCTGGTACCACGCGCGCCCCAAGACCCGGCCGAAGTCGAGGCCGGTTCGATTCGTGCGCAACACGCGTTTCAAACTCTACGACGACGGTCGCTTCTTCGACCTGCATCGCGACCCGATGGAGAAGAACTCGCTCGCCGGAATCGAGCTGCACGACCATGCCGCGGAAGCGCTCGCGATCCTGCGGCAGGCGCTCGCCGACGCACCACCACGCGGGTAGTCAGCTCACCGCGATTGCGTACGACGCCGCCATGCCGCCGTACACCAGCAGAAGCGCCCAGTGCACGAACGTCTCGAAGCGGCGCCCGTGATGATGCGAACCGCTGTAGTAGAACAGCTGGATCGCGACCCGCAGCGCCCAGAACGCGGCGACACACCACGCGATCATCGCGGCCTCGGTATCACCCCGCGTCATCGCGTCCGCACACGCGAACGTGAGCACGGCGAAGATCACGAGCGTCGCGGAGATGAACCACGAGTGGACGTGGAACACTTCGCGAACGAGCAGCGGCATCGCGGCGATCGCCGCCTGCCAACCGAGGATTCGCGGCAGCGCGAGGTTCAGCGCCGCGATCACGACCTGCATCGACGCGCAGCCGTAGAGCACCCAGATCACAGCGCCGCCCACCCGAACACAAAAGTGAAGTAGCCGAACGTCACGGTCAGCCCGTGGTATCCCAAGCGCAGCCACCACTTCTCGAGCAGCGACGACGCACCGAGGACGCCGTACTGCAGCAGCAGCCGCGAACCCCAGAACAGGGCGATGGCCGCGCACACGGTGCGCGCGAGCGGGGTCCCACCTGCGAGCGCATCCGCGTGCCACGTCGCAACGACACCGAATCCGACGATCACGAACACGATGTAGATGCCGTGCACCCAGATCATCTTGCGAGTCAGCGGGTGCAGCTGCGCGAGGTCGCGCCGCCAATCCAGAACCTGCGGCACGAGCGCCGAAGCGATGAGCACGAAGAAGTGCAGCAACCCGGCGACGAACAGACATTCGCTCATGACACGGCTCCGATCACCTGAAGGAACGGCAAGACGACGCGCTCGAGCAGGGGCGGATGGAACAGCAGCGGCGCCGGCAGGATCACGAAGGCGAGGGTCAGCCAGCGCGTGCGCCGCCAGGCGCGTTCCAGGACCAGCCCGCACCACTGCAGGACGAAGTAGACCGTGCAGCTGCCGATCCACCCGCCGGCTGGCACCGACAGCAACAGGTCGTGGCCAAGGCCCGACGCGACGAACACCGCGGCGCTCGCCCACCGCACGCCGACGCGAGGCGCGAGCGGACGGAAGATCCAGCGCTGGGCGGCATCGCTGAACGCACGATTCCACCGGCGGCCCCAGAACTCACCGAGCGAACGCGCGGCGAACGGTCGGTCGAACAGCGGCCGCGCGTCGTGGCCGCGCGCACGCCAGTAGATCGACACGAGCCGTGCGACGCCGAAGTGGAGCAGCAGAGCGAGTCCGACAGCACCGAGCAACGCGGCAACGTGGTCATGTCCGCACGCCGGAACGACGCCCCATAGCAGCAGCGCACCGATCGCCATGTACAGGGCGGTGCGCTCGACCTCGTCCGCGGCGGGCGCAAGGACCGGCTCCGCGTGGAACTGCTCGGGGTTCATTCCCGGCCACCCCCACCACTGCAGCGAGACGCGACCATACTCGCGGCCGATCACGACCTTCGCGACGGCGATCACCGCGAGGGCCAGGCCCCACGTCCAAACCCACGGAGTCGTGATCACACCGTCCTCCGGCAGGCATCGAGACCGCAGAACTGCGAGATTCCCATTCGATGGCGAGCGACCCAGGCATACGCGCGGCGCGTCAGACCGCGCAGCCCCGGCAAGCCGAGCACGACCGCCACCGGCCACGCCCACCAGACGCGACGCCCGAGGTAGAGCAACGCATCGACGCCGCCCAGCCTGCGCCCGTCCTCGAGGAGCAGCTGGATCTCGTCGAGCACCGGTTTCGGATCCGCGTCGAGTCGCCGCTGCACCCACGACCGCTGCAGCGGCACGAGCCGGAAACCTCGCCGCCGAACGAAGCCGCCGAGCCGGCGTGCGAACCGCGCGCACATCGGGCAGCGCGCGTCGTAGCACACGAATCCACGCGTCATGATCTCGCCAACCATCCCCGGAGCTTGGCCCCGGTCTTGAGAAACGCCTTCAGGGCAGGCAGCGGCAGCGCCCGGACGTGGTGGTACCACGCCGAGGCCGTATCGAAGAAGCCCGACATCGCGCGGAGTCGCGTCGCCACGATCTCGTTGGTCGCGCCGCGGCCCTTGTCGGCGAGTTCGAGGCATTCGCGCAACACCTGGAGCGTCGGATCGACTTCCCGCTTCTTCCGTTCGTCGAGCACGACGCGGAACAGCTCCCACACGTCCTGCAGGCTCGCGAAGTGGTCGCGTCGATCGCCGCGGTTGCGCGTGACCCGGATGATGCCCCACCCCTGCAGCTCCTTCAGGCACATGCTGACGTTGGAACGCGCGATGCCGAGTGCCTCCGCGATGTCCTCGGCCGGCACCGGTTCCGGAGCCAGGTAGAGCAGGGCGTGCACCTGAGCGACGCTCCGGTTGACGCCCCACCGCGGGCCCATCTCTCCCCAGTGCTGCACGAACCGCTCGACTGCCGGCGTCATGTTCATATATTTCAGTATCGACTGAAATGTCTGAATTGTCTAGCCCGGCGACGGAGAACGGACGGATCCCCGGCGGATTCCGGACGGCCAACCGGCGGTGCCATCGACCCGAACGCCCCAAGTCGAGGTATGATCGCAAGATGCGCGACCCGGGCGATTCTCGTCCGGGCTGGCACGCTCGATGCTGGTTCAACCCTCGCTCTCATTCGGGAATCCACGCAAATGCAGCACACCAAGACGGCAGCGTTCCTCCTCGTCCTCGCCCCGTTCGCCCCCCTCGCCCAGGTCCGGGCCCAGACGACCTGGGTCGTCGATGAGTTCAACGGACCGGGCACCGACTTCACGGACCTCCCGGCGGCCGTCGCGGCCGCGACGAACGGCGACACGATCCGCGTCCGCAGCGGCGACTACTCGACCACGCTGATCGACAAGGCCATCCGCGTCCTAGGGGAAACCGGCGCGACGGTCTCTCAGAGCTTCGGTGGCCCGGCGATGCAAATCTCGGGAATCGGCGCCGGCCAGACGCTGACGATCCGCGACATCACGTTCAACGGCACGTCGCCGCTGTTCGGCGCCGCCGGCGTCGAGGCGACATCGTGTGCCGGGCAACTCGTGTTCGACAGCATCACGATCGAAGCCGCGACGCCCGGGGGCGGACTCGCGCTCACGCAGTGTGCCTCCGTTTCGGTTCACGACTCGCTCGTCCGCGCGATGATGACGTGCACCGACTCGACGGTGACCGCGTCGCACTCGTCGTTCTTGGCGTACGACTTCGGGCCGATCTCGCCCGGAGTGCAGGCGGACAACTCGACCGTCGAACTCAACCAGTGCGTGATCGCCGGCAGTGAGGGTGGTGGCCATGCGCCCGCCGCCGACGGCCTACGAGGATGGCAGTCGCACTTCATCGTCCGCGGCGACGCGAACGCGACGATCTTCGGCGGCACCTACATTTTCGGCACGTTCGTCGCGCACGCGATCAACGGCCAGGGCAACACGACGCTCGAGATCGATCCCGACGTCTCGCTCAACAGCCCGGCGTTCAACATGGCGTCGATCGTCGAGCGCGACATGGCGCTGTTCTCGGCCGACTTCGAATCCGGGACACTCGACGTCGGCCTTCAGTCGGAACCGGGTGACGTCTTCGGCATCTTCATCGGCTTGCCGGGACAGCGCCTCGCGGTTCCGCCGTTCGGCGCGTTCTGGATCCATCTGCCGACGCTCGCCCCGATCCTGTCGGGATCGATCGACGGCACGGGCCAGTTCTCACTGTCGATTCCGATCCCGCCCGCCGCCGGCAACGCCGGCCTCGGCGTCACGCTCCAGGCGCTGACCAACGGCTCGGTCTTCGAGCTGACCAACGCCGTCGGCGTCATCCTCGAGTGAGCGCCATCTCGAGTAGGCGCTCACTCGTCCAGCAGGTCCCGCGCCGACTCGTGCAGCTGCTGGCGCGCGCGGAACAGAATGAGGCGAATCGCCTCCGGCTTCGATTCGCCGTCGAGGAGACCAGCCGCCGCGATCTCGGCAGGAGTCATCCCGCAGTGATAGACGAGGTCGAGCACGCGCCGGTATCGGTCGCTGAGCCGAAGCATCGCGGCCTCGACGTGCTCCTCGATCTCGCGCACGCGCGCGACCTCGCTCGGGCGCGGAATGTTCGTCGCCTGGCAGAGCTCGGACATCGAGCTGTCGGAGCTGTCCGTCCACAGTCGCTCGCGGCCCTGGCCGCGCTTCTGGGTATCGGCGCGACGCGCCTTCGCGCGGATCTCGTTGAGCACGACCGTCGCGAGATAGTTGCGGAACGCGCCGTCCGTCTCGAGCCCTTCGAGCTCGCCCTCCTGCAGTCTCCGCAGGACGTCCGCAAACGCGTCGTGCACGACATCGTCGATGTCCTGTTCACACTGCTTGAGCCGCCGGCCCATGCGCAACGCAGCACTGCGGCGCACGCGGCCGAAGTGGCGCTCGTACAGCTCGGCGAGCGCTTGTTGGTCACCGCGCCGCGCGCGGATGCACAGCTGAACGGTGACACCGAGCTTGGATTCGTCCGTCATCGGCGTGGAGCGTATCACGATCGACGCGCACGACGCCGCCATCGCTTCGTCTACATACGATCTCGATCCCGGGGAAGACCATGAGATTCATCCACAGCCCACTCCTGCTGGCGTTCGCGGCGACCGCGACCGCGCAGTCCTACGACATGCTCTACGAGCTCCCACAAGTGGCGCCAGAAACCGGCTTCGGCGACGCGATCGCGATGATCGGCGACATCGACGGGGACCTGGCCGACGACTTCGCGGTCGGCGCGCCGGGGAATCAACGAATCGTCTACATGTATTCCGGTCGGACAGGGAAAGTGCTCTGGTCATTCCCGAGCACCCAGTCGTCGACCGGTCGCTCCGTCGAAGCCGCGGGAGACGTGAACCGTGACGGCACCCCGGACGTGGTCATCGGTGCGGCCGGTGCCGCGTGGGTCGTCTCCGGCGAGGACGGCTCGGTCCTCCACGGATTCACCTCGCCGAATCCGGGTGACGAATTCGGCACAGGCGTCGGCGGCGCCGGTGACGCGAACGGTGACGGCTTCCCGGATGTGATCGTCGGCGCACCCGCGACGAACGTCGGCGCGGGACGGGCCTACGTCTACTCCGGCGTCGACGGGACTCAGCTCTTCGCGATCGACGGTGACGACATCAGCGACTGGTTCGGACATCGCGTGGCGTTCGTCGGCGACACCAACGACGACGGCCACGACGACTTCGCGGTCTCCGCAACCTTCGACAGTGACAACGGAGTCGAAGCGGGCTCGGTCGAGGTCTACTCGGGGGCCGACGGGACGCGGCTTCACCGCTTCGAAGGAGACACCCCGGACGACCGCCTCGGCTGGGGCCTCGACACGGCCGGGGACTTCGACGGCGACGGCCACGCCGACGTGCTCGTGACGACGTTCCGCGCGAACGGCACACCGCCGCTGACGGCGGGTCTGGCCCGCGTCTATTCCGGCGCCACCGGAGCGATCCTGCTCGACGTGCAGGGCGATACGTCCACCGCGAATCTCGGTGCGTTCGCGTCCTACGCCGGTGATTTCAACGGCGACGGGCGACCCGACATCGCCGTCTCGTCGTTCTATCCAACCGTGAGCCTGCACTCGCTGGCCGACCCGTCCACAGAATTCGGGATCCCGGTCTCGGCCGACGACTTCACGGCGGCGTCGGTCGTTCAACTCGCGGCGGGACTCGATCTCGATGGGAATGGCCTGGACGACGTGCTCGTCGTGCAGACCGATCCAGTGACGGCACTCCGCCGGATCCGCGCGTACCCCGGTCAACCCGACCGCGGCGAACGGGTGCCCGGTCTCGCTTCGACGGAATGGTACATCAGCGCGGAGATCGGCCGAGGCGGATTCGACGCCGATGCGGTGCCGGACTTCGTCATGGCCAACGCCGACTTCGACGAAACGCACGTGCGGGCAATTGCCGGCGCCGACGGTTCGCTGATTCGCTCGTGGGGACCGTTCGAGTCGCTGGCCTCACTCACGCTGGATTCGGGCCAGGACATCGACGGCGATTCCATCGATGACGTGATCATCGGTTCCTATTTCGGCCAAGGCGAGGGCATCGTGCGCCTGCTCTCGACGAGCACCGGCGCGATCTTGCGCACCCACACGGGCAACCCCGGCGATCTGCTCGGAGCCGGCGTCGCCATGCTCGACGACGTCAACGCCGACGGCCGCGCAGACTACGCAATCGGCGCCAACGAGGGACTCGGCAACGCCACGGGCTACGTCGAGTGCCGCTCCGGCATCGACGGATCGCTGCTCTGGCAACTGCAGGGCAGCGCCCCCCTCGAGAGATTCGGAGGAACGTTGGAGAACGTCGGAGACGTCGACAACGACGGTGTCTCCGACCTCGCGATCGGTACCGCAACGGGGAATCTTCACGTGGTCTCCGGCACCGACGGAAGCACGCTGCACACGTTCACCGCTGTCGAAGACTGGATCACGCACGCGGCGGGCCTTGGCGACATCGATGACGACGGCTTCGACGATGTGGCGGTCGGCGGTGACGGTGACTTGGTCGTGTATTCAGGCGTCGACGGCAGCGTTATCTATTCGATTCCGGGGATCGCGATCGCCGTGCCCCGCGCCGGCCCGGACTTCGACGGCGACGGCTACCGCGACTTTCTCGTCGACGACACGTCCGCACAGCAGGGTGGCGTCACGATCCATTCGGGCCGGAACGGCGAGGAGATCGAGACGTTCTTCCGCACGACACCTAGCGCCTACTTCGGTTCCCCCGCCGCGCTCGTCGGCGATCTCGACGGCGACGGTTTCAGCAACGTCATCATCGGCTCCCGCGACGACGGCGGATGGAACTTCGATGGGCCCGGCCGCTCTCACCCGACCGACCGCGTCGATGGCGTCGGTTGCCTCGGCGCCGGTGGCCGCATGCCGTCGATCGGCTGGCGCGGCACCGCGCTGCTCGGCGAAGTCTCGACGATGACCCTGCGCGCCGCCGCCCCCGACGCGCTGACGCAGCTCTACTTCGGCACGCCGAGCGATACGCCACTCGACATCCTCGGCCTCACGGGCTGCCGCTTCCTCGTGACGCCGTTCGGCACGGTCGACCTGGTGACCGACGCCACGGGCCGACTCGACGTCGAGGTCGGCGTGCCCGACGTCAGCGTGATGATCGGGCTCGGAGTCGCCTTCCAGATGGTCTTGCTCGACCCCGGCGCCCCGCATCCGCTGCCGGTCTCGCTGAGCGACCGGCTCACCGTCCAGTTCGGTGTCTGATCGTCACGCACCGGGCTGCACGACGCCGCCCGACACGACGAACGCCATGAACTTCGCCTGGTCGACCTGCAGCGGCTCGACCCGCCGCCGCGGAAACATCAGCAGGTTGCCGGCGAAGTTCAGGCTCTGCGGGAAGTAGACCGCGACGTGATCGTCGAGTCCGTACTCGGCGAGGTTGTCGCAGGTCACGAAACCGAGCATCTTGGGAGATCCCTTCTCGTCGCTCAGCGAGACGACGACGGGCTTCTCGAACGAGCGATTGTCGCCCACGAGCGCCGACAGGATGTCCCGGACCGTGGTGTAGAGGAACTTGACCAAAGGGATCTTCGAAAGCACCCGATCCATCAGGTTGAAGATCCTGCGGCCGATCACGTTCCCGGCGAACGCACCGATGACCGCGATCGACAGCACGGCCAGAATGACCACGAGCACGCCGAGCACGCCCGGCAACAGCTCGTAGAGCGAGGTGCACACCCACCAGATCACGTACGCCGTCACCGCGACCGGAACGATGACCGCGCAGCCCTTGAGGAAGTTCTTGATGAGGTTCTTCATCGGACACCACTGTAGTCGGCTGCGCGTTGATCCCGCGAGGGTGAGCCGGCACGATGTGCGCACGTTGCGGCTTCGCCTTCGACTTCTACGAGCAGTGCCGATCGCGTGTTTGTGCGCGGTCGCGGCCGAAGCACAGGAGCGACGACTGCGCGACGTCTCGATCGAGACGCGCAACGTGTTCGATCAAGAAGAAGCGGACAACTGGTTCTACCGTGTCCTCAACTACCTTCACGTGCCGACGAAGACCGAAGTCGTCGATCGCGTCGTGTGGTTCGAGCGCGGGGAGCCGATCGACGAGGACGACGTCGCGCAGCTCGAGCGCGTGTTGCGTCGCACTCGCTGGTTCGGAGAGGCCGAGGCCAGCCTCGTCGACGTCGGCGACGACGAGGTCGACCTGGTCATCGACACGCGCGACCGCTTCTCGCTGGTCGCCGCCGGCACGCTGTCGTTCGTCGGAGGCGAAGCCCGAGTCCAAGGCACCCTCGGCGAGCTCAACCTGTTCGGCACTGGCAAGTCCCTGGTCGCGGACTTCCGTCGCGACGACGAGGACTCTCGCGCGAGCGTGAGCTACGTCGATCCACAGATCTGGGACGGCCGACACCGGCTCTCGTTGTCCGGCGGCTCGACGGACGAGGGGCCGTTCGGCTCGATCGACTTCCGGCGCCCGTTCTGGTTCCGAGAGGATCCGCGCTCGTACGGCGTCAACGCGCGCTTCTCGGAATCGGACGCCGACTACTTCGAACGGGGCAATACCGTCGCGTCCGTTCCGCTGGACAGCGTGTCGGCGAGCGGCTTCTTCACCTTCGCGAAAGGCACGATCTCGGAGCGGGAGACGCTCGGTGCCAGCTTCGGGATCGGACGAACGGAGTACGAGGCCGCGCGCGGCGTGCGCGCCGCCGACATCCGAGTCCCGGGCGACACGGACACACTGACCGCGAGCCTGTCCGCCTCGTTCGATCGCGTCGACGAATTTCGGAAGGTCCGCCAGCTCGATTCGCTCGACTTCGTCGAGGACCTGCGTCTCGGCGTCGACGGGAGCATCCGCGGGGGTGCCGTGCTGCGCGCGGAGGACGGCCGATCGACACAGTTCCAGCCGCTCGCCTCGTCCGGCCTCCGCGCTGCTCTCTCGCCCTGGGACGACACCTACGTGACAGCCGCCGCGTCCGGCAGCGTGCGTTGGTATGGTGACCGCCCTCGGGGCTGGTCCGGCTCCGGCGCGCTGCACGTGTTCAACCAGTCACTCCCGAGCCAGACGCTCGCCGCGAGCGTGACCTTCGACGCCGCGTTCGAGTCCCAGGATCTGCCACCACTGCTCACGCTCGGCGAAGACAACGGGCTGCGCGGCTACCCGGCGCGCGAGTTCGCGGGATCCCGATTCGTCCGGCTCAATCTCGAAGACAGGATCATGACGCCCGTCGAGATCCTGTCGTTTCACGTCGGACTTGTCGGCTTCTTCGACGCCGGCTGGGTGCACTCGACGCGGACCGGCCTCTCGATGAGCGACTCGATCACGTCGGCCGGCTTCGGGATTCGCATCGGCTCGTCCAACATCCTCGGTCGACGCCCACTGCGTATCGACTTTGCGTGGCCGCTCGACGAAGTCCGAGGCGAGGAGTACGACTTCTCGATCTCGTTCGCCTCGGGCCAGGTGTTCTCGTTCTTCGGGAACAGCTCGATCCTGTGAGCGATTCCGGCTAGAAATCGAAGACGACGCTCACGCGGTCGATCTCGATCGTGTTCGCGAACTCGTGGTTCGCCACGACCTGGAAACGGAAACCAGTCCGCGCGACGTCCGCGAACGCGCCTTCGGTCGTGCTGGACTTCACGCGACCGAACCACGCGGTCGGCTCCGCGCCGGCCACGGGCACGCCGGTCGACGGATCGAACGCGATCCCCTGCACGAAGAACTCCACGGCTTCGCCGGTCGTCGCGGCGACGCCGAGCACAGGATCGTCACTGTAGATCACGGGAATCCCGTCGAGGATCGCGTGCACTTCGTAGCGCTTGAAGCGCGGCGGTGCCGCGAGGCCCGTGGAGTAGTACTTGCTCATGAAGCCGCCGCGCGCGTCTTCATCCGTCAGCACGCCACCGCTCTCTGGAATCGCCGCCGGGAAGGCAGCGATCTCCCAACTCGAGGAGTCGACGCCGGACGGAGTCTCGACGCGGACGAACCCGTCGCCGCCGTCCCCACCCTCGACGTGCCCGCGGATGCCATCGTCCGTCGAGATGAACGCCCCTCCGCTGCCGCCGCGCACGTCGATCGTGCCCCGCAGCGAAGCGCTGCTCTCGTCGAGAACCTGGATCAACACCGACCCGCCGGCACCCCCGCCGCCAGGGCACGCGTACCCGTTGTTCTCCACGTCGTCCTCGGTGAGCCGGAACGCCGAGCCACCGCGCGCCTCGATCGAAGCCGAGGGCCAGAACGTGAAGTCGCCGCCGACTCGCAAGGCGATCGCTCCCCCACCACCGGCACCCGCCGCACCGGCCAGGAAGCTCGGGCCCAAAAACGGATGCGATGCGCCACCACCACCGCCAGAGCCTCCGACCAGGAAGTTGTCGAGCGACGACGCTGCCAGTGGTGGAAGCATCGGCAACGCCGCGCCACCGGCCGCGAGCTCCACCGGAATCTGGGCGATGAACGGCCAGCCCGTGACCTGCCCGACCTCGACGACGAATCCCTCGCCCCCTGGCGTGACGAAGCCACCACCGCCACCGCCGTTCGCGACGTTGCTCGCGCCGACGGTTCCGGGTTGGTTCATCACCGAACTGGACTGACCGTCGCTCGGCTCGATCGTGCTCCCCTGACCGGCCGTATCCGCCGCGAACCCGGCGTAGCCGTGACCCGCGCGCACGATCACGCTCGAACCATTCTGGCCGTCGAAGTCGGGGTCGGCACCGAATCCGTCGCACTGGGTGCCACCGCCCCCGCCGAATCCGCCCCCGGGGCCCGGCTGTCCACCGGACTGTCCGACCTGGTTCGACGTCTGGTTACGCAGATCCAGGTACTGCTGGACGTCTCGGCCACTGCATACGACGTTCCCGCGAATCGAGCACTCGCCGCGGACGTGAATGATCGGCGCATGGGAACCCGTGAACCGCACAGTCACGCCGCTCGGCACGATGAACCTCGTGAAGTGGTACTCCCCGTCGGCCTCGTCCGCACGCAGGTACGCGCTCGAGTCACCGACCCACGGCTCATCCGTATCGAACACCCACTCGTCGGTCGCGCCATCGCGTTCGCCGAGCGTGTGCAGGAAGTCGCCGTGCCGGCCGTCACCGCCGAGCCGCAAGAACGACGCGACGCCACCGCCCCAGACGCCGCCCGATCGCGCGCCGTCCAACATCGTCGGCGTGTCGAAGGTCTCTTCGATGAACCCCTCCTCGACGGCAGGATCGGTTCGTACGACCCACTGACGAGGCTCCGCAGCCGTCCCCGCGACGTCGGTCACGATCGGCGTCAGCTCCACGACCACGCACGATCCGCGTGGGAGCACACCGTCCGGGGTGAACGTCATGGACGTGAAGCGCCCGATGATGTCATCGTCGAGTCGCACGGAGCCGAACACGGGCTGCGCATCCGTGCCGAACTGACACGTCCCGTCGACCGACGACACGACTGAGAATCGGACCGGCGCACCGGGCCCGTCAGGCTCGTTCAAGAACGGGCTGTGGTCGACGAGCTCCGAGAACCGCACGACGAACTCGGCGTCGGGGTCCACGATCATGCCGTTCGCCGGGGTCACGAGTTCACCGGTCGGCGGCTGTCCGTCGATGTCGAGCACGCCCTCGCTCGCGGTCAGCGTGCACGAGAACTGGGACTGCAACGGGCGACCGTTGAGGGACCGAACCGCGAGCCCGGCATCCGGGCCACCGGGTAGGGTCAGGATGTATTCCTGGTTGGGCTGGAAGCCGAAGAACGTCGTCGCTCCGACCGTGCGCACGCCCGGCAAGAACGTCACCATGCTCCCCTCGGCCACGAATTCGCCGACCGGGGTCTCGCCCAGCGACGTCTTCAGCACGATCGTCGTGAAGTCGACCGTCGCGGGATCGACCACCTCACTGAACTGGAACCGCAGCTCGTGGTTCTGCGCGATGTTGCGCAGCTCACACCCGTTCTGCACGCAGCCGACGTTGCACGAGATCAAGCAGAACGCGCTCGGGTCCGCGCAGGTCGTCGAGTCTTCTCCCACGAGACCGCCACCTCCTCCCGAGCAACCGACCAAGACGAACGTTCCGAACAGGCAGAACAGGGCCGTGCATGCAGCGCGCATACGAAGTCTCCGTGTGGGGTCTGGCGAACCGACGGATCGTCTCGAAGGCGCAATCGAGTCGGGGGCAGGCCTCGACGTCGAGTTCGAACGACGGTGAACGCGTGCGAGTGCGTTCCGGGTCTCTAGCTCCGCGCGACGAGAAAGTCACCAAACGGTGACGAAACTCGAAGTCGGAGCCCTCTCGGGAAGATTGCCGCGATCACGCCGGCGCATCGTCATCGAGGATCGCCCGCAAGCGTTCCACGCCGACGTTCGCGCCGCAGAGAACGATCGCGGTCGTGCCCTCGACCGGTTCGGTCGCGTGCTGCCGGCACGCCCCGTACGCCATCGCGGCCGCGCCCTCGACGAGCATCTTCTCGTGCTCGATCACGTCGGCGAACGCCGCGCGAATCGCGTCCTCGTCGACCTTCACGAACTCGGCGACGGTATCCCGCACGATCGGGAACGTGATCGAATCGAGCTCGACGCCGCCGGCGGTGCCGTCGCTCAGGGTCGGCTCAGACGGCAGATCGCGCAGCTCGCCGAAACCCACCGAGTCGATCATGACGCACGACGCGGCGGGCGAGCAACCGATGACCTGCACGGACGGCGACGCTTCGCGGAGATAGCCGGCGATTCCACTGCACAGGCCGCCGCCACCGAGGGCGACGTACACCCGCGCGAGATCGTCGACCTGCTCCGCGAGCTCGAGACCGACCGTGCCCTGCCCGCCGACGACCGCGGGATCGTTGTACGGCGACACGTAGGTCACGCTGTTCGCGTCCGCCCAGCGGCGCGCCTCGGCTTCGGACTGCACGCAGTCCTCGCCGTGCACGACGATCTCGGCACCAAGGTCACGGATGGCGGCGACCTTGCTCTGGATCGCATGCTCGGGAACGAACACGACGGCGCGCGTTCCCACGACGCGCGCGGCATGCGCGACGGCGGCGCCGTGGTTGCCGGTGGACGCCGTCGCCACACCCTTTGCACGCGTCGAATCGTCGAGCGCGAGAACCGTGTTCAACGCACCGCGCACTTTGAACGATCCGGTGCGCTGCAGGTTCTCGCACTTCAGCACGACGCGAGATCCCAGCGCCTGACCGAGAAACCGCGACTCGAGCACGGGCGTCCGCACGATGTGCGGGCGGATCCGGCTCTCGGCGGCGCGGACGAGTGCGGCGACGTCGGTCATGCCGCCCAGTGTGTCCGTGACGATCCACGCGTCAATCGCGCGCTGGCCGTGGCGTGACGTTCTGCCACAATGAGGCCATGAAGTGCCTCCTCCTCGCGTGCACGCTCCTGCTCGGCAGCTGCATGAGTCTCGAATACGACCTCGACGCCGTGCCGATTCCGGTCTCGGCCCAGTCGGCGCCAGCGACCGCCAACGAAGTCACGCCGTTCCAGCTGAAGGCCAAGCACATCCTGTGGGTTCACGGCGCACTCGGCCGAAGCGTGCCGAACGTCACGGAGATGATCGAGTCGGTCATCGACGGCCACGACCGCATCGCCGGCCTCCGGATCACGCAGTCCGGCGGGTTTCACGAGTGGCTGGCGACGCACCTGTCGCTGACGACGGTGCGGATGAAGACGGTCGTCATCGAGGGGCAGTTGGTTCGCGATTGAGCGGGATCGCGCCGAGGTCGATGACGCCGTCGGCGACGCCGTCGAAGCTCGCCTCACCGCGACCTCGACGGCGCTTGTCGTAGATCCGCGCGCAACCCTTCGTCGGGAAGTCGCTTTCGACGACGAAGCGGAACCGACCCTCGTCGTCCGCGACGACGGTCCACGCGGCCATCCGCCGCTCGAGTCCGTCGCCGCGATCCACGTCGATCGAGAGCGAGAGCTCTCCGGGACTCGGATCCCCGTTCTTCCCGGTGACGCGACCCGTGATGGTCACGGCGTCGGCCGGCATCGTCAGCGTGAAGTTCGCGGTCCCGCCCGCAGACTCGCTCGAACGCACTCTCTGCCGGAACTCAACGCCCTGGGCACGCGCCTGGAGGTCCAACGTGACTCCGCATGCGACGGGTCCGAAACCCACGCGACCGGACGCGTCGAACTTCGCGTGGCGATGTCCGCTCCTCGGGTTGTGCAGCCCGTACGCCTGCCAGCTCAGCTGCGCGCCGACGTGCGTGAGTGACGGATCGGCCCAGGCCTCGCCATCCGGCTTCGCGAGCCCGATCTCGATCACGCCGCAGTTCGGCAGATAGAGATCGACGTCTCCGGTGACCCGGCGGAACGCACCGGTGAAGCCGATGACCTCCGGCTGGACCCAGAGGTCACCGATCGTGCTCCAAACGACGCGCTCGGCGACGCCGTCCAGTCGCAGCTCACCGTTCTCGTCGGTCTCGCCGAGGTAGCGATGCTGGATCGTGACCCCGAGCTGCTTCCACTTCCCGTCGATGCTGACCCCGGGTACCGGCCGTCCCTTCGTGTCGAAGACCCGAACGACGCGCTGATCGAGCGTGCTGGCGTAGCTGACGCGGACCATCGACGCCCAGCCGAGCACGCCGATCCCGAGCGCGAACGCCACCCACTTCAGGACGCGACGGCGCGACGCCGTTTCGTCCACGGATGACGAAGTCTCCGACTTCATGGGCAACTCGCGTTACTCCGTGCGACAACAGAGATACATACCGGTGAACGGCAGCCACTCGCCGTCGAGCGATTCCTACACATAACAACCCCTCTGAACATCAGGGTTTCGCTCGCTGCGCAGTGCGCTGCCTTCGCGTGTACGGAGAGAAACACGTCTACGGAGAAGAGCAACGGCTACCAGTCGGTCGGCAGGAGCCGACGCACGGCGCCGTAACTCGCGTTGTTCGTGTTGGTCCAAAACTCACCGTCGAACAGCACGCCCTGCCAGCCGCCCGAGCTGTCGGGACTCGGCAGCGCCGTCACGTTCTTCTGACCCATCCCGCCCGTGAAGCGCGCGATGAACATCGAGCCACCGTTCTTGCCGCCGTGCGCGAGCACGCGGCACGTCGGGTTCTGTAGATCGACCGTGACACCGAAGTCCGTCGAGCCCGACCCGTCGAGCAGCGTACCCATCAGGTCCTGATCGACGAACACACGGTTGCCGGACAGGTCGAAGCCGTAGAGCTGGCCGCTCTGCGAAATCGCGTCGTTGTCGATCGGCAGCAGGACCAACTCGGACACCGGATCGTAGGCCGGCTGACCGAGACCGAGGTCGAGGCTGCTCCCCCACGGCACGCTCGACGCGTTGTTCGTGAACTGGAACAACTGCGTGCGCGCGTAGCCGTTCTGCTTGTCCCAGACGTAGACGTTGCCGAAGAAGTCGTTCCCCATCAGGTCGCCGTCGTCCTTGGTCCACAGGCGCTGAATGGAGCCCGAGGCCGCGGTCAGCGTCGTCTCGTTCGAGAACGCAGTGCCGTCCCAGTCGACGAAGTTCGGCGTGCCCGACGTGTTGCGCGCGACGAAGAAGATGCGATCGATCCCCGGGGTGCTGCCGTCGACGGCCATGCGACCACGGAACCAGCCGACTTCGTCACCGCCGCTCCATGTGTAGTCGTGCGTCGCGACACCCGGTGTCCCGAGCGGCGCGAGCCGGATCTTGTCGAACTGTCCCGGAGTGAAGAGATGCCCCGGACCGATCAGCTTCGGATCGGGATCGTTGATCGTGCCGCGCATCGCGAGCGCGTAGTGGCCGGTGGCAGCCGCGCTACCGGTCGTGGACGTCGACACGTGCACCGGCGCCGACGTGCCGCACGGCCCCGCCCGCACGATCAGACCGTTGGTGATCGACACGGGGAAGGGCTGCGTGGGGTCGACCATCAGGCCCTGGATCGTCAGGTCCGCGACCACGCTGACGCCGCCGAGGTTCACGTTCCACGGCGCGGTCGCCGAGGGCACGAGCACGGTCGTCGGCGCGAAGCACATGTCACCGATCCCGAACGGCAGTGGCGCGACGTCGGCCGGCCCCGGAACCCCGGCGGTCAGAAACAACGCGAATGCGGCCGTCGCCTCACCGGGCTGCGTGGCGACGTCGAGCGAAAACGGCTGCCCCGTGAGCACGTCGATGCGTCGATCCGCGCCGCCGACGGAGCCGTTGATCCGCACGACGTCGAACGGCCCGCCGACCGACGACCCGACGGTCCCGAGACCACACGATCCCAGCGACTGGGCGGGACTGACGTGAGACGACAGCGCCGTCACGACGACGAAAGCGGAAACTCGACGAGACACAGCGAGAGCGCGCATGGATCCGATGACTCCGGGGGGTTCGAGGAGATCGCCATTCTACCGCCTCGCGGTCGTGCGTTGCCGCCGCCCTCAGCCATCTGTGAAATGCACGAGCTTCGTGGACTCGAAGTTATTCGAGGAGTCGTACGTCACGTTCGCACCGGAGATACCCGTGACGGTAAACGTCCACGATGGCGCCTGATCCACGCCTACGAACGTCCCAGGCTCGAAGAGCGCCTGACCGTCGTCGTTGGTCACGGCTGTGTATGACCCGGCACCGCTCGATCCGGCGACGGTCAACGACACCGTGACTCCAGCGATCCCGATTCCTTCTTCGTCGACCACGTTGACGGTGCCGTAGGCGCGGACCATCTGCTCGGTGTCACCCGGGGCCAGCTGAAGGTCGATCGCGTGCACGTGGCACAAGCGCTGAGCCCCGCGCGCAGGCGTCGTCCTGGTGTTGAGCGGTGGCTGCTCGCTCCAGTCCGACTTGCCGATGCAGTTGTAGGCGCGCACCCGATACCTGTACGACGTCGACTCACCGACGGTCTTGTCGACATACGTGTATTGAGTCGCACTCGTCGCGGGCACAGTGGCGACGCGCTCCCACTGCGGGCTGTTGCCCCAGATGCGTTCGAGGATGAATCCCTCGTCTACCGACGTGCTCCCTCTCCACCATCGGATCTGCATCTCGAACGGGCCCTGCGGGGTAGCGTAGCTCGCGATCGAAGGCTGTTGTGGCAGAGGGGGCGGAGTGCCGACGCAGCCCGCGATGTCGCGGTCCGCAGGGTCGCCCCCGAGGAGAGGTTCGACGCCGTCGTACGCGCCGTCCCGATCGCGGTCGACACCGAGGCGTTGCCCCTGCGATGCCGGCACGATCGTGAACGTCGCTTCGGTACCCGGCCCGATCGACGTCAACAGACTGATCGCATCCGTGATCCTATGGCTGTCGTCGATGAAGAGGTTCGTGCCGACGTACCAGTAGCCAAGCGTTCCAGGAGTATCGAGGCTCTGCTTCACGATGAGGGTGAGCTCGTTCGGATTCGCGTCGACGACCGAGAACATCTCGGCGATCGCCTGGACGTCCTCGGGGTTCATCACGCTCGAGTCGAGCGTCCACTGGCGGCCCACCGCCGGATGCGAGTTCTTCGCGTCCAGGCGTCCAGGCGGGAAGTTCTCGTTGTTCGTGCTCCAGGCCTCCATTCCCGTGGACGAAAACGACATCAAGAACGCGGTGACATCCGCGGTCGCCTGCACGGGATCCGGCTGGAACCTCGGCCTGTCTCGGAACTCACTTACGAATCGTGAGAGGGTGTCGACGCTCCCGTCGTGGAGGTATCCGAAGCCGCGGACGTTGCGCTGCTGCAGAGCGTCGAATCCGACCTTCTCGTGGAGATGCCGGAGCTCGGGCACCTTCATCGAGTGATGTGAGACTCCGTCCGCAGTCAACAGAGACGAGAACCTCTCACCATGCCCGCCCACCGGCGCCGCAGGCGACCAACTCGTGCCGGTCCAGGTCGATTCCGTGCCGATCCCCACGGGAACCGTATGGCACACGTTGCAGGTTTCGATGTAGATGTCGAGGCCGTTCTGTGCGTTGCCCTCGACGAGAGGTTGAGCCGCACCCGCCGGGTCCAGAGGGTAGTAGTACTGTCTTGGCAGCGGCACGTTCGTCGCCAGACCGCCGAAGCCGTTCTCGTACTTCAGCCGATGGGGATTGGGCGGGACGGAGATCGACTCGAGGTAGGTTTTCAACTGGCTCATCTCGACCTTGCTCAGCGGGACGTCGTCGCCGAGCAAGCCCACGTAGGCCTCGTTGAATTCCTCGATCGATTTCTTGTCGCCACGCCAGTGGAACGGTTCGTTGCCGATGATGTCCTGCAGGGTCTGGGTGACCATCGGCCCCTTCATCGGGTGGTGCACGCCGGCGTACGGATGCTCGGATTCCTCCGGGTAGGCACTCCCGCCGACTCGCGGCACGATGTCGGGCCGCCGGTCCATGTTCGGTGCATGGGCGATGCGCAGCGTCCTCTCGGGATTCCCGAGATCCCAAGCCAAACCGTCCTCGCGCGCGTCGACATGACACGAGGCACAAGAGACATGGCCGTAGCCCGAGGTCCGATGCGTGTCGTGCAGGTGCTTGCGGCCGGCCCGCACGTCGTCGGGAAGCGGACTGTGAAAGCGCAGCACCTCTTGCGCGTCCGTCGACAGGTTGTGCACGAGAATCGAGCTGTCGAACCGGTTGAGGACGAACAGGAAGGCACCGGCAAACTGTGCCAGGCCGGTGGGCCCTGCGCCGACTTCGATCTCCCGCATCCGGTTCCCGTCGCGATCGATCTCGATTACGTTGTTCGAACCCATGCCCGCAACGAAGCCGCGCGTGGTCCCGGAGAACAGGTCCCAGATGACCGCTCGAGGCTCCCCGATCGATTTGTCTCGATCGATCTGAGGAATGCTCGACGCGGTGTAGTTGCCTAGGTGCGGATTCAGGTCCCGCGACGTGACGTCGAGGTTGTCGGCGTCGACGAACGCGATCTGGGAGCGAACGAACTTGTTCTTGAGGTTCGGCTCGAACCGGATCTCGTTCTTGGCCTCGGTGCCCACGAACGACAAGCGAGGCAGGACGCCCGGCGCCGGACTCGGCTGCATGCCGAGCGCCATCACGGTCGTCATGCCTCCCCCGGCGTACGTCACGGTCCATGGATTCGTCCGAGTGTCGATGATCGCGACGTCGTGATCGCACAGATCCCAACCCGGCACGCGATCGAAGCGACCGTCCGTGACATCCATCGTCCAATCGCGACCCGCATCGTCGAACCATCCATTGGCGTTCCCGCGGACGATCAGCCCCGTCTCCGGGGGCGATGGCAGGCCCGCGGCGAGCGGCGGATTGAATCCGACACCACCCGGGATGTTCGAAGGCGGCGTCACGCCCCCCGATGCGTTGTCGACATCGGTCATCACGTTCGCCATGAACCGCGCATTCGACGCGGTACCGATGCGATCCCCGGCAAGGATCGTGGTTCGATTGCCCGAGGAGTGAATCCCTACGTAGACGAGTTCGCCATCCGTGAGCATCGCGCGCGGGTCGGCACCTTCGATCGGAATCAGCGTCGGCGTCCACGGCGGGCCCGCGGTCACGTTGTACGCCGCGACGACGGCAGGCTGCGAACAAGACACCCAAGCCCACTGGTCGCCCGTATTCTGGTCGATCGTGAACACGACATCCGACGGTTCGTCGGGCGTCTGAATCGTCTCGACGACGGACATCTCAAGAACGTCGACGACCGAGATCGAGTCCGAGACGTGATTCACGACCCACGCGAACTGGAATCCGGCATCGCGAACCGACACGGGGTCCAAGCCGACGGGCACCGAGCCGTAGTGGAAGTACCCTCCGGTGCCGTCTGCGGAGAATACCTCGAGGCGAGCGTCCTCGGTGTTGACGGCCCCGACGAGCAACCCGGTGGCGAGCAATTCGAGCGGATGAACGTGCGGCGACTCGTAGTTCACCCAGTTTTCGGTTCCCTGCGCCGTAACCGCTGCGCACAGAACGAGTCCCATCAATCCCTTGGCGGATAACCTCATCGCAGACCTCTCTCGTCAGACTGGAAACAACCCCAGTGAGTCCACGAGGGAGGTGCCACCGCGCCGCGCCGCTAACACTCGACTTCCGAGAAACTTCGCGGAGTGCGCGTGTGCTCCTGCGGCGGCAGTGCGAGCGTGGCCGCTGACCGGACGAATCCGGGGCCACGGGCATGCTGCAGTTGCGCGTTTCCCATGCACGGCCGGAGGCGCCAGCCGCGGAGCCTCCCCGTGAGGCCCGGCGGCAAGCCGCCGGGCTCGGCAGCCTGGATCAGCCGCCGAAGTCGTCGAACGCGATCTGTTCCGGCTCGACGCCGATGTCGGCCAGCATGTTCTGGACCGCATCGTTCATCATCGGCGGACCGCACATGTAGAACTCGATCTCGTCGACGTCCGGGTGGTCCTTGAGGTAGTTCTCGTAGACGACCTGGTGGATGAAGCCGGTCTCGCCTTCCCAGTTGTCCTCGGGCAGCGGGTCACTGAGCGCGACGTGGTAGGAGAAGTTCGGGAACTCCTTTTCGATCGCCTCGAAGTGGTCCGTGTAGAACATCTCACGCTTCGAGCGAGCGCCATACCAGTAGGAGACTTTGCGCTTCGTCTTCAGCGTGTGGAACAGGTGGAAGATGTGCGACCGCAGCGGCGCCATGCCGGCACCACCACCGATGTAGACCATCTCCTTCTCGGTCTCCTTGATGAAGAACTCACCGTAGGGACCGGAGATCGTCACCTTGTCACCCGGCTTCAGCGAGAACACGTAGCTCGAGCAGATGCCCGGCGGAATGCCCTCGGTGCGCGGCGGCGGCGTCGCGATCCGGATGTTGAGCATCACGATGTTGCCCTCGGCCGGGTGGTTCGCCATCGAGTAGGCACGGAAGCACTCCTCGTCGTTGTTCGCGACGTAGTCCCACACCTTGTACTGGTCCCAGTCCGGGTGGTACTCTTCTTCGATGTCGAAGTCCTTGTACGCGAGGTTCTTGTACTTCGGGACATCGATCTGGATGTAGCCGCCGGACTCGAAGTCGAGGATCTCGCCTTCCGGCAGCTCGACGACGAACTCCTTGATGAACGTCGCGACGTTCTCGTTGGAGCGAACGGTGCATTCCCACTTGCGGATCGAGAAGACCTCGTCCGGGACCTGCACCTTCATGTTCTCCTTCACCTTGACCTGGCACGCGAGGCGCCAGTGTTCCTTGGCTTCGGAGCGGCTCAGGTGGGTCAGCTCGGTCGGCAGCACGTCGCCACCGCCCTCCATGACCTGACACTTGCACATCGCGCACGTGCCACCACCACCACACGCCGACGGAAGGAAGACGCCTTGCCCGGAGAGCACCGACAGCAACGTGCCGCCGGCCGCGACTTCGGGGGACTTCTCCTCGTCGTTGTTGATCAGGATCTTGACCTTGCCCTGATGGACGAGCTTGCTCTCCGCGAACATCAAAATGGCCACGAGGAGCAAAATGACGATCGTCAGAGCGACGACGCCGATCAGGATGCTGCCGAACAGTCCAGCTGCGATCATAGTTGGATACCGCTGAAGGTCATGAAGGCCATGGCGATGAGGCCCGTCACGATGAACGTGATGCCTAGTCCGCGCAGCGGCGCGGGAACATGTGCCGTGCGCAGCTTTTGCCGGATGGCAGCCATCGAGACGATCGCGAGCATCCAGCCGATGCCCGAGCCGAAGCCGAACACGGTCGACTCGACGAGCGTGTAGGAACGCTCCGCGCTGAACAGCGACGCGCCGAGGATCGCGCAGTTCACCGCGATCAGCGGCAGGAAGATGCCGAGCGAGTTGTAGAGAGCCGGTGAGAACTTATCGATCGCCATCTCGACGATCTGCACCATCGCCGCGATCACGCCGATGTAGAAGATCAGTCGGAGATACGTGAGGTCGGTCTCCGGCATGCCGGCCCACGAGAGCGCACCCTCGGCGAGGATGTAGTTCTCGATGCACCAGTTCGCGGGACACGTGATCGTCTCGACGAAGATCACCGCGATGCCGAGACCGATCGCGGTGTCGACGCGCTTCGACACCGCGAGGTACGAGCACATGCCGAGGAAGAACGCGAGGAGGATGTTCTCGACGAAGATGGCCTTGAGGGCCAGAGAGACGAGGGATCCGTCAGCGAGTAAGAACGCTGCCATCAGTGCGCCTCCGAGAAGCCGGTGATCGCGCGCTGAATCCAGATCACGATCCCGATCATGATGAAGGCCCCCGGTGCGAGCACCATCAGGCCGTTATTGACGAACCAGCCGCCGTTCACGGCGTACCAGCTCTCCGGAATAATCTGCGCGCCCATCAGCTGGCCCGCGCCGAACAGCTCACGGGACACACCGACGACGATCAGGATCCACGAGTAGCCGAGCGCGTTGCCGAGGCCATCGAGGAAGCTGCGCCACGGCGGGTTGCCCATCGCAAACGCTTCGGCGCGCCCCATGACGATGCAGTTCGTCACGATCAGCGCGATGAACACCGACAGCGACTTGCTGAGGTCGTAGGCGAACGCCTTGAGACAGATGTCGACGAGCGTCACGAGACTCGAGATCACCGTCAGCATGACGATGATGCGGATCTTGTGCGGGATGTAGTTCCGCAGCATCGAGATGATCGTGTTGCTCGCCGTGAGCACGACGATCACCGCGAGGCACATGATCAAGGTCGGCGAGACCTTGAGCGTGACCGCGAGCGCCGAACAGATCCCGAGCGCCTGGAGCGCGATCGGGTTGTCGTCGACGAGCGGATCGAGAACGGCTCGCTTCTCGGCCTTGCCGAACAGCGGCGGCTTTTCGACCGGCGCGTCGACCGGGGCATCGACTGTGCTTGTCATCCGTTGAGGAGCTTCTTGAAGTAGGGTTCGTAGGTCTGGAGGTCGCTCATCACGAAGCGCGTCACACCGTCGCCGGTGATCGTCGCGCCGGACAGGCCGTCGACCGCGTGCGGATCGTCCGGGGCCGCACCCCCCTTCTTGACGTTGACGCCGGTCAGCATGCCGTCGTCACCGCGAACACACTTGTCGACCCACTGCGCTTGCCACGACGGGTTGTCGACCTCACCGCCGAGACCGGGCGTCTCCTTGTGGTCGTAGAACGTGATCCCGACGACGTTGCGGCAGTTCGCCTGCAGCGCGAGGAACCCGTAGAGCGTCGACCACAGGCCGTATCCCGAGATCGGGATGCAGTAGGCCTCGTCTGCGCCCTTGTCGTCGACGCGCACGTAGAACGGCACGTACTCCTTCCGCTCGGCGGCGGGCTTCTTGCCCTCCTCGCGCATCAGATTCGCGAAGTCCTTGATGTCGTGGTCGGTCTTCACGACGTCGAGCACCTTGACGACCTTCTCGGTCGACACGACGCCTGCACGCTTGACCTCGACGTCGACCTCGCCGCGCTTGACCTCGAGGATCTCGGAGCGCATCCGATTCTTGAACAGGTCCTCGAGTTCCTTGCGCGGCTTGCCCGCCTCTTCGGCAGGGTTCCAGAGGCCGACGGCCTTGAGGATGTTGCGCTGCTTGTCGAACTCTTGGTTCGCCGCGATCGATTCGCTCAGGCCGTTGTAGGCACCGGCGAGCAGGATCGCGAGGACCACGCAGACCGCCGTCTGGAAGACGACGACGAACTTGTTGCTGCCCTTATCCAAGGCGGGCCTTCCTTCGCTTCTTGTTGCCCTGAACGATGAAGTGATCGATCGTCGGCGCGAACGCGTTCATCAGCAGAATCGCGAGCATCGCGCCCTCGGGATACGCCGGGTTGATGACTCGGACGAGGATCGTCAGAGCCCCGACCAGGATCCCGTAGATCCACTTGCCCCTATTGGTCTCCGGGCAGGTGACGGGGTCGGTCGCCATGAAGACGATGCCGAACATGAAACCGCCGGCGACGAGGTGCCAGTGCGCCGGCAAGCCAAAGATGCCGTCCGCATCGCCAGCCGGAGTCGCCTGAATGAGCCACGTCGTGAGGAACAGGCCGATGACCCCACCGACCATCGTGCGCCAGTTGCCGATGCCGGTGATCAGCAGGAACGCGGCGCCGAGCAGAACGCAGAACGCGCTCGTCTCGCCAGCGCTGCCCGGGATCAGTCCGAAGAACAGCTCGGACCACGAGTAGCCGACCGCCTCGGCGGCGCTCGCGTAGTATTCGACGCCCTCGGCCTGCACGATCGCGTTCGACTCGAGCTTGCAGGAAGCCGCCGCGGCGAGCGGCGTCGCACCGCTGTAACCGTCGATCAGACCCATGTGGTCGTTGCCGGACACCCAGCACTCACTGCCACTGATCTGGGCCGGATAGCCGAAGAACAGGAACGCCCGCGCCATGAGCGCGATGTTGAAGATGTTCGTCCCGGTGCCACCGAAGATCTCCTTGCAGAGAATGACGGCGAAGGCGACGGCGAGCGCGAGCTGCCAGAGCGGGATCGAGGCGGGCACGATCAATGCGATCAGCATGCCGGAGACGAGGTATCCCTCGGAGATCTCCTCTTTGCGGATCACGGCGAATATGCCCTCGATGTTCAGCCCGACGAAGTAGCTGACGAAGATGATCGGGATCATCTGGTCGAGGCCGAACACGACCTTGTCGAACAGCCCGACGTCGGCCGGGTTCGGCGCGTAGTCCGAGCCCAGCAGGAGCATCTGCAGCCAGCCGACCGAATAGTCCGCGGCCGCGGCGCCATTCCCGGCCATCGCGGCGAGCGCCGCGAAGTGCTGATGACCGGTGTTGAAGATCGACCAGAGCAAGCACGGGATCAGCGCGATGATGACCGTCGACATCGTCCGTTTGAGGTCGATGTAGTCACGGACGTGCGGTCCCTTCTTCGGCGCCGTGTTACCCGGCGCGAAGAGGAACGTTTCGGCCGCGTCGAGCAGCGGCCAGATCTTGTGCAGCTTGGAGCCAGGCTCGTGATAGAGCTTGCGTTGCTTGTCGACGAGGGTTCGTAGGAACTTCATCGGGGATCAGCCCTCTTCCTCGTAGAGGTCCAGGCCTTTTCGAATGATCTCACCGACCTCGATCTTGCAGGGGTCGGCGAAGGTGCAGAGGGCGACGTCTTCTTCTGTGACTTCCAGCAGGCCGAGTTCCAGCGCTTCCTCCAGATCGTTGGCCTGGATCGCGCGAACCAAGAAGGTCGGATGGATGTCGAGCGGCGTGACGTTCTCCCACGCGCCGATGTTGACGATCGAGCGCGGGCCGCCGTTCATGCGAGCGTCCAGCTCGTATTCGTTCTTGGGCTTGAGCCACGACCAGACCGAACGCGACGTGCTGAGCTTGCCGGCTTGGGGCAGCGCCCAGCCGAACAAGTCGCGCTCGTCCTTGCCGTCCGGAATCGCGGTGACGGTCCAGGCGTAGAAGCCGAGGTAGCCATCGCCACCGACCGCCTCGCCGCTCAGAACCGTGCCGCTGATGACCCGAACCTCTTCCCCGAGCGGCTTGCCGGCGGTCAGCGTCATGAGCGCAGCGCCTTGACGCACCTTGTAGTAGTGCCGGTTCGGTGCGCTCGAGCCCGCGACCGCGACGACACGATGCGTCGGGTAGCGGCCGCTCTGGACCCACTCGCCGAGGAGCGCGAGCTCTTGGGCCTTGAGATACCAGGCCGTCTCGCTGGAGTGCATCGGCGCGATGCACTGGATGTGAGTGCCGACCAAACCGGCCGGGTGCGGGCCGTCGAAGCGGTGCTCCTCGGCGCCCGGCAGATTCTCGAGATCCTTGGACGACGCGCCCTGCTTCAGCGTGACGTAGACCTTGCCGTCGGTCAGCGCCTTCAGCAGTTCGATCCCGGCTTCGAGGTCCGCGCGACGACCTTCGCAAGCCACGACCGGATCGGCCGCGAGCGGCTCCGTGTCGAGGCCGTTGACGTAGATCGCACTCGGCGTCACGTCACTGTTGGCCGTCCGCCCGACGGGACGCTGCCGGATCATCGGCCACAGACCCGCCTGCTTGATCGCACGCACGAGGTCCTCGCGCGACGTCGAGCCGAGCTTCGCGCGGCTCACGTGCGCGATGTCCGCATAGTCCTCGGTCGCACCCGGCGAGATCTCGACGCGGTGCAGCGCGCGTCGCGCACCGAGCACGATCTTCGACACCGTGCCGGTGACGGGCGACGCGTAGACCGTGTCGCGATCCTTCTTGTCGAAAAACAGCGGATCTCCGGTGCGAACCGCGTCCCCTTCCTTCACGAGCAGCTTGGGCTTCGTGCCGGGGAAGTCGGTCGCAGCCACTGCGACGAGCAGCGGCTCGGGGGCGGACTCGACCTTCGTATCGGCCTTGCCGGCGATAGGGATGTCGAACCCTTTCTGGATGGAGTGGACGTTCATGGTCACGTCGGACTTCTGAGACACAGTGACTTTCGAGACACAGTCACGGACAGGATTCGGTCTTCGCGCTCCGCGGCGGCGGCATCTCGGCCGCCGGTTTGCCGCAGCGCGTGCAGCGCCCTTCGGGGCTGACACCACCACACGAGCCGGTCAGTTCACGGCCACGACCGACCGTGAGCGCGATCACGATCATGACCGGCACGAGGAAGAGGACGATCGGGAGTAGGTAGTCGATCACCGTGGGAAAGGGATCGGGAGGGACGGCGGCGGAACGGGTGCGAAGTGGCGGGAGTGCATGGGAATCGAACCCACCGGAGCCTCCTCTAGGGCGACCCCCACTGGTTTTGAAGACCAGGCCAGACACCAGCCCAGATCCACTCCCAGACGCGATTGGAGCGGAGACCTTAGCGATCCGAGCAACCGGGGCAACGACCGTTTGCGCGGTCCTGAAATCGGTCTCCAGAACCAATGGTGGAGAGACGCTAACACCGCCCCTTTTCGTGAATTACAGGGAAACCTGACTTCCCCGGCTGGCGCTCGCCACGCCGCGCCGTACGATGCGTGGGCCCCCAACCCGAAGGGAGTCCATGAGAGGTCCTTTCCACCTCACTCTCAGTGCTCTCGGAGTGGCCTGCGCGATCACCGCCACTCCTGCCTTTTGCCAATCCTCCACGCTGCACGAGTTTGCGTCGACCGACGTCGACGCGGAGTTCGGCTGCGCGGTCGATGGCGGCCTGGACGTCGACGGCGACCTGGTCCCCGACGTGATCATCGGCGCGAGAAGAGACGACACCTCCGGCCCCGAAGCCGGCGCGGCGTTCGTCTACTCCGGCGCGACCGGAGCGCTGCTGCACTCGTTCCACGGCAGCTTCGCGACGTGGTTCGGCTGGTCGGTCGCGCTCGCCGGAGATCTCGACGGCGACGGGCTTTGTGACATCGCGGTGGGCTCGCCGAGCAACGTGTTCAACGGGCCCGGCAGCGGCACCGTCTACGCGTATTCCGGGGCCGACGGCTCCCAGCTGTTCGCGATCCACGGAGAGACGACCGGCCTCCACCTCGGCCGCGCGCTCAGCCGCGCCGGGGACGTCAACAATGACGGATTCTGCGACCTCGTCGTCGGTGCCCCGTTCGCCTGGCTGAACGGCATCGGCTCGGGCATGGCGTGCGTCCACTCCGGCCGCGACGGCTCCGTGCTCTACGCGTTCTCCGGCGACGCCGGCGACCTGTTCGGGTACTCGGTCGGCGGCGGCGGCGACGTCGACGATGACGGCTTCGACGACGTGATCGTCGGCGCGATGCGCGACGGGGACAACGGTCTCGACGCCGGCGCGGTCAAAGTGTTCTCGGGGCGCGACGGCTCCCTGATGTACACGTTCCCGGGCAACGCCCCGGGCGACCGGCTCGGCATCTCCGTCGCCCACGCCGGTGATATCAACGCCGACGGCTACGCGGACATCATCGCGGGCGCGCCGTACGACGACACGCTGGGCCCGGACGCCGGCTCGGCGATCATCTACTCCGGCCAAACCGGCGGCGTACTGCACATCCTGCTCTGGACCCCGGACGCGGACGACTTCGGCGGCAGCGTCGCCGGCGTCGGCGACGCGAACGGCGACGGCCTCGACGACGTGCTCGTCGGCGCGCGCCTCTGCGACATCGAGGGCCCCGAGACCGGTGCGGCCGTGCTGTTCTCCGGACTCGACGCCACCGTGATCCGCGACTTCCACGGCAACTCCGATGGCGACCAATTCGGCTGGGCCGTCGGCGGGGCCGGCGACACGAACTACGACGGATTCCACGAACTGATCGTCGGGTCGGTGAACGACGACATCGGCGGCAGCGCGAGGGTCATCGACCTCGGCTTCGAGGGCACCGCCCCGCGGCACCGCATCTACGGCGTGCCGTGCCCAGGGACCGACGGCGACCTCCCGCGCATCGGCTACCGCGGCAAGGCGCGCATCGGGTCGATCCTCAGCCTGCGCCTGCGCAGCACCGTTGCCGACTCCACGTCGACGACGATGATGATCGGCGACCCCGTCGACCTGCCGCTCGACGTCATCGGACTGCCCGGCTGCGCGATTCGCACGCTCGGCACATCCGGCCCGAACGTGCTGCAGGGCACAGACGCCGACGGCCGACTCCGGCTCGACATCCTCCTGCCGAACACGCCATCGTTGATCGGGGAGGACCTGGACTTCCAGTTCCTGATCCCCGACCCGGGCGGCCCGGGCGCGCTGCCGCTGTCGATCAGCGACGTGCTCGCTGTGATCTGCGACGTGTAGCCGACGCGGCTCACGGTTCGGTCGATCGCAACGAGCACGGGTTCGGGTGCTCCCGGACTCGTCCGGCGCATACAATCGCGGGGTCTCTCTCTCCACACTTCCGAGCCCCCATGCGCCTGCTCCCCGCTCTGCTTCTCACGGCCCCACTCGCGGCCCAGATCCCCAACTTCGAGAGCCCGCAGATCACGCCGATCGCGATCTCCGACGACGGCTCTCGACTAGCAACGGTCAACACTCCCGACAACCGCGTCGCGCTGTTCTCCCTGCAGAATCCGAACCAGCCGTTCTTGCTGCGCGAGATCGCCGTCGGCCTCGAGCCCGTCTCGGTCCGATTCCGCAACAACGACGAAACGTGGGTCGTAAACCACCTGTCCGATTCGGTCAGCGTCGTCGACCTCGACGCCGGCGTCGTGACGGACACGATCTTCGTCGACGACGAGCCGAGCGACATCGTGTTCGCGAACGGCCTCGCATTCGTCACGGTGTCGACCCGCCGCCACGTCGCGGTCATCGACCCGAACACGCGCTCCGTCACGACGACCGTCGCCGTGTTCGGGGACGAGCCGCGCTGGGCCGCGGCGAGCGACGACGGCTCCCGGCTCTACGTCGCCTCCCACAAGTCCGGCAACGAGACGACCGCGATCCCCGAGGCCGTCGCGCCGCCCCAGCCGCCGCCGACCAACGGCTCACTGCCGTCGGCCCCGGACGTCGGTCTGATCGTGCATAGCGAAGACCCGACGTTCAGCGCACTGCACGACGTCGATCTACCCGACTACGACGTGTTCGAGATCGACACCACGAGCCTGACCGTCGTGCGCCGCTTCTCCGCGGTCGGCACGATCCTGTTCGGCATGGCCGTGCGCCCGACCGACGGCTCGATCTGGGCAACCAACACCGAAGCGCGCAACCTCGTCCGCTTCGAACCCGAGCTGCGTGGTCACCTCGTCGACCACCGCGTGACGCGCATCACGACCGGCGGCTCGCCGACGATCACCGCTTTCGATCTCAACCCCGGCGTCGACTACGACACGCTGCCCAACCCGGGCGCGCTCGCCACGGCGCTCGCGCAGCCGACCGACGCACTGTTCGACCCGTCCGGCAGCGAGCTGTTCGTCGCGGCGTTCGGCACCGACCGCATCGGCGTGCTCGACGGCACCGGCGCCGTGACCGCCCGCATCGAGATCGGCAGCACGCCGGGCACGACCGTCGACTCGCGCAACAAGCGCGGACCGCGCGGCCTCGCCCACCACCCGACGAACTCGACGCTCTACGTGCTCAACCGACTGTCGAACACGCTGTCGATCGTCGACACCGTGCAGCAGGTCGAGCTGCTCGAGATGTCGCTCGTCTACGATCCGACTCCGACCGCCGACAAGGAAGGTCGCGGCTTCCTCTACGACGCGAAGATCTCCGGCAACGGCACGGCATCCTGCGCCGTGTGCCACATCGACGCGACGACCGACAACTTGGGATGGGACCTCGGCGATCCGGGCGGCACCATGACAACGGTGCCCGGCCTGCTCGGCAACGAGCAGATGCACCCGATGAAGGGCCCGATGACGACCCAGTCGCTGGTCGGCCTCGGCAACATGGAGCCGTTCCACTGGCGCGGCGACCGAGTCGACTTCCAGGCGTTCAACCCGGCGTTCGACAAGCTGATGGGCGGGGCCGAGATCTCGGGCCTCGACATGGACGCGTACGCGGCATTCATCGACACGGTGCGCTATCCGCCGAACCCGAACCAGAATCGCGACCGCACCTACACCGGCCTCGAGGCGAGCGGCGAGAACCTCTACGTGACGGTGCCGTTCGTCGGCTCCTTCCCGCTCGGCCTCCGCTGCGTCGATTGCCATTCGCTGATCACGGGCAGCAACAACATCGTGATTCCGGGCAACCTGCTGAACGAGACCCAGGCCTTCAAGGTCCCGCAGCTGCGCAACATCTACAAGCGTGACGGGCGACGCGACTCCGGCGGCGGCCTCCGCACCGCCGGCTTCGGCCTGCTGCACGACGGCACGGATGACGACGTGTTCGACTTCCTCGGCGCGCCGGTGTTCCAGTCCTTGGCGAGCAACACGGGTGACAAGCTGGCGATCGAGGCGTTCGTCGAAGCGTTCGACACGGGCATGGCCCCCGCCGTCGGCTTCAGCGTCACGCTCGATGCGAGCAACTACCAGCAGTCCGGCCCCGCCGCCGACCGCGCATTGCTCACGACTCAGGCTCAGCTCGGCAACTGCGACCTCGTCGCACGCGGCACGATCGACGGGGAGCCGGCCGGCCTGAGCTATGACATCTCGAACCAGCGCTGGCGCCGAGACGAAGCCGGCCTCGCCGACCTGACCGGCGCACAGCTCGATTCGCTGCTGCAGCAGGGCGCCGTGCTGACGCTGATCGGCGTCCCGCTCGGCCAGGGCCTGCGCATCGGCATCGACCGCGATGCCGACGGCACGCGCGACGGTGACGAGGGCATCGCGACCTACGGCTCGGCAACGCCGGGCTGCAGCCACACGCTACGCGCGAACTCCCCCGCCTTCCGCGGCAACGACCAGTTCGGTCTCGTCACCGAAGGCGCCACGCCGGGCAGCCTCGGCGCGGTGTTCTTGGGCTTCGCCCCGAGCTCGCTGCCGTTCCTCGGGATCGACATTCTCGTGGATCTCGTGAACGTGATCCCGGTCGACGTGCAAGCGAACGCGAACGGCGTCGCGATGATGCCGCTGGCGATTCCGGACGATGCGGGGATTCAGGGCGTGTCGCTGTATCTGCAGTCGATCTTCGTGGATGGATGCGGGACGGAGGGGCTCGCGGCGTCGGCGGGGTTGAGTGTGGTGATTGAGTAGGGAGATCTGTGCACTCGTTTTCGGGCCCGGACCCGGGCGCGTTCACGTACAGCGGGTCGGGACACGGGTCTCGGGTCATGCGCCGTGTCCCGAGACCCGACCCGTGGAACGTGAACGTGCCCGGGTCCGGGCCCGAAAACGTGGAAATCCCCGGCACAACCCCTTCCCATATGTCGTTCGGGAACCTCACCCCACCCCTCAACCCAACACTCGAAGGAACTCCCCCTATGGCCCTCCAACTCGGAGATACCGCCCCCGACTTCACCGCCGACAGCACCGAAGGCTCGATCAGCTTCCACGACTGGATCGGTGACTCGTGGTGCATCCTCTTCTCGCACCCGAAGGACTACACGCCGGTCTGCACGACCGAGCTCGGCGCAGCCGCGAAGCTGAAGTCCAAGTTCGCCGACATGGGTGTGAAGATCATCGGCCTCAGCGTCGACGGCGTCGAAGACCACAACGGCTGGTCCGGCGACATCGAGGAGACCCAGGGCGTCGCGCTCAACTTCCCGCTCCTCGCCGACCCGGATCGCAAGGTCTCGGACCTCTACGGGATGATCCACCCGAACGCGAACGACACGCTGACCGTGCGCTCGGTGTTCGTCATCGACCCCAACAAGAAGGTTCGCCTGACAATTACCTACCCGGCGAGCACCGGCCGCAACTTCGACGAGGTCTTCCGCGTCGTGCAGTCGCTGCAGCTCACGGACAAGCACAAGGTCGCGACCCCGGTGAATTGGAAGCAGGGCGAAGACGTCATCATCGTCCCCGCGCTGAGCGACGACGAAGCCGACAAGCTCTTCCCGGGCGGCTACAACCGGATCAAGCCGTACCTGCGCACGACGAAGTGCCCGAGCTGAACGACCGAACCGTGCGGTGATTCGCTATGGTGCGCGGATGCCGCACGCGTTCGTCGTCCGCATCTACGTCACGACCCAAGAGATCGATCTCGACACGCCGTGGCAGTTCGAGACCCCGTCGAGCGGAAACGGCTCCGGGGTCGTCGTCTCGAGCGGTCGAGTCCTGACCGGCGCTCACGTCGTCGCGAACGCGACGTTCGTGCAGGTGCAGAAGGTCGACGATCCGCGGAAGTATCTCGCGACGGTGTGTGGGGTCTGCCACGACGCGGATCTCGCGCTGCTCGAAGTCGAGGACGCTGCGTTCATGGACGGTGTGGAGCCGGCCGAGATCGGACCGCTCCCGTCCCTCCGCGATCCCGTGCAGGTCGTCGGCTATCCGATCGGCGGCGAGGAGATCTCGATCACCGAAGGCGTGGTCTCCCGCGTCGAGGCGCAGTGCTACAGCCACTCCGACTTCGAACTGCTCGCCGTCACGGTCGACGCCGCGATCAACAGCGGCAACAGCGGCGGCCCGGTCCTCGTCGACGACAAAGTCGCGGGCATCGCCTTCCAGTCGCTGCGCGACGCCGAGAACATCGGCGAAATGGTCCCCGCCACCGTGATCCGGCGCTTCCTCGACGGCATCGAAGGGAACAAGCCGCTTGCCGTCCCTTCGTTGGCGGTCGCAACGCAGTCGCTCGAGAACCCGGCCCTTCGTCGCGCGACCGGCATCGACGCCGCACGCAGCGGCGTGCTCGTGCGGTCGACGGAGTTCGGCGGCTCGTGCCACGGCGTGCTCGAGCCGGGCGACGTCATCCTCTCGATCGACGGCCACGACGTCGCGGACAACGGCACGGTCCGCTACATGGATCGGCACCGCACCTCGTTCTCGGTCCTCATGGGCGATCGGTTCGTCGGCGAGCGCATTCCCGTACGCATCGTGCGGGACGGCCAGGAACAGGAACTCGAGATCGAACTCCGCGAGCGCGTACACCTCGTGCCGCGCGAGCACTACGACTACGAGCCGACGTGGTTCGTGTTCGGCGGACTCGTGTTCCAAGTGCTGACCGAGAATTACCTGCACACATGGAAGCGCTGGCTCAGCAATGCGCCCAAGGAGTTTCTCTACGCCTACCACTGGGGCGTGCGCACCGAGAACCAGCAGGAGATGGTCATACTCACCGACATCCTCGCCGACGAGATCAACGTCGGCTACGAGCCGTTACACGACGAATCGATCGTCGAGGTCAACGGGACGAAACCGGCAAACATGCGCGAGTTCGTCGCGACGGTCGATGCGTGCCAGGACGTGCTCGATATCCGCACGTCACTACGGGGACGCATCGTCCTCGACGTGAAGGAAGCACGCGAAGCGTCGGCGCGCATCCTCGAGCACTATCACGTGCCGCGCGACCGGTCGCAGGATCTTCGCTGAGCAGCCCTACCTAGAACAGCCCGACGCTGCGCAGGAATCGCTCCTTCGCTTCGCGCGCGTGCTGCAGCTCGACGAGCTCGTGGCCGGCCTCGACATTGGAGCGCTCGAGAAAGCCCTGATGCAAGCTTCCGCAGCCGAACTCGCTTGACGTTGCGCGGAACGCAGGTCCCGACTCCGGTGTTTCTCGCAGCAGATTCATCGAGGTCTCGAGCAAGCCAACCGGGTTTACGAACCGGAACAGGTTGAGCTGCCCGAAGTCCGCTCTCGTGTCCGGACACGATGCGAGCCGCCCGCTCACGCGCCCCTCGCGGTCGATGTTGATCTCGAGAATGTCGGAAGGGATCGTGATCTCGGGTTGCAGCACGTATCCCGCTAGGGTGACGAGCTTGCCTTCGTCGTTGATGCCAAGGCGGCCGTCGCGGGTGTACTCGAGAAACCCCGACGGCAGACACACTCGGAAGAATCCATCCCCATCGATCGCCAGGTCGAGATTCCGGTTCGTCATCTCGAGCTCCCCGACGCTGTAGACCGCGATGACGCGAGCGACGCGACTGCCATCCCCGGGCTCTGCGACGAACTGCGGGACCTTCCTCTTGTAGCCGGCGGTGTACTGGTTCGCGAGGTTGTGGAGCGCCAGTTCGATCCGCCTGTCGTAGCCATCGAGAATGCTCTGCACGAGCGAACGCGGCAGGTCGGCGGACGAAAGCCGCGATTCCGCGGCCGGCCTGGCAGACTCGGTCGAAACCGAAGCGCCGCGCCAAGCTGCAGCCTGAGGAACGCCAGGATCCGAGGGGGCCGAAGCGCAGCCAACCGACAGAACGAGCGCAAGCGAAACGAAGGGGATTCTCATTCGTGGACCTCCACAGGTGGGGATACCGACACCATCGACCGGGTCCACGGCGGAACTGCAGGGATTCTCGACACTCCCCCGTCAGTTGCCGGTCGGATGGCACTGGAAGCACGCGGGACTGCTCCACGTGTAGCCACCGACCTCGTCGTGCTCGTCCGCCATTTCGGGCTGGCTGTGGTCGTGGCAATGCGTGCACGAGAACACCGACGGGTTGCCCGGCACCTGATGGCATTCCGTACACGCGAACGCGTGGCGACCGGACTGCACCGGGAACGCGTGCGAGAACGTCGCGCCCGGCCACCGGGTCGTGCTGTGGCAGGTATCGCAACTCGTGCCGAACCCGAGCGCCGCGTGATTGGGGTCCGTCGTAGCCTGGTAGTCGTCCAGGTGACAACTGGAACACTCGCGCGAAACCGCGTTGAAGCCGCCGCCCGTGTGGCACTGGGCGCATTGGAGCCCGGCATGGCCCGCAGTCAGCGGGAAGCTCTGTGAATGCGCGAAGTTTCCGCCGCCCCAGTGGATCGTCGAGTGGCACTGCGCACAGTTCGTCGAGAACCCGCTCGCCACGTGGTTCGGGTTCTGCGCTCGTTGGTAATCATCGAGATGGCAATCCACACACTGCGACGGCAGACCCGCGTAGACGCCGGAACCGTGACACACGTTGCAGCGCTGACCGGAATGGGCGCCGTTCAGCGGGAACGACATCGGGTGGCGATAGTTCGCAGTCGACCAAGTCGTCGTGCCGTGACAGTCGTCGCAACTCGTGCCAAACCCGGCAGCCGCGTGCTGCGGCTCCCGAGTCGACATGTACGTCCCGAGATGACAGCTCGCGCAGTCGGTCGACAGCCCGGTGAACGCCCCTCCCGTGTGGCAATCCCCGCAACGCAAGCCGCCGTGCCCCGCCGACAGCGGGAAACTCGCTGGATGCAGGAAGCGCGCGGGAGTCCAGCCGAACGGCGCATGGCAGCGCTCGCAATCATTGGTCCAACCGTTCGCCTGGTGATCGGGAACCGTGACTCGCGCCAAGTCCTGGGTGTGGCACGTCAGGCAGTTGGGATCGGCACCCGCGAAGTTCCCCACTTGCGCACCCGGGTGACACCGGAAGCACGCCGTGGCCACGTGCGCACCGACCAACGGGAATCGGGTGCGGTCGTGCCTTGCGATCATCGCGTCGGGTCGCCAGTTCGTTTCCGTGTGGCAGTCCTGACAGTCCTTGCCGAGGTTCGCACGGTGCACGTCGACGTGGCACCCACCGCAGCCGCGCGCGGCGAACTGCTCGACGGGCCCCCGATCGTTGTGGCAGCGAAGACACGACGCGTGCTCGTGCGCGCCCCGGAGCGAGACCCCGGTCTCGGCCTCGTGGTCGTACTCGAAGTCCGGCCGGATCTCGGTCCAGCTGCCACCGACGTGGCAGAGGCTACAGTCCGCGGGGAACGTGCGGTGCGGCACGACCGGTCCGTGCCCCTGGTCCCAACCTTGCCTGGGCACGAGGCTCGCGCAAGCAACGGCGAGCGTCGCCAATACGACCGCCAAGGCAACGCGACTGCGACACAGCTTGATCAAGATCCTCATGGTAGTCACCGTCAGAACGAATACTGCGCGAACAACCCGACGCTGAACGTGTCCTCTCGGTCCCCGAAGAAGACGTCCGCATCGAGATCCAATTGCCACCGCCTGCCGACCCAAGCGACACCCGCACGCACCGAGCGACTCGTGAAGGACTCCGGGCCGGTGACGAACGCGCGCTGCTCGAAGTCTCGTTCCCGATACCCGAACTGGACATCGGTCGAGCCGAACGACTGCCTCGACTCGACTCCAAAACCGGGGCCGGAGTGGAACGTGCCATCGATCTCGAACACCTGGAGCTGCGTCCAGTTGTTCGCATGCAGCACACCATCGAGAGTCACGCCGAGCTCCCAGCTCCGCCCGTCGCCGACGTGGTCCCGCCAAGCGTCGAATCGGCCCCGCACCTCGACTCCGTCGAACACCGGAACCCAAAGGGCCGCAGTCGTTCGGTCGAGCCGACCCTCTCGAATCAACTCCTCGGGAGCCAGCTCGAACTCCCGCCGATCGAGTTGCGGCCACTCGAAGTGAGTATGAGCCAGGCTGCCGCCGATCGAGTCCTCCGGTGCGTAGCGGAGAGTCGCATAGCCTTCGGTGAGCGCGACACCCGAGCCCTTGAGCGTATCGCCGGACGTGTAGGCGTCGACCTTCGCATTCAGCCACACATAGAAGTCGTCGGCCGGTCGCACGGATCCTCGCAATAGCAACAGGTCCCGATCGGCATCTCCATGATGCCAGGACTTGTGATACGCGACGTTCCAGTTCAGGGCGTGCTGTTCGGGCGACGCGTAGTCGACGAACACGTTCGCGGCGACGTCTTCTCCCGTGTCGTGCGATGGGAACGGGCGCGGCAGCGCACCGACGGATGCGCCGACCGTCACGGGGCCCTCGAATCGCATCGCCCCCTCGACGCCGTCGAGAAGTCCGATCTCGGGCACGAAAGTCGAGTAGAAGCGCCCGAACTGAACGCGGCGCGGCGAGTACGACGCTCCCCCGAGCGTGTAGGAGAATCTCTCGATGCGAACTCGAGAGTCGGAGCCCGAACCGGAATCCGTGAGGTCGACGCCCCGTCGATCCGCGTCGAGGGCGAGTTCGAAAACCCCCGCGTTCCCGAGAGGGTTCGTCGCCGAGATCCGAGTCCCGACGCGGCCGAAGAAGTACTCGTTCGCGGGCGACAGGTTGCGATCCCGCGAGGACAGGACGTGGGAGAACACGCGACCGCGCCAGACCGCCGGTCGATCTTCCGGCTTGCTCCCGAGCACCGGCGCCAACAGCGGCTTGTCGGCGTCGTAGTCGTCTCTGGAATCGAGCCAGGGCGACCCCTCAAACACGGTCTCGGGATTCGCACGCACGGGCGCCGCATCGACGTTCTCGTTGGTCCGGCTCACGGTCACTTCGCCCGGCGTGCCGATCGCAGGGGCAGCCACTCCCGCGGGAAGCTCTGCCCGCGCGTGATTCGACGAGACCGATCGCACGATCAGTTCGATCGGTCCCGAAGTCGCGGTCAAGCGAATCGCACTCCCGACGCGCAGACCCGCGCCCGAACCGCGGTTCACGAATACGCTCCGACCGGCCACGCTCGTCACCGAGACCCGCACGCGCACGAGATCATCCTGCTGAGCGACTCCGGCGCCGGCCAGCAGAGTCACCGCGATCCGGGCGAGACGAATCATCTCTTCCTACCCCGCGCGTCGTGGCAGTCCTTGCACTCGACTCCGAGCGGCTTGTAGCGCACGACGTCCCTGCCGAGTTTCGTGCGCGCGGGCCTGTGGCACGCCCGACACGCCAGGTCACGATGCGTATCGTCGAGCCGGAACCTGCCGTGCGTCGCGTGATCGAATGCGTGCTTGCGGAACGAAGTCGTGTCTACGTGGCAGCGGGCGCAATCCGATCGCTTGCCTTCGGCGAACTGACCAGCGTGGACATCCTCGTGACAGGAAGCGCACGCCTGCGGCGCGGCGCGAAACGGCTCGCCATGGCAGGATCGGCAGTCGGTAGCGGCGTGTGAACCTGTGAGCTCGTAGCCCGTCCAGACCGCGTGGTCCTCGGCCGACCAAGAGACGACCCGGAAGTCGCTCTGATCATGGCATCTTGCGCAGCCGGTCCGGCCACCGCGACTGCGCGGCCGCCCGTGTCGATCGAACTCGCCCTCATGCGGATCGGCGTGGCACTGCTCGCAGGTGTTCGGAGTGTTCGCGAATTGGCGGGCGCCGTTCCCGGGCGACTCGCGGTGACAGCGCGCACAGGCGACGGCCTCGTGCGCACCGCGCAGTGGGAACAGCGTGCGGGCGTGGGCCTCGAGACCGAATTTCGATGGGAGGAATCGCTGCTTGTCGTGGCATTCCAGGCAACTGGCGGAACTCGGGAACTGGCCGCCGTGCGCATCTTCGTGACACGAGACGCACGACTCCGCGGATCGTCCGGGGAAGCGCTTCCGGAACTCCGGCGTCGCGTCTTTGGTCGAGTGGCAATCCGCGCACGCCGCCGCACCGTGCGGAGAGGCCAGCGAAAACCCGGAGGCGTCATGCCACTCGGGACGCATTCGCCCCACAGGCACGGCAAAGTCTGGATCCGACTCGGAATGGCAATAGGCACACGCGTCGCCCGCCTCGACGCCGATCTGCACCGAGAACGCCTCGACGAAACCCTCGCGGTGCGGCGATTCGTGGCATGCGGCGCAGTCCCGTCCATTCGCAAGCGCCGACCTCCCCCAACGAGGCGACGCGTCCAATCGACCGTGGCACGCGGCACACCCGAGATCCGCGTGCGCCCCCTCGAGCGCGAACGAGAAGTGGCCATGGTCCGCGGCGCTCACCCGAACGACCGAGAACGCGTTCGTGTCGTGGCACGCGGAGCAGTCTCCGGTCTCGCGCAGACGCACGCGATCGGGATCCGCACGCGGACCGTCGTGCGGGTTCGGATGGCACTCTCGGCACGTGCGCACGGCGGGCCTCGGCGCGCGCGAGGCCCTAGTGCCCTCCGAACCGTGACAGTCCTTGCACGCGACCGCGGCATGCGCCCCCTCCAACGGAAACCGGACGTCGTGCGCGAACTCCGTCGCGAACTCGAACGGAAGATCCTGACCGTGACACTCCGTGCAGTTCGCGCCCAGCGCGCCGCGATGCGCATCGTCGTGGCACGCAACACAGTCCTGAGTCAATCCGAGGAAGCGCACCGAGCCGTGCTCCAGAGACTCGGCATCCGCGTTCTCGTGACAGGCAACGCACGCCAGCGCATCGTGCATCCCGTTCAGATCGAACGTCGCGACGTGACGGTGGTCGTACGCGTCCCGATCCGGCACGCCCACCCGCGCGAACGCATGGTCGCCCGCGAGCGGAACGTGATCGCCGACGTGCTCGACGTGGCAGTTCCCGCAGTCCCTGGCGAGGGCGCCCCCGATCGTCCCGTGAACCCCTTGGGCCTCTTCGAGCTGTCGACCGACGACCTCGTGGCACGCGATGCACGCCGAGGCGAGATCGCGTTCTCGATCACTGTGACACGCGGCACATCCGACGACGCCGCGCAACTCGTCCACGACCGCGTGCACGGAACTCAACGGCCCTGGTGACGATCGCACCCCCGTGTCCCAGACCGCCACCGTAACGACGAGGACGAGCAAGGAGCCCGCCAGGACGGAACTGACGAGGCGCTTCATCGGAGCCACCCGGCTTCGAACAGCACCGACCACTCGATCTCACCGAAGCGAACCGCCATCACGACGTGCGCCGCGGCGAGCAGGACCATCAACAGCGCGATCCATCGATGGAGAAAGCGCCAGGACGCGAGCACGGACCGCAGGTCGCCGTAGTGATTGGCCATCGCCGCGAGACGGTGCGCCTTCGACGCGAGCGCGAGCAGCGATTCCAACTCCTCCGCCGGCACGCCTTCGCGCGCGCCGAGCTCCCGCAACTGTCGACGCGTGCGCCGCAGTCGCACGGCACTCACGAACAAGGCGCGGACTCGACCGAAGAAACCGGCGGTCCAACGTTCCGGGGCAGCAAGCGACTCGACTTTTTCGCGCACTCGCTGCGCGAACTCCCCCTCGACGCGATCCCAATCGCCTGACAACGCGGCGACGCGCGCGCGCACGTCCTCAAGATCCGACTCCGCCCCGTTCGCTGCTCGTGGAACCCACGAGTAGAGATAGCGTCCGATCGCACCCGTCGCCACGACGACGGTCAACGCGAGAAACGCATGGCCACCGATCGCGTTGACCGTGTTCATGCCGGAGTGAACGGCGATCAACATCCACGCGAAGAACCCGGTGAACACGTGGCTGGCCAACCACGACGAGAGGCTGCCGGGGAGCCAACCGCCGAGCCGCGAACGGCGGACGAGATAGGCGAGGTTCCAAAGGATCAACGCGCACGCGACGATCCCCGCCCACAGTCCGATCGTCCCGCGCGGGCCGAGCCACCCGTGCTCGGAAGAAAGCGGACGAACGACGGGCGGCGTGTCGTAGTAGGCGTCGTGTGACATCGTCCAGGCGATCGCCCCGACCGCGCACACGAACACCGCGACCAACGCTTTGAGAAGTCCGGTTCCTCGATCCGCGATCGGCTCCACGGGGGGCCGGTCGGCGGGATCGAACGACACACCGGCATCCTCGAGCAGACCGAACGGCGCGACTCCTCCGGCAAACACGAAGACGTCGTTGTTGGGGATCCGCCGCGCGTCTCCTCCGACGCGCAGCGTGACGTGCGAGTCCTCGATCGACTCGACGTCGCTGTCGAACACCACATCCACAAGTCCCGACGAAACAACGCGATCAATGCTCTCGGCGTTCCGCGCCTTGAGCCGAAAGAACGCGCTCTTGCGATAGGACAGCGTCACGGCGTTCCCGGGCTGTCGCGCGAGCCCGACCGCCGCCTCGATCGCACTGTCGCCACCGCCGACGACGAGCACCCTCCGCCGCTGAAACGACTGGGCGTCGATGAGACCGTATGCGACCTTCGGCAGATCCTCTCCGGGCACGCCGAGCTTGCGCGGCGTGCCCCGTCGACCGAGCGCGAGACACACGTGACGCGCGCGGATGTCTCCCGTCGAAGTCCGCGCGGTCCAGATGCGGTCGTCCCCCTGCGTCACGTCGAGGAGTCGAGTCCCGAGGCGAACCGACAGCCCGTGCTCGCCGACGACTCGCTCCCAAGTCTCTACGAGATGCTCTTTCTCGTAGCTGAGCCGGGACAGCTCGACACCGAGCGGCAACGAGATCGGTTGCGTCAGGACGAGCTTGCGACGCGGATAGCTCGCGACGGTGCCGCCGACTTCGGTCGCCTGGTCGACCGCGACGTAGTCGACGCCGGCTTCGTGCGCGGCGAGGCAGCAAGCGAGACCGCCCGGACCGAGGCCGACGACGAGCAGCTCCCGAACGTCTGCCTCGCGCGGCACACCGGCACGTCGCGCGACCGCGGCCCCGACCGCAGCCCCCTGCGAGAGAGCCGTCCGCACGAGGGCAAAGCCACCGAGCTCGCCCGCGATGAACAGTCCGGGCCGTCCGACGACCTCGAGTTCTTCGTTCAGCGCGGGAATGTCACGACGCTCGTCGAGCCCGTCGAGCGTGATCGTGATCGCTTCGGTCGGGCACGCTTCGGCGCAACGGCCGTGCCCCACACAGCGAGCTCCGTGGACGATCGTCGCCTGGCCGTGCGCAAGCCCGAGGACGCCTTCCTCGGGGCAAGCGAAGACACAGGACCCACACCCCAAGCACATGCTGGTGTCGATGTGCGGACGCTGCAGCCGAGCCTTGTCGCTGCCGCTCGTCCGCGCAGCCGCGAGCTCCGCGAACAGCTCCACCGCACCGCGCCGGGACCGTCGATGACGCGCGAAACCGGCAATCGCCGCCCCGCTCGCGGCGGCGAGAATGATCAACAGATACCAGGTCATGACCGATGCACCGACACCGAGCACGCCCTGGCAACATCAGTGCCGGGACGAGCGCGCGTCGTGCTCGGCGGCGCTCGCGGGGCCTACGCGCCCTCCTCAGCGCTCTAGCCGCTGTTTCGCGTCGAATTCGCAGTCTCGCGCTCGACGTCCGCATTGCGGACACGCATCCGGGCAGACCGTGCGGATTCCGGTCACGCCCACTCTCTGAATGGCCCGGCGTGCGCGCGTACGGAAACCGCGCAACGACGAGCTACAGTTCGGCAGATGCAGCACGCCCTGGTACGAACCGCCTTGGTGGCCATCACCGCGAGTTCCGCGGTCTCCCAGACCTCGCCGCTGGACACGATCCTCGCCGACTGCCACCCGAAGGTGCGCAAGTGGGCCACGGTCGTCCGCGTCGAGAACCCCACGACGAAGCCGACGTTCCGCACGTTCCACCTGCGCGACAGCGAGAGCGCCGTCGACTTCTGGCCCGCGAGCACGATCAAGCTCTACACCGTCATCGCCGCGGTCGAGTGGCTGAACCGCGAGATTCTGCCCATCGAATCCACGATCGTGTTCTCCCGCAAGACCGAAGAGGGCAAGTGGGTCCAGGACTGCGCGCGCACCGTCCCCGAGATGATGAGCGAGGTCTTCCGACGCTCGTCGAACGAGGACTACACGCTGCTGCTCCGCATGGTCGGCATCGACTGGATCAACACGCAGTTTCTGATCCCCGCGAAGGGCTTCCCGCACAGCGCGTTGATGCGTGACTACGTGACCTACCGTCCGGTGATCTACGAGAACGACGAGCCGCAGCGCATCCGCGTCGTGCCGCCGAAGGGCAACGAGAAGACGTTCGAGCACACGTGGTCCGGGAAGTCGTACGCGCAGGAACGCGGCGCGACCGTGCTCAGCTCGACGACCGGCAACTGCACGTCGACGATGGAGCTGGCCGAGTGCCTACGCCGCGTGATGTTCCACGAGCATCTGCCGAAGGACGAGCGCTACGCGATTACGACGGAGCAGGCAAAGTGGATCCGCGAGGGCGACAAGAAGCGCGGCGTCGTCGGCCTCGAGAACCGCAGCGCCGGCGCCTACGGCTGGGACAAGTCGGGGGAAGTCGTGTTCCCGAAGGCGCGCTACTTCCACAAGGCGGGCTACATCTCGAGCTACGCGCTCGACCTGTGCTACCTGACCGACGAGGAGTCGGACAACCACCTGATCCTCGCGGTCGCCGCGAAGACCGGCGACAAGGACGTGCCGCGCGCGATGGCTCGCGCGATCTACGAAGCGGCCAAGGCGGGCAAGCTCTAACGCGACGCGATCAGATCGGGATCTGCTTCACGACGTTGCCCACCGACTTGGCGGCGTCGTAGGCCTTGCGCGCCTTGTCGGCCTTCTTGAGCTTGTCCTTGACCTTGTCCATCTTCGACTTGAGCTGACTGAACTTGTTGTTCTTCTGGAACAGATCGGACAGATCCGAGACCGCGGTCGAGAGCCCGCTCGCACTGGTCTTGTGAGTGGTCGCCTCGGAATCCATCTTGCCGACCTTGCGCACGAGCTCGTCGATCTTGCGCTCCGCCTTCGCCAGGTCCGTCGGATCGCCTTGTCCTGGACTCTCGTCGAGTAGTTTGCCGAGCTCGGAGGACAGGGACGCCGCGGTGGCCTGTAGCAACGTGATCTTCTCCTCGTAGAGGTCGAGCTTGCTCTCGGCGGTGTTGCACGGCGCCTTGAACGCCGACCACCCCTGCTTGAGAAGGTTCTTGATGCGCTTGGTCTTGTCGCCGAAGTCCGGATCACTCTGCAGCGCGATCAGAGCGGCGACCGCATCCTCGAGATCGTCGACAGCGTCGACGACGTCGTCGTGCGCGTCATCGATGCTCTCGAGGATGCCCTGGATCTCCTTGACGAGCTTCTTGACGGCCAGCAACAGGCTCAGCCAGGCGGGCGCGTAGGTGCCACCCGTGGCCACCAACTTGCCGATGTTGATCGCCGCCTTCGCGGTCTCCTTCGCGACGGTCTTGGCGTGACCGATCTTGATCGAGCGCGCTTCCGCGTCTCGATCGCGAGCCTCCACGACAACCGCATACATGCTGTCGAGGATCTCGTCCTCCCACTCTTCGATGACGCCCGGAGCGTTCTGTCGGAACGTCTTGAACTGCTCTTCCTGCGCCGCTTCGGACTCCTCGGGCCGCAGGTCGTCGTCTTCTCGGATGCGCTGGATCCGGGTGTTGAGTTTGGACAAGCTGCGGCGGAAGCTCTCGACGTACTGCTCACTCAGTTCGTTCGCCGCATCGTAGATCCGCTGCTGATCGAGAGCGGAGAACTCCCTCTCGATCTCGACGGCGAGCTCGGACGAGCGGATCGACTTGAGTGGGAAGCAGAGGCTGGGGGCCGCGGAGGAGTCGTACCAATCGAACTGGATGGCGATCGTGGGCATGAGGTGATGGTCCGGATAGCTCGGGTTCATCACCCCCACGACAGAATGCGGCGCGGTCTACAAAACTCGGACGAAGAAATCCGGATGCACCGGCCACGGCCGGCCTGCGCCCCCTCAGCCCTCGGCGAACACGCGCACCGAGATGATCAGGAACACGATCGCCGCCGCGAACAGCTTGAGAAGCAGCGGCGTCACGAACTTCACCCACGCGCCGTAGGGGATCCGACCGAGCGCGAGCGTGCCCATGACGAGGGCCGAAGTCGGCACGATCATGTTCGTGAACCCGTCACCGAATTGGTAGGCGAGCACGGCCGTCTCCTGCGGGACATTCGTGAGCTCTGCGAGCGGCGACATGATCGGCATCGTGACGTAGGCCTGGCCGGTGCCAGACGGGATGAAGAGGTTGCAGACCGTCTGCACGATGAGCATCCCGATCGCCGAGACGTCCGCGGACGCACCATCGAGCAACCCCGCGATCGCCTGGATCACGGTGTCGCCGATCTGCCCGTCGTCGAGCACGACCTGAATCGCCCTCGCAACGCCGATCAGCAAGGCCGCGCTCGTCATCTCCGCCGCACCCTCGATGAAGTTGCGACTCGTCTCGCTCGGAGACATACGCGCGATGATCGCCGCGAGTAGTCCGATGCCAAGGAACACTCCGTCGAGTTCGTGGATGTACCAGTCCTGGTATTTGGCGCCGAACACGAACCCGACAACGCCGAGCACGAACACCCCGAGGATTGCCGCCCGCTGCCCGTTGAACGCGACGTCGGCCGGCGGCTCGAAGCCCGTGCTGTAGTCGACATGGGCGACAAGACTCTTGCCTGGATCCTTCCGAATGCGGCGGGCGTACGCATAGACGTGCTGGAACGCGATCAGCAAGAACACGGCCAGCATCAGGAAACGGAAGCCCGTGCCCTGCTCGAGTGGCACGCCCGCGATCTGCTTCGCGACCACGACGCCGAATGGATTGAACGCCGCGCTCGCCCAGCCGATGCCGTACGGAACCCAAACCATCCCCATCGCGACGATCGAGTCCATCTTCATGGCGAGGCTCATCGTCACGAGGATCGGAATCAGCGGCACGTATTCCTCGCCCATACCGATCGTGAACGCGCCGAGGCTGAACATCGTCAGGCAGCCGGCAATGAGGATCCACGGGCTCGCGCCGAGCTTCGCTACAGCCGCATGGAGCGCCGCATCGATCGCTCCAGTAGCCCGCAAGATCTTGATCACGCCCCCGACCAGGAACACGAGGAACACGATCTCCATCGCCTTCTCGAGCCCCTTCGGGATCGCCATGAGACAGTGCCAGGGCCAAAGCGTAGTCTGCTCGGCCTCCGGAAGGCGCTCGTACGTACCTGCGACGACCATCGTCTTCGACGAGTCGGGCACGGGCACGCGCTCAAACTGACCCTGCGGAACGATGTAAGTCAGGAGCTGAGCCACGACCACGATCGAGAAGATCAGGACGAGGGAGTCGAGGGACCAGCGCTTCTTCTCGGGCATGAAAGCGAGGGTAAGGGGGTAGGGACGGGATTCACATCGTCGAGGAGCCCCCCTCGATCCGATCCGGCCTGCATCGACACGCGTTCCCGACGTTATTCGGCGTCGTCACGGGACTAGGTCAGACACATGGCCGCCTCCTGCCCCGTCTCCGAACTCTTCCTCCAGTACCGCGCCTCCGGGGATCCGAATGCGCTCGCAAAGGCGTTCGAAGCCGTTGCGCCGGAGTTGTACCGGATCGCGCTGAGCCGTGTTCAGGATGCGGAGCTCGCGCAGGACGCGATCCAGGAGACCTTCGTCAAGGCGATCGAGCGATCCCAGTCCTTCGACGCCAGTCGCCCGCTGAGGCCGTGGCTCAGTTCGATCCTCCTCAACGAAATCCGCACCGTGCGATGGCATGCTCGCAAGCTGCCCCCGGCAGAGGATGACTGCGCTCTCGTGTCGGATCCGGGCGCATCGCCGCCCGCGGTCGCCGCCGAGCATCGAGAATTGCGCACCCGACTCGAATCCGAACTCGCGCGAATGCCGGCCGCGTATCGCACGGTTGTCCATCTCTCCGTGCAGCACGGCATGACGGCGGCGGAAATCGCGCGATCACTCGGACGAAGCGAAGGCACGGTGCGCAAGCAAATCCAGCGCGGCCGGCGTTGGCTGCGGCGTTCGCTGAGCGGGTTCTTGGGCGCGCTCGTGGCGCTTCTCGGCACGGGCTGCCGGTCAAGACGCCGGCGCACGGTCATGTTGTCCGCGGCAGCCATCGGGTGCGCGTTGCCGCTGGCGTGGCTCGCATCGCCTTCGTGGCAGTCGCCGAAGCCGATCGGCGCCCCATCGTCGACTGCGACGGCGTCGTCTCGATTCGCACCGGCAGTCGGCATGAACCCGGCGCGGGCGCCCGAACGCTCGACAGTGGAGCCGCCGTCCCGGGTAGCGACAAATCGCACGGCACGAGTGCGCTACGCCGACGGGTCCCCCGGTTCGGACCTGGGGCTGACGGTCCGGCCGTCGAAATTGACCGATGCCGACCTGTACGAACGCCGATTCCGAACGGATGAACACGGCCGAGTGCGTGACCTGCCCGACGGAGATCTCGAGGTAGTCCTGGACCACGGAGCGCACACGCATCTCGACGCCGGACATTCCACTGCGCCCATCTCGATCGCGGCGGGATTCCAGGTCGTTGGACGGGTGGTCGACGCCGCCGACGTGCCAGTCGCGAACGCACGGATCTTGGTCGACGACCGACGCGATCCGACGAAACTGTTGGCGATCACGCGATCCGCGCCAGACGGTTCGTTCGCTGTTCGTGACCTCGGCGGTCCACGCCAAGTCCTCGCGCGGTCCGAGTTCGCATGCACGAAGTACGCGCACGACGTGAACCCCGGGACAGACCATTGGCGGCTCACGCTGCGGCTGACACGACCGAGCGGCGTCCTGCGTGGTGTGGTGTTCGACCGACAGCACCGACAGGTGTCCGGAGCGCGCGTCGACGTGTGGGTCAAGCAGACCGATCGGTGCCGCGGCTCGAGTCGCGAGGCAGTCTTCTCGGATGCGTCCGGCCACTTCGAGATCGGAGGCGTGCCGGCAGGGCACGTGACAGTCGAGGTTCGCGCGGTCGGAATGGCTGTCGAGTCTCGCCAGATTCGCGTCCGCCCGTCAGAAGCTACGGACTGCACGTTCGTGCTGGGTCCCGGGCAAACTTGCACGGGGCGCGTGACCGACTCCGACGGGTCGGCGATCGCTGGCGCTTGGGTCGGCGTTCGCGCCGAGCGAGGACGTGGGGGGCGTGGCGCTCTCAGCGACACCGACGGGCGATATGAGTTGGACGGCTTGCGCACCGGGGCTGTCTTGCTCGCGAAGGCTCCCGGACACGGGGAGGCGGAGTCGATGCCGGGTGCGGATTCCTGGGACCCGGTGCTCGTGCCCGAAGAGGCACCGATCCTGGGGCAGATCGTCGGGCGCGAGCAGTTGGCCGGCGCAACCTTGCGATTCGCGCGAGTCGCGTTCGCGACAGATGGTCGACCTCGCATCGAGGAACGAACGGCCGTCGTCGACGGCGCCGGGCGCTTCCAAGTGTCCGGCATCGACAAGCCGGGATTCGCCGCATGCCTTTCCCCACGCGATGGACCGTTCTCGTGGCACCTCGATCCGCGTCGAGTGACCCGAAGTCCCACCGGCATCGAGATCCGGCTGACGGCTTTCGATCTGCCGGAAGCCGTCATCCATGCCGTTCTGCACGACGAAACCGGCCGAACGATCCCGTTCGCGCACGCGACCTTGGTCGCCAAGAACTCCCCGTCCGGCATGCCGGTTCAGTTCGATCGCAACGGCAAACTCATCGTCGAGAGCGTGCCTCACGGGACGTATGCACTCGAGATACGCGACGCCCACGGCGTGCGTAGAACGCGGATGCGCGCGGCAGATTCAGCGGGACTGTTGGACTTCGGCCACCTGGTGTCGGGGCCCGAGGGCCTGCGGAACAGTCCGGATTTCTCGGCACGCGCGGGCGATGCCGCTCTTAGACGAGAGTGAAGCGGACCCCGACCCTGTCATTGTTTCTCGGCGCCATCACCCCATGCATCGCCCTCTCGAGCGGCGCGGGCGCCCAAACCCGCGTACTGATCCCTGAATCGCGACCCGATACGCAGTCCGGAGTCGGACGGTACACGCTGGGCCCGCTCGATCTCCGGCTCGCGACGGGCGCGGAACGCGCGTTCGGCTGCGTTCACCTGAACGGCCTGACCTTCGTTACGTTGTGGCGAGCGGGGGACGGCCAACGCGTCTGCTCGGTCCTCGACGGCAACGGCTACGAGGTCGCCGGTTTCGATCAGGGAGATCCGGCTCCGGGTTCGCGGATCGGCTGGGCCGATGGTGCATCGGACGGCGTGAACACGATGTTGTTCGGACACGGCTTCCGGATCGACTGCATCAACGCCGTCGAGTCGGCCCTGACGAATTCGCGGGTAGACGCGACCACGATCGTGACCGCGAACGGCCTGCGCACCGTCGCATCGACGATCACGCCGGTCTTCACAGGCCTCGACATCGGCCAGATTCGAGCCATCGCATTCCGTCCCGATGGCGACGAAGGGGATGGTTCGGTGTTCGTCGCGAACGGCATCTCCGACATCGTCGAACTCGATCTCGACGGAATCGAAATCGGCCGAATCCTCACGCCCGCGACCTGGAATCTCAAGGGCCTGGCTTGGCACCCCCACCGAAGTCGGCTTTGGGGAAACGCATCGCCCAATGCGGCACAGGACGCACTCGTCGAAATCGATCCTGTGTCCGGACTCGAAACCGGCTTCCGGGTCGAGAAGCGTGTATCGGACGATCCAGGCGGTTTGGACATCGTCGCCGGCGGCTTGGATGGTCGCGGAAGTGGCTACGACCTGCTCGCCGTCACGCAGGGGTCGATCGACGAGCTGACCGGACACCGGCTCGATCTGTCCGACGACGTCGATCCATCGACCGAAGTCGACCTCTTGGCCGCGCTCGATGGCGGTTCGACGCAGGACGCGCAGCTGCGCAAAGACGCGATCCGGATCGCGAACACCGCATTCCACACCGCTTGGCGTCTCGATCTCGAAGACGGGGATGCGGCCCCACGGATCGATGACCTCGCCGCGATCATCCTCAACACGCCTTCGACGGCGCTCGTGAATGCCACGATCAGCCCGGTGGCGAGTGCGTTCTTCCCAGAGCTGTCCGAAGCGCGATACGTCGACACGTTCACCGCGCCGTCGGGCCTCGCCGTCGCGATTCCACTGACAGAGGCCAGTGGCACTCTGGAGATCCCGATGGATTCCCTGCCTTCGGCGCTCATCCAACACCGACAGTATCTGCGAGCGCAAGCAGTCTACCTCGATACGCGCGTGCCGGGCGTTCTTCCGGTGATGTTCACCAACCAGGTTCGCTTGGGGCTGAGTCGCGACACCGACGTCGGGTTTCCGCCGACCCAACCGCTCGGCGTCATCGTGTCGGCGGAAGGCCCGAACAGCTTCAACAGCGACACCACCACCGGATTCTGGCGAATCGAGAACGTCGGTGGACACGAGATCCTCGCGGTCCGCTTGGCCCTCGCGGAAGGCGTGTTCGACTTCGATCAGGAAGGGATGAACGATGTGTTCTTGTTCGGCAACGGCTCGCAGCCTGGCTGCTCGGGAACCTACCGCAACGATACGCACATCTCGACCGACCTACACTTCGAGCACACACCACCGGGCGGGTGCGACCCACTGTCGCGACGTGGATTCACGATTCCCAACGTCTTCCCGCCCATCCTGACGAGTGTCTCGATCGTTCGATTCCGCTTCGAGGACGGCTCCGGTCCGAACTCGGGATTCACCGGAGGTGAAGTGCTCGAATGGGACTGCGATACCGACGGTGTGACGCCACCATCCGGCGACGCACACGCCGGCGCCAGCGTGACAGTCTGGGTGCGCGACCCGGGAACCGGCGAAGTGCTGCGATCCGCGGGGACGATGATCGTGTCCGGCCAAGATCGGTCGTCGGTCGAATTCTGACGCGACCGTCGCACCCCAAAATAGTTTTCCAGTTCGTCGCGGGACGCTGCCCCGCTCGCGGCCGACTCCAAGGAGCCTTGTTGTGAAAGAGTGGATCGTTCATGGCCTGCCCGCGACGCTGCGGAGTTCAGCCGAGCAGACTTTCTCTACGACACGCCACGGGTTTCTCTCGATCGGCGTATCGATGATCGTGTGCTTGGCTGCCGCAACGGCGCAGCAGGCCGTGACGTTCTCTCCCAACCCTGCCGTACCCGGCCAACCCGTTGACATCACGATCCATGACACCGCATCGCAGCCCTTCCTCCTGACGGATCCTTGCCACTGGGTCGAGATTCACGCGGGCAGCCAGACGGGACCGATCGTGCCGTTCGAGCCAACCTGCATATCGATCTTGATCACGGTCGCGCCGAACGAGTCGTTCACGTTCCAGTGGAACCAGATCGACTTCTCGACCGGGCAGCCGGTGCCGGTCGGCCGTTACTGGATTCGGGCAACGACGTTCAACTCGGCGTTCGCCCAGGGGTCTGTTCATTGGGCGTGCATCGACGTGCAGGGACCGAATGAACCCGCGCTGACCGCTGGGACGCCCACGTTGCAAGTCGGCGTCACGACACCCTTCGCGATCCACGCGCCCTCGTATCCCAACGCGTTCTACGCCATCGTGTTCGCTCCGAATTCGAACCTCCCAGTGTCGGTGCCCGGTGTCCTCGACCTGTGCCTGTCGGAGCCGCTAGTCGAAGTCTACGCGGACGCACTGGATGTCACAGGTACCTCGAACGCGTACGCGTTGGCGATTCCGGACAACCCCTCGCTGGCGTTCTCCGCGGGCGTGTTCCAGGCCGTGATCATCGAGCCGGCGACACTGTCGTTGACCGACACGAACGCGTTGTCACTGGTGGTAGAGCCGTAGCGAGAAACGGGTGGCCACTGGCGATCACCCGATCCGCCACCGCGCCGCCCGCCTCAAGAACCGCCGCTTCGAAAACCCCGGCGGCAACCGCCCCGCCACGTTCTCCGGCAACCGCCGCGCCGCCGATTCCCTTCCCGCCGCGCGCAGCAACACCACGCGGAACGGCAGCGGCGCCCGCAAGTCCTGGTCGTACCTCACCGCCGTCTCCACCTGCTCCCGCGCCCGCTCGTGATCCCCTGCCCGCCGCGCCGCTGTCGCGTGCGCCAGGCACCACACCATCGCGACGAACGGCACCCCGACATCCTCGTCGTGCTCCACGTCATCATCCGCACCCGCCAGCACCCGCAGCGCGTTCGCCAGCGACGCCGTCACCCGGTCACTCACGCGAATCGCGGCCGCTCTCGCCCGATCCAACACTTCCAACTCCGGCTGCCCCGAAAGCGCCCGGATCTCGCCGAGAAACAGATCCGCCCGACACAGCATCCGCGCATCGTCCACGCGCCGCGCCAGCTCCGCGCATTCAAGGATCGCCTCCTCCCCGTCTTCCCGCGCGCCCAACCACGTGTGCATCCTTCCCGAGTGCAGCAGCACGCGCATCCGCGACGCCACGTCCCCCGACTCCGCCGCCAACGTCGCCGCACGCGCGAAGCTCTCGTCCGCCGCTGCGAAGTGCGTGTGCAGCGCGCGCCATCGCCCGAGATCCGTCTGCAGGTGCGCCCGCAGAATGGGATCGTCGATCGGCGCCAAGTCCCGCGCCCGACGCGCCAAGGTCAACGCGCCCTCGACGTGTCCCTGATACGCCAATACGCGGCTGTGCAGCCCGAACGCGCGCGCCGCCGCGCGCGCCTCCCCACTCTCTGGCTCGATCGGGCTCCCGAGGACGTTCTCGACGTCCTCCAGCAGGTGCATCGCCGTCAGAAAGCGCCCCCCATCCTGCGCGATCTCCGCGAGGCCGATCAGAGCCTCGGCCTTCTGCTCGCGGTCCCCGAGCTCCGCCGCGATCGCGCTGGCGCTCCGCAACAGCGAATGCGCCTTGTCCGTGTGACCGAGCGACGCATGCGCTGTCGCCGACAGACGGAACAGTCGCAATCGCTGGCGCCGCCGCTCGTCGTCCGCCGGTAGCCGGTCGAGGTGCAGACGCAGTCGCTCCGCAACCCGCACCGACCCACGTCGCAGTCCGGTCGCGACCAGCCGGTCGAGCCCTTCGAGCAGCGGCTCGATGCACTCGGCATCCAATCCGGCTCGCGACAAGTGCATCCCGACCTCCAACGGTGCGGCGCCTCGATCCTCGAGCATCCAGGCAGCCGCGCGATGCAGCCGCCGCCGAGCTCCCACTTCGATCGAATCCAGCAGCGCGCGTCGCAGGTCCCGATGCGCGAACGCGCCGCGGCCGTGCTGCGTATGCACCACGCGACCGTCGAAGCTGGCCAACGATTCGAGCACCTCGATGTCCGGACGCCCCGTCAGCGCACCGAGGTCGTCGAGCCCGAATTCTCGACCGAGCACCGCGGCCGCTTGCAGCACGAAGCGCTTCTCGATCGGCAGGTCGTCCAGTCGTCGCCGCAACCGTTGCACGGCGGTGCGCGTCGGACGCAGGTCGGTCACGCCGGTCAAGCCATGGTAGTCACCCGGCCGTCCTTGCAGGTTGCCGTCGTGCTCACGCTCGTCGAGGCTGCCGAGCAGCATGCCCGGATGACCGGTCAACGACTCGTGCGCTTCCACGAGCATCGCGAGCGGTGCCTCGCCATCGCGGAACAGCGCCGTCCCGAAGTCCACGAACTCTTCGCGATCGAGTCCACCGACGACGACGCGCCGCGGCTCGTCGACGGGTGGCCGCGTCCCGGCCAAGAGGATCAGGAGAGGCAGGTCACGCGCCTGCTCCGCGAGCGCGCGAATCACGAGCGCCCCCGCCGCGTCGAGGCGCTCACACTTGTCGATCCGCAGGACGCAGGACTCGTGCGAGTCGAGGATCGATACCAGCGCGCGCACGATGAGCTCGGCGCGCGTCGCGGGTCCGAGTTCGACATCGACGCCACACGCGATCGCAGCGAGGCGCGACGCATCGGCTTCGCTGAACCCGAACTCGTCGGTGGCCCGAGTCGCGGCACGGGCAACGCTGTTCGGCGAGCCCGCCGTATCGCTCCGCAGCAGGTAGTCCCGCAGGATCTGCGGAAGTGGCGTCGCCGGCAAATCGGCGGTCCGACGATCTGCCCGCCCGCCGAGGAACAGCGGCGGGCGATCACCGGCCAGCCAGTGCTCGACCCGATCGTCGCAGAGCCGACGCCGCCCGATGCCCTCCGGTCCGGAGACATGCACGACCCCGCCGTGACCGCGCCGCGCCTCCCGCATCGCCCGGTCCAGTTCCCGCGCCTCCCGCTCGCGCCCGAACATGTCCGTCGGCGCTGGCCGCCGCATCGCCTGCAGGCGACGCTGCGACGCGAGGATCGGCGCGTGCTGCTCCCGCCGACGCCAGTAGCGCGACGCTTCGCCGAGGTGCAGCGCCTGCGCGACTTCGAGCGCGGACTGTGGTCGCTGCGATGGATGCTTCTCGAGTAGCTCCCCGACGAGCACTTCGAAGAGGGTGCCGACCCGCGGCGCGACGTGGGACACGCGTGCCGGCACCTCGTGGAGGTGCGCGTGGATCATCTCGTCCGCGTGCCCCGAGTGCTCGGCGAACGGATGCCGTCCGGTCGCGACCTCGAACAAGACGGCACCGAGCGCGTAGAGATCCGCCGCCTCCGTGTGCCTCCGCCCCCGCAACACCTCCGGCGCGGCGTAGGCGAAACTCCCGTGGAAGCCGTCGCTGCTCGCCCGCGTCGGCGAAGTCCCGTGCAGCGCAAGCCCGAGATCCATGAGTTTGAGATCGCCCGCCTCGCTGATCAGCAGATTCTCGGGCTTGATGTCCCGATGCACGACGCCGCGCTGATGCAGGGCGTGCAGCCCACGTGCCGCGTCCTCACCGATCCGATGCGCGAGCTGCCCGACGATCGGGCCGGCCTCGTCGAGGAACGCGCGCAGCGTCCGGCCGCGGACGTATTCCATGACGAGGAAACTCGGCTGCTCCGGGTCCCGCGAGTTCTCCGCGTGGTAGATCCGCACGACGTGGTCGCTGCGCATCGTCGTGCCGATCTCGCCCTCTCGCGCGAGCTGCCGCCGCGCCGCGGGATCGGCGATGCGGTCGGCCCGCAAGACCTTGACCGCCACCTCGGATCCAGCGGGCAGTTCGTCGTAGCGCTCGACCGTCCGTGCTCGATAGACCGTACCGGCCGCACCCGTACCGAGTTCGACTTCGAACTCGAACCGACGGAGCAGCACTTTGGGCAACGAATCGAGCGACATGGTGTAGGGACAAGGTAGGAGGGCGCGCGGGATTTTCAGCCGAGTAGCCGATACAAGATGACCACCGTGACCATCCGCCTCTACAACTCGCTGACCAACAGCGTCGAAGAGTTCCAACCGATGGAGCCCGGCAAGGTGCTGATGTACCACTGCGGCCCGACGGTCTACTCGTCGCCGCACATCGGCAACTTCCGATCGTTCCTGCTCGCCGATCTGCTCCGACGCTTCCTCGAAGACCAGGACTACGAGGTCCGGCAGGTCATGAACATCACCGACGTCGGCCACATGACCGACGACGACGAGGATCAGGGCGCCGACAAGCTCGAGGTCGCAGCCCGACGCACGAAGCTCGACCCGTGGGAGATCGCGCGGAAGTACGAGGAGGAGTTCCTCCAATGCCTCGACGCACTCGAGTTCCGTCGGCCGCACGCACTGCCGCGTGCGACCGACTACATCGCCGAGATGGGCACGATCATCGAGCGCCTGATGGAGCAGGGCCACGCCTACCAGGTGAACGGCAACGTCTACTTCTCGATCGCCAAGTTCCCGGAATACGGCAAGCTGTCGAACAAGGTGCTCGACGAGCTCGAGGAGGGCGCGCGCGTCGAGGTCAACGAGGAAAAGCTCGACCCGCGCGACTTCGCACTCTGGAAGACCGACGACAAGCACATCATGCAGTGGGACGCCCCGTTCAAGGACGGCGCCCGCGGCTTCCCGGGCTGGCACATCGAGTGCTCGGCGATGTCGATGAACCTGCTCGGCGACCAACTCGACATCCACACGGGCGGTGAGGACAACCTCTTCCCCCACCACGAGTGCGAGGTCGCCCAGTCCGAGGCGTTCTCGGGCAAGCAGTTCGTAAACACGTGGCTGCACGTGAAGCATCTGCTCGTCAACGGCGAAAAGATGTCCAAGAGCAAGGGCAACTTCTTCACGGTCGGCGACATCCTGGAGCAGGGCTACTCGGGTCGGGAGCTGCGCTTCGCGCTCATGCGGGTGCAGTACCGGCAGAGCATGAACTTCACGCTGGAAGGCGTCGACGCCGCGCGAACGGAACTCACGCGTGTCGAGACGGCCCGCAAGTCGCTCGCGCGCGTCGCCAAGGGGCTGGAACCCGCCGGCCCCGATGACCTATCAGCGGCGATCGAGAAGGCCGAGACCGAGTTCGTCGAGTCGCTGCGCGACGACCTGAACACGAGCAAGGCCATCGCCGCGGTGATGGTCTTCGTGTCCGACGTGAACAAGGCAAAACCGACCCAGGAGTACGCACGAGCTGCACTCGGCTTGTTCGACCGCTTCGAGAGCGTGCTCGGCGTCTACGGCCCGACACCAGAGGTTCAGGAAGAAGCACCGCAAGAAGCGCAGGACTTGGCCGATCAGCGCGAAGCCGCGCGTAAGGCCAAGGACTTTACGACCGCCGACGAGTGCCGCGACAAGCTGCTCGCGATGGGCTTCAAGTGCGTGGACACGCCGACCGGCCCGCGCCTCGAGAAGGCTTGATTCTCCGATGGGCGCCCGTCTCAAGCGCATCGCGAAGCGGCTCGCCGCGATGGCGATCGGCCTGCTGATCGCACTGGTCTTCGCCGAGATCGTGCTGTCGCTGTTCTGGACCCCGCCGAGCCGCGAACTCGGCACCGAGCTCGCGGACACGGGTTTGTTCACCCGGGACGCGCAGTGCGGCTGGCTGATGAATCCGTCAGTCGAGGTCGAACACTACACGCACTGGGGCGACACGGTCTGGATCCGGACCAACAGCCACGGCTATCGCGATATCGAGCGCCAGAAAGAAGGCGCGACGAAGCCGCGCATCGCCGTGCTCGGCGACTCGTTCCCGTTCGGGTTCGGCGTCGAGATGGAGGACGCATTCCCGACCGATCTCCAGGAGCTATTGCCCGACGCGGAGGTGCTGAACTTCGGCGAAACCGGCCACCACACGGCGATGACCCACGCGCTGCTCCGCGAGCGCGTCCTCGCGTGGAAGCCGAAGGTCGTCCTCCTCGTGTTCTGCATGAACGACATCGTCGAGCAGACGATCCCCGATGGCCGCTCGCGCCGCGTGCCCGCGAAGCGCGAGGGCTTCAAGGCCTGGCTCAGCGACAACATCACGCTCTACGAGTTCACGCGCACCGCGGCGCTGAGCAGCAAGGCAGTCGGCCGCTTCCTCGTGAACATCGGCCTCCGCGATCGCCTGCCGGGCTTCGAGGCGATGGACACGAACATCCGGCCGATGCTACGCGAGCCGCCAGAAGAGATGGAGACCGCGTGGCAGCAGACGCTCGCAGAGCTCCGCGCGATGCACGCGACGTGTGAGCAGGCCGGCGCAACGCTCGTCGTCGCGACGATCCCGACGAAGGAAGCCGTGCTGCCCGAAGCGCTGAACGTGTCGCTGCAGTACATCGACTTCGATCCCGAAGACTTCGAGGTTCGCAAGGGCTTCGCGCGCATGAAGGAGTTCTGCGACGCGGGCTCGATCGCGTTCGTCGATCCGTTCGAGACGTTCGTCGCGGAAGCGGAGAAGGGCACGGAGCTCTATCTGCCGACCGACATGCACTTCAACGCGACCGGGCATCGACTGTTCGCGGAGCACGTGGTCGAGGCGGTGAGGACGGCGTTGCAAGACTGAGCGGATTCCTGCGGTTGGGCCGACGGAATCGCGGGATTCCGTTACCTGATCTATGATGCCTCAACCATGGAACCAGCCGTGCAACTGAGGGAAATCCGTCACAAGATCAATCGCGATCCGTTCCGCCCGTTCCGCATCTGCATGTCGGACGGCACGGAGCACCTTGTCGACAATCCCAACTTGGTGTTCTTGACTCGACACACCGTGATTCTCGGTGTCCTGGAAGAGGGAGAGGAAATTCCAGAGAACACGAAGTACTGCGACACGGTGCACATCACTCGAGTCGAGACGGTGCACGGCTAGGGCGAGCGCGGTCGGGGTGACGAGCGCCGGTGGTCGCTCGAACTTCCGACCGCGTCCGCCGGCTTCTTGGTTGCTTGGTTTCTTGGTGTTTCCGGCGAAACCGGCCAAGTCTCCCGCACGCCGGGGACCGCCCGCAGTTCGACGTGGTCCATCGCCGGGCCCGGCCCTCCACTACTTCTTCCTCCGCCGCCCGTACCGCCACCGCGGCGTCTCGAGCTGCGCATCCCACTCCCCGTACAGCTTCGCTAGCACCGCCACGTCCTCCGCACGCTCACCGGCGAGGTCCTTCTCTTCGCTCTCGTCGTTTGCCATATCGAACAGCATCCACTCCCCACCCGTGCTGACGAGCTTCAGGTCCCCCTTCCGTACGACCTTGTTCTCCCTTCGACGCCAGAACATCACGTCATGCGGACGCCCGGGCTTCTCCTCCCGCAAGAACGGCAGCAAATCGACCCCATCGAGCGGATTCTTCGGCCGCCATCCCCCGCCGCACGCGGCCATCGCGGTCGGCAGGATGTCGAACGTGCTCACCGGTTCGTCGTAGACCACACCCTTCGGCAAACCCTTCGGCCACTGCACGACGAACGGCACGCGAATGCCGCCCTCGAACGGCGAGCCCTTCTTGCCGCGGAGGTGCCCGTTCTTGGACGCGTTGTTCGTCGCGCCCCCGTTGTCGTTGACGAAGAACAGCAGCGTGTCGTCCGCGACCCCCGCCTCCTGCAGCGCGTCGAGCACGCGACCGATCGCCTCGTCGAGCGAGTGCGTCATCGCGATCAGCTTCTTGCGCTTGGGTTTCGCGTCCACCTTCACGGCTTCGAGCACTTCGGGCTTCGCGTGCATCGGCGTGTGCACCGCGTTGAACGCCAGGTAGAGGAAGAACGGCTCCTTCGCGTGCTCCACGACGTACTTCGCCGCCTCCTCGCCCAGCGAATCCGTCATGTAGGTGATGCCGCTCTCCGGCAGCACCTTTCGATCGCGCAGTAGCCGGTTGAGCCGCGTCGGCTTCTTCAGCGGATAGAAGCTGCGTGCCCCCTGCAGGAACCCATAGTAGTCATCAAAGCCGCGGCTCAGCGGGTGGAACTTCGGCGCGTACCCGAGGTGCCACTTGCCGAGCGCGATCGTGCGATGCCCGATCGACTTCAGCGCGTCCGCAATCGTCACCTCGTCGAGCGACATTCCGTTCTCTTCGCTGTAGCGGGCAGGGATGTTCAGCTCGTGACCGAAGCGCTGCTGGTAGCGCCCCGTCATCAGGCCCGCGCGCGACGGACTGCAGACGGAAGCGGTGACATAGCCCTGCCGAAAGCGGATGCCGGTCGCCGCGATCGAGTCGATCCGCGGCGTGCGGATCTGCTTGCTGCCCTGCATCGAGAAGTCGAGGTAACCGGCGTCGTCGGACACGATCACGACAACGTTGGGCGGACGATCTTGGGCTATCGCGACAGTCGCGAGGAGAACACAGCAGAGAAGCGGGAGCATTCCCGGATCATCGCACACCCACGAACACGACGCGACCGAACGAGTCGTCGAACGCACGCGGCGTGAACCCGGCATCACGCAGCAGCTCGAGCCACACTTCCCTGTCGAACAAACCGAGCACGTGACGGTCGTGCTCGACCGTCACGGTTCCATCCGCATCCCGCAGCATGAACGCGAACTCGATCTCGAACTGCTCGTCGTCCGGATCCGGATCGGTCGCCCATTCCAAGAAGCGCAGCCCACGCCCGGTTTGGGGATCGTCGTTGCCTCCCGAGTCGACACCGGCTTCGAACGACTCGGGCAGCCGGTCGGGCAGCAACACGACCGCGCCACCGGGGCGCAGGTGCCGCGCTGCATTGCGAAACGTCGCCGCCAGCTCCTCGCGGGTCGCGAGATACTGCACCGCGTCGTGAATCAACACGGCGTCGAACTCGCGGCCGAGATCGAAGTCCCGCATGTCGACGAGCTCGTGCGCACACTCCGGATTGGTCTTGCGACTGACCTCGAGCATCGTCTCCGACATGTCGGTCAGCGTCATGGCGAAGCGCCGCTTGAGCCAGAACGACATGCTGCCCCCGCCGCAACCGAGCTCGAGCACCGACTGTGGAACAGCCTCACCCGCGGACTCGAGGATGCCGATCAGCTCGGGCGCCTCCTCCTCGTAGTCCGCCGCCGGCGACAGCACTGGCCACCATTTCGCGAGATCGTCGAAGAGCCTCATTCGTCCGCCCACGCACACAAGCCGGCGACGAACTCCGCGCTCCCGTCGCGGGACCAACCGTCGAGCTGCGCGGCTTCCTTGAGCTGCTGCCCGCGGAAGCGCGGCACGGCGAAGTAGCCACAAGACACGTCGTCGAGCGTCGACATGTCGCCCCACAGACGTTCGAACTGCGTCACCGGGAACACGTCTTCCTGGCCGTGCCCCCACCGCTTCTTGACGTCGCGAATCGTCACGTAGGTCGGCATCCGTTCTGCAAACTTCGCGACAGCAGCATCGACGGCACCCGGCGTAGCCAGCGCCGCGCGATCGAGACCGAACACCCCGAGCAGCCGATCGATGTCGATCCACGTCGTCATCGAGCTGAAGAACGAGAGCTTCGCCTCGTCTTCCTCGCGCGGCATCGCAAGGCCTTCGACGAGACGCGGACGGCCGTTCACACGGGCGAGACCGCCACCGACGTCCTCGACGTGACGTGCGACGACTTCGAACGAAAGACAGCGACCGGAACGCGCGTGCAATCCGAGCAGGCCAGGATCGACGTCGGCGCCGGTCGTGTCGATGTTGTGCAGCAACAGGTATCGCAGCGACGGCTGCTCCTCGAGCAGCGCACGCAGCGTGCCGTTGCGCAGCAGGTTCGGCACCTCGTACCAGTGCCCGACCGGGTGCAAACACTGCGACGGGAGGTTGTCGGTGTAGTCACTCGCCTCGCCCGCCTCGCGCGCCCAGCCGATCAACGCGGCCTGCAGGCTCTCGCGGACCTTCTGCGCCCTCTCGTCCAGGACCTGCTGGGCCGACTCCTCCCACAGGAACCGCAGGTCACGCTCGGTCGGCACGGTGCGCAGTCCGACCGAGCGACCGAGCGACAGGTGCACGGGAACCGCGGGATCCGCCGGCAGCCCCCCGACGAACCGTTCGATCGGTTCGTGTGTCAGATGACTCGTCGTGAACACGTGCGGGATCACCGCTCCGCTGAGCCGCGCGCGGCGACGACTCTTCGCGATGTGCAGCTCGAGGAAGTTGCGATGCGCGCCCGCGAAACGATGAAACGGATGCAACGACTTGACGACGCCGGCGCCCTGCGTCCACCGGCTCGCCGCCCCGGCGGCGAGCGTGACGACCGCGACCGTTCCGTCGGACAACAGCTGCTCGCCGGCGCGCGTCGCTTCGTCGTCGCTCCCCGCCGTCACGTCGACGAAATCCGACGCCTCGACGTCCGCGAGTTCCGAGTCCTGGGGCAGGCGGTTCTGCGCCAGCCCCAGACGACCCGATACGAGACCCTCTCGAATGCGCTCGTGCTCGGCCCGATCGAACCCCAACTCGTCGAGTCGCGTGTGCAGCTCGGCCTCGCTCCCGCGCCCGTTCGTCTCCGGGCTGGCGTCGCGCGACGAGACCGCGGATGCGATCGGACCCTCGACGAACTCGCAGGTCGTGCCGTTCTCGTTGACGGCGAAGTCGTAGACCACCGGATCCATCGCGAACGGCAGCCCGCGTTCGAGCTCCCGCTTCGTCTCGAGCATGATCTCGCGGAGCACCACCCGCGCCTCACTCCGAACGTTCGGCTCGAAGAAGAAGCCCATCCCGCCTCCCGACATGCCGCCGAGCATCGCAAAGCCGAGGTAGTCCTCCCCGAACCGCGCGCGCACGCGCTCGATGACTCGCTCCGTGAACAGGTTCGACGCCCACGGGATCACGTCCTGGATCGGACCCGCGAAGTTGTTCGCGGTCAGCTCGGAGAGATCTCCCAGCGAGCCGCCACGCAGCACGTCGAGCAAGCGATCGAGCTCGGACACGGCGTGCTGCCGCGCGGCCCACTCGCGTTCGGAGCGCAGCAGGTAGCGCTCGGTGACCATCTCGAGAATCGGACCGACGTCCTGGGCCATGCCGCCGTGCACGAGAATCAGGCTCTGCTCGATCGACGTCCGCAGAGTCGGCGGCACGTCGAGGATCTCGTGATCCGGCAGCAGCCGCCCGCGGCTGACTCCGTACTCCGGATCGTCGTCGCCTGCGATCCGGCCATGGATCAGCTTGATGCCGGGCCACACGCCCCCGGAGTCCTGCCAGCCACCTCCGGAGCCGCCGATCCACTCGCCGAGGATCGCGCGCGCGGCGACGATCCGTCGCTCGGACTCGCGGAGCGGCCCGGTCAACGACGCGGCCTGCCCGGTCGCTCGCATCATGACCGCGATCAGCGACGCAAGCAGGTTCGTCGACACCGCGAGCCGTGACCCCTTCGGGATGTCGCGCACGCGGCTCTCGATCTCGAGGCCGCGTCCGGGGCCGCACAAGCGTTCGAGCAGTTCCGCGAGGCTCTGCCCCGATCCTTCGACGCCCGGCGGCACGACTCCGGCCGCGATGACCGCAGCCTTGAGCAGACCGAGGTAGTCCTTCGCAAAGTCGAACACTTCGCCGAGCTCGCAGAGGTCGGCCTCGGCTTCGAGATCGATGCTGCGCAGACGCAGGACCGGCTCGTCGATGACGCGCAGGCGCGCCTCGATCGGCGGCTCTGGCTGCGCGTCGCGACCGTGCACGCCGAGATCGACTGACGCGTTGACGACTCGAGCCGCCTCGGGCAGGTCCATTCCGAGAAAGAAGATGTCGCTCCAACAGCTGTGGGACAGGTCCATCCGCACCGGCGTGCGCTCGCGTAGCGTCGGCCGCGTGTCGTCGACGAGCTCGGGTCGGATCCGAAGCGGGTGGTCCGCCGGGTGGCCGACGCGAAACATCCACTGGTTGCCGCGCACCGAGCGCACGCTGCGCCGCACCTGATCGGCGAGCGTCTGGAACGCGAGCTGGTGATACGCGGCGGCAAGCGCACTCGACACCGCGACGCTCGCGCCATCCCGTTCTTGCACGGACAAGAACGTCTCGATCGCCTCACCGAAGCGGCGGCCGAGCAGCCGTTCGTGCCCTTCGTACGGGATCTCGCCGCGCTCGCGCAACGCCCCCAGCGCGGGCAAGTGGAAGCGATGGATCGCATAGAGGAAGAACAACGCACGCACGCGCTGATACAGGTTGTCGCAGCGACGCCGATACGCGTCGAGCGCCGCGCAGCCGGCGAGCAGCTCGTCCGCGGACAGTCCTTCGCACAGTGACTCCAGCGACCGATCGCGCAGCGCGGGATCGGTCGCCTCGATGATCTCGACGAACCGATCGCTCACGAGCTCGCCACCCGCAGCTCGCCCAGCACTTCGATCAGGCGCGCCATCACTTCGTCACGCTCGTCGCCCCCCAGCGCCATCGCGAGCTGGGCGGTCAGGATGCCGTACTTCTCTCCGAGGTTGTACCGCTGGCCCGGCAGCTCGAGCGCGAGCACGCGCTCTTGTCCGGCGAGGCGTGAGAGCGCATGCGCGAACTCCGCGCCACGGTCCCGGTCGTCCCGCGCGACTTCCTGCTCGAGCATCGCGACGAAGCCCGGCGTCAGCACGTGCATCCCGAAGAAGCACAGGTAGTGCCCTGCGCGCAATCCGGGGACGACCAGCTCTTGCTCGGCCAGCGTCGGCGTCGGCTTCTCGACGACTTTCTGCACCTCCCACAGATCCGCGCTGCCCTCGACGCGCCGCGCGCCGACGGTTCCGAAGAACGGCAGCTTCGTTTCGCGCGTCGGCTGGACCGCGCTGACGAGGGCGTTCTCGGCGATCGCGCGTTCGACGAGCACCTTCGCGCAGCTCTCGCCCCGTGTCGCGACCCAGACGTGGTCGCCGACGAGGTGCAAGAACGAGTCGCCACCCACGAAGTCCCGTGCCGCAAGCAGCGCGTCGGCGTAGCCCGTGGGCTTCTCCTGCTCGACGAATTCGACGTCGGCCGCAACCCCTTCGGTCGCGTCGCGGTATCGCTCCGTGTCGCCTGGGTGCACGACGATGCAGATCGAGCGAATCCCCGCCCCGGTCGCCTCGGCGCAGAGGATCTCGAGAGCGGCCTTCTCCCGACCGTCGAAATCGACGAGCTGCTGCAGCGGCAGGGAGCGCTGCGCGGGACCGGCGGCGGTGATGACGGCACGGGTGATGTTCACGGGCCGGGATCATAGCTGGCGTGCGCCCGCGGGCCCGCGGATACGTCCGCCCGAACGAAATCGGGAATCCCCTGTCCCGTCCGACGCTCTCCTGGCCTTCCTACGGATGAACCGATCCAAACGGAGTTGCACATGAGCCATCTGATTCATTGGGATCCATTCCGCAACTGGTTGCGTGGCGGCATGGACGATTCGCTGCCCGACCTCTGGCGCCGTGAACTCGAGCGCAACGGCGAAGGCGTCTGGAAGCCGCGGGCCGACGTGGTCGAGACCCCCGAGGCCTACGTCGTCAAGGTCGAGATGCCCGGCATGAAGTCCGAAGACGTGAACGTCACCCTGACGGGCGACACGTTGACACTCAAGGGCGAGCGCAACAGCGAGACACAGAAGGACGAAGACCACTGGCACGTCGTCGAACGCGTCAGCGGATCCTTCGTGCGCACGTTCAAGATGCCGACCGCGATCGACGCGAGCGGCGTCGACGCCGAGATGAAGGACGGCGTGCTCACGGTGACGGTGCGCAAGGCGCCGGAGGTCTCCTCGGCGCGCATCGAGGTCAAGACCAAGTAAGGCCGTGCGCGGTCACTCGGCCGCGCACTATTCGCCTGTCAGCTCGACGAGCGCACGACGCAGCTTCGTGTGCTCGTCGCAAGCGAGCACGAAGTCGGACTCGCGCTGCCCTCCCTTCGCGCGAACGACCTCTGCCAGCGCACGCTTGTCCTTCGCGCTCCAACGCGAGACGCCGGGCAGGCACATCACGAGCGGCCCCCAGCGATCCCAAGCGAGCCGCTCCCCACGCGGCAGCTTGCCGGGCTTCACGCCGAGCAGGCGTCCGGCCTCCTCGGAGCAGGTGCGGATCCCAAGCTCCCGGTCGCCGCCGAAGCGCTCCGCGAGGTACTCGCTGATCCGCATCCCGATCTCCCCGAGCGCGATCCGCCCGAGCACGTCCGGGCGCTTGGCACCGAGGGTCAGGTACATCCCGTCCGCCGCGAGCTCGTGAACGCGCTCCGGACTGCTGCGGTACTTCGAGTCCTTCTTCATACGCGCGAGCTCTTGACGCACGAGTTTCTCGATCCGCGCCGAGCGAGGACGGAACCCGAGCTTGTAGTAGAACCAGAACGCGCCCGACAGCTGACCTTCGCGGTTGTCGTGGCCGAGCTGATACGGGTCGATGAAGAACGAGTCCGCGCCGAACATCGTCGACACGGCGGCGACGAAGCGGCAGTAGTTGACCGCCGCCTCCGCGCCGCGGAACGTCTCGAAGACGTTGTACGCGAGCTCGCAGGAATTGAAGAGCGCGCTCGCGAGGACGTAGCCGATCGGCACGCCGTTGCGCAGGGTCAAGAATCCGTACGCCGACTCGAGCATCAAACGGCGGTCCGGCATCGTGCCGATGCACGCGAACTGCAGCCCGTCGCCGAAGTCGATGACCCGCACATCGTTCACGTCAGCGTGCAAGAACACGAGCAGGTCACGATGCCGCGGGATCATAGCCGCGTTCGCGAGGTCGATCAGCTCGCGCGCCTGGCGCTTCGGCAAGTCGTGGACCTCGAACTTCGCGTTCTTCAGCGCGGTGCGAAACACCGGCCGGCGACGCTCGGGAGGACGCGTCTGCCAGACGACCGGCGCGCGGCCCCACTTCTCGCAACCCCGTGCGACGGTCGCCTCGCCGAGCGCGATCTTCACGGGCACATCGAGCTTCTCGTAGAGGTACTCGCGCACCTGGCGCGGCACCTGCAGAGCTTCGAAGCGTCGCATCAAGAACGCGGCATCGGTCTCGCCAGGGCTCTTGAGGCGCTCGACCCATTCGCGCGGCGACCAATCGCACGAGTCGAGCGCCGGCGTCTCCGAGTAGGGCATCAGGAGATGCAGGATCTCCGTCAGCATCTTCACGTTTTCGAAGTCGCCCCACTCGATCTGCACGTGCTCCGGCCACCGCTCGAGCAGGCGAATCGCCATCAGCCAGTAGAAGCAGAACCACAGGTCGGTGCCTGCGACTCCTGAGTCGGCGAGCTCCGCGCGAAACCGACGTAGATCCTTGCGGCTCTCGAAGGCCGCGAGCTGACGCTCGGTCTCGGCGAGGACTTCGGCGTCGTCCGGATACGCACGCCAATAGCAGAGCGTCTCGTGCAGCTCGAGGACCTGGTCGGAATCCGCCAAGGTGACTCGGTCCGCTTCCCGCAGCGCCGCGAGCTTCGCCGCCGCTGCGTCACCGCCATACGAGTGCTTGAGTTCGGCGAGCCGCCGCGACAGCTGGAGGGATCGTTTCGACAAGGGACGGCTTTCGATTAGGGACGCGACTCCGAGAGCGGAGTCTCAGAGTGCCGGGCGCGCGAGTGCCATGCAACGGACATGCCGGGGAGCACGACGAGCCGGCCGGGAACACGAGCGTCAACCTGGTCGACGGTGACCGTCGTCATTATGCCGCTCTACTGACGGTGCCTCCGTGCCGATACTCCTGGCGCCGCCGTGAAGAGGCTCGCGACCGAGGCCCAAGCGCACGAACCAGGAAGCAAGACCGATGGACTTCGACACCGACACGATCGCCTTCTCGACGAACGACTCGCTTCGGAGCAACGCGAAGCACGGCGTGCACTCCGACCTCGGCTGGTTCGGCCAACGCATCCGCGACATCGAGACCCATCAGGGCGAGACACGCCGGACGAAGGCACGTCGCCACATCGCGCATCGATCTGTCGAGATGTCGCCTGCAGAACGGGAGCCTCGGGAACGGGTCGCCCCCCGGGTCGTGGTGGACGAGGCTCCCTCGAAGGAGCAAGCACCGATTCCCGTGACGTCCGAACGACGCGGACTCGACCGGCTACGAAAGCTGCTCGGTTCCTGATTCCGGAACCTCCGCCCGCTCGACCCGCGACTTCGTCGCCGCGCACGCGACGCCGAGCACGATCACGCCGGCCCCGAGCACGGTCTCGAGCCGCACGACCTCGTTCCCGAATGCCGCACCGAGCCAAAGCGCGACCATCGGGGCGACGTAGGCGATCAGGCTCAGCTTGTTCGCCGACACGTAGCGCATCAGCCACAGGTAGATCCCGAACGTCAGGCACGTGCCGATCAGCGCCAGGTAGCCGATGCTCGCGAGCGCCGCGGACGTCCACGCCTTCTCGGCGTTCCACTCGAACGCCACCGCGCCGATCAGCAGACCGACCGCGCCGATGCCCATCGCGTCGCGGTTGAGGAGGATCGAGCTCACGCCGGCAGCGCGCTTCTTGATGTAGACGGTCGACAACGCGGTAACCGCCGGCGACAGCATCAGCACCAGCCCGGCCGGCACCGCGCTCGCCCCGACGTTCCGCACGTCCGTGAAGAACAACATCACGATGCCCAAGAACGCGATCACGAATCCCGCCCACTGACGCAGTCCGAGCCGCTCGCCGGGCAGGTACCACGCCCCGAGCCCGGCCACCATCAGCGGGAACACCGACCACAGCACGCTGACGAGCGCGGACGGCAGGACCTGCTCGCTCCAGTAGACGATGCCGTACGACAGCACGAACTGACCGATGCCCGTCGCGAGCCGCATCCCCCAGTCCGGACGTTCGCCGCCCTCGATCCGCGCGATCCGAGGCGCGATAAGGAACATCACGAACCACGCGAGGCCAAATCGTGCGCTCGCCGACGTGAACGGCGGCAGGTCCTCGAGCCCGAACTTGATCGCGAGCCAGGTGCTGCCCCAGACGAGGCAGAGGACGCCGATGAGGGCGGTCACGATCCAGGGGTTCTGAGCGGCGCGGGGGATGGACACTGTGGGAATCGGAGCGAAGTCGGCGACTGGGGAAGATGCGTGACGCCCGGAGTGTATGGACTTCGCCGCCAAGTGCGCGAGGGATGCGGGATTCGGTCCGCGCCGCACCCCGACCTCGATCAGTTCACCGCAACCGACACGATAGCGAGCTGCCCATCGCGGCGGGGACGAACGACGACGCGACGGACGGCAGCCACATGCACCATCGCCTCGTTGCAATGGGCGCGCAGCGCCGCCGATACCAGCTCGTCGATGCGCCGCCCGATGATGGCAATTGCGACCTTGACGGCATCACCCTCGGTCAACTCGGGCACCGTGCTTCTCAAGTGGTCCACCCAATCCGCGTATCGAAGCTTCGTGCCGGACTCGTCTCGGGCACGGAGGATGAGGAACCGCTCCGCGTCATCGCAAGCGGGACCGCCCAGTGCCGGCAGACCGCTCCGGCGAATCTCGATCGGCCAGCGGCGGCCTGTCGCTGTATCCAGGAGGACCAACGAGAGTCCGTTGCTCTTCGCGAACCCCAACGTGGCCTCGACATCATGGACGTCGAACATGGTGGCGAGATCTTCGCGAACTTCGCCAGGTGCGAGATCCCCGTTCGGGGTCATGAACTCGGGTGGACGGAGACGGCCCGGCATCCTCATGGGCTCGCTCGGCGCTTCGCCCTCGACGTCCACCGGAGCGGCTTCGAGCTCCTCCCCGACTTCATCCTCTTCCTCTTCACGCTCGTCGAGCGGCGAAAGTTCCGTGAGTGCGCGCACGGCGCCGAAGTCGAACAACCAGTCGTGCGCGAGCAAGCTCAACGCGAACACGGTCGCCGCAAACAGCACGGCGAACGACCTCTTCATGCATCGAATCATCACTTCTCCGCGGGGTAGACCCCGGTTAGCAGATATCCGAATCCGGCGACTCTCAGCGCATCGATCGCGAGTGCTACGTCCCCGCCATCGGATCCTCTCTCGATCAAAATTGCGGCCACGTCCGCGCCGGCTTCACGGGCCAGATCGGCACGACGCGCGAACTCCTCGACTCGGAGTAGCTCTTCACCGATATGCAAGCCGGAGGTCCGCACCCTCACGTCGAGGAACTCCGATCGTCGATGGATGCGGCCGTCCGGGCCGACCCCATCGGAGAGTTCCATGCGGCTGTGTCGAACACCGCGTTCGAGTCCCATCGCCGCGACGATGAACACGCAGAACGCGAGCATCACGGGGTCGGCAAGGACCCCGTCCATCGCGCCTCGACTACGACATCTCATGACTCCTCCGAGCGACCGGCGAGCAGGAGGCCGACCATGCCGCTCAGCGCGACCACGATGCCGTAGCCGGTGCTGTAGAACGCAGTGTGAAGGCCCGACAAGACTCGGTCGATCTGGTCGACGTCACGGAAATAGCGAAAGCTCGCCGACATCCCCTGCACGGTCCCGAGGATGCCCACGAGCGGACCGGCCTTGACGCAGAACTCCAGCCCCTCACTCAGAGAAGGCACGAGCGGAGCTACGGACCACAGCCATCGCATCACGGCGACGTACGTGGCCGCGGCGAAGACGAAAGCGGACATCCCCGCCAGCACCTTCATCAGTGCTGGCGAAGATGTCTCGATCAGGAACCGAAAGTCACCGCGCGAGTCCACGATCCAGGTGATGACGAACTCGTACCACCCGGTTTCCTGGATCCAGCCCACGACTCACGCCCCCCCGCCACGCGCGTCGGCCACCGCCTTACGGTAGCGCTTGGCGGACTCTCGCAGCCGACGCCGTTGATCGGCGGGCGACGCTCGACGCTTCGTCGGCTTGCCGGCCTTGTCCGAACGCGAGTTCTCGAGCACGCGCCGAATCACGTCCGTCGCCGACGAGTTCGACTGACCGGACTGGACCAGAACCTTGCTGGCCTGTCGTAGCCCCTTGCCGGCCTCGCGGAGGCGCTCGAGGTCTCCCGACGACTTGTACATGACCTGTTGCAAGGCTTTCGAGCGCCGGAGACCCCGAAGCTGCTGGAAGCTGCGCACGTCTTCGCCATAGCGCTTGTAGACCTCGTCACGAAGCTCTTGCAGCAAGTTCGTCGTCTCCTTCCAGATCTTGGCGCTCTGTTCGTCGGTCGACGACTCGACGTCAGCAGTCGCGGCCGCGAGTTCATGGGCCATCTGGAACAGATGGCGCCACTCCTCGGGTGTTTCTTCATCGAGTGCCAACGTCGCGGCCAGGCCGCCGTGCATGAGCACGTTCTGCTGCCGTTCCTTCTTCGCCGCGTCTCTGCCACCCGCAGGTTCGCCCGCGAAACGCCACGCCTGAGCGATCGCACGGATCTGCACCTTGAACAAGCGCTTGAACTCGGCTTCACGCTTCGTGAGATCGTCGATCGCGACGAGGACGTCGTCCATGGCGACCGCGGCGTTGTCCAGGCGCTCCGCATCCGTGATGCCGGACTCGAGCAGGGCGGCATCGACGCGCTCGAGCGCCGAGTCCAATGCCTCGGACTCGGGCATCATGAAACCGCGCAGCTTGTCCAGCTCGTTGCGGTTCTCCTCGATGATCGTGATCACGTCGGTGATCGCTTGGGTCCGATCCTTGGCCTCCTGGGCCGAGGCGGTCGAGAGTGTCATCAAGATCGCCAGGGCAGACCTACGGCTGAGCCGCACGACCGACGCCAACGCGATCCAGACCACGACGGAGATCGAGAACGCGATCATAGTGCACCTCCCATCGACAGCAGCTCCTCGGGGAGCGGCTGATCGACGTCCTCGACACAGATGCGCCACAGCGCGTCGTACTTGAGGTCGATGACCTGTTGGAGTTCGGCGACGAGCTCCGTGGGCAACGCTCCGTCGCTGTCATAGGAGCTGCGGAGCTCGTGCAGCACTTCTTTCTCCCGCGAAGTCGCCGCGCGATAGTCGTCGAGTGCGCTGTTCGGCGACTCGGGGGGAATCTCTTGCTGCGGGCGGAGCCTGTCGAGTTCGGCCTTCAGCGCCCTGTCGAACGAGGACTCGACCGGCGCCGGCACCGGCGGCGGAGCCTCCTCTACTTGCGCCGGTGATCCGGCACAGGCTCCGAGCACCCCCAGCACGGTGAGCACGAAGAGCGGAATCACGAAACGGGACGTCATTGACTATCTCCTATCAGAGGGTTCGAAAACGGAACGGAAGCACCGCGCTCGCGAAACGAGCCACGACGGACCCGTTCGTGAGAGCGCGAATGTCTGGAACGAGCCGAGCGCGATCGCGCGACTCGTCGATGCTGGACGGATCGAACGTGCAACCGAGACGGCCCGCGTCGGCGACGATCGCCCGCTGTAGGTCCACGTCGTCGCGGGCCGCCAACCACAGATCGGCGAGGCCGGCTCTCATGCCCGCCGTGCGCGCGCTGCGCGCTCTCTGTTCTCCGGCCTGCTCGATGGCATCCAGTCGACCAAGCAACCAAGCGGCGCTCGGAGCGAGGTCGGCATGACGCACCTGGACCGCTAGCTCGCGTGCGGTGAAGAACGCGCCGTCGGCGAGTGCGGACAGCGCATCGAACAAGCGCGCGCAGTCCGTCGCCCAGTCTAGTTGCCCCGCGGACGCGGCTCGCGCAGCTGCCGCTCGTAGCGGCCACCGCGCTGCCTCCAGTCCATCGCGACGCAGCGTCACCACGGTAGCGGCTTTCCAGGTTGCGAACGCACTCGGTGCGAGCAGGCGCATCCGCTCCACGAGCTCGTCTGCGGATTGCAGCCTTCCCGCGCCGAGTAGGGCTTCCACCTTCATCGATCGCGCGAGGGCCACGGTCGATTCGTTCTCAGCGCCAGCGATGGCGTCATCGAGTGTCTCAATCGCCTCGTCGAAGCGAGCTCCATCGAGGAAGGCTGCAGACGCGTGCAGGCGCTCTTCGACCGGAAACGCCGAACACGAACACAGCAGCAACCAGTAGATCCAAGCAGTGCGGGTCATCTACTGTGCAAAGGCACGACGTCGCGAATCCTGCCGTGGAATTGCGGAGCCTTTTTTGTGCAACGGCGCGGCTCCAAGAAAATGGCCCCCGCGGCAAACGCCGCGAGGGCCACACCCGACTCTCCTCTCGCACTCCTCTCACTCGTTCTGCTTGCAAGGCACGTCGTGCGGGACTGACTCCTTTCTGTTTACCTCGGAATCGCTACTACACCGGGTCCAGGTGCGGCACGACCTCGAGCGCAAACACCAGGATCGGGAGGATCAAGTAGGTGATCACCAGGACGATGATGGCCATCTGCGAAACCACCTTGACGGTGCCGTTGGGTTGAGTTTTTCTCTCCATGCGCTCGTCTCCTCAAAGGCACGCGCTCGCACCTTCTGCCGCAGAATCTCGAAAACTCCGCGGCCCGAGCGACGCGTCCGCGAAGCCAGCCAAGGAAGCCGCGAGGACGATGACGACCACGATCGCGATCGCGCGCCACACGCGCGGGCACACCAGTCGAGTACGGAGTTGCATCGACAACGAAAGGCCCCTTCTCCGGATTCCTGCCGCACGAACGCGACACTGCCGCGCGGACCTGGGTTTTCTCAGTATTTCCCGTAAGTCCCGACCACCCCCGGAATCCGCAGCGGCATGACCACCGACCGCCGTTTCCCGCACAATGGCCCGACCGCCGTGTTGTTCCGACTCCGACGTCCCGTCCTCACCGCCCTGACCGCCCTCGCGACGGTGGCCTCCGCCCCCGCCCAGGCCGGTGGCGTGGACACCGTCGGTCGCGCGGCCGCGAAGAAGTTCGCGAACCTCGGCCGGCTCCCCGACCCGAACACGATCGTCGTCGCCGACATGGTCAACTACCACCGGCACGGCATCCCGCTGCCACGCGCCGGCCAGCAGGTCGCGCTCGATCTGCGCTGGGACGTGCCGATCCCGTCGAACTACCGGGAAGGCGTGCTGCAGATCGGCCTCTCGACGCCGCGCGTGCACGACGCGGCGCACCTCGCCCCGCTGAACCTCGCGCTCGTCATCGACCGCAGCGGATCGATGGGCGAAGCCGAGAAGATGACGCGGGTCAAGCAGGCGCTGCGGTCGTTCGTGAAGCGGCTGCGCCCCACCGACCGACTGTCGATCGTCGCCTACTCGACCGAAGCGGACATCGTGTGTCCCACCGGACCGGTCGGCGACGGCGCGGCGGTGCTGCACGCGATCGAGAGCCTGAGGCCGGACGGCAACACGAATCTGCACGCCGGATTGATGTGCGGCTACGAGCAGGTCGCGAAGAACCGCGCCGAACTGGGCGACGCCGCGCACCGCGTCATCCTGATGACCGACGGACTCGCGAACCGCGGCTGCACGGACCCGAACCGAATCGCCACGGATTCCCAGGTGCACAACAAGGCGGGCGTCGACCTGTCCACGATCGGCTTCGGCACGGACTTCAACCACGCCCTGCTCGACCGGCTCGCGAAAGCGGGGCGTGGCACGTTCCACTTCGTCGCCGACGACGAGGACATCGAGAAGGTATTCGTCGCAGAATCGCAGAGCCTCATGGGGATGGTCGCGCGCGACGTCGTGCTGCGCCTCGAGCACTCCACCGACCTCGAGGTCCTGCACGTCTACGGCCACGAGCCGATCCGCACGAAGAACGGCTTCCGCCTGCCGCTCGACAACTTCAACTACGGCATGACGCGCGTCGTGCTCGTGAAGATCCGATGCGCGAAGAACCTCGGCGAGACGTCGAAGGTGCGCGCCGAACTCGAGTATCGCGCCACGAAGAACGACGAAACGCGCTCGACGATCCGTGCGGAGAGCAAAGCGCCCGCACTCACCGCCGGCACGATCGACCACGAAGTCCGCAAGAACTTCACGATCGCGGTCATGGCACGCGGCCTGCACCGCATGGCGAAGTGCGCGAAATCCAAGCGATTCGCCGAGGCCGATGGCTACCTGCAGCGCGCGCTGCAATACGCTCGCGAACAGTATCCGGACAGTGAGGACCACGACCTCGTGTCCGTCCGTCGCATGCTCGAGAAGTATCAGCGCGTCCTGAAGTCCCGCATCGAGGTCTACCGCGACCTGTGATGTCCGCTCGCCGATGAACTGCGCCTCCTGCCGCGAACCCGTCTGCGGACCGGACGAAGCCTTCACCGGCGACGTTTGTCCGCGCTGCCAGCACTTCGCCCACCCGACGCGCCTCGGGGTCTACGAAGACCTCGAGCTGATCAAGCGCGGCGGCATGGGCTCGGTCTACCGCGCGCGCCACCCCAAGCTCGGCACGACGGTCGCGATCAAAGTCGTGCATCAGCACATCGGCCCCGAGAACCTCGCCGAACGCTTCGATCGCGAGGCGAGCGCCGCCGGCCGCATCCCCCACCCCGGCGTCGTCCGCGTCTTCGACATCGACAGCCAAGAGGGTCGGCTCTACCTCGTCATGGAGCTCGTCGAGGGCTCGACCCTGCGACAGCTCGCACACGACGCGCCGCGCGACGTCGCGTGGTCCCTCGACAAGGTTCGGCAGCTCTGCGACGTCCTCCACGCCGCGCACCAGCACGGCGTCGTGCATCGCGACATCAAGCCGGAGAACGTCATGGTCGACGCGACCGGCAAGGTGCGCGTGCTCGACTTCGGCATCTCGCGCCTCCTCGGCAGCGAAGAACGGCTGACGCAGACCGGCGAGATCCTCGGCACCCCGGAGTACATCGCGCCCGAGCAGATCCTCGACGTCCCGGAGGCGACGGGGCCGCGCACCGACGTGTACGCGACGGGCGTCGTCCTCTACGAACTGCTGACCGGCGTGTCACCGTTCGCCGGCAGCAACCTGCTGCAGGTCCTCAAGCACGTCGAATCGCGCACGCCGAAACGGCCGAGCGAGCTGCGCCCAGAGCTCCCTCCGGCGCTCGACGCCGTAGTCATGGCCGCCCTCGAAAAGGATCCGAAGGATCGGCCGCGCGATGCGCAGAGCTTCGCGCAGCAGCTCCGTGCGGTGGTGCCGACTCCCGTCCTCGTAGGTGCCACGAGCGACCGACGCGGCGTCTGGCTCGCCGGCGTCGTGCTGTGCGTCTTCGGCGGGTGGATCCTCGGCCGCATGACCACACCCGCGAGCGAGCCGCCCGCGCCCGACGAGCCGGCGACTCGAATTCGCCCGACGATCGAGAACCCCTGGATCGACGGCGAGGTCATCCTCGCCGCACAGTCGGAATCGACCCCACCCGAGCGCCGTGCGCTCGCGCGCCTCTATCGGGACACGCTCTTGCCGCTCGTGCTGCGCCAGCCGACCTGGCTCGTGACGCCTCCGACCGTCGCGGCGACCGACCTGACCCCGAGCGATCCACACCGCACGCTCGTGCACTGCATCGAGTGCCTCGTCGATGGGGACCGCACGACGGCCCTGGAAGAGCTCGGCTCCCGCGACGATGCGCTCGCGACGCTCGTGCGCGCGGCCGCGAGCGACGGCGCCACGCGCCGCGACCTGCTCCGCGAGCGCGCGGAGCGCACGGATCGCTTCGCACCGACGCGCTACTACCTCGACTTCGCGCTCGCGTTCGACGAACGGAACACCGACCGCATGCGCGCCGCCGCCGAACTCCTCGCGGCGGCCGGAGCCCCGGCCGTGGCGACGCGACTCATGGTTTCGGCCCGGCTCTGGCTGGCCGAGCACGGCGATCGCAACCACCGCCGGATCGACGAAGACCGACTCGCCCGCATGTGCGTCGCGATGACCCACGTCGACTCCCTCCCCGTCGACGGACAACCCTGGCCGAGCTTGCGGGCGCGCGTCGCCGACATGCTCGCTCGCGGCTCGGACCTCGAGCGCTTCGACCTCGCGCTCGATGCGGCCCATCTGCCGCCGGAGCAGCGCGAGCGCATGGCCTCACTGATGCTCGGTGCCGTGCTCGACGCGCACGGCACCGAGACGGCGCTGGAACGTCTCGTTCCCGCGCTGCGCGTGGCACGCCGCTGCGGTGCGGACTTCGAGCGGATCTTCTCCGAGCGACCGGCACTCCGCGAAGCCGCCGCGAAGCTCGAGCCGGAGGCCGGGCGGGATGGTTGACGCGAACACCGTCGCCGCCGCTCGATCGGGCGATGGCGCCGCGCGCACCACGATCGCGCAGGCCTTCGACGAGCGGATCCGCCGCTACCTGACGGCCATGGTCGGCGACGCGGACGCCGCGAGCGATCTCACCCAGTCGACGTTCGTGCGCGCGTTCGACAAGCTCGGGGATCTCCGCGACGACTCCAAGCTGTCCTCGTGGCTCTACTCGATCGCGATCAATCTGTGCCGCGCCTGGCTCAAGAAGAAGGTCGACAGCGACGACCGAGGGCTGAGCACCGAGCCGGTAGCCCCGCGCGCGAGCGTGCTGTCCAGCGTCGTCCGGCGCGAATCGGCCGAAGCAGTTGCGCTCGCGGTCGACCGCTTGCCCATCCTTCTGCGCGAAGCGTTCGTGCTCCACGTCGTCGAGGGTCATCCGTACTCGGAGATCGCGGCGATGACCGGCGCGACCGTCGAGGCACTTCACGTGCGCGCGCACCGTGCCAAGGGTCTCCTGCGCAAGCAGATCGGCAGCGTCGTCGATACCTTCTGGTCCGAACCGTGATTTCGTGAACCGCCGTGGCCGGCCCACCGTTGCTGGCCAAGACCTCCTCTCTCGGCAACCCATGATGCGATTCTCCATCGTCGTGCTCCTCGCGTCCTCGCTCTCCGCCCAAGACGTCTCCAGCCCCGGCAACGAGGAGGTCGAGCGTCGCGAGCGCGGGCGCATTCTGCACATCGGGAAGTCGACGGAAGCCGCGCGTGCCGTGGTCAGCGGGCTGCAGTGGCTCGCCGAACATCAGGATCCCGATGGGCATTGGACGCTGGTTCCCGCACGCGACGACGAGGGCCAACCCGTCGAAGCCAAGAGCCGAGCGACCGTCGACATCGGCCTGACCGCGCTCGCGCTCCTGGCGTTTCTCGGGGATGGCAACACCGCATCGTCCGGGCCACACCAGAAGACGGTCGCCCGTGGCCTCGACTGGTTGATCGGTCAGCAGAACGTGAAGTCCGGATTGATCGGGACCAAGTCGGCGCACGACTACATCTACGGACACGCGATCGCCACCCTGGCACTCGCCGACGCATGGCAGATGACGCGCAGGGGTCGCAAACTCGAAGCCGCAGTTCAGATCGCTGCGGAGAACCTGCTCCGGCATCGCAACCCGTACGCCGCGTGGCGCTACATGCCCCGCGATGGCGACAATGACGCCTCGGTCACCGCGTGGTGCCTGCTCGCCCTCGAGACGTGCAAGCGCGGCGGGATCGAGCTCGGCAAGGGCTATCGTGGCATGCCGAACCAAGCGCTCGAGTGGCTGAGCCAGATGACCGATCCGGACTCGGGCCGCACCGGGTACTCGAGCCGCGGAGGTTCTTCGTCGCGACTGCGGGGCGACCACGCGACACGCTTTCCGCGGGAGTTCGGCGAAGTCGGAACCTCGATCGCGCTCTACCTCCGCAGCAGATTCGGCAAGCGCGACGACGAGGACCTGCGAGACATGCAGATTGGACTTCTGCTCGAGCGGTCCCCCGTGTGGGACACGAAGAAGGGCACTGTCGACGAATACTATTGGTTCTTCGCGAGCCAAGCGCTCCACCAAGTCGGCGGGGATGCCTGGAAGCAGTGGTACGGCACACTGTCGAGCGTGCTCGTCGAAAAGCAGCAGGACGAAGACAGCGAAGATCGCGGTTCGTGGGATCCCGTCGGCGCATGGGCCGAGACCGGCGGCCGCGTGTACTCCACCGCGATGCACCTCTTGTCTCTTCAGGCGCCGTATCGCGTCGCGCGCCGCTGACGATTCCGGGTAGGGCCGACGAAACACCCAGAGGATTCGGAGCCCGACGTTCGGTAGAATCGCCGCGTGGCGGTCAGGCTCAGGGATCGAATCGCGCGCGGGGTTCCGCACGCGGGAAGCGTCGTGCTCCTCGTCGCGCTCGCGTCGTGCGCAATCGTCACGGTGATGGTGACGTGGACGCCACGCACGTTGCCCCCCGCCCCGCTGGTCGCCGAGAGCCAAGAGCGAGTCGTTCCGACGACACATCGCGCCGCCATCACCATCCCTGTCGAGCGACGCACCGTCCCGCGACCTCCCGCACAAGAGCCGCCCCCGCTCGACGCCGCGACGCCGATCCAGATCCGCGGCTGGGTCGAGGCGCTGCGCGACGATGGCGTCCGATTCAACGCGATCGGCGCCGTGAACAAGCTGCGACGCGCCGGACGCCTGGCGAAACGCGCGCTCGAGGACGGGCTTCGCTCGCATGACACACAGCAGCGCACGCTGTCGGCACGTCTCCTCCGCGACCTCGACGATCCGCCGGACGTGCTGCTGACCGAGGAGTCCGTCGAACAACTGCGCCAGGGCCGGCGACCGCGCCTGCTGAAGCACACCCAGCACTCGATGCAGTACCTGGCACGCCACGCGAGCCATGCCCGCCAACGCCTGCATTGGGGCCTCGGCTCAGACGACCCGCAGCAGCGCTTCTTCTGCGCGTACCTACTCGGCCAAGCGGGGTACGACGACCCGGTTGCGCGCCGGATCCTCGTCGACCATCTCGGCGACAACCGCATTCAGGGCGATGCGCTGATGGCGAGTCACGCGCTCTACAAGATCGGCCCCCGTGCGCTTCCGACCGTGCGAAGCGTGTTGGCGACGACGAGGGATGCGCAGGCCGCGACGCTCCTGCGGGTCATCGAGCGCGACCTCGTCGACCCGGCCGCCGCCGGCACGCCGGTCGCAGACGCCGCTGCGATTCGCGCGATCACGACGGTGTATCACGATCCGGTGCACGAGTATCGGCTCGGTCGATCGCGGATCGCGACGTGGTGAGACCGCGCCGCGCGAGCGCCTTGGCCAGTCGCGGCGCGAGCGTGCGCCACAATTCTCGCCGGCGCGACCGGTCGAGACCGAGGCCGACGAGGAAACGCAGCTGATCCGTTCGCGACGCGTGCAGGCGCGCCGCATGTCGATAGAGGTATCGCGTCATGCGCAGCAGCATCGCGGCCTCGGCCCGCTGGCGCTGCGCGCGCGTCGCGCCCTCTCGGAGCGAGGCTCGGTCGAGGTCGAGCATCCAAACCGTGACGCGATCGTCCGCGATCCGCGCAATCAGGTTGTCGGGATGCAGGTCCGGATGGCGCAGCCCCGCACGGAACGCGGCATCGACGACGCGCCCGGCCTCGCGCACGACGGCGCGGCGCAGCGCAGGGTGCTCCCTGACGAATGCCGGAACCGGTTGCGCATCGTCGACGAGCTCGGTCAGCAGACGCAAGCGATGCGCGACTCCGGCGCGACGGCTGAACGCCCCCACCGCCCGCACGACCGGCACGCCGTGCCTACGGAGCCCGTCGAGGACTACCAGCTCCCGCTCGGCGCGCCCCGGCTCGAAGTGCCGGTCGCCGAGGAGCCGACCGAACACGCCGCCGCGCCGATAGTCGCGCGCGACGACCCGCCGCCCCTCGATCTCGAGGACGCGCACGCCAGCCCGGCCCTGCACGCCGTCCAGGGCTTCTCCGTCGGCCCAGAACTGCTCGAGCGGAACGTCCGCGAATTCCTCGCGGATCAGTGCCGTGCCGCGCGCGCCATCGCGCCGGACGAAGGTGTGTCGATCGTCTCCGTGCAAAATCCTCGACCGGATGTTACGCCTGCGGTCCGCTTTCGCATCGACCTACTCGTGGCAACCGAACTCCCGCACGGCTCGCAAGTCCTCGTCGTTCGCCTCTCGGCGCTCGGCGACGTGCTGTTCGCGCTCGAAACGGTCGCGGCCCTCGCCGAGGAGCGCCCCGACGTGCAGATCGATTTCCTCGTCGAGGATCGGTTCGAAGGCGTCCTGCGCGGGCACCCGCAGATCCGGCGCGTCATCGTGTATCCACGCAAGCGGAAGTGGCGCCTGCCGGGGTTCTTCCGCAGCCTCCGCAAGGTCGAATACGACGTCGTCCTCGACCTGCACGGCATCCTCAAGAGCGCGGTGCCGGTCCGCTTCTGCCGCGCGAAGACCAAGCTCGGCTTCGCGCCGGGAGGCGCGCGCGAGGGTGCGCATCGGGCGTACGACGTCGCGGTGCCGCTCCCGGAGCCGCTGCCGCACCGCGCCGACCGCGGCTACGCACTGCTGCGCGAGCTGGGTCTCGCCGGCGCGCCCGCACAGCCGATCCTGCCGCCGCCCGACGTCGAGCCCGAATTCTGGCATCGCGATGACCGGCGCCGCGTGTTGATCCACCCGGGCGCGAGCGCGTTCGCGGCGTTCAAGCGCTGGCCGGTCGACAAGCACGCGGCGCTCGCGCGTTCTCTCGTGGATCGCGGCCACGACGTCGCGATCAGCTTCGGTCCCGGCGAACGCGAGCTCGCCGAACGCGTGCTCGCGGCCGCGCCCGGCACCCGCCCGCTCGACGGCACCGCGCTCGGACTCCTCGGCCTGGCGGCCGTCATGGCCGACGCGCATCTCGTCGTCGCGGCGGACACTGGCCCGCTGCACATCGCGGCCGCAACAGGCACGCGGGTCGTCGCGCTGTTCGGCCCGAAGGACCACCGCCTATACGGCCCGCGCGGCCATGGCCACGAAGTGCTCTTCCACGAGGTCCCGTGCCGCCCGTGCAAGCGGCGCACGTGCGCATCCCCGCAGTGCATCCTCGGGCTCGAACTCGACACGGTGGAACGCGCGGTCGAGCACGTGCTCGCGTCCGTATAGACTGATCGCGCCATGCCGCCCGAAGTCACGATCATCCGCCACCCGAAGGAGCGTATCAGCAAGTGCTCGTTGCGGTTCCTCCACGACCGGCCGGGCTTCGTGTTTCACAAGGCGACGAAGACGTTCCGATTCGACGCGACCGGCTTCCTCTTGCTGAGCGTCGATGCGCCGCCACTGTCCCCCGCCGACGCGGAGCGTCCGCTGCTGCTACTCGACAGCACGTGGCGATGGCTCCCACAGCTCGAAGCTTGCCTCGAAGGCGAGCCTATCCGCCGCTCGATACCCGGCGACGTCGAGACCGCGTATCCACGCGTGAGCCGCGTCTACGACGACCCGCCGCAAGGACTCGCGTCGATCGAAGCCCTCTACGTCGCGCTCAAGGTGCTGGGGTTCGACGACCCGACCCTGCTCGAGGGCTACCACTGGAAAGACGAGTTCCTCGCGTCTCTCCGTACATGAACGCGCCAGCCCCGACCGTATCGGGACTGGCGAATTCACGAATCCGGATCAGCTGTTGTCCGCGGAGAACGTGGTGAGCACCTCGTTCTTCGTGACGTTGAGAACGTTGGCCGGTGGTGCCAGAGCTTCGATCGTCGAATCCGTCGGGTCGAAGAGGTAGTACTGCGTGCCGAAGCGCGTGAACAGCACTTCGCCGGCGCTCGTCATCGCGCCGAATGAATCGTTGCCGGTGACCTCGGAGACGACCACGCGGGCCGTAGCGGAGTGATCCCACAGGTAGAGATCCTGCTGACCAGCCGTCGTGCCCTGCACGACGAAGTCGCCGTCGGCACTGCCCGCACCGGCAAAGTCAAGCGCCGTGTGCGCCAGGCCGGCCGTGACCGAAGTCGACGTGCCCGTCGCCGGATCCAGGTGGAAGACCGCCGAGCCGTCGGCGAGACGGTAGGCCACGTCGCCATTGGAAGTCCTGCCGCGATACTCGACGCCGGCGGCGTTCGCGATGTCCGTCGTCCCGGGCGTGTCGACGTTGTAGACGTGAAGGCTGTCCGGCGCGGCGGCGCGGGTGAAGAGAACGTAGGAACTGCCCGACTTCGTCACGACAGCGTTGAACGTCTCGTTCGCAGCGTTCGTCGAGATGGCGATCGGCGCGCCTGGCGTGCTGTTCGGCACGTCGAACGCGTAGACGTCGTCCTGGCCACCGACTGTGCGGGTGTAGACGACGACATCGTCGTCGCTGATGTCGCGATACGTAAGGTCGACGGCTGTGACGCAAGCCTGCGAAAGGCCCGAGCTCGGCGTCCAGAAGTAGAGACTCTTGCTCGTCGGCGACGCGGTGACGGAGAACACGACTTGGCTCGTCGTGGTCGAAGCATGGAACGCCTTGCTCTGACTCGGTGCCGGCGCGGCGAGGTCGCCTCCGATCTCGCTTACACCGCGATCCCGACGATAGTAGTAGAGGTCCGTCTCACCCGAGTCGCCGATTCGGCTGAAGACGAGACCACCGTCCGGCAGGACACCGAGTACCGATTCGGCCTTCGCGTCGGTCGAGATCGCGGTCGACGCATCCGTCGACGGATCGTAGACGTAGATGTCGGCCTGGCCATTGGCGCCCCGCTCGTAATAGACGAGGTCGTCCTTGTTGACGATCGCGTTCCGGTCGTGCTGACCATCGGTGACGGAGATCGCCTTTGTCAGACCGGTGATCGCGTTGAACACCAGCAGGTCGGTGTCATCCGATGTACCACGTGTGAAGACGACCCGGCTGTCGGAAGTCTTCGCGACGTAGCGCTCGTCTTCTACCGTCGCACCGAGCGTCGTCAGCTTGCGGTCGTACGGGTTGAACGAGAACAGGTCGTAGTTCGTGCCGGTCTTGCGCTCGAAGATCATGTGCCCCTTCGGCAGCGAAGTCTCGAACGTCTCCTGGTTCCGCGAGGTGCTGACGTTGACGAAATTCTCGGTGTCCGTGTCGAAGAGCGTCAGGTGCTCGTCGTTGGTCCGGAGCACGGCGTAGTTCGCCTTCCGGACGCGTACAGTGAACGAACCGGTGGACGACTTGCTCGGATCGGACACGCGGAAGGTGACCGTGAACTCGCCCATCGAGTCGAACGAGTGGGTGTATTGCGACCCAGTGAAACTGCCACCACCGGAAACGACGCTGTAGGTGAAGGGACCGTTCTCGCGGTCCTTCACGTACTCCTTGAGGTCCAGCGTGAACACCGAGCCTTGCCCGTCGTTCGCCTGCAGAGGAATCGTCGAGATTCTCGGTGCGGTCGTGCCGTTCCCACCACCACTGCAGCCCGCGAGGGCGGCGAGGCCGAGGGCGGCGAGGCTGAGTTGCGTGGCACGCGGATGAAGTCCGGTAGTCGGCATGGATGTCCTCGTTGTTCGTCTTTGCGGATTCGTTCCCGGATTCATCGAGCACCAGTGAGCGGGAATTGAGCAGTCGCGGAAACCCTCGATGGCGCGGCGATTTGGCCCCGCGGCAGGACCCGAGCGAAAAACCTCTGTAACGGTTGGTCACGCGCCCAAGTGATGGAGGAAAGGAGTTCCCGATGACCCGAAGAATCCACCACCTCCTCACACTCGGCGCCCTCGCGCTGGCGACTGCACCCGCGCAGGCCCAGACCCCGCCGCGCATTCTGGCCCTCACCGAGGCGACGCCGTTCCTCGCGCAGATCGAACCGACGACCTGCAACATGAACGTGTGCACGCCCCCGTTCTCCCCGGCGGTCGCACCCTACGCCGGCGGCACGGCGCACGACCCGCGAGACCGCATGACCTGGATCAGTGACGGCGTGATGCTGATGAAGGTGAACGCCCGCGGCACGTGCGCCCCGAGCTGCCCGCCGATCACCGCACCCGGTCTCGTCGCGGGCTCCGTCGTGACGGGTCTCGCGTTCAACGAGGAGACGCAGCAGCTGTTCATCAGCTACTCGGACAATCGGATCGCGACGTTCTTCGCGGTCGGATGCACATACACGTTCCTGTCGCAGTGCACGCCTTCCGTCCCGCCGAATCACGCAATCAGTGCCCTCGCGACCGACGATGCGACGGGCGAGATCTACTACGCGAGTTCGGCGTGGTTCGGCGCAAGCTCGGTGCCGTTCGGTCAGATCTACCGCGCGCCGCAGTCCTCGCCATGCACACCGGTCTGTCCGGCGTTCCCGGTCGACGACTGCACCGGCATCCTGATGTTCGAGATCACCGGCATGTCGTACGACTCGTGCCGTCGCGAACTGGCGGTGACCGACGGCCTGTCGCTGGTAGGCGTCACGAACACGTTCTTGTGCCAGCCGCTGATCCTCTGGTGCTGCGCGCCGCTCGCAGTCCTCGGCGAACGCATCACCGGGCTCTGCCAACTGCCGTCCACCGAGGTTTCGGGCGGCAACGCATGCGTCAGCGGCACGGCCCCGCCCTGCCCCGGCCAGCACGTCCTCGGCGGCGATCCGACGATCGGCAACCTCGGCTTCTCCCTCGATCTGATCAACGCTCCGAGTGGGCTGGCCGTGCTGTTCCTCGGTCTCGGACCGTGTGCGGGACCCGGCACGAACTACGGCATCCTCTGCAACAACGTGTTGCCACCCTACTTCAACTCCACGTTGACGAGCGGTCCGCCTTGTGGCGCGACGGCGAGCATCCCGTTCCCGCTGCCGAACCTGACGGTGCTGTGCGGGATCACATTGTGCTCGCAGTACGCCGGGCTGGTGCCGCCGGGGGTGTCCGGGACGTTCGTGACGAATCATCTGAGCTGGACGATCACGTCGAGCTGAGGGAAGAGACGCGCAGCAGGAGAGAAGTTTTGGTCCGCATGGGGTCGTCGCGTCGGGGGGCGTGGCGGCCCCTTCTTTTGTTCCTGGACATGCGGGTTCGCGTTTTCGGGCCCGGGTCCGTGCGCGTTCACGTTCCACGGGTCGGGACACGGAACACGGGCGGAACGTGTCCCGCGTCCCGACCCGCGGTACGTGAACGGGCCCGGGTCCGTGCCCGAAAACGTATCGGACCCCACCACCCGACCCTCCCACGCTACACTCCCACCGCGGCTCCCCCCCCACCACCCAGAGACAGAGATGCCCCTGACTCGCCCCCTCAGCGCGCTCGTCTGCGCCGCCGCGCTCACGCCGAGCGCCTTCTCCCAGTCGTTCTCGATCCCCGACTTCAGCACGACGAGCTCGCTCGCCCTCGTCGGCGATGCCAACGTCACCGGCTCGGCCCTGCGGCCGACGCAGCCCGCGCAGCTCGAAACCGGCGCGGGCTGGTACGACCAGGCCGTGAACGTCACCGGAGGATTCGACACGCAGTTCGACTTCCGGATCACCTCGGGGCCGACGCGCGGCCAAGGGTTCGCATTCGTCGTTCAGAAGAACGGCACAAACGGCATCGGACAGGGCGGCATCTACCTCGGCTACGGCGAGGGGACTCTGCTCCTCCCGGACCTCACGGCGATGGCGATCGAAGTCGACACGCAGCAGAACCCGTCCGAGATCGGGGACCTGTCGAACAACGAGATCAGCATCCAGATCGGCAGCGAACTGTTCCCGGCGAACGGACCCGGGTTCGTCGCGGGCGCGACGGCGCCGTTCGACCTGGCCGACGGACAGCGGCACACGATGCGCGTCCGCTACGACGTCGTGGGCCGCATCGACGTGTTCGTCGATGACCTGACGACGCCGCTCGTGTCCGTCGATCACGACCTCGACGGTCCGTTCTACGAGAATCAGGTCGCGACGCCGTTCTACGTCCCGGAAGGCTCCGCGTTCGTCGGCTTCACGGGTTCGACCGGCACGGACACCCAGACCGTGGACATCAAGGACTGGTCCTTTACGTCGCAGCCACTTGCGCCGGCGTGCGCCGCGGGCAGCGCGGGCGCGCAGAACGTGCTCTCCGCCGAGTACTTCATCGGGTTCGACCCGGCCGTCTTCAGTGGCTTCGGTCCGACGCCGGCGCTGCGCCGACTCACGCTGCCGAGCTTCGAACCGTTCGAGATCATCGTCGACGCGCCCGACGGCACGACGTCGGCTCCTTACGCGCTGTTCGCCCAGCTCGGGCGCGCGGACGGCACGACCACGCTCCCGACCGGCTTCGGGGACTTCTGCTTCACGCCGGTCGCGCCGTTCTCGATCGGTCCCGGTGTCGCGCCGGTGCGCATCTCGATTCCGCCAGGGCTGCCGCTGCTCGGCGAAATCACGCTCCAAGGACTGACCGACCTCGACCCGTCCGGCTCGACGCAGCTCGTCACGACGAACGCGGTCGCGCTGCGCTTCGTGCCGCTGCCGGCGCTCACGGTCGTCGAGATCCAGACGGACCACGGCGGCCCCGAACCGATCACGACCGTGATCGGCAGTGGCTTCTCCGAACTCGCGACCGTGACCGTCGGCGGCGTGCCCGCGCAGATCGACGACGTCACGCTGTGGAACCTCTCGTTCGTGCGGCCGGCCGGCACGCCGTGCGACACGCCGTTCGTCATTCAGAACCCGAACGGCGACAGCTACACCGGACTCGCGAACCCGACTCCCGTCATCCAGAACGTCCTGCCGAGCCCACTGTCGACCGCCGGCAACGAGCTCGCGTCCATCGGCGGGGACTTCCTCGACGAGGTGAACAGCGTGACGGTCGACGGAATCGCGACGACGTTCAACGCCGTGAGTCCGGGAGCGATGTTCTTCGTGACACCTGCGCTGCCGGCCGGCCCGGCGACGCTGCAGCTCACGACCTTCGGCGGATGCACGATCACCCACCCGATCGTCTACCAATGAGACGATTGCGGTAACGAGGCGGTCCGATACCGCCCTCAAAGCGGTAAGGATCGCTTCGAGAGGCCATCACCCCCTTGAGGAGCGGGTGGCCTCCGGCCGAGAATCGGGACATGTTGATTCTCAGGACACGACACGCGCTGTGCGCGCTCGCCACCGCTTGGCTGGTCGGGTGCTCGCAGGTCCCGCAGTCGTCCCCGGCGGATCCGACTCCCGCTCCCGCCGATCCCGCTTTGGCCGATCCCGCTTTGGCCGAACCGGCCGCCGAGACCGCGGACGTCGCGACTCCGCCGAGTGATTCACCCATAGCCAAGACGGAGACAGCGCGCATGCCCCAGACCGAAGAAGAGTGGAAGGCCAAGCTCACGCCCGAGCAGTACCGCGTCCTGCGGATGGAAGGCACCGAGCGCGCCTACACGGGCAAGTACCTCAACCACGACGAAGACGGCGTCTACGCGTGCGCCGGCTGCGGCACGAAGCTCTACGACTCGTCCGTCAAGTTCGTCGACGGCGGCTGGCCGAACTTCATGGAGGCCATCCCGGGCGCCGTCGCGACGCGGGACGTGGGCGGTGGCGTCATGGAGGTCCATTGCGCGAAGTGCGAGGGTCACCTCGGCCACATCTTCAATGACGGACCCGGTCCGACCGGGAAGCGACATTGAATCAACTCTTGTGCGCTCCAGTTCGGAGCGCGCGACGAAGACCAGGGCGAGCGCTAACGGCAGTTTTCGAGCAGCTTGCATCCGCAGTGGAGTCGGCTGCGAACTACGACCGGGACAAGTTGGCCGTAATCGATTCGGCCTCCATAGTCCCGGGGTCGGTGACGACCCGCCGCGTATTCACCGCCATCAAGCGGAGTCGCTCGGCACCGGCATCTCGGAGTTTGGGATCCACGACGGCCGCTAGACGCTGGATGGTGCTTTCGACACGACCACCGGAAACGGTATCATCCGCGCCATCGACGGGGTGATCAGCCCGGAGTGACCTGGCGCTTCCCCGCCGGGCCGTCCGGCTCTGCTCTCGCCACCTAGACCCCTTCCGAATGACCGACTCGATTCTTCTCGACGTCGCTGCAAGCGAACCAGGCGCGATCGACAAGTGTCTTCGCGCCTACAGCGGGCCTGTCTGGACGCTCGCCCGCCGGTTCTCCGGCTCCGAGCACGACGCCGAAGATGCGGTTCAGGAAGTGTTCCTGGACCTCTGGAAGAGCGCTTCGCGATACGATCCCGAGGCCGGCTCGGAGATCACGTTCGTGATGACGATCGCCCGGCGCCGTTTGATCGATCGAACGCGTCGTGCAGGCCGGCGACCGAACCTTCAAAGCCTGGCCGAGCCCGAGCTCATCGCCGAGAGCGTGGCGAGAGACCAAGCCGAGATTCAAGACGATGTGCGCGTCGTGCGCGAAGCCATGGACCAACTCCGACCCGAGCAACGCGAGGTGCTAGGCATGTCGCTCGTGCAGGGCCACTCGCATCAGCAGGTGGCCGAACGCACGGGCATGCCGCTCGGCACCGTGAAGAGCCACGCTCGGCGCGGGTTGATGCGCATCCGAGGGATGCTCGACAAATCGGACAAGAGTTCGGAGGACTCCGCATGAGCCCCGAACGACGTAACGAGTTGTTGGCAGATCGCGCGATCTGGGGCCTCGAGTCCGCCGAGTCACGCGAGCTCTCGACGATCGGCGATTCCGACGACCTCAGCTTCGACGTGGCCGCCGCCGCGGCGGCGATCGCGATGCTCGACATCCACGAGATCGAACAGCCGCCTGCGCACCTTCTCGAGAAGCTCGAGGCAGACGCGCAGGCTCAGTTCGACCTCGGTTCGGGGCACGGCTCCGATTCAAGCGAGCCGACGCCGAGTTCCCCCCCCGACAACGCGAGTCACCCCGGATGGCTCGGCTGGGCCGTCGCCGCGGCCGCGATTCTGGCCTCGGTATGGCTCGGCTGGGACCGACTCCGTCCCGCGACGAGCAACAAGGAGCTGCGCACCCAACTCCTGGCCACTCACGGGGCCACCGTCGAACAGCTGGAGTGGAACGCGGGCCCGAGCGATCGCCGGGGCGATCCGCGCGGCGATGTCGTCTGGGACGACGTCGCGCAAGAGGGCTACATGACCTTCCGCGGCCTCCCGAAGAACGACCCAGAGAAGTTCCAGTACCAGCTCTGGATCTTCGACGGGAAGCGCGACCTCAAGAAGCCCGTGGACGGCGGCGTGTTCGACATCGCAGCGAGCGGCCGCGAGACGATCGTTCGGATCGACCCGAAGATCCGTGTCCACGACGGAGTCGCGTTCGCAGTGACGATCGAAGCCCCGGGCGGTGTCGTCGTGTCCGATCGCGACCACATTGTGGTCACCGCGGGCCTGTAGTCTTCTCGTATATGTCTCATACGCACGCCGCAGACCTCATTCGTCACACGCTGAAGGCGTATGCCGCGGGGGCCTCGGCGCGGATGGCCGACGCCGCGCCGGATCGAATCATCGCGTATGGCGACACCGGCGAATCCGATCTGCGGGGCGACCTCGAGATCCGGCTCCGCTACCTCTCGGAGTCACTCGCGATCGGGCGCGTGGAGCTGTTCCAGGATCACCTCGCGTGGTCGAAGATCGCGACCGTAGCACGACAGCAGCCGCTCGACCTCATCGATGTCAGCCTCGAAGCGATCATCGAAGAGTTCCGAGACAACCTGCCCGAGCACGCCGCCGAGCAAGCGATCGGCTACATCGAAGCCGCCAGGGGCGCGCTCGAGCAGGCGCCCACCGAGACGCCAAGCGAACTCGAAGAGCCCGGTGAGTTCACCGAACTGGCGCAGCGCTACCTGATCGCGGTGCTCGAAACGCGCGGCGACGACGCAGTCGAACTCGTCCTGGACGCGTTCGACGCGGGTGCCGCACCCGAAGACCTGTTCGAGCACGTGCTCGCCCGCTCCCAGCGCGAGATCGGCCGGATGTGGCAGATGGCCGAGCTTCACATCGCGGAAGAGCACTTCGCCTCACGCATCGCCGAGCGCGTGCTCGCCGCGCTGCACGAGCGCACCCCGCGCGACCAGAGCAACGGCCACCGCGTGCTCTGTGCGACGCCGTCCGGCGAGCTCCACGACTTCCCGTGCCGGGTCGTCGCGAGCCATTTCGAATGGCGCGGTTGGACGTCGCTCCTGCTCGGCGCGAGCATGCCCGTGCTGGACATGCTGCTCGGATTCGGCGACCTCGAAGCCGAGGTCCTCGCGGTGTCCGCGAGCAGCGGACTCGAGATCCGCACGATCCAGTCGATGGTTCAGGTCATCCGCCACCATTCCGAGAAGCCGGACATCCCGGTCCTCGTCGGCGGGCGGCCGTTCAACGTGATCCCGGATCTGTGGCAAACGGTGGGCGCCGACGCCTACGCCCCCTCCGCCCGACTCGCCCCGGACGTCGCACTCGCGCTGCTCGAGAGCCGCTGAGCCCCTCGGGTGGGGCTCGGACCGTAGAATTCTGCGGACCGGCATTAAGAAACGCGCCCGACCGTCGTGTTCCTCCTGAACGCGGTCGGAATGGCCGGCCGCGGCACCGAATGACACGAGCACAGCCCGACGAACGCAGCTGGGTCCTCACGGCCCTGGAACGCTTCGAAGGCCCGCTGATCCACTACACCGCGAGAATCCTCGACGGGGACCTGGACCGGGCCCGAGACGTGATCCAGGACGTCTTCCTCCGCCTGTGCGGACAGTCCCGAGAGGAGCTCGCACCGCGGCTCGCCGAGTGGCTGTTCCGGGTCGCCAGGAACGCGGCGCTCGACGTGCGCCGCAAGGAGAGCAGGATGGAGTCGAACGAGACGGTCGCCGTCGCACAGACCAGCGCCGAGCCGGGGCCGGCCGCGACCGCCGAGCACAACGAGGACCAGAGCCGCGTCGCGCGCGCCCTCGCCGAGCTGCCGGACGCGCAGCAAGAGGTCTTGCAGCTGCGCTTCCAACACGGCCTCACCTACCGCGAGCTCGCCAGCGTCACCGGACGCTCGGTCAGCCATGTGGGCGTGCTCATTCACAAAGGCATACAGGCGCTCCGCGCAACGCTCGGTCACGAGCTCGGCGAGTGCATGACAGAAGGAACAACCCGATGACGGAACAGAAGAAGAACGAGAGGCTCCACGCGGACGACCCGCGCCTGACCGCCCACGCGCTGGGCGAGACGAACCCGACCGAGCAGGCCGAACTCGAAGCCGCGATCGCGGCGGATCCCGAGCTCGCACGCGAACTCGCGGAGATCCACGAGGTGGGCGCACTACTCGAGAAGGAGTTTGACGGCGTGGAGCCGGTCTCCCTGACCGACGAGCAGAAGAAGAAGGTCGCGGCCGCCGCCGCGCCTCCGGTCAGCATCTGGCGCGCGCCGCTACGCGTGGCCGCCGCCGGTCTCGTCGGCGTCGGCATCTGGTGGATCGCGCAGAGTGACCGTATCGCGGACGACTCGTCGACCGGGCCTTCGACCGAGGCGACGGCGCGGACCGCGGTCGAGCCGCAGCACGAGCTGGGCGATGTCGAATCGATTCGCGAATCCGCGATCGCACCGGCCGTGGACCCGATCGTGCTCCCGGTGGAGAATCCGACTCCAGCCCCCGCCCCCGCCCCCGCGCAGAAGCCTCGGACCGAGCAGGCGGCAACCGAACAGATCGTGACGGTCACGCGGCGCTTCTCGGAGGACTTGCTGGCCGCCGGGCAGACGCCCGTGAACCGCACCCACCTGCGCTTCGACGCGTTCGGGATCACCGGCAGCAACGAAGGCACCCAGGCGGGGTCTGTCGATTCGCTCGTTCGGTTCGCCCAACCGGATCTCACAGAGCTCGCTCTGCAGTCCGGCGCCCACGCAGACAGCTACTTCATGGGACCCAGCATCACCAACCAGACGTGGGGCTCATTCGGTCAGCCCACGCCCGGCAACCTGACGGAGACCGCGCTGAAGCAGTTCAAGGACCACCTGATGACCGTCACCGACGGCAAGGTCAGCGGGTGGAGCGACGACCAGCTGCGCCTCTACTACTTCAACAAGCAAAGCGCCGAGTCGTACGCACGCATCGTCGAGAACGCGTTCGCGAACGTGAAGGACATCCCGCTGTCGACGTTCTCGATCGACGTCGATACCGCGTCCTATGCGAACATGCGCCGCATCCTGCGCCAGGGCCAGCTGCCCCCGCCGGACGCGATCCGGATCGAGGAGATGCTGAACTACTTCTCCTACAACTACCCGGGGCCGCGCGGTGACCGCCCGTTCTCGGTCGACGTCGAGGTCGCGAGCTGCCCGTGGCAGACCGAGCATCGGCTTGCACGCATCGCGTTGCGCGGCCGCGACCCCGAAGCGCGCGAGCCGCAGAAGCGCAACCTCGTGTTCCTGATCGACGTCTCGGGCTCGATGGACTCGCCAGACAAGCTGCCGCTGCTCAAGCGTGGCATGAAGCTGCTGACCGAGAACCTGAACAGCCAGGATCGCGTCGCGATCGTCACGTACGCCGGCGAATCCGGCTGCGCGCTCGAGCCGACGCCGTGCAACGAACGCACGAAGATCCTCGACGCGATCGAGAAGATGAGCGCGGGCGGCTCGACGAACGGCGAAGCCGGAATCCAGCTCGCCTACCAGCTCGCGGTCCAAAACTTCGACAAGGAAGGGATCAACCGCGTGATCCTCGCGACCGACGGCGACTTCAACGTCGGCATGTCCGAGGACGCGCCGCTGACCCGCCTGATCGAGGACAAGGCGAAGTCCGGCGTCTTCCTGAGCGTACTCGGCTTCGGCACGGGCAACCTCAAGGACTCGAAGATGGAGAGCCTCGCTGACCACGGCAACGGCAACTACGCCTACATCGATTCGATCCGTGAAGCGCGCAAAGTGCTCGTCCACGAGATCGGCGCGACGCTCGAGACGATCGCGAAGGACGTCAAGATCCAGGTCGAGTTCAACCCGGCCCAGGTCGCGTCCTACCGCCTGATCGGCTACGAGAACCGCGCGCTGCAGGCGCAGGACTTCAACGACGACAAGAAGGACGCCGGCGAAATCGGCGCGGGCCACCGCGTGACGGCGCTCTACCAGATCGTCCCGGTCGGCGGCAGCCCGGTCGGCGCGTCGGTCGACCCGCTGAAGTACCAGAAGAAGCCGCAGCAGCCGGCGAACGTGCCCGACGAGGTCTCGAACGAACTCATGACCGTCAAGCTGCGCTACAAGCAGCCCGACGGCGACACGAGCCAGAAGATCGAACACCCGGTCGTCGACTCCGAGAACGAGTTCGCGAAGGCCTCGACGGACTTCCGCTTCGCGAGCGCCGTGGCCCAATTCGGCCTGGTGCTGCGCTCCTCGCAGTTCGCCGGATCGGCGACGCTCGAGTCCGCGCACTCGATCGCGAAGGAGTCGCTCGGCGACGATCTCCACGGCTATCGCCAGGAGTTCGTCGAGCTGATCGAAGCCGCGCTGCCGATGTTCAAGCGCTAGCTTGCCTGAGGCTCTATCATCGCGCCATGCAGAACGCTGGGCAGATGATCGGTGGGTTCCTCCTCGGCGCGGTGATCACCGGCGGGATCTTCTGGGGCTTCTACAACCCGGATCCCCCGCCGGCGTCGTTCGATGCCCGAGGCGAGGAGGCCGGCCGCGAGGCGGAACGGGACGACGCGCCGGTCTCGGTTCCCCCGATCGGCAGCAAGAGCATGCCCGGCGTCGAAGCGGAGCTGCGTCGCTTGATCCTGAAGATCGCGGATCTCGAGGCAAAGATCGACGCCATGCCACGGCCCGTCACGCGCACGCCCGTCGGCGATCCGATCCCGGGCATGGCGGTCGTCGACGAAGAGTCGCTCGTCCGCGCGCTCGAACGCGTCGAGGAGAAGAAGCTCGACGCGCTGACCGTCGACGAGCTGCTCGCGCTATCGCAGAAGCACGTCAACGACCAAGAGCCGACCGCCGCCCGTAAGGCTCTCGAGGCGGCGCTGACGCGCGAGCTCGAGCCGAAGACGCGCGCGCGAGCCATGACGCAGCTCGGCATCGCGCACCGTTCGAGCGGCGACTACCTGGAGTCCGCCCGCGTACTGCAAGACGTCGTCGACTCGTACGGCCTGGACTCGAGTGAGGGCACGAGCGCCGCGTATCAGCTGGTCTGGACACACAGCCGCGGCGACGACAAGCAGCGGGCACTCCAGCTCGCCAGCACTCTCGCGGGGTCCCCGCAGGTGAGCGCGACGATGCGGATTCACGCGCGGTGGTCCGAGGGCGTCATCGCCGAGCGCCTCGGCGACCGACAGCGTGCACGCACCGCCTTCGAGGCGATTCTCCGCGATGGGCGCGACATGCCGAACCTGGGCAACACGCTCGACAACGCGAAGCAGCGACTCGAAGCGTTGCGCTGAGAGATCCGCGCTACGATGCCGGCATGCGTCTTCGACTCGCCGGCGGTCTGTGTCTCGCGTTGGCCGCGCCGTTCCACGCGACGGCACAACGCGAAGCTCTCCACGTCTCGGTGCTCGACCCGGACGGCAAGCCCGTCGCCGGCGCGATGGTCGAAGTGCGACGGTATCCCGGTCGGGACGCTGGCTACTCGAACCTCGACCTCCCCGACGCCCGCCGATTCCACACGGTGTTCAAGATGCCGACCGCGCGCGAGGGCACGACGGCCCTCCACGTGCCGGTCGCCGTGCCGCACAGCCTGCACATCGACGTGCCGCCGTTCGCAGTCGTCGACACCCGCATGCTGTTCGCGGGAGAAGAGCTGACCGTCCGACTGCAGCGAGGAGCCACCGTCCACGGCAAGGTCGTTCGCGACGACGGCATCGTCATGGCGGGCGCCGAAGTCGAGCTCCGCCACAAGGACCGCGCGAGCCGCGCGTACGCCAAGACCGACGCGAACGGTCTGTTCCGCTTCGAACGCGTGCGGCCGGGCGACATCTACCTCGAAGTCAACGCAGCCGAGGGATCGATCCCCGAGTGGCAAAGGCGGCAGGTCGCCGCGGGCGAAACGGCGGAGGTCGACATCACGGTGGCCAAGGGCGCGAGCCTCGTCGGCCGCGTCCTCGACGCCGAAACCGAGAAGCCGGTGGCGGGCGCCGAGATCGGGATCGGCTGGACGTTCGACAAGCGTGTCCGCAGTGACGACGCGGGCAAGTTCCGCCTCGCCGGCATCGGCGGCCCGTACGGCAACCAACTGTTCGTGCGCGCGCCGGGATACCAGCGACTGTGCGTGGAGCGCCCGAAGGAGAAGGAAGGCGAAGTCGAGCGGGACGTCTTCTTGACGGCGGCCTACGAGTTGCGCGGGCGCATCCTCGACCTCGACGGCAAGCCCGCGAAGAACTGCTACGTCGCCGCAGTCGGCGGCGCCCGGCAGCAGGGCCTCGGTCAGGTGAACTGGGTGTCAGCCCGAACCGATGCAAACGGCCACTACCGTATCCGCGGACTACACGAAGCGTTCGCCCACGTGCTGCTCGTTCGCCACGAACTGCGCGCGACAATCGTGCTTCCGATCCCCGAGTTTTCCGACGGCAAGTCCCAGACCATGGACGACGTCACGTTGCGCGCTCGCCGCATCGTGCAGGGCACGGTCATGAACGGGGACGAACCGGTCACGGGTCTCGAGGTGAAGCTGCACGGCGTTAACGCCGATGCACCGGCGATCTTCCGTGGGGCGCGCCCGGACTTCCTCGACTACTACGTCGCGCGACGGAAGGTCCTGACCGACACGCGCGGCCGCTTCTTCTTCGGCGATGTCGCGCCGGGAGAGTATCGCATCGAGGCCGACGGGCTCAGCCACACGCTGCGCGTGAAGCCGAATCGGGATCCGGAGCCGGTTCGTTTCGAGTAGTCCACCCGGCTACGAGCCGAGCGCGTCCTTGATCTCGAACTCGACGATCGACTCGGTCTGGTTGTGGCCTTCGTCGACCCACAGCGCCTTGCCCGCCTTGTCGAGCAGCACCATGCCGTGTCGCTCGAGGCCGTGCTTGGCAATGCCAGCTTGGCTTTCTTTCTCGGTGACGCTGAGGATCGCGAAGTCGACCTGGTCTTGGTAGTTCTCCTTGAGGGCGTTCACGACGCCCTCGACGGCCTTGCAGTCCCTTCAACCAGGGATCGTGTAGTAGATCAGCGACAGCTTCTGCTCGGCCGTCGCCGGCTCTTCTGGCTTCGGCTGCTTCGCGACGGGGGCTTCGGCCTTCGGCTTCGACTCGGGCGTCGAGGGCTTGGCGGCCGGATCGCCCTTCGCGTTCGAAGCGCCGGCGTCTGGCGCAGGCGCGTCCGTCTGCGCCTCGGTGCACCCGATCGGCAGCCAGGCGAGTCCGGCGAGCAACAGTGATGGGATTCGCATGCGCGGGACGCTACGTCGCTGGCCCCACAGGGTCAACGTGGTCGGACGAACCCGGCGCCGAGACTTTCGGCACCGGCCCGAATCGACGATGATGTCGTCGTGACATCCGAGGCGATTCCCGTCGATCGAGAGCGGCCACGAAGCGCATGGGACGTGGCGTTCGGCGTGTGGTGCGCCGTCGCCCTGATCGCCGCGATCGCCGCCGCCGCTCGCGTCTTCACGCTCGACCGTGCCGTGCCCAACTTCGTGTTGGCGCTCGTCATTCTCGGCGGCTCCGGCGCGTGCGCGACGATCGCGTGGCGCCTGATGCGCCGCGGCGCCGACGGCGCCCGCGCGTTCGCCGGCTGGGTCCTGGCTTACCACTCGCTGATGGGCCCGATCGCGATGCTCGAACTCGCCTACTACGTGAGCTCGCGGAACGACATGCTCACCGTGCGGCTGTATCCGCACATCGTGCACTTCCTCAACAGCTTCGAGTAGCGCGCCACGCGAATGCCGGACCTCGTCCTCGCGACTTGCCGCGCGTTCCCCGAGCTGCCTGCCGGCGACCGCTTGCTCGCGGCCGCGCTCGAACAGCAGGGCGCCCGAGTGGGGATCGCAGCGTGGAATGACGGCATCGCGCCATTCGCGCATTGTGATCTCGTGGCCGTCCGGTCGACGTGGGACTACCCGCAGCGCGCGGACGAGTTCGCCATCTGGCTCGAGCAACTCGAGTCCGTCCCGGGCGTCGTCGTGAACCCACCAGCGCTCATGCAGTGGAATCGCGTAAAGTCGTACCTCCTCGCGCTTCGCGAACGCGGTGTTCGCATCCCCGCGACCGCGCCAGCCGAACCGGACGCAGTGAGCATCGCGGCCGCACTCGATGCACTGGAGCTCGACACCGGCGTCGTGAAACCCCTCGTTGGCGCGACGGCGAGCGGGCTCTCGGTCGTCCGCCGCGACGACTCCCCCGGGCTCGCTCGCGCCGCACTCCACGCAGGACAGCCCGTCCTCGTCCAGGAGCTGCTCCCGGCGGTGCGGACGAGCGGCGAAGTCTCGCTCGTGTACTTCGACCACGAGTTCTCCCATGCGGTCGTCAAACGACCCGCCGACGGCTCGATTCTCGTCCAGGAGGAGCACGGCGGCTCGACCGACCGCATGGAACCGTCGGCGGCCTGGATCGACTTGGGCACGGCGGTCCTCGACGCGCTGCCCGATCGCGCGAGCTACGCCCGCGTCGACTTGGTCGAACACGCTGGTGAACCGCTCGTCATGGAGGTCGAACTCATCGAGCCCGAACTGTTCCTGAGTCACGCACCCGAAGCGGCGGACCGGTTTGCCGCGCTTCTGCTCTCGATGGCGCGCTGACGAATCTCGGCGGAATTCGCCGCCGCGATTCCCCTTCTCCCGCGACCACGGCTCCCCGACGATGGTCCCTTCTCTCCGTGCTGCGTCCGTACCAACAGTCCGCCCTCGAAGCCGTCCGCGACTCGTATCGCCGCGGCCACCGCCGCGCGCTCGTCGTCATGCCGACGGGCACGGGCAAGACCGTGCTCTTCGCGGAGATCTCGCGCCTCGCGAAGGGGCCGGTCCTCGTCCTCGCCCACCGTCAGGAGCTCGTCTCGCAGGCGCGCGACAAGATCTCAACGTGGTGCGACGACGTCGTCGCCGTCGAGATGGCGGCGCAGCGCGACCTGACGGCGCCGCGCGGTGGCCGTCGCCCCAAGATCACGGTCGCGAGCATTCAGACGATCTCGCGAAGGCTCACGCAGATCCCGCGTGACGCGTTCAAGATCGTGGTCGTCGACGAAGCCCACCACGCGACCGCGGACAGCTACCGGGAGGTGCTCGACCACTTCGCCAGTGGGTCGGAGCCCAACTGGGTCCTCGGTGTCACGGCGACGCCGGACCGAGGAGATGGACGACGGCTCGGAGAGGTCTTCTCCGACGTGGCGTTCGACTACGACATCGTGTCGGCGATCGAGGATGGCTGGCTCTGCCCGGTGCGGTCGTTCCTCGTGCAGACCGAGGTCGACTTCAGCCGAGTGCGCAAGATCGCCGGCGAACTCGCGACCGCGGAGGTCGAGCGCATCTTGACGAAGGAGCCCCACCTCGCCGAGATCGCGCACCCGATCGTCGAAGAGCGCGGCGACCGACCCGCGATGGTCTTCGCGGCGTCGGTCGCACATGCTCACGCCCTGAGTCGGGTGCTGTGCGAGATCGCCGGCGATCCGCAGTTCGCCGCCGCCGTCGATGGAACGACTCCGTCCGAGCACCGCGCCGCGACGATCGAGCGATTCCGCGCCGGCGAGATCCAGGTCCTCGTGAACTGCGCCCTCTTCACCGAAGGCTTCGACGTGCCACAGATCGCGCTCGTCGCGATCGCGCGTCCCATCTTGTCACGCGCGTTCTACGCCCAAATGGTCGGGCGCGGTACGCGGCTCGCGCCGAACAAGAAGGATCTGCTGGTGCTCGACTTCGTGCCCGGCAACTGCCGCCATTCGCTCGTGCAAGCCATCGACATCTTCGCGGACGAAGACGACGAAGAGATCGTCGCGACGGCGCGCAGAGTGGCCCTTCAGCACAGCGAAGAAGGCGAGTTCATCGCGCTCGAGCGCGCGCTCGAACTCGCGCGACAGGAAGTCGAGGCACGTCGCGCGTCGGTCGAATACCAGCTCATGCACCGCGACCCGTTCGCACTCGTCGGCGTGCAGACGGAGCGACTTCGCCCCCGTAGCCCCCACGAAGAGCCAGCGACCGAAGACCAGCGTCGCTTCTTGCTCAAGGCGGGCTTCGACGCAGAACGGGTAGAGAGCATGTCCGCGCGCCAGGCCGAGGAGGTGCGCGAACACCTGCTCGACCGGAAAGCCGTCGGCCTGTGCACGCCCAAGCAGGCTCGTGAACTCGCCGCGATCGGGATCGACCCCGAGGAGCTGTACTACGACGAGGCGCGCGACCTTCTCGCGGCCTTGCGGCGCGCAAAGAAGAGCAAGCCGCTCGCCGACATTCGGGCGGAGATCAGCGAGCGCGGCGCCGCGGCGCTCGAACTCGACTGATCTCGGCACCCGAGCTCAGTGCTCGGACACGTCCGACGTGTCCTGTTGCTGCAACGTGGTGTCGTTGTCGGGCGCGCCCGGGCACACGCTGCACTCGAGCTTCAGCGTCCAGGACATCGGCGTGCCGGCGAGCAGCCACGAGATCGACAGGTCGAGCACGCCGCCGCAGTTGACCTCCTTGGGATTCGCCTTGGACACGGTGAACGTCCACTGCGGCGGGCTCTGGCCGGGATCCGGGGCGCCCCAGCCCGCGCCGGGCGTCGGCCCGGTCGTGCCCGATGTAGTCGGCAGCTTGCTCTTCAGCACGATCTTGAACGTGCCGCGCGTCGTCGTGAGCTTGCACTTCTTCGTGATGACGCAACCGGGCCCGGGCGTGACCGGCGCGCACGTGCCGGGCTTGCTCGTCAGGCGATTCCAGCCTCGCACGAGCGAGAAGCGCCACGAGTCGCTCGCGCTGGCCGGCTCGTTCGCGTTTGCGGGCTTGATCAGGTTGTCCTTGCAGCCGTCCGCACAGGTCGGGGCGGGCGCAGGATCGACCGGATCCGCGTCCTGTCCTACCAGACCAGGAGAAACCAGCGCTGCCGTGAGAAGCGCGTAGAGCGCGTTGCGAAGAGATGAGTTCATGGATCAGTCCTTTTTCAGGTTGTCAGAGGTTCAGGTTTCAGAAGGTGAAGTAGTCGTGGAACCAGCCGCGATAGACGTCCGGCGCCGCGTCCTCGAAGGAGTCACACCACGCGCAGAGCTCGTCGACTTCGAGATCGGCACCCGGCGGGAAGTAGCCCCACCGCCAGGTCTCGCCGTCGTTGACGGCGATCGAGTGGCCCTCGGCGCCCAGATAGCGATCTCCGAGCTGCTCGCGGGCCAGCGAACGAAAGTCAGGAAGAAGGCTCTCGGACGACGGCAGCGTGCCCGTGAACTCGCCGCCGAGGTCGAGCACGGCGATCATTCGCTGTTCGTAGTGATCGTTCGCGACGTCGTACTGCGCCCAGTACTCGTCGTACTTGTCGATCAGCGCTCGCGCCGCGTCGAGACTGATCCGCGGCACCAAAGGTGGCAGTTCCCAATCGCGCTCGCGGTAGGCAGCGTCGAAGCGACGGTAGATGTAGCCGACCCGTTCCGCGATCTCGGCCGGCAGCCGATCGATGCTCCGGGGGTCGTCCGGCGCGAGGCGATCCCCGCCGCCTCCGATCGCAACGAGGTCGCGCTGCGCGGAGGGATCCACGTTCGAGGCCGCTGGATACGGCGAACCCGGCGGCGGCGCAACCGCGCTCTCGGAACGGACGGTCGCCGGTGTCTCCCGCTCAGCGCAGAGGAACAATGACGCACCAATGAGTGAGGACAGAACGAGGGCGGGGATCGTGATACGCATTGGATGACACTCCTGAGTTCGCTGCCGAACCCTGCGGTCGGCGTGACGAACCGACCGAGCCAGGGTCGCCTTAATGGGCGGGAGAGCGCGACGCGACCGGAACGCTTCGTGGATTTCCGTGCGTGTTGACGCGCCTCGCGATCCGGCGCTACACCTGTTCGCTTGGCACGCAGATCCGGCAAGAACCGAAGCAGAAGACTCCTCTACATCGCTGGGTTCCTGCTCCTCTTCGAGCTCCTGCTTCAACTCGTAGCGTGGTGGTTCCACACGCGGGAACTGCAGCCCAGAGCGGCGAACGTCGTGCTCTGCATCGGAGACTCGATCACGGCCGGCGTCGGATCCTCGACGCGATCGGGTACGTACCCCGACGCACTCGAACGCGATCTGCGCGAGCGAATCGGAAGTGAGTCCGTGGTCATCAACGCCGGGAACAGCGGCAGCGACTCCCGCGAACTTCTGGCAAGGCTCTCGATGTGGATGCGTACGATCCAACCATCGGACGTCTGCGTTTTGATCGGAAGACTCGACAGTTGGACGGTACCCGAGCTCGTGCTCCCCGATGACCCGACCGCGAACCCGGAGTCGTTCCCCTGGCGCGTCCGGACGTGGCAACTCCTCAGCCTCGCGTGGACGCACGCGAAACGTATCGAGCCGACCCCGAGGGAGCTGCTCCCGCGACCGATCCGAGCAGGGAAAGCCCAGCGCGAGCTTGCGGACGAACTGCTGCGCGAAGCGGGAACCGCCCGCGGCTCGGTTGAACCGGCTCGCACCGCTCCACAGATTGCCGCCGTGCAATCCGCGTTGGAGGTCTCACGGACGCGACTGCAGTCCGATCCGAGGTTCGTCGCATCGACGCTCGACCAAACGATTCGCACCTACCACCGCGTGCCGATGCTGCGCTCCCGTCTGGTCGAAGCATCACTCGCGATCAACGAGATCGACGCCGCGGCCGCCGAACTCGAGTGGCTTCGATCCTACCTGCACGAACACGACGACCCCGCGGCCCATGCGGCGTACGCAAACGGCGTCCTCGCGTTCGGACGCTTCGAAGAAGCGATTTCCGTTGCAGAACACGCCGTCGCTCGACACCCGAACCTCGCCGAGGGCTGGCGCGTCCTCGGTCGCGCGAAGTTCCTCCGCGACAAGCGCGAGTCCGCCACGGCCTACCTCCGTTTTCTCGAACTCAGCACGTCGTGCAGCGCGGAGCAGTTGGCCAGGATCGGTCGTAGCGTCGCCGAGACTCGGCCGGAGTTCGCGTTCCACTACATCGCCGCGGCCGCGCTGCAGGCCGGCGGTGTCCACGCTCTCGGCGAGCACCCGGAGACCACGGGCGCCATCGTCCCCGAGTCCCACCTCAGCGCGTTGCTGGACCGCCCCGGCCTCGACAACGCCTCCCGTCGGATCCTTCTTGCGCTGCGCGACAAGGCGTACGCCGACACTCGAGTCGACCATCTGGACACTCTGGCCGAGCATCTCCGACTGATCGTGAGGCTGATCCGGGCGCACGAGGCCCGTCCGTGGATCTTGACGTACCCCGATACTCCGAAGCGCCTCGCCGACACGCAGCGTGAAGTCGCGCATGAGCTGGCAGCCGGCTTCATCCCGGTTCACGAAGAGTTCGAAAGAGTGCTGATTCGTCGCCCGCGTGAATCCCTGTTCCACACGGACGGCCACTGCACCGATGCCGGGCACGCGCTGCTCGCACGCACGGTCGCGCGCGCGCTCGCTGGAAAACCGCGGTGATGGAAACTCGAGATCGCGCATGACCGACCCACCGATTCGCCTCGAAGACCTCGACCCGATGCACGACGGGAGGCGCTCTTCACCGTCCGCACGCCGCAATCGAAGCGAGATCCTCGAGGTTCTCGAGCGCTACCTGCCGGAGTCGGGCACCGTGCTCGAACTCGCGAGCGGATCCGGAGAGCACGCGGTGCACTTCGCGCGCGCGCTTCCGCATTTGACGTGGCAACCGAGTGAACGCGACGCGGAAGCCCTGGCGAGCATCCACGCGTGGCGGCGGCACGAAGGCCCCGACAACCTCGACGTTCCGGTGACTCTCGACGTCCTCACGGAGTGCTGGCCCATCGAGGATGCCGACGCGATCGTCGCGATCAACGTCATGCACATCTCTCCTTGGGCGTTCACGGAGTCGATGCTGCGGCAAGCGCGCCGCGTGCTGCAGCCCGGTGCGCCTCTTCTCGTCTATGGCGCCGTCTTCCGCTCAGGTGAGGATCCCGCGCCGAGCAATCTCGCGTTCGATCAGGAGTTGCGCGAACGCGACCCCGGATATGGCGTGCGCTCGCTCGTCGACATCGAACGCGCTGCGACGGACGCGCGGATGTCGATCGACGAGGTCGTCGCCATGCCGAAAAACAACACGCTGCTCGTGATCCGTGCGCGGATCGCACTGACCTGACGCCCTGCAGCGGTAGGCGCACGCAACGCCCCGCGGAGGCACCGCGTACACGGATTCGCGAAAAACGATTTCGAACCGATCGCCGCAGCTCTCGCCACGCGTCGCCGGCCACGAGCTACGATGAGGCGATGCGAACACGCGCACTGGGGATCGCGCTCTTCTCACTCGCGACGACTGTCGGCGCCCAGGTGCCTACCGGTTGGTTCGCGATCTCGGCCTTCCAAGACTCGTCCAGTGGAATCGGCGGCGTGTGGCTCGTGTCGCCGCGCTCCTTCGAACCACCGGTTCCCGTGCAGAACCTCCCCACATCGCTGCTGACCGGGCTCGGCGCGAACAGCATCGAGTTGACGTTCGACGGCGTCGGCTTCGTATGCGCGACGACGCCGGCCGCCGCCGGTTCGAACGTCGACTTGGTCTGGGTGCTGCTCGACGGCGCGGCCAACGTCTACGACCAGTCGTTCTCGATCGGCACCTCGACCGCGCCAGCGGCGGGCGTGACCGAGACGAGCATGCTGCCGAACGACCAGGTCGTGTTCACACTGTCGCCGAACCTCACGCCCGACACGTCTCTGAACGGGCAACGCATCGGCATCCTCGACCTCTTCAGCGGAACTCTCGCTCCGGTCTACCTGAACGGGATCGGACCGGTCGGAACCTGGAACGCGATCACGACCAACCCCGAAGGCACGGTCGCCTACGCCGCGAACGTGCTCGGCGGCAGCGCGACCGAGATCTGGAGCTTCCCGGTACCGCAGGGCGGCACCGCGACGCTCGTCGCCACGGTCAACGGGATCGTGAGCAATCTCGACTTCGATCCACACGGGGATCTGTTGTTCTCGGCCGTCGTCGGGTCCGCGAATCTCGGCACCATCGACATCCTCACGGGCGCTGTCTCGCCAATCTCCAACACCGCCTTCCTGAACGGCGTCGTCGCCGAGCCCGGCACCGACAATCTCGCGATTCTCGAGTTCACGACCGGCAGCGGCTACAGCGTCGAACTGCGCGCGCCCGACGGCACGAGCACGACGATCGCGATGCCGCCCCCGACGGGATTCGGTGTTCTGAGCGGCATCGACGTTCAGCCGGCGATGGCCCGCTATGGCTCGGGGTCGTCAACCGGCAGCGGTAGCTACTCGATCGCCTGGCCTCAGCCTGGGGGCATGGCGTACGTCGGCAACTCGTCGTTCGGCGTGACGACCGAGTCGACGGGATCAGCCGCGACGGCCGCCGCGGTGTGCTTGTCACTCGACGCCGCGAGCATCCCCGTGCTCGGCATCGACCTCTGGATCGATCCGGGCCCGAGCTTCCTCGCGTCGGTGCCCGTGCCGACGACACCGACAGCGACCGTTCCGCTGACGCTCACCCCAATGCTCGTCGGTCTCACGTTTCATGCGCAGTCCCTTCACATCGAGAGCGGCGGAGCGATCGGTGCGTCGGACGCACTCGCGTTCACGGTCGTCACGCCCTGATCCCGCTGTGCTATCGTGACTCCCATGCACACCCGCGCACTGTCGCTCGCTGCAATCCTCGCCACTCCGACGCACGCGCAGGTTCCCGAGGGCTGGTACGCGATCTCCGGATTCGAAACGTCCGGGGGCGCTTCCCCGGGGGGTGTGTGGGTCGCGTCCCCTCGCACCAACGCTCCCGCGACGCGGGTGACCGGTGTGCCGGGCATTCTGATCAACGGGCTGGGCGCGAATTGGATCGAGATCACGGACGACGGTTCGGGACTTCTCTGCGCTGACGCCCCGACCACCGTCGGCGACCCCATCAACCTCTGGCACTTGACGTTGTCGGGACTGAACGTCGTCTCGGCACAGCCGGTCCAAGTTGCGACCTCACTGCCTTCGTCACCACTCGCCGGCCTCGGCGCCGTGAGCGCAACCGAGAATCTCGCTGGCAACGTCTTCGCCTTCGCGCTGAGCGCCACTGCCGACCCGGTGCCGGCGCTCGCCGGCGAACGAATCGGCCTCTTCGACCTCACGTCCGGCTCGCTCACCCCGATCGCGTTCGTCGGCCCACCGCTTTTCGGCACGTGGAATGCGATCACGGTCAGCAACGACTTTTCGGCCATCTACGCCGCGCAGGTAAACGGATCGAGCACGACCCAGATATGGCGGATTCCGATCGACGGGAGTCCCGCGTCCAGCGTCGCCTCACCAGGTTCGATCGTCAGCTCTCTGGCTTTCGAGAGCGACGGCACTCTCACGTATGCCTCGTTTGACGAACTCGGTCGCATCGACCTGTCGACGGGCACGGTGACCCCGATCCTCAGCGGCTTCTCGAACGGGCACGTCATCGAGTCGGCGACGAGCAGCATCGCCTCGGTGTCGGGCTCGGCCTCCGGGTACGAAGTCCGGTTGCTGACGCCACAGGGCACCGTATCGAATATCGCAACAGCGCCCGCCGGCGGCTGGGGTATCCTCAGCGGGATCGACTTCCGCGAGCCGATCGAAACCTATGGAAGCACGTCGTTCGGATCGAACGTGTACTCCTGGAACATCACCCCGAACCCCGGCGGCCTGCCGACAGTCGGGAATCCGAACTTCGGGATCACGGTCGAATCGACACCGGGCACGCCCACGGCTTCGGCGATCTGGCTGAGTCTCGCGTCGACGAACCTGCCGGCCCTCGGCGTCACGATTCTCGTCGACCCGGGCGCAAACTTTCTGACCTCGATCCCGGTGCCGCCCTCCACGTCGTCGACGCTCCCACTCGCGCTGACCCCGAACATCGCCGGCACGACGTTCTACGCGCAGTCGATCCACTTGGACGGCGGCGGGCTCGCGACGTCGAACGGGCTGCGATTCACCGTCGTCGACCCGTAGCCGGCTGCGGGAATCCGCGGAATTCGTCACAATCGACGCAACGCACGGACGCAGGACGGCGTCTACGCGACTGTCCGTGACCACGTTCCCGACCAGCTCGACGGCCCCCGAGGCCCTCCTCGCCGAACAGGACTTCGTCCGCGCGCTCGTGCGCTCGCTCCTGCGCGGCGGCGACGGCGAAGAAGACATCGTGCAGAAGACCTGGGTCCGCGCGATGACGTCGCCGCCTCGTGACGCGGGGCGCGCTCGCGCCTGGCTGTCCTCGGTCGTCCGCAACCTCGTCCGCGATCACGTGCGCGGGAAGCGGCGGCGGCAAGCACGAGAGCGTGACGCAGAGCACGAAGTCGCCGCACCCTCGACAGCAGACGTCGTGCAGCGCGAGCACGACCGCAAGCGAGTCGTCGACGCCGTGCTCGCACTCGACGAGCCGTATCGAGCGACGCTCCTGATGCGCTACTGGGAAGAGCTGTCGCCCGCGGAGATCGCGACTCGTCTCGGGGTTCCCGACGGAACCGTCCGGTCGCGTCTCCACCGTGGTCTCGAGCAGCTGCGCCACAAACTCGATCGTGACTTCGGGTCGCGCCGCAGCTGGATCGTCGCGCTGACCCCGTGCGCGGCGCTCGATGCGTCCCCCGTCACACCCGTCGTCGCCGGAGCCGTCTTGATGAGCAAGTCCAAGTCGCTGTTCGCCGTTTGTGGATTGATCCTCGCAGGCCTCACGATCTGGGCGGTGTGGGGCCCCCCTGTTCTGGGCCCGACGAGTGATCCGGACGACGCGCCACCGAGCCTGGCGCAGTCCCGGCTCGAAGGGAATCAAGATCCGGTCACGCAGGACGAGACGGACGCACCGAGCGAAGACGCGTCGTCCGAACGCGCCGAACTCGTGACGACCGGTGCGTTCACCGTCACGGGCATCGCGCGCTGCCAGGGTCTCCCCTATCCCAACTGCCGCGTCGTCTTGCGCTTCTACGACGGATACGAAACCCACGGCACACCCGCCCGAGAAGCGTCGGTCGGAACCGACGCGCGCGGCGAGTTCTCGTGGCACGGCGACCCGCCGCGCACGGCGGGCATGGTCACGGCCGTTTCGAGCACGAAGGCGCGCGGCATCCAGTGCAGTCCTGCAGCAATCCATCCCGGCGACGAATCCGCACATCTCACCGTCACGGTCTCGCCGTTCGAGTGCCGCCTGCACGGGTTCGTCCGCGATCAAGACGGCAACCCGATCCCGAACGCGACCATTCAATCGACCGCGGACCACCGAACCACGTCCGACGACGCCGGTCACTACGAGTTCCTCGTCGGCCGCGGCGCGCACGCACGCCACATGAAGATCTGGGCAGACGGCTTCGCGCCCAGCTCGCAGGACGCCCCGATCCCGGAGACGGCGGAAGAGCACCGGCTGGACTTCACACTCGCGCACGGCGGACGGATCGCCGGCCGCGTCGTCGACGAAGCCGGCGAGCCGATCGCCGGGGCGCGCGTGTCGACGTCGCTGAAGCGATACGTCATCGAGAGCGACGAAGACGGCCAGTTCGTTCTGCCGAGTGTCGATGCGACGGTCGAACACTACGTCCTCGCGGAGAAGCTCGGATATCTACGCAGCGGCGAGAGCGCTCGCGTCGGTGCCGAAGACTTCGTGATCGTGCTCAAGCGCGGCTCGACGATCCTCGGCGTGGTCCTCGACGGCGAAGGCGAACCCGTGGCCGGCGCGCACGTGCGGTGCTACGACGCGCGCTTCTTCAACGCATCCTCGTCGTCGTACTCCGACGAGAATGGCGAGTTCGAGCTGCGCTATTCCCAGACCGGCGCGAGGGACCTGTCGGTCGAGCGCCGCGGATTCGTGAAGCACACGTCCAAAGTCGAGATTCGCGAGGACATGGGACCGATCGAGGTTCGCCTCGAACGCGGCGGATCCATTCGGGGCATCGTCGCCGACGCCACGGGCGCCCCGCTACCCGGTGCTAGAGTGGTCTGCCGCGGACGCAACGAGAAGGGCTGGCTGTTCGAAGTCGGCACCAAGGCGTTTGCCGACGAGAACGGTGCATTTGCGATCGAAGACCTTCCGGACTACGCGCTCACCGTCGTCGCGTACCTGCGAGGGTACCTCCCGGGAAGCCAACCCGGCATCACTCGCGGCATGACCGGGGTCACTGTCACGTTGCAGCGCGGTGCCAGCGTGGCGGGGCGCGTGCTCGACGCGGCGACTCGCCAGCCGATCGAGTCGTTCGAACTCGTGATCTCGAACGAGGACGATGTGGACGAGCGCTTCCGCAAGGCCGACCGCGTGAACGGGACCGACGGATACTGGAAATCGAGCTTCGGTGGCTTCCCGCTCGGTCAGCAGCTCTGGATCGCGATCTCCGCGGAAGGCTACGCGCGACAGAAGCTCACGGCCGAAGCCATGGTCGACCCGCCGCGAGAACAGGTGCTCGTCTTGATGAAGCGCGGATCTTCGATCCAAGGCATCGTGCACGACGACTCTTCAGGCAAGCCGGTCGCCGGTGCGACCGTCAAACTCGTCGCGGGTTCGGGCGACCTCGGCCACATCGGCTTCGACACCGTGCCGACGGTGACGACGAACGAGAAGGGTGAGTTCGAGTTCAAGACCGCGAACCCCGGCGAATCCCGGCTCGTCGTCTTCCACGACGACTACGCACACCGCATCCACGGGCCGTTCGCGGTGCCGGAGGATTCGACGCGCATCGACGTCAAGATCCCGATCGACAAGGGCAACGCGATCGCCGGTCGAATCGTGGGGTTCGACGGCATCGAGCTGACGGCACACCTGATGGCGTACGGCGACATCGACGACTCGAGGCGGGAGGAGATCGGGCTCGAGCGGGAGTTTCGATTCGAGGGCCTGAGTGAGGGTCGTTACTGGGTGGCCCTCCACGCGAAAGAGCGGTCGTTCCTGCGCTCGCAGTTCGTGATGATCGAGGGCACGGACGTTCTCGACTTCGAGCTGCGCGAGAACTACGGCAACTGCAGCGTCCAGCTCAGCATCGTCGGGCTGGAGTCCGGCGAACTGCAGTTTCGTGCGCTCGGGGACACACCAGGCTCGATTCGGTTCTTGGACTTCTCGGGCGGGACGGTGCTGATCGAGGGGTTGGCGCCCGGGAAGCACCGGGTGAGGGTGCAGGACGAGAAAGGGCGGGTGGATCACCGGCAAGAGTTGGAGGTCTCGGCGACTGGGCGGACGACGGTGACGGTGAAGGTGGAGGAGCGGGAGCCGCGGGGGTTTCGGGTGCGGTGAGGGGACCAACACGCTAGCCGACGCGGTGGGGCAAACGAGCGCCATACAGCGGCCGGCGAGGCTTGGGCGAACGGGCGATTTGGGCACGGGTCACGGGCGCGGGCATGGGCGACGCGAGGTGGGCCGAGGCGTCTGGGGAGAGGACGGCGAATCCGTGTCCGTGTGCGATCACGGCACAGGGACTGTTGGCGTTGCCGCTCGGCTGGGGCAGCCATCGGAAGGGTGCGGGCGGAAGCGACAGGCCGCTCGCGAGCGCGTGTCACACAAGAAGAAGGCGGAGTTCGCAAAGGGGTGCCCGCTTCACGTCACGATTCGGCTGCGACAGGGGCTCCCCTCGCTACGACGCAAGGACACGTACGCCGTGCTCCGTGAGGCGTTCGCGAAAGTCAAAGATCGCTTCGTCTTCCGTCTGGTCCACTACTCCGTCATGGGCAACCACGTGCACGCAATCGTCGAGGCCGACGATCAACGCGCGTTGACTCGGGGCATGACCGGACTCCTCGTCCGCATGGGCGGGTGCGCCACGCGATTGCCTATGTCCTGAACAACGCCCGTCGCCACCAGTACGCCGTCGACGTCCTCGACTACTTTGCGTCCGGCCCATGGTTCGACGGATGGGCGATCCACATCGAGATCGTCGGCAAAGCCGCGCACTGGCGACCTCCAGTCACGCCCCCATCCACCTGGCTCCTCCGCACAGGCTGGCGCCGCCACGGCCGCACCGCACCTTTGAAGTTCCCGGCCGAGCGGCCTGATCGCGTCGTCCGCGCCCCCACCCGCAACCCGCGCCCGCCCGTCGCCCGCTCCCACTTTTTCCGAGAATCTCCGTAGCACTCCCTCCCGCCCACGACAGCACTCACACCCATGACCCGCCGCCCCGAAGACACCGCGTTCGAACGCTTCCGCGCCAACGGCGCTCCGGAAGCGCTCGCGCGGGTGTTCGACGCGACGGCCAGTGAGCTCTGGCGCGTCGCGTGGTATCTGAGTGGTGGCGACCGTCATCGTGCCGAGGACGCGATCCAATCGACGTTCTTGACCGCAATCGAAGACCGGAACCGCTGGAACCCGACGCGGCCGCTGAAGCCGTGGCTGCTCGGGATCCTCGGCAACGCCGTGCGCAACGACCGGCGTCGTGCCAAGCGTGCTTCGGGCTCGGCCGCCAGCCTCGACACCCTCGTGTCGGAGCAGGAGCCACCCGACGACGCATCCGAAGCCGAGGTGCGCGAGCTCGTCGCGCGCACGATGCAGGAGCTGCCGCAGCCCTACCGGGAAGTGGTGATCCTGCATCTCGAGCACGGGCTCAGCGCGCAGGACATCGCGAATGCCACCGGCCGCAAGGCGGGCACGGTGCGGACGCAGGTCGTGCGCGGTCTCGAGCTCCTGCGGAAGGCGCTGCCGACGGGCCTCGCGCTCGGCGCGGCGTTCGCGATGCCGAGCGCGGCCATCGCAGCGGAAGTGCTCGGGCGCGTGCGCGAAGCGGTGATGGCTCATGGGGCGACAGTCGCGGCAACGCTGCCGGCGGCGTGGACCATCCAATCGACCTGGAAGAGCTACACGATGATCGCCACCCTCCTCATGATCGCCACCGCCGTGACCTTCGGGCTGTGGCCGAACGACGCCCTTTCACCGGCGGCGGAAACCGTCCGCATCACGCCCGACGCCGAGACGGCGACTCTCCGCAACGACGACGGCGGCGCCCGCCGCGACGTGCTCGTGGAAGCAGAAGAACCCGCCGCGAAGCCCGAATCACCCGCCCCCGCATCGGGGTCCCAGAAGATCCGCGTGCGCGTCGTCGATCCGGAGAACCGCCCCGTGCCGAACGCTCCGGTCATGTTCATGTGCGACTCGCGATTGCAGTACGCGCACACCGACGACGAAGGCCGCCACGAGTTCATCGAGCTCGGAGAACCGCGCTACTATCAGGTCGGGATCGTCGGCCGCCAATCGAGCGAGTTCTGGTGGCCCGGGATCATGCCGCCGCCGAGCGGCGGCGAGCACGTGCTGAAGCTCGAACCGGGCATGCACCTCGAGGTCACAGTCGTCGACCGCGACGGCAACCCGGTGGCGGGCGCGACGGTCGAGGGCGTTCTCGGCAATCAGTGGCACCGGATGTACAACGTACTCGGTCGCACGGGCGCCGACGGGGTGCTCCGCATGCGGGACGTCGATCGCAGCGGCCAGCTTCGGGCGTTCGCGAGCGGTCACCAGCTGAGTTCGCTGCGAAACGTCCGCGGGCGAACGGGAGAGACGACCAAGGTCACGCTGAAGCTCCGCGGCCCGGCGGTCGCCGTCAGCGGCGTCGTCGTCGACGAAAACGGCGGACCCGTGCCGAACATCGACGTCGCGCTCGTGCAGTTCGGGGCACGCGCGACGAAGCAGTACACACGGACAGACGACGACGGACGATTCCGCATGGACTGGCTCGAGCCGGGCCGGCACATGCTCATCGCCGAGCACTTCGACGGTCGCGTGTCGCGGTTCGCGAAGCAGCGCTTCGAGCATCACGGCGGCACGGAGCCGGAACTGCAGCTGCAGCTCCAGGAAGCCGCCCGACTGGTCGGCACGGTGAGGAACGCCGAGGGTGAGCCCGCGGTCCAGGCTTCCGTCTACGCCGAGGGCTGGGACGAAGGGGTCTACGAGCTGCCGCTCTGCGAGCGGTCCTTGCGTACCGGCGACAACGGCGTCTTCGTGATCGACGGGTTGTTACCCGGCCCGAACCGGCTGCGCGCGAACATCGACGGCTCGGAAGTTCGGATCGACCGCACGCTGAAGCCCGGCGACAACGAATGGCACCCGCAGATCGCCGCGCCGCTGCCGATGTCGGCGCGCGTCGTCGACGAAGCGGGCAACCCACTCGTGGGCTGGCGCGCGTCGATGCGCAGCCTCGAGGGGTTCACTACGGGCATGAGCATGCCGACCAACGAAGAGGGCTTGGCCCCGCACGACCACGCGAAGTGGCACGTGCCGGCTGGCGAGCTCCGGGAGATCGCCGTCTACGCGCCGCTCCCCGAGGGCGTGGAAGGACTGCGCGGCGACAAGTTCGACTGGTTCCCGACCCACGTCATTCCACCGGTCGAAGCCTCGAACAAACCGCACGTCGTGCGCGTCCCCAGCTGGAAGCGTCCCAACTGCTCGATCCGCGGCACGCTTCGCAACAGCAGCGGCGCGGTCGTCCCGAAGAGCACGATTCGAGTCAAAGCGGACAACGTCCCGTACGGTTTCGACGTCGTCGTCTGGGCCGACTCGGAGACCGGCGCGTTCGAGATCAAGCCGCTGTCGCCCGGCAAGTACCGGCTGCGCTACAGCGTGCCCGGCGAGCGGACGTTTGCGGAGACCATCCGACTCGGCAAGGCCGAGCACCTCGACCTCGCGGACGTGAACGCACCGACAGCCGGCAAAGTCACCGTGCTGTTCCAGGATGAGAACGGCAACCCGACGGTCGGGAGCGATCGACTGCGCGTGACCGTGCGCACGGCGCGCGACTCGTGGCGCGCGAAGCGCCAGGCCGACGGCACGTTCGTCGCGACCGGCGTGCATCGCGGCGACGCGAAGGTCATCGTGTGGGGTGGCCCGTTCCCATCGCGAACGCACGCCATGGTCGTCGGCGAGGATTCGCGCGTGCGTGCCACGCTGCCGTCACGGGTCACGCCGATCGACGTGCACGTGCTGCTGCCGGAGGATCAGTCGAAGTATCAGGAGAGCTGGTCCGGCACGCTCCGCATTCGCACCGCGCAGGATGACCGTCTCATCCTCAGCACGACCGTGCGTCATTCATTCCGTGGCGTGTTCCAGCCCAAGCTGACCTTCCCGATGCCGCTCGATCCGGGGAACTACCGGATCGAGATCGAAAGCTGGGACGATCGCCGCGCTCGCGTGGATGCGACGGTGCCGGACAAGCCGATCGAGCTGCGGCTGCCGACACGGTGACACGCATTGCCGCGCGCCTCCCCGGGACGCGCGAAACGGGATACGATGCACGCATGCGATGCCGTCGACTGGACCTCGCGATCGTGCTCGCCCTGACCGGGCCGTCGGCGATCGCACAGACCGACTGGAACCCGCTGGCCGTGGGCAGTCCGGGGCCGATCTTCGCGACGGCAACCCTCAGCCCGAACGCCATCGCGTTCGACCCACTGCGCGAGGTCGTCGTCGCGCTGCTCCCGGACGTGACCTCGACGTGGGAGTGGAACGGCACCGCGTGGAGCTCGTCTCCCACGGGAGGCGGGTATCACGTGCCTCAGGACGCCTCTCTCGCCTTCGACGGCCCGACGGCCCGCGTGATGCTGTTCGGTGGCGGCGGCCTGTTCACGCCGGCGAACGAGACGCGACACTGGGAGCCCGCCAGCGCGAACTGGGTCGTCACGTCATCGCTGAATTCGCCATCGGCGCGGTCTTCCCACGGCATGGTCTACGACAGCATGCGCGGCCGCGTCCTCGTCTTCGGGGGCATCGACGGGACGTCCGCCCCCCTCGACGACCTGTGGGCCTGGGACGGCGCCGATTGGACGGACATCACGCCGACGAGCGGGCCCGCCGCGCGCTACGACCACGGCATGGCGTACGACCATCACCGTGACCGCCTCGTTCTGTTCGGTGGCGCCGCGTCGTTCGGAATTTTCGGCGACACCTGGGAATGGGACGGCACCGCGTGGCACCAACTGGCGTCCGGCGGCGGACCGCTGTTCTCGAGTCGCAACGCGATGGTCTACGACGCCGCGCGCCGCCGGACCGTCTTGCTGTCGCTGAGCGGGCTGGGCATCTCGACCTGGGAATGGGACGGCAGTGAGTGGACCGAACGGACGACGTCGCCGCCGCCCGGCTCCCCGTTCAGTCCCCCCCTCGTCGCGTACGACGCCGCGCGCCGCGAAACGATCGCCCTCGAAGGCCCGGTCTTCGCGGGCACGACGACGTGGTCGTACGCCCCGACCGACCCCGCGGACGCGGAGATCGTGCCCGCCGGATGCGGGGGCCCCACCACCGATCTCGGCGACTCGTTCCCCTGGCTCGGCGATGATTGGACCGTTTCCTTCTCGAATTTGCCCGATCCCGCACTCGGCGGCGCGTTCGGGCTGCTCGGCGATCCGTTCCCGGACCCCGTCGACCTCGCCGTGCTGGGCGCACCCGGCTGCGCCCTCGGGGTCCAGCCCTTCGCGCCGGCCGTTCCGCTCGCAGTCCTGGGCTCGGCGGCGTCGTGGTCACTCGGTCTACCGAACGACACCGGCCTCATCGGGCTGCAGGTCGCCCAACAATTGGCGGCATTCGATCCGGCCGCGACGGCCCTCGGATTGGTGTTCTCGGATGCCATACGGATCACCTTCGGCGGTCTTTAAAGGTCCGCGGCAACGCGGAATCGACGTTGCTTCGAGGTTCTCCCGCCACCAGGAGCAACTGTTCGGTAAGGCGCGTCGAGCCGAGCGGTCCGCCGCTTGTCGGGTCGTCCCAGTCGTGTATTTTGGCAGGGAATCCGATCGCCCAAACTTCGCGTTTCTGCACACGCACTTTCGAGGCCACCCACAATGACTCTTTCCCTTCTCGGCAGAAGGACCCTCTCGCTCGGGCTCGTCGCTGCAACCGCGGCCGTGTCCACCGTCCAAGCCCAACACTCCGTCGCACGCGAATGGAACGAGCTCCTACTCGACTCGATCCGCGGAGACTTCGCGCGACCGACGGTTCACGCGCGCAACCTGTACCACATCTCCGCCGCGATGTGGGACGCCTGGGCGACGTACGACAGCGGCTTCGCGCAAACGGTGATCTTCCAAGAAGACCACCCCTCGTCCGACCCCGCGGTCGACTCGTGGCGTGAAGAGGCCCTGAGCTACGCGTCGTACCAGCTGCTGAAGTCGCGCTTCGCGATCTCCCCCGGGTTCCCGACGATGTCGCCGCAGTACGACGCGTTGATGACGACGCTCGGCTACAGCACGACGAACAACTCGACGGTCGGCAACTCGCCCTCGGCGATCGGCAACCGGATCGCGCAAGCAGTCATGGCGTTCGGCGACGCCGACAACTCGAACCAAGCGAACGACTACGCGAACCTCTACTACCAGCCGGTCAACGATCCGCTCGTCATGGCACTTCCGGGCAACCCGGACATGACGCACCCGAACCGCTGGCAACCGCTCGCGCTGCAGTTCTTCATCGACCAGTCGGGCAACCCGATTCCGTTCGGGTATCCGGACTTCCTCAGCCCCGAGTGGGGTCAGGTCACGCCGTTCGCCCTGTCGCAGAACGACCTCACGGTCCAACACCGCGACGGCTTCGACTACTGGCTCTATCACGATCCGGGCTCGCCGCCGAAGCTTGGCACGCCGAGCTCTGAAGACTTCAAGTGGGGCAACGAGATGGTCGTCGTATGGTCGGCGCACCTCGACCCGTCCGACGGCGTCATGATCGACGCGTCGCCGAACTCCATCGGCAACGCGAGCCTGCCGCTGCTCGGTGAATTCAGCCAGTTCTACGACTTCGAGAACGGCGGCGACTGGGGCCAGGGTTACAGCGTGAACCCGGTCACCGGCCAACCGTACCCGACGCAGATGGTCCCGCGTGGTGACTACGGTCGCATCCTCGCCGAGTTCTGGGCAGACGGCCCGGACTCCGAGACGCCGCCGGGTCACTGGTATACGATCGCCAACTACGTGACCGACCACCCGTCGTTCACCAAGCAGATCGGCGGCGTCGGCCCCGTGCTCGGCGACCTCGAGTGGGACGTCAAGCTGTACCTCGCCCTCGGAGGCGCGATGCACGACTGCGCGGTCGCCGCCTGGGGCTGCAAGGGCTGGTACGACTACGTGCGTCCGGTCAGTGCGATCCGCTACCTCGCGGATCTCGGCCAGGCCACCGACCCGCAGCTGCCGAGCTACCACCCGGACGGGATCAACCTGCGCCCGGGCTACATCGAGCTCGTGACGCCGGCGACCACTGCGGCCGGCCAGCGCCACGAACACCTCGCGGGTTCCGAGGGCAAGATCGCCGTCTACGCGTGGCGCGGCCCCGCGTTCATCGGCGACCCCGCGACCACGACCGCAGACGTCGGTTGGATCCTCGCAGAGAACTGGTGGCCGTACCAGCGCCCGTCGTTCGTGACGCCGCCGTTCGCCGGCTACGTCTCGGGTCACAGCACCTACAGCCGCGCCGCCGCGGTCGTCATGGACCAGATCACGGGTTCGCCGTACTTCCCGGACGGCCTCGGTGAGTTCGTGTGCCCGCAGAACCAGTTCCTCGTCTTCGAAGACGGTCCGAGCCAGGACGTGGTTCTGCAGTGGGCGTCGTACTACGACGCTTCCGACCAGTGCTCGCTGTCGCGCATCTGGGGCGGTATCCACCCGCCGGCAGACGACATCCCGGGTCGTCGCATGGGTCAGTCGATCGGTGAAGACGCGATGACCCTCGCGTTCCAGTACTTCGCCGGCGTCGCGGCGCCGATGGCGTCTTACACCAACTACGGCACGGGCTGCGCCGGCACCAACGGCATCGTCCAGCTCGACGTCGTGCCGTCGATGATGCCCGTCATCGGCAACGAGCTGGGTGTCGCCATCTCGAACCTGCCGATCTTCGCGACGCAGACGTTCTTCGCAATCGGCCTCCAGCCCCAGCCGGCCGTCCCGCTGGACGCGATCGGCATGGCGGGTTGCACCCTCGACGTGAACATCCTCGGTGTCCAGATCGTGCCCGCCACGTTCGGCACGGCGACCTGGGAAGCTCCGATGTCGACGGACCCGACGTGGTACGGCGTCTCGATCTACCACCAGGCCTTCACGCCGGACCCCGGCGCGAACACGCTCGGCCTGACGAGCTCGATTGGCGGCCAGGCGACAGTCGGCAACTGATCGGCGCTTCGCCTCTCCGCGCGGCCGGGGCCTTCGAGCTCCCGGCCGCGCGCCGTTAACGACCGGACCGATTTACCTTTCCTTGCCTTCCGCAGAAACGATCTCGTCCCACAATGGCAGCATGTCCGAGCGACCCGCGTCCCAACCCGCCAACCGTTCCGAACAACCGTCTCTCGAACAGCTGGTCGAACGCCGTTTCTCGCGACGACAGCTGATCGGTGGCGCGCTTTCGTTCGCGGCGGTCGCGAGCCTGCCGCGGACTGCCGCCGCGGCCGGCGTCGCCGACACGGCGAAGGCCACCACCCGCACGGCGGGCAAGTCGACGCTGATGTTCGACGAAGTCGACAACCACATCCGCGACGCGCACCAGGTCTCCCCTGGATACACCGCGGACGTCCTGATCCGCTGGGGTGATCCAACGGTCGGTAAAGACGCACCGGACTTCGATCCCGACCGGCAGACCGGCGCGGCACAGGAGAAGCAGTTCGGCGCGCACAACGACTTCATCGCATTCATGCCCCTGCCGCGAGGCTCGAAGAACTCGGACCACGGACTGCTGTGCGTAAACCACGAGTACACCTCGGGTGAGCTGATGTGGCGTGGCGTGCACCCGGTCCTGCTCGACGCGGAGCAAACCAAGGTCGAGATGGCCGCGCAGGGCCATTCGATCACGGAGATCCGGAAGGTGGACGGCCACTGGACATTCGTCCGAGGCAGCAACTTCAACCGGCGCTTCACCGCGAACACTCCGATCGACATCGGCGGCCCGGCGCGTGGCCACGGCCGCATGAAGACATCCGCGGATCCGACGGGCACGCGCGTGCTCGGTACGTTTGCGAACTGCTGCGGCGGCACGACGCCGTGGGGCACCGTGCTCTCGGCCGAAGAGAACTTTCAGGACTACTTCGCGGGCCGCCCCGGGCGAGACGCCGATCTGAACTCCCTGCGCCGCTACGGCCTCGGTGCCCCGGGGTACGGCTGGGCTCGCCACGTCGAACGGTTCCGACTCGATCGCGACAGCCAGGAACCGAACCGGTTCGGCTGGATCGTCGAGATCGACCCGTACGATCCGACGGCGACGCCGATCAAGCGCACGGCGCTCGGCCGGTTCCGCCACGAAGGTGCGTGCGTGACGCTGACGAGCGACAACCGCGTCGTGGTCTACTCCGGCGACGATCAGGCCTACGAATACGTGTATCGATTCGTCTCGAACGGCCGTTTCGATCCGGACAACCCGCGTGCGAATCTCGACTTGCTCGACGACGGCACGCTCTACGTCGCGCGCTTCGACGCGTCCGGCAAGGGCGAGTGGCTCCCACTCGTCCACGGCCAAGGTCCACTGACCTCCAAGAACGGCTTCCACTGCCAGGCCGACGTCGTCATCGACGCGCGACTCGCCGCCGACGCCGTGGGCGCAACGCCGATGGACCGTCCCGAGGACATCGCCGTGCACCCGCACACTGGCAAGGTCTACGTCGCGCTGACGAAGAACTCGACCCGATCGGCCGACCGCGTCGACGCCGCCAATCCACGTGCGGCCGTTCCCGGCGGGCACATTCTCGAGATCGAGCCGCCGGAAGTCGACGGCTCTCGCGATCACGCGGCGCAGGCGCTGGAGTGGAACATCCTGCTGCTCGCCGGTGACCCCAATATCGAGGAGCACGAGACGCGCTACCACCCGGACACGAGCCACAACGGCTGGTTCTATGCGCCGGACAACCTCGAGTTCGACGCCAAGGGCCGACTGTGGATCTCGACCGATCAAGGGAGCGACCAAGTCCTGCACGGCGTGCCCGACGGCATCCGCGCATGTGACACCGAGGGCGAAGGCCGCGCGCTGACCAAGCTGTTCTTCGCGTGCCCGCCGGGTGCGGAGGCGTGCGGCCCGTGCTTCACGCCCGACGACAAGACGCTGTTCGTCGCGGTGCAGCACCCCGGCGAAGGGTGGACGCTCGACAACCCGCGGACACTGTGGCCGGACTATCAGGCGGGGATGCCGCCGCGGTCGGCGGTGGTTGCGATCACCAAGGACGATGGTAGCGTGATCGGGGACTGAGAGAGGCCAGGGCTAGGGAGGGACTGCGCCGTGCGAGTCCGGCTCCGGGCCCGAAAACGCGAACCGCACCGCCAAGCCTGCACCGCCAAACCCTCACGCGCAGCGAACGCCGCAATCCCTACGGCGCCGCGTAGCCCCCGTCGACGCGCAACACGTGCCCGGTCACGTGCGCGCTGAGTCCGGTGCACAGGTAGAGCACGGCGCTCGCGATGTCCTCGGGACTGCCGAGCTTGCCGAGCGGCGTGGCCGCCACCGCGGCCGCCTTGACCTCGTCCGGCAGATCACGCGTCATCGGCGAGTCGACGTATCCCGGCGACACGACGTTGACGCGGATGCCGAACCGCGCGAGTTCCTGCGCGGCGGACTTCGCGAATCCGATCAGGCCAGCTTTGCTCGCCGCGTAGTTGGTCTGGCCGAAGCGACCGTTCTCGCCATTCACCGACGCGATCAAGACGGCGTGTCCGCGCTCCGCGGCGCGCATGCCGGGCACGAGCGCGCGCAGCAGGAACCACGCGGCGTCGAGGTTGATGCGCATGACGCTGTCCCAGTCGTCGTCGCCGATCTTCCACATGACGCCGTCGCGGGTGATGCCCGCCGCGTGGACGAACACGTCGGGCACCGGGGTTCGCGCTGCCAGCTCGGTCGCGAGCTTCGTCAGCGCGGCGCGATCCCCGAGGTCACACTCGACGTGCTCGGCGTGCGGCGGTGGCATCGCGCCCGGCCGGTCGACGCTGATCACCTGCGCGCCCGCGTCGACGAAATCGGCGACGACCGCACGGCCGATCCCCCCACTCGCGCCCGTCACGACCGCGGTCCGTCCGTCGAGCGAGAGCTTGCCTGCGAGGCGTGCGAAGTCCGGCATGCCCGCGTTCTAACGCGGCGGGACGACGACTTCCAACTCCGCCGTGTAGGTTCGCGTCGTGTCGAAGCCACCGTAAATCGACCGAATCAGCGCATCCAACGACGGTTCGAGCTGGTGACGCACCGGGTCACCGTTGAGAACCAGCGTGAAGTCACGGACGTCCACGAGCCCGGGGCTCAGCCGGAGTCGGAAGTCGTACACCCCGCGAGTCTCCACTTCGATCGAGTTCGTCGCACGATCGACACGCGCGGTGAGGATCGGCGCGCCATCGCCGGCGTCGATGGAATCACAGCGCCCGAGCGTGATCCAGTACGCGCTCCGGAACCGATCGTCGTTCGGCGCTACCACGACGACGTCACGCATGAGGTAGCGGCGACGTTTCGTGAACCAGTCCTCCCGGCGGAACGGGAACGACCCAGCCCGCCCCTCGACGGTCGTGGAACCGGGCGCGAGCTTCTCGAGACGGTCGACCAGATCCTTCGCCGAGTCGCCGGACTTCGTGAGCAGGACCGGCATGCCGTTCAGGTTCTCGTAACGCAGCGAAGGGTCATGGACTCCACTCGCAAGAGCGAGTCCCGCGAACCGCGTGGGAAACGTCGTCGCCAGCCGAAGCCCGAGCACTCCGGCACCTCTCCAGCACGCGATCATCAAGCGGTCGCGGTCGACTCGATACTCGCGCTGGAACTCGCCAGCGATCCGGAGCACATGGTCCATGCCCTGCGACAGCGCGCGCGCTCCGGCAGGCGTGTCGAAACCATCCAAATCGGCCGAATCCAGGCGAGGCACCATGACGAGGAAACCGAACTTGTTCGCGAACTTCTTGAATCCACGCGCAACCGTCCTCGGCTTTCTCTCTGGCGCAAGCACGACTGCCGTGGGGTAACAGTGGTTCGGGTCATATCCTTTGGGTAGCACAAACGCGTATCGCCCCGACTCGGCCTCGTGAACACCGCTTCCGGACGCCGTGTATGAAAAGGCGCGATCGAACACCGCGAGCAGATCACTCCGACTCGTGTAGAGGTCGCGCGATCCGAGCACCTGACTCCAGGTCGACTCGAACGCGAACCAAGCTTGCTTCGTCTCGCGACGTGCCCGATCGCGCTGGCCGGGCACTCGTGCCGCGTCCTCGATTTGTCGCGCGGCGAACCACGCCTTGGCAAGCCCGTTGAGGCGGTTCAGAACCGCGTCCCCCGCCGTTGGCTCATGGAACACCGGGGCGAGTGCCGCAGCGCGCTGCAGTCCAGCGTCTCCGGCTCTCTCGACGCCATCGCGCGACGCCGCGTCACCAGTCGGCGTCGACGGACGTGGACTCCGCTGTCGATTCTCCGGATCCGAGTCGGGCGCAGTCTTCCCCGCCCCGCGATCACGATGCACGCGGCCGGGTGACGACGATCCATCTGCATTGTCGTCCAGGTCCGAGTGCATGCTCACAGGGCGCCCTCCATCAGGGGCCGGACTTTCGAAGAACACTCCGTCCCCGAACATCCATGTCGCACCCAACACGACCGCACACACACCCGCCGCGATCATCTTCTGCTTCCCAGTCACCACCAACGCTCCTGCGATGCCCGGCGCACCCCCGATCACGCTGCCGAAGGCGAAGCAGCCAGCCCGCCAGTCGGGTCCACATCGCTTCGCAAGTCGATCGCGCAGCACCGACCGCGCGCGCTGCAGTCGCTTGCGCACCGCGTCGACGTCGAGCGCGAGTCGCTCCGCGATCTCCGCGGTCGCCTGCTCTTCGAAGTAGTGCAGCGCGACCACGACGCGCTGCGGCTCGGACAAGCTCTGCACGGCCTGGACGATCTCCGCCTGCAGGTCTGCGCGGGCCAACACGTCCTCGACAGAATCCGGCTCGCGAACGGACTGCGCTTCGTGCGTCTCACGACGCGCCTCGGCACGCCATCGACTCGCCGCGGTGTTCCGCATGACTCGCTGCAGCCAGGCGCGCACGGGCACGCCTCGCCGCGGCGGCTTGCGAAGCGCCCGCAGCCAGGTCTCCTGCACGAGATCGTCGGCATCGGCCGCATCTCGCGCCAACGACAGCGCGAGTCGCCTCGCCCACCCTGTGTGGGAGAGGAGGTCGTCGAACGAGACTTCGGCCGGGGAATGGGTCATCGCGAACGGTTCACGCCTGCCGAACCCCGAACTGGACAAGAATTCGCCGGAATCCCACGCCGTCAGTAGCCGGGCACGGACAGCAGCTGGGCAACCTCGGCGGCGGTCTTCGCGAACTCGTGCAGATTGAGGTAGCGCGCGTGCATGCCGGCCTTCGCCGGGTCGCCGGCCACGCGCTTCGCGTTCGCGAGGGCATCTTCGGCGATCTGCGTGCAGACACGCCAGTGGTTGGCGTACGCGAGCCGGAAGACGTCGCGGGCCTCGCGTTGCAGCGACGACGTGCGATCGCCCGGTGTCTGCACCAACCACAGCCGCATCTGCAGTTGACGGACCCGCTCATCGCGCAGAGTCGTCGCGTCGAGCATCGCTCCCTGCAGCGCCGACCACTCGTCGAGCTGCAGATCGCCGGACACGACCCCGAATCCCAGCGCCGTTTCGAGTTCGACCTGCGCCTCGGCGAGCCGCAAGACCTCGTCGAAGCGCGGATCACCGGCGTAGCGGACCAGCGACGCCTCGGGCGCCGCGTAGTGCCGGCCAAGCGCGAGAATCGCGCGCAGCAAGCCGTGCCGCGCCCGCTCCTCGGTCTGCAGCGGCGCGGGCTCCACGGCCTTCGCCGCACCCGGCCACTCCTTGCGCACCTTGACCCGCAGCACGCGCAACTCGTCGAGCGGGCGCTCGCTCGGATCGACACTCGACTCGAATTCACAACCGTGCCGGGCCATGACCGCACGCACGTCGCGCCGGTTCGGCTCCCGCTCGCCATCTACGAGCCACACACGAATCGCGCAGCCGTGCATGGGCTGGGCCTCGCGAATCTCCGCGAGCTCGGCAAGGCTCTCGCTGAGCTTCGACAGTTCGCGAACACCCTGCGGGCTACGCCGGTATCGCAGCAGACGATCGCCCGGATGCATCGGCTTCCAGTCGTGCGCCGTGACGACGACCGGGACGAGGAGCGCCGGTGCCGGATCGCGCGGCTGCGGCGCGTTCTGCGGCATCATGGTCAGCAGGAGCGGAAGGAGCGCGGTCGGGATCACACCGCGAATATACCGCATCCCGCTCGGCGCAACCGCGCCGGAGCGACTACTCCCAGGGCTGCGCGAACGGCTGCGGCGCGACGCCCGCGATCAGCGTCGACTCGTCCTTCTCGATGTCGCGACCGACGTCCGCGACCATGTCGCGCAGGTGATCCATGCCACGCAGCCGCGACAGGATGCGAATGCCCTCGAACTTCTGCTTCAGCAGCTCGGCCTGCAGCCGCGCGACGCGCTGCTGGGACACGTCCTGCTGCGCCGCGTGGTGGCACGTCGCGACGATGGAGAACAGGTGCTCGATCGACTTGCCGAGACGCTGCAGCGGGATCTGCGCGCGGGTGAGCTCCAGCTGGTACCACAGGTTGATGCCGAGATACGACCACCGGCGACCGCGCAGCTTGCGCTCGGCCCAGCGCACCGGCTTGCGGAGCGGCTTCGGCAGCGAGCTGTAGCGCGACAGCATCGAGGTCGGGACCAAGCGACCGGGCAGCCGCAGGACGTCCGTGAGCGCGTTGCCGGCGATCCAACCCATCAGGCCCCAGAACGACTTGTTGCCGAGCAGCTTTACGTTCGCCATCAAGCAACGCATCGGGTGCTTCAGGAACGTGCGCGGACCGATACGCAGGATGCGCTTGTCCTTGGCGACGGGCTGACCATCGCCGGTCATGTTGATCGACTGGATCACGCCGAGCATCCCGGCCATGTAGCGGTCGGTGAACTTGGCGCAGATGTCCTTGATCATCCCCATGAGGATGAGGTCGTCCTCGCCCTCGACGATGCCGAAGACGTGGATGTTCGCACGCGCATCGCTGACGCGAGCCGACTTGTGGAAGCTCCGACCGCCGAACACGTGCTCGCATGCGATCTGCGACTCCATCGCGGTCCCCGACGCGGCGGACTTGGTCAAGTCACGCAGCCCCGCGAGGTCGACACCGTCCGCGTCCTGCTGGAGCGACAGGTGCGACAACGCGCGCGCCTGCAGCGCACCGCCCAGCACCTTGCCGAGGTTGAGGCGCGGCAGCTCGTGCTTGACCACACGACCGCCGACGCCGTCGCGCTGACGCGCGAAGTTCGCGGCATCGGCCGCGAGCATGCGCTGGTAGCCCGCGGACATCGCGGCGAGCATGCAGCGCCCCATGCGTAGACAGTAGAACAGCACCTCGACGCCGTCGGCCTGGATCTGGTTCTGCTTCGGGATCGGGAAGTTCTCGAAGACCAGGCGCGAGTTGTGGTTCGCGACGAACGCCGACACCTCGGTCGACTCACACGAGAATCCCCAGTCTTGGTCGCCACCGCGCGCGACGTCGGTGTCCGGCAACTCGATGACGAACAAGCCGACCTTCTTGCCGCCCTGACCGATGCGCGCGACCAGACCGACGAGGCCGCCGTGGCACGCATTCGTGATGTAGAACTTGGCGCGCGCGCCGTCGGCGTGCAGTCGCCAGCAGTCGTTCGCTTCGTCGAGCTCGACATACGCCTGCACCTTCTTGGCGTTGACGCCGACGCCGACCTCGGTGAGCGCGAAGCCCATGAGTCGCCCCTCGGCGAGCATCGGCAAGAACGTCTTTTTCTGCGCGTCGGTGCCGTAGCCGATCAGCGAACCCGCGCCGATCGTCAGCTCGCCGGAGATCTCGACTGCGAGTGCGCCGAGGCCGTTGGCGGAGAGCTCTTCTTCGGTCAGGGCGAGCGCGCCGTAGCTCGCACCGGCACCCCCGAACTCGGCGGGCACCGTGTAGCCGTAGCCCTTCTCCTTCGCGACCGCAGAGCGAAGCGCGGCAGACAACTTCTCGTCGGCTTCGAAGGCCTCGCCGCGGGCGAGGCAATCGAGCGCGGCGTCGACGACCGGAGTCGCCGCGTTGCCGTGCTCACGCGCCACGCGCGTTCCCGACTGCAGCTCTTCGACCGACGGCTCCGGTCCGTAGATCAGACGTTCGACCAGACTCGCCTTGTTCGCACCGAGGCGCTTTTGCGCGGCGAGCGCGGCGTCGTCGAGCGCGCTGACGTCGCGCGCGGACTCGACGTCACCCGCAGCCGCGAGTGCTTGCGCGGCGGTCGAGGCGGGTTCGGCAGCGTGCGCGGCGGAATCGGACGGCGTCGTGGTGCTCATACGCCTCGGAGAATGAAGGGCTCGCCACCGAATTGCAAAGGGCCGCGGACGCGCTCCCGGCGTCCATGACCTATGCTGCCGGCTATGGCACGATCCCGCTTCGCTTTCGCCCTTGTCGCTCTGGCGTTCTCGTCCTACGCCGCCGCGCAGATCTCGGTCGAGGTCACGCCGAACCCCGCCCCGATCGGCGCTCCGATCACGGTCACCGTGACGGACTCCTCCGGCGTCGGAATCCAACTGCCCTCTTCGTGCACGTGGTTCGACGTGCGTCAGGGATCGCAGTCGGGACCGATCGTCGGGCCGGGCGGTTTCTGCGCCCAGGTCATCGTCCCCGTCGGGCCCAACCAGTCGTTCTCGTTCGGCTGGGATCAGACGAACTCCTCGACCGGGCTGCAGGTGCCGCCCGGTCGATACTGGATCCGCACCAACGTGTTCACGAGCACGTTCGCGACGATCAACGACTGGTTCTGCGTCGACATCCAGGACCCGAGCGAGCCGTCGATGACCGCGAACGGCATCGTGCAAGTCAACAACCTCACGACGTTCGACGTCAGCTCCCCCGCGCACCCCAACGAACTCTACGGCGTCCTGTTCTCGTTCGATCAGAACACGCCACTCGCGGTGCCCGGGATCATCGACCTCTGCCTCTCGGCGCCGATCTTCTCGGTCGGTAGCGGCACGCTCGACGGCACCGGCTTCGACAACTCGTTCCAGTTCTTCGTGCCGAACCAGTCGGCCCTCGCGTTCTCCGGCTTCCACCTGCAGACGATCATCGTCGACCAGAGTCTGAACTTCATCGACACGAACGCCCTGTCGTTGACGATTCAGCCGTGACGCGAGTCCTCCCTGCGATTCTCGCGTGCGCGCTTCCCGTCTCGGCGCAGCACGCGAAGAACCTCCTGCCGAAGCACGCTGACGAAGTGCAGGCGATGCAGCCTCGCATCAACGAGGCGATCGACAAAGGCGTCGAGTGGCTGCTCCAGCAGCAGCGCCGCGACGGCTCGTGGGACAACCATCGCCACACGTTCCCGACCGGCCAGACTGCGCTGTCGGTGTACACGCTCCTGAAGTCCGGCGTGCCGCGCACGCACGCCGCGATCCAGCGCGGCATCGCGAACATGAAGTCGCAGAAGGCCGAGATGGTCTACTCGGTCGGCTGCCAACTGCTCGCGCTGGGCGCGACGCACGACCCCGCGCACCGCGAACACATCGCCGAGCTCCTCGACGACCTCGAACGGTGGCAGGACGGCTCGTGGAGCTATCCGAACCCCGGCATCCACGACCATCTTCACCAGGATCGCGATCTGTCGATCACGCAGTTCGCCGTGCTCGGGTTCCGAGCCGCGATGCACGCCGGCGTGAAGCTGTCGCAGAAGGCCGTCAAGGAGGCCTTCGAAGACATTCTGAAGTACCAGTCTTCACCGCGCCCGAGCAAGAAGGGCCGGTCGATGGCCGGCTTCCGCTACCACTGGTCGGCACGCGCGGGCGAGACGGGCTCGATGACGACGGCCGGCATCGCCGCCGCGCAGATCGCCGCCGAGTGCCTCGGCAAGAAGCTCGGCCGTGCGCGACGCAAGCAGCTCGAACGCGCGACCGAACTCGGTCTCGAGTGGCTCGACGACAACTACATGCTCGAGTCGAATCCGGGCAAGGGAAACGACTGGCGCTACTACTACATGTACGGGATCGAGCGCGCCGGCTCGCTGCTCGGCATCGAGTACATCGGCGACCACCCGTGGTATCTCGACGGCGCGAAGCTCCTTCTGAAGGATCAGCACAAGGACGGCCATTGGTCTCAGAACGACGCCCAGGCGGACACCTGCTTCGCCCTGCTGTTCTTGCAGCGTGCGACGGCGCCGACAACCGGAGACAAGTCGCGCGCGTCCAAGATGTCGCTGAAGGACGATCCGAAGTCCGAAGTCGGCGTCGAAGGGACAGGAGGCGTTGACGGCGAGCCGCTGCGCATGTGGATCACGCGCATCGGCAAGATCGCCGCGACCTCGAAGGAAGCGAGTTCCATCCGCGTCGACCGCGTCATCTACCGCGTCGACGGCAACGTCGTGGCGGACGTCGACGCGGATCCACTCAGGCCCTGGAACGGCGACTCGCACTACACGCAACACGCGTTTCCCAAGCGCGGCACCTACACGATCTCCGTCGCAGTGCACACCGCGAACGTGTCCGCCGACGGCGAGGTTTCTCAAGCAGCCGTGTTCGAGTCCAAGCCAATCACGTTCCAAGCCGACCACATGCTCGAGAACTGGATGCTCGACGCCGCTGTCGCACACGAACGCAACCGACTGCCGCGGAATCGAACCAAGGTCACGACGTCGAGCGCCCGCAAGGACCATCCGGGCAAGCTCGCGATCGACGGCGAGGATCCGACCTCCTGGCTGTTCGAACCGGCGGACACGACTCCGACGATCTCACTGAAGCTCAAGAGCGGCAAGCGCGCCACGCACCTCGTCCTGGTGCAGGCCAACGGCATGCGCGGCGCAATCGGGCACTACGATCGCATCGAGCGCGTCGCGGTGGTGATCGGCCGCAACGACCCCGTCGAGTACGACCTGAACCCGGACGAGCTCGCGCCGACCGTCCTCGCTCTGCCGCCGCGCACGCACGTGAAGTCACTGGAGATTCGCGTCGTCAAACGCGCACCGGGGAAGCGCCACCGGGGCATCGGTGGGTTCGCGGAGATCGGGCTGGAGTTGCGTGGGAAGTAGGCACGCGACCCGGCTACATTACCGCGCCGATCGATGACTCAGACCCCCGACGACGTACTCCGCGACCGCTGCTCGTCCCTGTTCCGATTCCTCCACGGCCTGACGAGCCTCCGCTCGACGGCGGTGCGGTCGGTGGACAACTACGACCAGGTGCTTTGGTTCGGCGACGTCCCGAACGAGCCGGAGTGCGATTCGATCGCGACGCGAGAGCGAGTCGCCGGCGACCCGGACGACGAGGCCTCCGACGCCGCGGAACGCGACGACGTCTGGCTCGAAATCGAAAAGCCCTCGCTGCGTTCGGTGCCCGAACCCAGCGCGGCGCTCGAGCCCTGGCTCGTCGCGGAAACGCTCGAAGATTCGTCCCTCGACGCGCCCGAACTGCGAGAGCGCGTGAAGATCGCCGTTGCGGCCGGCGAGCGCGACGCCACCGTCGAGGAACGCGAGCTCGAGTCGGAACCGAGCGTGCGCAGCTCGTTCGACTACTACGTCAAGGAGCGCTGGCTGCCCTGGGCGCTCGAAGACCGCCGCCTGCGCAAGGTGCAACGCGTCTACACGACGCTGTTCGCGATGCATCAGCGCCAGGAGCGACTCGGTGAGGACTACCAGGTCGCGCTCGGTCTCGGCTTGCTCTGCTGGAAGTCCAAGGAAGGCGACCGCATTCGTCGCCACCTGATCGCGGCCGATGCCTCGATCGAGATCGACGCCCGCAACGGCCGCATCACGGTCGGCCCGGGCGTCGACGGCGCGCGCCCCCAGCTCGAGCAGGACATGCTCGATCCGACCGACCAACCACCGCCCGATCGCGTGTCTCAGCTCGAGAGCCTCGTGCGCGACCTGGGAGACGCCATCTGGTCGCCGGACGACGTCGCCGACATCTGCACGCAGTGGGGCAACGCGGTCGCGGCCGACTCGCGCTACGCCGAGCGGATGGACCCGCCGAAACGCGTCAGCGAAGAGCGCAAGATCGCGTTTGCGCCTGCGCTACTCCTCCGGCATCGCTCGGACCGGTCGGTCTTGCGCACGTTCGAGGAGATCCTCGAGCAGCTGCGCGGCGGCGGCCCGATCCCATTCGGCATCGCGCGTTACGTGACGGTCGTCGGCGAGGACGGTCACGACGCCGAACCGGAACCTACGCTGGATCGCGACTACCTGCCGCTGCCCTCCAACGCCGAGCAAGCCACGGTTCTCGATCGCTTGCGAACACAGCAGGGCGTGCTCGTGCAAGGCCCGCCCGGCACCGGCAAGTCGCACACGATCGCCAACCTGATGTGTCACCTGTTGGCGACAGGCAAACGCGTCCTCGTCACGAGCCACACGGCACGAGCACTCGAGGTCTTGCGCGACAAGCTGCCTGGCGGCTTCGCGGATCTGTGCGTCGATCTGTTGGGCGCCGGGCGCGATGCGATGCACTCGCTCGAGCGCTCCGTCACCGCGATCACCGAACGACAGCAGAACTTCGACCGGGAACGGAGCGAGGCGGAGATCGAGCGGCTCGATGCCGAACTCCAGGCCGCGCGGCAAGCGGAAGCGGCGGCGCACGCATCGCTTCGAGAAGTACAGGAAGCCGGATCGTTCGAGCACCGCGTCGAGTTCGAAGGCGAAACCTACCTCGGAACGTTGATGCGCATCGCGGAACGTCTCGATCGCGACGCAGAGCGGCTCGGCTGGATCGACGACCCGATCGAATCGAGCTGCGAGTTCCCGCTGCGCGACGCCGACATCGAGGAGCTCGCGCGTGTCGAGCCCGGCCCTCGACCGATCGACGGCAGCGGTGCCGACCTTGCGCCCCCGACCCACGGCGAGATCGAAGCGCGGTTCGCCCGCGAGACCAAGCTCGACGGCGCTACGACGCCGGAAGAGTTCGCAAACGCCGACCACGACACCTGCGCGACGATCGCGAGCGAGCTCGAGTCGCTCCTCACGGCGTGGACGGCCTGCGACGAACACGCGCAGCCTTGGGCCAAGGACGCGGCCCGTGACGTCCTCGCAGACCAGGACCGCGCGTGGCGCGAACGGCTCGAAGCGACGCGCGCGCAGGTGGATGCCATCGGCGACAGCGCGCGAGAGGTCGACGAGATGCGCATCGCGGGTATCGCCGACCGCGACGCCGAGTCCGTAGCCGCCGAGGCGGAGGCACTGCGCGACCACCTCGCAACCGGCAAGGGGCTCGGCTTCTGGGTGTTCCGCTCGGCCGTCGTGAAACGGACACGCGCGATCTGGGAAACCGTCACGGTGGACGGACGCCCGTGCACCGACGTCCCCGCGCTCGAACGACTCCTCGGCGCCATCGACGTCGACCGTCGACTGCAGCGACTCACGACGCTCTGGGAAGGCACCGGCGCCGCGCCTGGTGGAAGCCGAGCGATCCGCGCGGGCTGGTACGCGGATCTGTGCGAACCTCTCGACGACGCGATGTCGCTGCACGACGCCGTCGCGAAACTGCGCGACGCCATCGCGCCCGTCGAAGGTCTGCGCGCTCCGCGCTGGCAGGACCGCGATGCGGTCGAAGCACTCGCGACCAGCGCACGCGCGGCTCTCGACGCCGCTGAGCTTCGAGCGGTGCGCGACGAGCTCGAGAAGTTCGCCGCACGGCTCGACGACGGCGCGCATCCGGTCGCACGCGATCTCGCGGCGGCCCTCCGCGAACGCGACGAGGCCCGCTACGACCGAGGACTCGAACGCCTCGACGAGCTGCGACGCCTTCACGAGTTGCTCGATCGGATTCGCGACGTCGGAGCGCCGCGCCTCGCGGAACAGCTCGCCGACCCCACTCACCACGATCGTATCGGCGATCTCCGCGCGGCCTGGGCCCACCGTCGTGCCCACCGCTTCGTCGACGACCGCCTCGATCCCGCGCGCGAACACGACCTGCGCGTCGAACTCGAGCAGCGGCAGGCGGCGCAGCGCGACACGCTGTGCCGGCTCGCCGAGACCCGCGCTTGGCACAACCTCCTGACCGAGCTCGACGAGCACGAGCGTCAGCACCTCATCGCGTGGACGAAGGCGATCCGCCGCATCGGCAAGGGCACCGGCAAGTACGCAGCGAAACACCGACGCGATGCGCGGCAGCACATGGAGCACTGCCGCCACGCGATCCCCGCGTGGATTCTGCCCATCTACCGCGTCGCCGAGACGATCCGTCCGGGCGTCGACGCGTTCGACGTTGTGATCATCGACGAAGCGAGCCAGTCCGGCCCGGAGGCACTGTTTCTCCTCTACCTGACGAAGAAGGTCATCGTCGTCGGCGACGACAAGCAGATCAGCCCCGACCACGTCGGCATCGCGCGCGACGACGTCGAGTATCTGCGGCAGCAGCATCTCGGCGAGCTGCCGATCAGCGACGCGTTCGGTCTCGAGAACAGCCTGTTCGACCTCGCGGAGATCCGCTACGGCAACCGCGTGCGGCTGCGCGAGCACTTCCGCTGCATGCCGGAGATCATCCGCTTCTCGAACGACCTCTGCTACCCGACGGAGCCGCTGATCCCGCTCAAGCAGTTCGGCGCAGGGCGACTGACACCGGTCATCGATGCACGCTTCGTCGAGGGCGGCTACCGCGACGGGACCGGCACGAAGGTGTTCAATCCCGTCGAGGCCGACGCCATCGTCGACTGCATCGAGGCGTGCCATACCGACCCTCGCTACGACGGGAAGAGTTTCGGCGTCATCAGCCTGCAGGGACCGCATCAGGCGCAGCTCATCGAAGGCAAGCTGATCGATCGCCTCGGTCCGGACGCGATCCTCGACCGAGATCTCGTGTGCGGCGACGCCTACGCGTTCCAGGGCGATGAGCGGGACGTGATGTTCCTGAGCCTCGTCGCCGCGCCGCACAAAGAGAAGCGAATCGGAACGCTCGCGGACGAACGCGCACAACGCCGCTTCAACGTCGCGGTCAGCCGCGCGCGCGAGCAGATGTTCTTGTTCTACAGCGTGACGCTGAACGACCTGAGCACGAAGTGCCTTCGCCACGCGCTGCTCGAGTACTGCCTCGATCCACGCGCAAAGTCGACACTTCCAGACGGTCTCGACGCGGAGGCGCTGCGCGAACTCGCGCACACGCGGGACCGCGGCCGGCTCGATCCTCCCGCGCCATTCGACAGCTGGTTCGAGGTCGACGTCTGCAACCGCATCGCGGCGCGCGGATTCCGCGTGCAGCCGCAGGTCGAAGTCGCCGGCTACCACATCGATCTCGTCGTCGTCGGCGACGAACGACGCGTTGCCGTCGAGTGCGATGGAGACGCCTGGCACGGCGTCGAACAGTACGACCACGATCAAGCCCGGCAGCGCGCGCTCGAGCGCTGCGGCTGGACGTTCTTCCGCGTGCGCGGTAGCGCGTTCTATCTCGACCGCGACGCCGCACTCGAGGAACTCTGGGAGCTCCTCGACGCACACGGGATTGCCGTGACACCGGCGCTAGCGGGAAGCGAGTGAGAGCGGCCGCTCCCACACCCTCGACGCCTCGGGCTGCGGCCCTATGATCCCGCCGATGCTCCTGCGCTCGCTGATCGCCCCGGACAGCTTCCAGTTCCGCACTCTCGCACGCACGACGTGGAACGAGCGTGAGGACCTGCGCGCGGCATACAGCGACCCCGACACGGAAGCGTTCGACCGCTGGATCGCGGTCAACGGCGTGCTCGAGTACCCAAACCGGTTCTCGCGGTACTTCCCGCAGATTCCGCCCGCCGATCTACGCATGACGGGCTGCGGCGGGAGCGAAGCTCATGGACACCTCTGGAGCGGTATCGAAGATCTCGAGGTCGTCGTCGACACCTACCAGACCTTCAGTGACAAGCCGTTCGAAGAAGTCGAATCCATCCTCGACTTCGGCAGCGGCTGTGGCCGGCTGCTGCGCTGGTTCGACCGCGGACTCAAGAGCGCGAGCTTGACGGGTATCGACGTCCGCAAGCAGAGCGTCGAGTGGTGTCGCGAGAATCTGCGCGGCGACTTCCACATCGGACCGTTCGACCCGCCGACCGAACTCCCGAGCGACTCGTTCGACCTCGTCGTCGCGCTGTCGCTGTTCAGCCACTTCACGCGCGAATCCAACATCGCGTGGCTCCGCGAGCTCACGCGCGTCTGCCGCCCCGACGGGCACATGATCCTCACGACCCACGGCGCACTGAGCCTCGCCGCGATCGCGATCAGTCCGGACCACCAGAAGTCGTTCTTCATGAACGAGACCCGAGCGCGCGAGATCCTGCGCACGTTCCACGCGGACACGTTCCACTACCACACGCCGCCGGTCGAATGGCGGGACTCGCTCGAGGTCGGCGAGAACTACGGCCAGGCGTTCATGAACGAGGCGTTCGCCGCCGCCGAATGGTCGGAGCACGTCGAGATCCTCGGCTGTATCCCCGCACGGCTGTTCCGATTCCAGGACGTGTTCGTCGTGAAGCCGCGCGCCTGACCTCATCGCGGGTCAATCGGTGCTGCCGTGGCGAATCGATCCTTCGCCGAAGCGGTCGCGAATCGCATCCATCGCGCGCAGCACATCGGCACTCTTCTTGTCGGGTTCGGGTTTCGCGAACAGGTCTTGCTGCACCGGCGCGGACTCGTCGGCGAACTGCGCGACCCCGACACCGAGCAGTCGCACGGGTCGCCCGCCATGCGCGTTGTCGAACAGCTCGACCGCGGCACGGTAGATGCGCAGGTCGTCGTCGGTTGCATCGTCGAACGTCTTCTGCCGGGACAGCGTCTCGAACGGCGGGAAGCGCAGCTTGAGCTTCACGACGCGGCCGCGCAGACCGGCTCGCCGCAGCCTGCGTCCTACTCGCTCGCACAGGTCGAGCAGAATCGCATGGCACTGGTCGACGCTCTCGAGGTCGTGCTCGAACGTGCACTCGTGACTCACCGATTTGGGTCCGCGCTCGGCCACGACATGGCGATCGTCAAGGGCATGCGCGAGGTTCCAGAAGTGTTGTCCCGCGTGCTCGCCGAGGAGTTCGACCAACCGCTCCGGCGTCAGGGCCTGCACGTCACCGATCGTGTCGAGGCCGAGTCCGTGAAGCTTCCGCTGCATGACCTTGCCAGCGCCCCACAGTCGCTTCGTCGGCAGCGGCGCGAGGAACTCCACTTCGCGTCCCGGCTCGACGACGACGAGACCGTCGGGCTTGTCCAGGTCGGACGCGACCTTGGCGACGTACTTGTTCGCCGCGACGCCGATCGACACGCACAGGCCGGTCACGTCACGCACCTCGCGTTTGATCTTCTCCGCGATCGCGCGCCCGTCCCCGAACAGCGCACGGCTGCCGGTCACGTCCAGAAACGCCTCGTCGAGACTGAGCGGCTCCACGAGCGGCGTGACCTGCTCGAAGACGCGAAACACCTGCGAAGACACCGCGGCGTAGACGTCCATACGCGGCGGCACGAAGACTCCGTCCGGGCACCGACGATGGGCCTCCGCACCCGGCATCGCCGAGTGCACTCCGAACTCGCGGGCCTCGTACGACGCCGTCGACACGACACCGCGTCGACCGATTCCGCCGACGATGACGGGGCGCCCGCGCAGCGCGGGATCGTCGCGCTGTTCGATGGCCGCGTAGAACGCGTCCATGTCGGCGTGCAGTATCGTCCGGGGCATCGAAGCGGCGAGCGTACCACTTCTTGGGCGCGCCCGCCGAGCTCGTTCGCCTATACTCACCGGGCATGCGACGGCTGCTCACCACCTCGCTCCTCGCCGCTCTGACGCTCGCATCCGGCACCGCACAAGTGGAGGCCACGTACACCGCGTCGGGCACGGGATGTCCCCATCCGTTCGGTCAGTTTTCCTCGCCCGAGCTCCAGCTCCGCGGCATGGCGAACATCGGCACGACGCCCTCACTGCTTCTGCTGTCCGCGCAGAACGACGCGACCGCCGCGGTCGTGTTGTTCGGCACGCAGACCCTCGTCATCGGTCTCGACCCGATCGGCGCGACGAGCTGCGACCTGCTCGTGAACCCGGACTTCGTCATCCCGATGCAGCTGACCCTCGTGCTGACGCTGGGGATCGGTCTGCTGGAGCTGCCGATCGCGAACGACCCGCAGTTCGCCGGCCAGGTGCTGCACGCCCAAGGCGTCATGCTCTCGCCCTCGGCGAACGCGCTCGGGATCGCGATGACGAATCGGGGCACGATCTCGATCGGCGACCAGACTCCCTGAGCCGCGCGGCTACATTTGCGAGCATGGTTACGATCGAGACGCGCGTCCTCGGCAAGAAGAACCCACTGATCCCGCAGCGCTCGATCCCTGTCGAATCGGATCCGGGCTCCAGCGGCGACGACGGCCTCACGCTCCGGCAGTTCATCGAGCGGGTCGTGCGCACCGAGGTCGCCGCGTTCGCAGAGCGGCAGGAGTCGCGAAAATTCGTGCGCGCACTGTCCGAAGGCGACATCGAGAAAGCCGCGGCTCGGGGCAAAGTCGAGTCGGGCGGCAACGAACACACGGACGACGTCGACGTCGACCGCGCGATCGGCACGGCGCTCATGGGTTTCGAGGACGGCCTCTACCTCGTGCTCATCGACGGCGAAGAGCAGCGCGACCTCGACAAGCAAATCTGGGTCTCCGACGACACGTCGGTCGTATTCCTCCGCCTCACGTTCCTCGCCGGTGCCTGACGGCCCGTTGGAGAAGTCATGAGCTCCGAGCACGCGGCAGAACTCGTCGCGTCCGCGAGGCGTGACGGCGCACTCGCGAAGCGGCTGCGTCGCGCGCTCATGCTGCCGGGCGGCATCAAGAAGTTCCTCGGCGACGCACTGGCCGAGCAAGTCGCCTACAACCGGCATTGGCACGTCCGGGTACACGACGCGGAGCTGCAGGGTCACCTCGATGCTCTGAGTGACCGCGCGTGGGCCCGCCTGCGCAAGACGCTCCTGCCCCATCTCGTGCCGACCGTCGAGTCGACCGAGTCGATCCTCGCGCGTCGCCCCTTCCAGCGCGGCGGTTTCCGCAAGCCGTTCCGTTGCCCGAACTCGGCCGTCGAACTCCGCCACATCCGCGGTCGATGGCTCGCGGATGTCGCGGTGTTGCTCGGCGACTTCGATCAGGACATCCACTGGATCGCGAAGGTCGCCGCGCACCTCCCCGGCAGCGCGACGAACCTGGGATGGCTCCTCGCCGGCGCGATCGACTCCGGCGACGACGAGGTGTTCCAGATCCTCCGCGCATCGGCGATGGGCGAGCACGACGTCGGCGAGATGGGTGGCCACGTGATCCACGCGTTCCTCGCGTGTGCGCGTCCGGAAGCTTGGGAGTTCGTCGAGAAGCTGCTGCTCGCCGCGCAGCGTCAGGAAGGTCTGAGGCAATCGATCCTCGAGGCGATCGACGAGTCGCACCCCGAGGCGTTCCGACGCATGCTCCGCGTGATCCTCGAGCACGATCTCGCGCGGTTCTCGTCCGTCGTTCGCGCGGTCGACACGTGGTTCGGCTTCGCGTGGGACGGCGCGAGCGGCATGAAGGTGAAGGAGATCCTCGAGACCGTTCTACGATTTCTCGAGCATCCCGAGCAGCGCGCTCTGGCACTCGCGTCCGACGACACGACCGCCGAGGCGGTGTATCTCGCGCTGTGGACGATCGCGTTCGACGACGTCGACGCCGTCATCGAACCCGCGACCCGACTGCGCTCGCACATCGATCCCGAGAAGCGGTTCGTCGCGACACACCTGCTCGTGCAGACCAACTGGACGGTCGGCTATCCCGCGCTGCGAGACGCGCTCGGCGACGAGGATCTACGCGTCGCCTCGCGAGCCCTGAGCTGTTTCGCGAACGATCTGACGAAGTGGATGCCTTCGTCCGAGAGCTTCCCGGCGCTGGAGGCCTTGATGCAGCGCGTCGAGAAGCGCAAGCAGGCGCTGGAGCCGATCGTCTGGCCGTGGTGGTCCCAGTCCATCGAACGCACGACCATCGCGGCCGCGATGAGCGCGAACCTGCAGGACCTAGAAGTCGAGCGCCTGCTGCCCTACGTCAAGGACCTCGAAACGTGGCCCCGCGAGCAGGTGCTACGCGCCGTGACGGGTCTCGGGTCGCGCTGGCAACAGGACGACTCGACTCTCCGCCCGCTGACCGGCAGCGCGCGCGACCTCGCTCTCCGCTTGATCTCGGACACGTCGCCCGACGTACGAAGCGCGGCGTTCGAGTCCCTGAAGAAATCGCCGGTCGAACAGGATGAAGTCGAGCGTCTGCTCTCGATGCTACATCGAAAGGCCGGAGACCTACGTAATCGATGCCTCGCGCGGCTGGCTCTTCTCGACGACGACGGGATGTTCGCGACGGCGCGCACGCTGCTCGACGACAAGAACACCCTCAAGCGTCAGGCTGGCCTGGAACTGCTGCGGGACGCCATCGAGAAACGAACCGACTCGGTCGCGGCGGAAGCACGTGCGCTCGCAACGGAGTTCCGCGCGTCGGATCTCGAACTGGCGGACGAGGAAGTCGCACACCTCGAAGCCATCCTCGGCGACGACGAGACCGTCGCGACCCGCGAAGACTGCCTCGGACTGATCGATCCGGATCGTCTTCCGGAGTTCCCGCGGCCACAGTCGCGAACTCCGGCGCTCGAGAGCACCGCAACGACCCGGTGCGTCGACGAGCTCGCGAAGCTCGTGCTCGAGCACGCCGAGGACGAGTTCGAGGACCGGATCGGCGAGCGCCACCTGCTGATCAACGCCGGCTGGCGCTTCCAGGCACCCGACTCGCCGGACCACGCCACCGAACGGGAGCCGCACCTGCCGCTCGGCAACCTGTGGCGAGAGTGGTTCCAGAATCGCGGCCCCCACCTCCGTGACGACGACGGGTTGGAGCTCGTCCGCGGCCTCCTCACCCCGACCGACTCGCGCAACTGGAGCGGCAAGAGCACCCAGGAACTGCTCGGCCGGGGCCACAACTCCGACACGATCCTCCAGCACGCGATCGAATGGGGCGTGTTCTGGGAGCCAGCGCGCGGCTCGCTCGACCTCGTGCTCGACGCGCTCGAACAGTCGATGTACGGGATCCGCGCGGACGAACTCGAACAGCTCGCGACCGACGGCGACCGCTACTTCTACGGCGCGGACGCCGAGGCTACCCACCGGGTCAAAGGCCGCGCGACCGAGAACTGGATCGGCCTCGCGCGAAGCGTGGCCCGGCTGCAACCGAACCTCGTGTCCGATGCCGAGGCCGTGCGGCTCTACCGGCTGCTGCGCTGGTACCAGATCGCGCGGCGCGGCGGACGCGGTTGGGTGCCGATGCTCGAGGAGTTCCTCGCGGCGTACCGCGCGGGCGGATTCGGAGACCACGGCTGCGAGGAGTTCGTCGACCTCGCGATCGGGAGAGGCTTCCATCCGTCCGACGGCCGACTGGTGCGCGAGATCACCGGCGTGAAACCACCCCCGAGTCTCGACGAGCTTCCGGAACTCCAGCGCGAGATCGAGCGCATCCGGCGTCGAGTCGTCGAAGTCGAAACCCAACGCGGGGACCGTTCGACCGCCGCGTCGGCGCCCACTCTCGATCTGCGGATCACCGGTGGCCTCGAGGCGATGGCGCAGGCGATCCAGTCACTGGGCAGCACGAAGTTCGCCCGCAACTTTTCGTGGTCGAACGGCGAGTGCTCGCGCAAGGACACGCTCAGCCACATCGTCGTGCGCAGTCAACCGGGCGAGGGCGACACTCCGGAAGCATTCGCAGCTTGGGCGAAGTCCGCGAAGATCAAGCCAAACCGCCTCGTCGAGCTCGCGGCGTTCGCGCCCCAGTGGGTCGACTACGTCGACCACGTGCTCGCGTGGCCGGGTTTCGTCAGCGCGGTGTGGTGGATTCACGCGCACACGAAGGACGACCGCTGGCAATTCCGCGACCTGCGCGAGATCTGGACGGCGCAGGTGAGCGAACGGACACCGCTGTCCGCAGACGACCTCACCGAGGGCGCCGTCGACGTCGCCTGGTTCCGCGATGCGTTCGAACAGCTCGGAGCCGAACGCTGGGAGCAGCTGCACAAGGCGGCCAAGTACGCGTCCAACAGCGGCGGACACAAGCGCGCGCAGCTCTTCGCCGAGGCCATGACCGGCGCGGTGACTCGACAACAGCTGATCGAGCGTATCGACGACAAGCGCCATCAGGACTCCGTCCGCGCGCTCGGCCTCGTGCCGCTCGATGAATCGAACCCCGCGAAGGACCTGCTGGTCCGCTACGAACGACTGCAGGACTTCCGACGCGAGAGCCGCAAGTTCGGCTCGCAGCGTCAACAGAGCGAGAGCCGAGCGATGACGATCGGCATGGAGAACCTCGCGCGCACCGCCGGCTACCAGGACCCGCTGCGCCTGCAGTGGGCGATGGAGATGGAGGCAATCCAGGACCTGATCGAAGGCCCGGTCACGGTCGCCCGCGACGACGTCACCGTCACCCTCGCGATCGACGCGGAGGGCCAGCCCGAACTCACGGTCGTGCGCGAGACCAAGAAGGGCTCCAAGACCCTCAAGAGCGTCCCGGCGAAGCTCAAGAAGGACGAGGCCATCGCGGAACTGAAGGCCCGAGCCAAGGAACTCCGCAAGCAGGCTTCTCGCGTCAAGGGCGCACTCGAAGAGGCGATGTGTCGCGGCGACACGTTCACAGGAAACGAACTGCAGCGGATCCTGCGGCATCCCGTCCTGGCACCGGGACTCTCACGGCTCGTGTTCCTCGGAGAGCCGGAGATCGCGGGCTACCCGATCTCCGGCGGCAACGCGCTCGAGGACCACCACGGCAACGTCGAGCCGCTGCGCGGCGAAGAGCGCGTGCGCGTCGCCCATCCGATCGACCTGCTGGCGCGCGGAGACTGGCACGAGTGGCAGAAGGACTGCTTCGCGCGTGAGCGGGTGCAGCCGTTCAAGCAGGTGTTCCGCGAGGTCTACCCACTGACCGACGCGGAACGCGCCGACAAGCTGCAGTCGCGTCGCTACGCGGGCCACCAGGTCGGCCCCAAGCAAGCGCTCTCCCTGCTCGGCAGCCGCGGCTGGGTCGCCCAGCCGGAGGAAGGCGTCAGTCGCACGTTTCACGACGAGGGCCTGACCGCACGGCTCGGATTCGAGGAGGCGTTCTACTCTCCGGCGGATATCGAAGGGCTGACGGTCGAGTGCGTCGTGTTCACGAAGAAGGGCGACTGGAAGGCCCTCGAGCTCGCCGACGTCCCGCCGCGAGTCTTCACCGAGACGATGCGCGACCTCGACCTCGTCGTCAGCGTCGCGCACCAGGGCGGCGTCGATCCCGAGGCCACCGCGTCGACCGTCGAGATGCGCGCGGCGCTGCTCCGCGAGAGTTGCGCCCTCCTACGCCTCGACAACGTCGAGATCCGTGAATCGAACGCAATCATCCGCGGGGAGCTCGCCGAGTACTCCGTGCACTTCGGCAGCGCGCAAGCGCAGCTTCTCGGCGGCCGCGCGCTCTACATCGTGGCCGTGCACTCGCAGCACCGCGGGCGGCTGTTCCTGCCGTTCGCGGACGACGACCCCCGCACGGCCGAAGTGCTGTCGAAGGTGCTGCTGCTCGCACGGGACAAGCGGATCCAGGATCCGAGCATCTTGGATCAGATCCGCGGGTAGACGGGCCGGCCGACCGCGCGAACACGCGTCGCCCGCATCGCAGTTCCTTCTCAGCGAAAATCCCGGCCGCATCGAGTGTTCCCGTCCATACCGCAGGTTTCCGGATCCGGCCTCCTACTCCCTCCTGCCCCAGCGAGCTAGGATTCTCCCTGCTCTCAGCGCGCTCTCACACCATGGGTAAGGCACTCCTCATCAACCCGTCCTATTTCCGGACGTACGGCTCGAACGAAGGCGGACTCGCATTCCCCGTCTATCCGATTCTGAGCTTGTCCGCGATCGGCGGGGCTCTGAAGGAGCGTGGCCACGAGGTCAAGATCCTCGACTTGTCGTACCGACAGTACGACCCGTCGATGATCCGCCGACTCATCCTCGACGAGAAACCCGATGCCGTCGGGATCACGGCGACGACGCCGCTGGCGAACCAGATGCGCGACATGTCCTTTCTCGTGAAGGACATCTCCGAGGACATCCTGACGATCGGCGGCGGCGCACACCCGTCCGCGCTGCCGATGGAAACGATGCGGGAGTCCCGTCTCGACGCGATCGTGTCGGGCGAGGGGGACTTCGTATTGGCGGATCTCCTCGACGGTCGCGAGATGGAGGACGTCCCAGGCCTCTACTGGCGCAACGGCAACGGCATCCGCGTCAACATGTCCGGCGGCCTCCTCGAGGATCTCGACGACCTCCCGATGCCGGCGTGGGAAGAGTACCCGCCGGACTGCAACGAGAAGATGACCCGCATCATCGCGCGCCACAGCCCGGTCAGCACGATCGAGTTCTCCCGCGGCTGTGTGTTCCAATGCGACTTCTGCGGCTCGAAGAACACGATGGGCCTGGGATACCGCAAGAAGTCACCGGAGCGCTGCGCGGACGAACTGCTCAAGCTGCAGCACCTCGGCTTCCGCGAGGCGGTCCTCGTCGACGACATCTTCACGAGTGACAACGAATGGGCGTCGCGCGTGTGCGAAGCGATCATTCGGAAGAACGTCAAGATGGCGTGGACGTGCACAAACGGCATCCGCGTCGACAGCGCGAACCCCGAGCTGTTCTCGCTGATGAAGCGCGCGGGATGCTACCGGGTCTACTTCGGCTTCGAGAGCGGCAACGAAGACGTGCTGCAAGCGTTCGGCAAGGGCGGACGCGCGACCCTGGACAAGGGCGTCGAAGCCGTCGAGATGGCGCGGGACGCCGGACTCGAGCCCAACGGCTTCTTCATGGTCGGGCTGACCGGCGACACCGAGAAGTCGATGCAGGACACGATCGACTACGCGCGCCGCGTGCGCCTCGACACGATGAAGTGCGGGATGACAACGCCGTATCCCGGCACGCCGATGTTCCGCAGGCTGCGGCAGGAAGGTCGGATCAAGACCTTCGATTGGGACCAGTACACGGTCTACAACAAGGCCGAAGAGATCTACGACCACCCGACGCTCGACTGGGAGACCGTGAAGGTCTTCTTCAAGAAGTTCTACGCCGAGGCCTACTTCAAGAACCCGGCCTACATGTGGCGCCGGTTCTGCTTCATGGTCAAGAACAACGAGATCTTCTGGAACGTGTGGTACACGCTGAAGTTCTGGTTGATGATCTGGGGCAAGGAGAAGGCGGCCGAGAAAGAGAACTACGAGTTCGAACACGAGTGGCGCCGGCTCGACACGAAGCCGAAGGACCAGATCGGCACCTACGCGGTGCCGAGGGCGCGAAGCGGCGCCGCGCGGCGAAAAACCCTCGCGAAATGAGTCCGAAGCAGCCCGGGGTTGCGGTTAAGCGCACCCGGCCTTGGCATCGCGAGATCCGCTTCGGGAAACTGCTTCCGTCGACGGCCCTTTGCCGAGACAATACGGGGCGCGGGGAGATCCGAGAGCCACTGGTTCCGCGCCAGGCGGTATCATTCCCCGAGCCCCCCGCATCTGCTCCTTCGCCAAGCTCGAAAGCGATCGACAGAGGGATCTCACATACCATGACGCGATTCGGCCTAGATACTTTCGTCGCCCGGTGCGCCCGCGCGACCGCCGCTCTCGCCGTGCTGGGGTGCGTACTCGCCCAGCCAGTCTCGTCTCAGGTGCGCATCTGTCCGCTCGGGGACTCGATCACCGAATCGTCCGCGGGCCGACACAGCTATCGTTACTATCTGGACCAACTGCTCACGAGCAACGGCTACTCGTTCGACTTCGTCGGGCACAACTTCGGTGTCTGGGGCGGCGCGCCCGCAAACCCGAACTTCGACCAAGATCACGAGTCCTACTCGGGCTGGCAGGTGAACCACATCCTGATGGACCTGCAGTGGTGGACCTGGGAGAACCTGCCGGACATCGTGCTGATCCACCTCGGCACCAACGACGAGATCGCCGGACAAAGCCGCACCGGCACGATCAACGAGCTCAAGCAGTGCATCGACATCTTGCGCGGCGTCAACCCGAACGTGACGGTGCTGCTGGCGCAGATCCTGCCCCGCAACTTCGGCAACCATCATCTTCTGAACGCGATGATGCCGCCGATCGTCACGGAGAAGGACACGCCGGAGTCCCGAGTCGTGCTCGTCGACCACTACTCGGCGTTCGGCCCGCCGCCGGCGAACCCGAACGATCCGCACCCGTTCCTCTACGACGGTCTCCACCCGAACGACGCCGGCGAGCAGCTCATGGCGCAGGTGTGGTACGACGCCATCAAGAAGTTCATGACGCCGACGGCGAACGAGTGGACCGCATTCGGCTCGGGCTGCGCCGGGAGCGCGCCTGCGACACCGGCGATGTCGCCGATCGCCGGCCAGGCGGCGAGCCTCGCATACCCGTTCACGACCAAGATCTCGGATGCGCCGTTCGGCGCCGCCGCGTTCGGCATCATGGGTTTCGACCCGGTGTCGTTCTTCGGCACGCCGCTGCCGATCGACATCACGATCCTCGGCGCTCCCGGCTGTGCGATGTACGTCGGCCCGGACATCACGTTCCCGCTCGCCAACATCGCGGGCCAGGTCACGTGGACGATCGAGATCCCGAACAACCCGGCGCTGGTCGGCGGGATCTTCCTGCAGCAGGGCGCATTCCTGCACCCGAGCTTGAACGCGCTGGGCCTGACGTTCTCCGACGCCGCCCAGATCACGGTCGTCGAGTAGGCGCGGCGGGCGATCTGCCCGCCTTCGCGCTTGTGCGCGTGCGCAGGGGTTCGACAATCCGTGCAGGATGACAAAACCCCCAGCCAGCGAATCCCGACGCGGCTTTCTCGCGGTTCTCGCGGCGACGCTCGGTGCGATTCCGATCGTCGGCGCCGTGATCGCCGCGGCGCGCGCCGGACTCGCGCCCGCGCACAGCGAGCTCCCGGACAAGATCCCGCTGTGTCGTCTCGACGAAGTTCCCGCGGACGGCGCGATCCTCGAGCGCGCCGTGACGTTCGAGATGCGACGCGGTCCGCTGGTCGAGACCGTGTCGCGCGTTGTTTTCGTGACGCGCGAGACCGACGACTCGCCGCCGATCGCGATGCTCGGCGAGTGCACTCACCTCAGCTGCCCGGTGCAGCTGCGCACCGTCGCACAGACCGAAGGGGAGAACGGCCCGCTGCGTTGTCCGTGCCACGGCGGCGTGTTCTCTCGCACCGGAGAAGTCCTCGACGGCCCACCGCCACGCCCGCTCCGCCGCTTGCCGCTCGACATTCCAGCCGAGCCGAACGGCATGATCCATCTCGTGGGAATCTGACGTGCGCCGACTCCTCGACTTCCTCGACGACAGGCTCGGCCTCGTTAACGTGTGGCGATCGAGCATGTCCGAGAAGCGGCCGCCGGCCGGCATCGGCTGGCTGCGCACGATCGGCTATGCCGCGCTCACGGTCTGCGTGATCCAGTTCTTGTCCGGGGTCGCGCTCGCGCTGCACTACGTGCCGTCGGCGGACTTGGCCTACGACTCGATCCGCGCGTTCGAAGCCGACGTGCCGTGGGGAGGGTTCGTCCGCGGACTCCACCACTACGGCGCGTCGCTGTTCGTCGTCCTCGTGGTCGCGCACATGATCCGGGTGTTCTTCACGGGCGCCTACAAGGCTCCCCGCGAGTTCACGTGGCTCACCGGCCTCGGTCTGCTCGGCGTGGTCCTCGCGTTCGGGTTCACCGGCTACCTCCTGCCCTGGGACCAGAAGGCGTTCTTCGCGACGAAGGTCGGCACCGACATCGCCGGAAAGGCGCCGATCGTCGGCGCCGCGGTGCGTGAAGCCCTCAACGGTGGCGCGGAGGTCGGTCCGCCGACGCTGACTCGCTTCTACGTGATCCACGTCGTCTTGCTACCGCTCGCATTCGTCGGCCTGCTCGCGGCCCACATGTTCCTGATCCAACGCCACGGCGTCGCTGCGCCGGGACGACCGGTCGGGGACGAAGGCACGCCGGGCGAACCGTACTTCCCCCACCACGTGCTCAAGGAAGCCATCGTCGGAATCGCCGTCGCTGGGCTGCTGTTCGCACTCGCCGCAGCCGCGCCCGCGCCTCTCGAGGCGCTCGCCGAACCCTCGGACACGAGTTACCAGCCGCGCCCCGACTGGTACTTCCTCGCCGCGTTCGAATTGCTCAAGTGGTTCAAGGGGCCGTTCGAGACGGTCGGCACGTTCTGGCTGCCGAATCTGTTCGTCGTCGGCCTCGTGCTGCTGCCGTTCGTCGATCGCGGCCCGGAGCGGCACTGGCGCAAGCGGCCGAAGACGACGGCGCTCGGCGTCACGACGCTGCTCGCTCTGGCGGCCCTGACGACCGCGGGCGCACTCGACGAACCCGACAATCCGCCGACGCTGCCGTACCCGCTGGGTTGCAACCACGCGGAGAAGCAGGGTTACCTCACGTTGCGCCGCCTCCGCTGCACGGACTGCCACGAGTGGACCATCGACGGCGCGACCTACGGCGCCGAACGGTTCGATGCCCCGCCGTTCGAGGAGTTCCTCGCCGACTACGGTCCGGAGGAATTCTTCGAAGTCCTCGACGACCCCGAGGGCACCTTGGGGACGGAGGACATGCCGGCCTTCGACTATCTCTCCGCGGACGAGCGGCAGGCGCTGTGGCGTTTCCTCGTCCGAATGCGAGGCGGCAAATAATCCCGGCGGTTTCGTTGAGGATCAGCCCTATCCCCAGTGCGACACGGGTCGCGCCTTCGTGACCATGGCGCCCTTGGACAACGACCAAATCGTCAAGCACCTGCGCTGCGGGGATCCCCGCGGGGTCGAGGCGTTGCTGACGCAGTTCGGTCCCCTCGCGACCACCCAGCTGAGCAAGCGGTTCGGACTCGAAGAGGGGGACCACGCCCTGCAGGACTGCTTGAGCGACGCTGCACTCGCGATGAACCAACCGGAAGTAGCTGACAGACTCGACGCCAACCGGAACCTCGGCGGCTACTTCTACCGCACTGCGTTCTACTCGCTGAATAGGGCAGTGAAGCTGCGCAACGGCCAGCCGGTCCCGCTCGAGACAGATCACGCCGAGATCGCCGACGATGCCAACCCGGACCGCGTGCCGACGGCATTCGAGCTCGCCGTCAGCAACTTCGTGCGCGAGGAACTCACTCCGCGCGAGCAGGAGCTCCTGCGCGCCGAGGCCGAAGCGAACTGCGAAGAGACGGCCGAGCAGGTGGCCCGGCGCATGCCGAACGGCTCGACGAAGGAGGTCGTCTACCAGCTACGGCACCGCATCAAAGGGAAGATGGAGCGGTTCCGAGCGGATTGGAACAAGAGGAACGCGCGGTCGCTCGCGACCGCGTCGCAGGAAGGAGAGCAATGACCGAACCAGAACACGCACCCGTCGAATGGACGGACGAGGAGAAGGCGCTGATCCGCGCGGCGGTTCCGACCGTCGCCGGCCCGAGCAGCGCACGCATCGCAGCCGTGATGAAGCTCGCGCAGAAACAACGCGACGCGATCGAGACGACGACGCGCTCACCGCAGATCGGGATCTTCCCGCGCATGGTCGCGATGCTCGCGCTCATGGCGATGCTTGCGGGCGGCGGGTACTGGATCTGGAACGGCTACTACCAGGACGAGCTCTCGTTCGGGGACGCACTCGACGCGTTGCAGGCACACGCCAACCGCGAACAACGAGAACTCCAGCTTGCGTTGGGGCATATCCACAGCAACGTGTCGGACACGACCAAGCTGTTGAATTCCCGCGACCTTTTGACGGACCCGATGCGGGCGTCGTTGCGGGATGCCCTGACGTCGGCAGCCCCACTCGAACAGGACTACGAAGGCGGCTTCGAAGCGGCCACGGCGGCCTTACTCGATCCAACGCCAATGGCCACGGAGGACGTCTTGACGCTGATCTCGATGCTCAAGGCCGGCATATACCGAGTCCGGCAGGTCGCAGTGGAACGGCCGGAACTCGAGAACTACGTCAAGAACGTCGTGGTCTGGTGGCGCCGCGCGGTCGATGGCTGAAGCCGCCTAGGCGCCCTGACCGCCACCGGCTCGCGCGCCGATCACACGGTTTTGGTCGGCGCAGTCCGGAGCAGAGAATGTCGCGGTCTCCCATCCAGCGGTCGGCTTCCAGATTCTCGTTTCACCGGCTGGAACGACGACCGAGTCCGTGAGCCCGCCGTTGCCTTTGATCGAAACCGTGATGTCGGTGGAGCCGGAGTTCTTGATCGAAGCGCCAACGTTCGGGTCAATGACGTCGGCGGGGGAAATCGAGATGTCGCAAGCCATAGCGCGCGCCCTTTGCGGTTCGGGCTCAATGGGAAAGAGGGTTCGAGCAGGGGACCCGCGGGCTCCCCTATGGAGGTGGATAGTCCTGCGCCTTAACGCCGGACGAAAAAAACCTCGCAGCCGCTCCGGGGCGGGGTTTCCGCGTCGAACCGCACCAAAAAAGCGCCCGACCGAACACCTCTCCTTCAAATGCCCGGCCGGACGCGTCGACTCCTCGTCCTTCCTCCAACGCGCTTGCGTCGCGTCACAGTCAATAGTCGCCGCCCTTAACGTCCGCCGAAGAAATCGCGGCGCGACTGGCGGAGCCGACCCGGCGATCTCGCTCAGGGACTCGAACCCTTCAAGGAAGCGAGTCCGCATGAATCTCCGATCGATCGTCGCCGCCGCGCTGTCGAGCCTGCCTCTCCTCTCCGCCCAGACCATCACGTTCGGCTCGAACGAGTCCGTCGAACTCGAGTCCGGCTGGGTCGCCTTCTCGCAGCCCAGCGGCTTCACCGCCGCCCAACGGGCGCAGATCCTGCAGCTGGTCAACGCCAAGCTCCTGGCCGCTGGCATCAACCTGACCGCGACGGCCGGCGATACGGGCCCCTGCCGCATCGTGATCAGCGACTCCCAGGCCCCGCCGATCACCGGCGTGCAGGGCAGCGAGACGGACATCGGTGCGGGCGATGGCGAACCCGCGATCGTGTTCATGGCCGAACACCCGGATGCGCCGGACTTCGAGCACGTCCACGACATTGCGAACTCGATCAAGGCGCTGATCGCCGCCAAGCACGGCGCGGGTGCCAACTACCACGCCCTCGCCGACGCGATGACCCAGAATCAGGGCGCCGCGCGCTATCAGGACCTCGCGTACGGATCGACGGCCGCCACCCAGATGCAGCTCAACAGCGCGCTGACAAGCGCGCTGACCGAGACGTCCGTGCGCCCCACCGACCTCCGCTACCGCATCGACACGACGCCGGGCCGACGCCTGCGCTCGCTCGACACCGTGATGACGTACGCGCCGGGCCTGCACGCGGGCTCCCAGTTCGGGCATCTGCGCGCGGACGGCACGTTCGTCGCGATCGGCCAAGCGGGCCTCCTCGAAACCGCCCCGGCGAGCTTCTTCTTCGACCGCCGCGGCGTCGACTTCGCCATCCGACTGCAGAGCGGTGCGATCTGCGCGCTGTCCAACGGCAAGGCCCGCGTATCGCTGCAGAACGTCAACCCGGCGAACTTCGACGTGTTCGACTCGCTGCAGGTCCTCTTCGACGCGGATGGCAATCACATCCCGGACGCGACCGTGAGCCTGCAGACCGTCGGCGACAGCACCGGCGGCTTCTACCACTCGTACTACCCGGGCAGCGGCGAAGACCTGTTCCTCAGCGCCTCGATCAACGTCAACGCGTCGTTCCTCAGTGGCCAACCCGCGCAGGTCGCGAATCCGGCCGACGTGATCTACACCCGCGTCCGGTCGTTCGAAGGCCAGTTCGCAAACGAACCCGCATTCCTCGTCGGCGAACTGTTCTCCTCCAGCACGCCGACGCCCATCCCGTTCCCCGGCATCTGGTTCAGCGGCTCGAACCACTTCGTGCTGCAGTCCGGTTCGATCGGCCCGGCCGGCATGCTCGGCAACATCTTCGTCCCCGGCGGACTGTCGGGTCACCACCTGCTCTTGCAAGCCGTGTCCCTGAGCCTGAACGCGGGCAACGGGCTGCTCGCGACGACGGACGGGATGACGGTGACGTTCCTGTAGAGACGAGGGAGCGACGCCGGTCTTGGCCCTGGGTGCGCCCTACACGCATCCGGGGCCATTTTTTGGGGCAGGCAAGGGCAAAGGCAAGGGCAAGTGGAGCCACGACTTCGAGGGAGGGAGGGAGGGAGACGGGACGCGACGCGACGCGACGCGTCTTCATCCTTCAACCGTGCCCGTCCCCATCAGCCGCCGCAGCTTCTCCAAACCCCGCATGATCTGGGTGCGCACTGTGCTCCTCGACCGCCGCAGCGTCGCTGCGATGTCGAGCGGCGTCATCCCGCACTCGAGGTGCAGGCGCAGCACCGTTCGATACTTGTCGGGCAGTCGGCGCAGCGCATGGCGCAGTTCTCCCCGGAGCTCGTCCGCGACGACCGCGGCCTGTGGGTCCGGACCCGCGGGCGCGAAGCGCAGCCGCTCCGGATCGGGCCGACGTCCCTCCGCGCGATGCAGGCGACGCGCACGGTTCTGGAGGATTCCGATCAGCCAAGGGACGACCGGGAAGCTCGGGTCGTAGGAGCCGGCCCGATCCATCGCCGCGACGAACGTCGTCTGGACGAGATCCTCGGCCATCGACGCGTCCCGGGTCAGGGCACATGCAGCCGAGTAGAGCGGCGGGCTGGCCTCGCGCACGACGGAATCGAGAGCCTCCGGGTCTCGGGTCCGACGAAAACGGGCAAAATTCCGGTCGACGGGAGCGAGCGCCCGAGAGCGCCGCGGGGCGGTTTGCGAAGGTGCTGGGTTCATCGATGTCAGGGGGCTGAGCAGAGCGAGTCGAGCGTGTCGTCGACCCGGTTCCCCCGGGCCGATCCTCCGGCACGCTAGCCAGACAAACCTTTGTATGCAAAGATATCTTGTCTATCGGAGAATTCCCTGGCATCGACCCACCGTCCCCGCGCGCCTGTTCCGGTGCGCCGACTCGTGGTAACCTGTTGCTCCGCAAGGAAATCCTGCGATACCGAAGCGATCTGGTCGCGCAGAACCCAGACTCCATTCCGTGTCCGACCCTTCCGAGATCCGCGACGCCATCCGGCGCGAAGTCGGCGCGCGGCTGACCTACCTCCGCAAGCGCGCGGGGCTGTCGACCGCCGCGGTCGGCGACCGCCTGGGCGTCTCCGCGCAGACGATCCGCTCGTGGGAATCCGGCAAGCACACGCCAACCGCGGACTACCTGTCGATGCTCGTCGAGCTCTTCGACATCACGACCGACTTCCTCGTGCGCCGCACCGACAAGCGCAAGCGCTGGTTCTACGACGAGCCCCTCGCGAAGGCGCAGCAAGACTCGGAGGACCCCGCGGACGCGTGCTGGCGCCGCGGCAAGCCGTTCTTCGACGTCGACGAGCACGTCCGCCTGATCGACGACGACGAACGACAAGAGCTGCTCGACGGCCTCGCGGCCCACTACAAGTCGATCGGCGGCCCGCCGGATCCCCTCCCGCGACGCGACCAGGACACCGCGACACCCGACGACGGTCTCGACGTGAGCGCGTCCTGATCCCCAGCCACTGCTAGACTCCCGCCATCAAGCTCCTCATCCACATCCTTCTGTTGCTCCTGGTCGGTACCGGCGTCGTCTTCGGCGGCTGGGCAGCGATCCAGTCGATGCACAAGCAAGACGTGCCGCTCGCCGGATCGAGCGCCCGCGTCGAGCTCCCCGCCGACGTGGATGCGGACATCCAACGCCTGGCCCCGGTGCGTCGCTTCGACGAAGCGACCGTCGGTCGCGCCGCGCTCGCCGCACGCGGGCTCGCCGAGCTCGTGATCCGACTCGAGCCCGCGGTGACGGCACCCGGCTTCGACGTCGCGGTCGTCGATGGCCAATCGAACGCGGTGGTCTCGCGCGTCCCTGCGGACTCGGCGCCGGAGCACCGCGTGCGCGTGCGCGCCGGCGAGCACCAGGTCGTTCTGGTGGCGAGCGGACGCTCCGCCTGTCGCGCATACTCGAGCCGCGTGACCGCTCGAGTCGGCGCCGGCGACTCGTTCGAAGCCCGCCTGCCGACGGAGCTCGGCTCGGTCACTGTCGCCCTCGGTTCGCTCTCGAAGCCGCCGATCGTCGAACTCGCGCGAACCGACGACTCCTACTGGCACGCCGAAGACCACAGCGGCGTATCGCCGAGCCAGGACGGCACGTTCCGCGTGCGCTTCGAGTCGATCGGGTTCGGCCCCTACCTCGTGATCGTCCACGGGCTCGAGGCCGCGGACACGAGGCACCCGGTCACGGTGCGCGGCGACGAGCTCGTGAAGATCAGCTCGCAGCTGCGCTGAGAACTACTCGCAGCCCGTCAGCACGCCATCGCTGACACGGTAGAGCGTCGAGGACACCGGCCGCGACGCCTGCGCATTCTCCTCCGCGTTGCGCGCCATCAGATCGCCGAGATCGGCATCGCCCGCTTCGCCGATCCACAGCACGTCGCGGTCGGGCAGAGCGACGAGAATGTCGTCGGCTTGGTCGACGTCGAGCAGCAGCAAACGCGCGGCGGCGTAGCCGTCCGCGGACCGCACGACGATCGGATCACCGCGGTGAATCCGATTCCCGGTCTCCGCGTCGGTGCGCTCGGCGAGGTTGCGTCGCGCGAGTCCGAACAGTTCTTCTTCGGCGCGACGCCACTGGCGCAGATGCCCCTCGCAGACGAACACCATCGACCACGAATCATCGATCACGTAGCACACGGCGAGATCCGGTCCGAGCGGCCGATACACGAGACGCCCGTCGCCGAACGCCGGCGAGTTCTCCTCGATCCAAGACACGCTGCGAATCTGCGGCAGGATGTCCGTCGCGAGCTCGCCGAAGTCGAAGTCGTTCGTCCGATCGAGTCCGTCCTCGCGGATCTCCCCGACGAGGCGCTTCACGATCTGCGGCAGGTCATGGGGAAAGGCCTCCCAGTGCCCGCGCAACGGCTGCAGCGGCACCGGCGTTTCCTGCCCGTCGACGACAAACACTCCGGTGAACCGACCGGGCACGATCCCACCGAGGGACACCCCGTCCCCGACACTCGCCACCGCGTTGTGCAACGCCTCGAGGAACGCCTCGGCCCGCTTCGGCACGCGGCGCCGCTCGGATCGCCAGCGCGCGTAGATCGCGCCACCGAGCAGCGCGAGCCCGAGCCAGCCGAGGAGGAGCCATGTCCACATGTCGATGATATCGGCTTTTGGGGGCGGTGGCGTGAAGCCGCAACATGCGGAGTAGCGCAGACTGCGCCCCGAGCCGCCGCGGGAAAACGCACCACCTCATCGCTATCCTCCTCCCTTCGCATGCACCCGATCTACCTCGACAACGCCGCCACGACGCCGATGCTGCCTGAGGTGGCAGACGCGATGCGCGAGGTGCAGGTCGAGCACTTCGGCAACCCGTCGTCGACCCATTCGTTCGGGGAACGACCGCAGCGGCTGCTCGAGGACGCGCGGCAGTTCATGCGCGGGTCGTTCGGTGCGGGACGCCTCGTGCTGACGTCGGGCGGCAGCGAAGCGGACTTTCTCGGCGTATGCGGCGCCGCCCTCGCCCGGGAACCGGGGCGTGTCCTGGTCGGGACCGCAGACCACGACGCGGTCCTCGCGCAGAGAACCCTGCTCACGCGCATGGGCTACGAGTTCGTCGAATACGGCGTCGATGCATCCGGCGCGCCGTCGGCGGCGACGCTCGAGCCGCTGCTCGGTCCCGACGTCCGCGCGATCGCGATCCTCCACGGACACAACGAGCTCGGCTCGCTCGCACCGCTGGACGAGATCGTGCCTTTGATCCGCGAACGCGCACCCGACGCACACGTGCATCTCGACCTGGTGCAGGCCTACGGCAAGGTCGCGTTCGACTTCGACAGCTGCCCGATCGACAGCGCCGCGATCTCCGCGCACAAGTTTCACGGCCCGCGCGGCGTCGGCTGCCTCGCGCTGTCGAACAGCGCGCGCATCGCGCCGATCCAACCCGCCGGCGGCCAAGAAGACGGCATGCGCGGCGGCACCGAGAACGTCGCCGGCGCCGTCGCGATGGCGCGGGCAGCAGAGATCGTGCTGACCGACCTCGCGCAGCAGCGCGCCCATTCGCTGGAGCTGAACTCGACTCTCTTCGAAGCGATCGCCAGCGATTGCCCGGGAACGGCGCGCCTCGGCGATCCGGAGCGCGGCCTGCCGCAGATCCTGTCGCTCCGCATCCCCGGCGTGCGCGGCAACACGCTGCAGGAAACGCTCGCCGCGCGCGGGGTCGCGTTCTCCACGGGCTCGGCCTGCCACGGCGAAGACGACTCGCGCGAGAACCACGTATTGAAGGCGATCGGTCTCGATCGGCGGGCGGCGCGGGAAGTCGTGCGCTTCTCCTTCTCGCGCACGACTTCCAGCGACGATGTCGCGCGCGCCGCCGAACTGATCGTCACGGCGATCCACGAACTCGCGGCGCTCGCACCCAAACCCGCAACAGACAGACCCGCTGCTGAGGGGAACGCCGACGTATGAGCAAGGCGAAGGGCACCAGCCCTGCGATGGCCCAATACCTCGCGGCCAAAGAACAGCATCCCGACGCGATGCTCTTCTTCCGCATGGGAGACTTCTACGAGCTCTTCTACGACGACGCGAAGGAAGCGAGCAAGGCGCTCGGCATCACGCTGACGGCGCGCAACAAGGGCGACAACCCGATCCCGATGGCCGGCGTCCCCGTGCGCGCGGTCGACGGCTACCTGCAGCGACTGGTCGCGGGCGGCTACAAGGTCGCGATCTGCGAGCAGGTGCAGGACCCGAAGGAAGCGAAGGGCGTCGTCGACCGCCGTGTCGTGCGCGTCGTCACGCCGGGGACGCTCACCGAAGACAACCTACTGCGCACGAATCGGCCGAACTATCTGGCCGCCGTCACCGTGCAGCGCGACGTCCGTGGCCTCGCGTGGATCGAGTTATCGACGGGTGCGTTCACCGTCAGCGAATGCTCAGCCGGCGAGCTACTCGACGAACTCGGCCGCATCGATGCCGCCGAGATCCTGATCAGCGAAGACGAGCACGACCTCGACGCGACGTTGCGCACCGGCCCGGTCACGCTCACCCGGCGTGCGAGCTACGACTTCGGCATCGACACCGCGAGTAGCTGCCTCCAGAAGTTCTTCGGCACGACGACGCTCGACGGCTTCGGCATCGCCGAGATGAACGCCGCGATCGGCGCCGCTGGCGCCCTGATCGGGTATCTCGAGGAAACGCAGCGAGCCGCACTTCCGCACATCCGCCGCATCGACGTCCACCGCACGGGCGAGCTGATGTACCTCGACCGCACGACGCGACAGAGCCTGGAGATCGTCGAGACGCTGCGCGGCGACGGCGAGGGCACGCCGCTACTCGAAGTCGTCGACGGAACCCGCACCCCGATGGGCGCCCGACTGCTGCGCGAGTGGCTCCTCGCGCCCCTCGCGACGCCCGAGCCGATCGGCGCGCGCCAGGCCGCGGTCGCCGAACTGTTCGAAGACAGCGGCAAGGCCAACGCAATCGACGACCAGCTCGCCGGAGTGCTCGACCTGCAGCGCCTCACCGCGCGCATTTCGACTGAACGCGCGAACGCCCGCGATCTCGTAGCGCTCAAAGAGAGCCTGCGTCGACTGCCCCACGTGCGCGCGTCGCTCGAGAGCTGTCAGGTTCCGGCGCTCGTCCGCATACACGAAGAGCTCGACCCGCTGGACGACATCGCGACCGAGATCGAAGCTCGCCTCATCGACGAGGCGCCGCTGACCGTGCGCGAAGGCAGCCTGATCCGCGAGGGGTTCCACGCCGAGCTCGACGAACTCCGCACGCTCGCGCACGACAGCAAGCAGTGGATGGCCGACTACCGGGCCCGCGAGTCCGAGCGCCTCGGCGTGCCCAACCTCAAAGTCGGCTACAACAAGGTCTTCGGCTACTACATCGAGATCACGCACGGCAACAAGGGCATCGAGATCCCGGCCGATTACGTCCGCAAGCAGACGACGAAGAACGCCGAGCGCTACATCACGGACGAACTCAAGACGTTCGAAACCAAGGTGCTGAAGGCCGAGGACTCGTCGAAGTCGCTCGAGTACGACCTCTTCGTCGAGCTCCGCAATCAGGTCGCGAACGAGGTCGAGCGGTTGCAGCGCACCGCGCAGCTCGTGGCTGAACTCGACGTCTACGCCGGCTTCGCTCGCGTCGCGCGCGAACGCAACTACAAACGGCCGACCGTCGACGACTCGGGCGTGCTCGACATCGAGGACGGCCGCCACCCGGTCATCGAGGCGACGCACACCGCCGGCACGTTCGTGCCGAACGACATCGCGCTCGACCCGCCCGAACGCCGCCTGATCCTGCTGACCGGCCCCAACATGGCCGGCAAGTCGACGTACATCCGCCAGAACGCGCTCATCGCGCTGCTCGCGCAGGTCGGCAGCTTCGTGCCCGCGACCCGCGCACACATCGGCATCGTCGACCGCATCTTCACCCGCGTCGGCGCCTCCGACGACATCAGCCGCGGCGCGTCAACGTTCATGGTCGAGATGACCGAGACCGCGAACATCCTCAACAACGCGACCGACAAGAGCCTCGTGATCCTCGACGAGGTCGGCCGCGGCACGAGCACCTTCGACGGCCTCGCCCTCGCGTGGGCGATCGCCGAGGACTTGCGCGACCGCGTCCAGTGCCGCGCTTTGTTCGCGACCCACTACCACCAGCTCAACGAGCTCGCCGACTCCGGCCAGGGCGTCGTGAACTCGCGCGTCGCGGTCAAGGAGTGGGGCGAGGAGATCGTCTTCCTGCACCGCATCGAAGAGGGCGGCACCGACCGCAGCTACGGCCTCCACGTCGGCCGCATCGCGGGGATCCCGAAGCCGGTGCTGACGCGCGCGCGCGAAGTGCTCGACCGACTCGAAGACGAGGGCGAATCGATCCGCGAACAGCTCACGGCGCCGGGCGAAGAGCGCGCGGCCAAGCAGCTGACGCTGTTCCCGACGCCGCGCGAGAAGTTGCTGCGCGAGATCGAGGCGGTGGACCCGAACCAGATGACGCCGATGGATGCGTTGGCGAAGGTTTCGGGGTGGGTCGAGGAGTTGCGGGCGAAGGACTGACAGGTTCCTAAGCGTTCGGACCGCGCGTTTCATCCGGCGGAATCGGCGTCCCCCGTTCCCCAACGGGTGAACCATGTACAATCCGCGAGAACTCCCCCGTGCTCTTCCGTTCGATGACCCGAACCGCGATTCCGCTGCCCGAACCACCCCCACCGCTCCAGAACGGCGACCGTCTCTCCCGCATCGAGTTCGAGCGGCGCTATGCCGCGATGCCCGAGTCGTTTCGTGCCGAACTCATCGAAGGGGTGGTCTTCGTGTCGTCCGCGGTTCGGCATGATCATCATGGTCGCCCGCATGCATTCCTCGGCACCTGGCTGGGCAACTACGAAGCGGCGACGCCGGGCGTGCAGACTTCGACCGACACGACCGTGCGACTCGATCTCGACAACGCGCCGCAACCCGACGCGCTCTTGCGGGTCGAGTCCGGCCGCGATGGCGCGACAATCGTGTCCAAAGACGGCTATCTCGAAGGCCCACCCGAGCTCGTCGTCGGAGCACGCGGCGTTCTGCGAGCAGCTGGACGGCTACTGATACCGCGTTTTTCCCGTCGCCGCGAACCAGTAGATCAGTCCGCCGAAGCCCAGCACGATCACGGCCAGCACCGCTACCACCACCGGACCCTGGATCCGTTTGCGCTCTTCGCCACTCGTGTTCGCCATTACGTCCGGATACTCCCGAAGAAGACCACCCCCAAGGAGCCGAAGAAGATCGGCGGCAGCCAGGCCGCGAAGATCGGGTGGAGGTAGCCCGAGCGGCTGAGGTTCTGACAGGTCAGATCGGCGATCAGATAGACCGCGCAAATCAGGACCGCAAACAAGACCCGTTCGATCTTGCGGCCGCGCTCGAAGTGCACCGAGAACGGCAGCGCGAGCATCAGCAGGATCAAATTGGCCAACGGGAACGTCAGGTGCGTTTGGAATGCGAGGACGAAGTCGCGTCGTCCCGGCCGCAGCATCTGCAGGTCGCGGAGCTCGGTGTACGACATCGTCACGAGCTCCTTCGTCTCCTTGCTCGTGCGCCAGAGCAGGTCCGGTGTGAGCTTCGGAATCTGCAGGGTCGGCTGGTCGTGCTGCTCCTGTCGGCTCGACGTGGAGCGCGTACCCTCGGTGAGGTCCCACGCCTCGGTCTCGGGATTCCAGTCGGCGTGCGTCGCGCGAATCAAGATCGCATCCTGTCGCCCCGAGCCCTCGTCCACGTAGGCGATCCCGGTCACGCGCCGTGATGCATGGTCGTACTCGTCGCAGAACAGCGTCTTGCTGCCATCGTCGCGGATGCGCACGACCAGGTCTTCGATCTTGGCCTCCTGCCCCTCGAGCCCGCACCGCAGCTGGTCGTGCGTCTCCGTCAGCTGCGGGATCACGTACTGCCAGCAGACGACCATGAGGCCGGCCGAGATGCAGCCGACGAACAGCAACGGCCGCAGGACGCGCACCATGCTGCGCCCGGTGAACAGCATCGGCACGACCTCGTTCGCCCCCATCAACCGCGATACCGCGAACATTCCGGCGATCACGGTCACGAACGGCCCGATCACGACGAACATGAACGGCACGTTGAGCGTGTAGAAGTGAATCAGATTGCCGACCAGCTCGAACGTGCCAACGCCGTTCGCCTGCGCGTTGTCGAGATACCGACCCAGGTTGATCAGCACGTCGAACACGATCGTCATCATCAGCAAGAAGACGAGGCCGGCGAAGTAGGCGCCGTAGACCGCCTTGCCGACGTAGGAGTCCATCCGGCCGGCCATCAGAGTCGCAGGAGCCTCCAACAGAACGGCGCGCCGATCAGCGTGATCACGGCCGCGGGGAGCCAGCCGACCGGCGGCCAGTCGATGACGCGCACGAGCTTCGCGCCGATCGCGTCGCAGATGTAGAAGATCCCGAGCGGCACCATCGCGAACACGAGCGCGAGCACGCGACCGCGGTCGCGCGCAAGCACGCCGATGCAGAAGCCGATCGGCGCGAACAAGAACGGCATCAGGGAGAAGCAGCTCCGGCGGTGCACGGTGTAGCGCGCCCCGTTCGGATTGTCGTGCTGGCCGCGATCGACCTCGGCGAGCAGGTGGTCACTCGACAGATCCTTGTCGCTCTCCGTCCTTCTGGATTGTTCGCTGATCGATCGCAAATTGACGTTGACCGCGAACATGTTGAAGTGCGTCGGCTCGGCCGACATGTCGCCCGGCTGCCTCAAGTCGAAGAGCCGGAGTTCAATCTCGTCTTTCTCTCGTTGGATCGAGAGCGAGGCTTTCCTGGCGTGATAGATGCCGGAGCCGAGCGAAATATCTGCGTTCTCGCCGACCTTCAGGTAGACGTTGTGCCAATCGCGGTTCTCGTCCTGATGGTCCCAGGTCATCACGAACTTGTCTTTGAACTGCAGCTTGTCGTCGGTCCAACCCGTGTTGACCATGACATTGCGCAGCTCCTCGGTGATCACGTGGTACTTCTCGTAGTGCACCCACGGGATCATGTAGTGCTGGGCCCACCCACCGACGAGGCTGAACGCGATGCCGACGAGCAGCGCGGGCGCCATCGCGACGCGCGGACTCAGACCGGCGCTGCGGATCGCCGTGATCTCACGATCCTGCGACGCGCGCGCGTAGGCGAGCACGGTCGCGAACAGCAGCGACATCGACATCAGGTGCGGCAGCGTGTCGACCGCCCAGAACATCATGACGCGCGTCGCCGCGATCAGACCGAAGCCCTGAGCGCGGTCGAGGCCGCGATTCACCGTCGACAGCAGGACGACGCCGAACAGCACGACGAACGTCAGCGCCGCGCTGGCCGACAGCTCCTTGAGGTAGTATCGATGTAGCTTCCACATGCAGCCGAGCCCGCCCGCAGACGAACGAGACTCGACGGACATCATGACGGTCCGCAGCGACCGGGTCACCTGTCAGATCGACGCTTCGTGCGCCGAGTGGCTCGAACCGCTGTTGGTGCAACGCTTCGCCGGGGACAGCTCCGCGTTCGAAGACTTCGAGGAAGTCAAACACTCGCGCGTGCGCACCGTGTCGCGTGGAGTGCTCGGAGACATCGAGGTCCATCTCAAGCTCTACCGCGCCGTGCGCCTGTCCGACAAGGCGCGGGACGCCCTGTCCGGATCGCGGGGCGTCCGAGAGTTCGCACGGCTGCGGGAAGCGCGCGGGCGCGGGCTGCCGGCGGTCCGCCCCCTCGCCGCGGGTCGGTTCGCCGGCAGCGCGGGCAACCAGTCGTTCCTCGTGACCGAATCCGTCGACGCCCGACCGATGGCGCGCACGGAGTTCGATCCGTCCGCGGCAGAAACGGCGGGGCGACTTCTCCGCGAAGCGCACGACCACGGCCTGCACGCGCCGGATCTCCACCCCGAGAACCTGCTGCTGGCGACGGATCACACGTCGGCCTGGCTGTGCGACCTGACGAACGCCGTGCTCGCGAACCCACTCGAGTTCGAGCAGCGCGCCCGAGCGCTCGGCTTCTTCTGCCTCGAGCTCGACGGCCTGGTGCGCGACCCTTCCGCAGCCCCACTGCTCTCGGCCTACGGCGCATCGGTGGAACTCGTCGAAGAAGCCCACCGCTCGGCGAAGCGTCTCCGCAACCGCGGCCTCAGCGCGTTCGGACGCCGCGCGACGCGCGCATGCCGCCACACCGAAGTGCGAACGGTCGACTCGAGCCCACCCGCGGAGTGGTTTCTCCACCGCCCGAGCGAACGGCACCACGACGCCGCATTGGCTTGGATCGAATCCGCGGGGTCGTCGGAGCCCGTCAAGTCCGGACGCCGCGGCGCGGTCTGGGTCACCGACGAGTTCGTCGTCAAGGAGCGCGACGCCGCGGCGGCCAAGCAGCTGTTCCGCGCGTCCTACTGGCTCGACTACGCGGGCGCCCGAACGCCGCGCCCGATCGCGCTCCGGCTGAGCCACGGCCGCGGGCACGTGTTCGTCACCCGGATCCACGGCCCGACGCTCGCCGAGGCGTTCGCGTCGATGACACCCACCGATCGACTCGCAGCGGCAGACGACCTCGGTCGCTCGCTCGGGCGCCTGCACGCGCTCGGGCTGCGCAATCGGGATCTCAAGTTTGAGAACTTGATCCTGGATCCGGCGACCCGTGCGATCTACCTGGTCGATCTCGACGGCGTGCGCCGACGCAAGCCTCTCGAGTTCCGCGGCCAGGGCCGCGATCTCGGCCGCTTGCTCGCCGCCTATCGAAGCGCTACCAAGGACGACGTCGACGTCAAGTTGATGCGGCGTTTCTATCGCAGCTATCATTCGTCGTGGAAGTGTCTAGGACTGAACCCGAACCCTCGACTCCGCAAGCATTCCGAGGAGCGCGCCAACGAGTGGGCTCGAGCCCACCCTCGCACTCCGACGGCCGGATCCGACGACGGCGCCGGCTGAGGAACTTCCGCCGCCGCGTGATCGGCTGGATCGCCCGACCGCTGACGTGGTGCATGGTCCGCACCCCACTCCCGTTGCTGCGCGTGTTCACACGGACGCTGCTCGGCAACGCGCTGTGGTTCGTCCACAAGAAGACCGCACTGCGCAACCTCGAGCTCGCGTTCGGGGATCGCTACTCACACAAGGAGCGCTTCCGGATCGGCAAGCAGTCGTGCCTGATGCTCGGCGAAGCGCTCGGCGAAGGGCTGTGTGCGTCGCACCGTGGGTTCGCCTACTTCGAGGATCGCATCGAGGACGCCGAAGCACGCGCGAAGGTCGCCGCGTTCGAACGGGACCACGATTCGGGCTGGATCGGCCTCACGGGCCACATCGGCAACTGGGAACTCCTCGCCGCCTGGACGACGATCGCGAGCCGTTCCGACCACAACGTGGTCGTCGCGAAGCGCACGCCGAACCCCCACATCAACGTCATCATCGACGGGATCCGCGCCTCGCTGCGACTCGAAACGCAGTATCAGGACGCGTCGCCCACGCTCGCGATCCGCGCGCTGCGCGAGGGACGCGTGCTCGGCATCGTTCCGGACCAAGACGTGAAGACGCTGAGCGGCATGTTCGTGCCGTTCTTCGGACGCCCGGCCTACACGCCCGTCGGACCCGCCCGCATCGCCATCACGGCGAAGGTGCCGATCTTCGTCACCTTCATGGTGCGCGAAGGTCGCGGCTTCCGTATCCAGATGCACGACCCGATCTACGCGCCGAAGGGCATGTCCAAGCCCGACCAGATCGCGTGGCTGACGCGCGCTTGGTCGGAGAAGGTTGAAGCGATCATCCGCGAGCACCCCGAGCAGTGGCCATGGATCCACGAACGCTGGAAAACGACACCGGAGAAGCTCGCGGAGCGCGGCCGCCGCGCGCTCAACGTCGGCACGGACCGGTCGCAGGTGGGCTGAGGGGAGCGGGGTAGGAGTCAGAGGGTCCCGAGGCAGAGCCGAGCTTCGCTCGGCACAGCGTCGGTGCGCACCGCACACCACCCGCCCTACTCCTCGGTGAACTCGATGCGTTCCGAACCGGGCCGGATTCGAGTCAAGGCGCGGTGTCGCATCCGTCGATGGTACGGCGGATGCCAAGCATCGAAGCACTCCTGCCGATTCTCGCGTGTCCGTGCTGCGGGAGTTCGCTGCTGAACGACGGCGAGTCGCAGATTCTCTGTGACCAAGGGCATGAGTTTCCCGTGGTCAACGGCGTGCCGATCTTGTTCGAACCAGAAGAGCGTGAGTCGATCGAGCGGGACTATGGCGACGCGACGCAGATGCAGGGGGAGTATCGAAAGTCCGCGCTGGCGCGAGTTCGCTCCCTCGTGAAGCGAGCGGTAGGAAGCTCGCTGCGACTCCCGATCGATCCTAGAGTTGCCCGGACCTACGAGCTGGTTGACGGGGATTGGAGGCTCGAGATCGGCTCTGGATTGGTCGAGGCCGGGCCGAAGACGGTCAATCTGGATATCGGCATGTTCGGCGGCGTGAACGTCGTCGGCTCCGGCTGTCGGCTGCCGTTCGCGGACGAGTCGTTCTCCTTGATCCGAAGCCTCGCCGTACTCGAGCACATTCGCGAACCTCAGAAGATGATCGCCGAGATGCTGCGCGTGCTGAAGCCAGGTGGCTACATCTACACGGAGATCCCGTTCCTTCAGCACTTCCACGCGTACCCGAACGACTTTCAGCGATTGACGAAGCAGGGACTGCGCCAGGCTTTTGCTGGCTGCGAAGTCGTCGTGGACGGCATCGTGTCCGGTCCCTCGTCTGCTCTGACGGCGTTGATCGGCGACTACTGCGAACTGTGGACCTTCTCGGACCGCCGATGGTTGAACGACATCGTTCGCACGATCCCGCTCGTACTGCTGTGGCCGCTGAAGTTCTTGGACCATGTCCTCGTGCGCAACCGGAGGGCACATGAGATTTGCTCGGGGCTCTACCTGCTCTGTCGCAAGCCCAACACACCGGTCGACAACCGTCCATCTCTCGATGCCGCACCCTCGATCGCCGAGTTGAGCACTGACAACTCTGACGTCAGTTCCTCGACCCCACTCGATGTTCGCATCCACAGCTAGTGCCCCGCGTCCGAAATCCGATCAGATCGCCTGGCTGACGCGCGCGTGGTCGGAGAAGGTCGGGAGTCAGAGGGTCCCGAGGCAGAGCCGAGCTTCGCTCGGGCTCTCCGCTTGGTTTTTGGCAGACACCAAGATCACCAAGCACGCACCAGGATCACCAAGTGAGTGGAGCAGCCGGACGCTCTGGTCATTCGAACGATCTCGAGCAGTCAGCATCCCGAACGGTCGATTCAAGAAAAGGGGCGTTCGAACGATCGCCGGCTTGCCGACGCACTCGAACTTCGAACGGCCTGGGTCGCGGGATCTACGGCAACGCCACACTGCCGTGACGGCTGAGTCATCTCTCTAGAAGCAAGAAGATCGTGGTCTGCCGCTGGTCTTCGGCAAGACCGCATCGCCGTTACGCCATCTTCTTGGTGATCTTGGTGCGTGCTTGGCGTCCTTGGTGTCTGCCAAAACCCAGCGCGCGTGCCGAGCGAAGCTCGACACCGCGTCGGTGCGCACCGCGCACCACCCCCCCTACTGCGCCGCCTGCACTTCCGCGAGCTTCTCGCGTGCCTTGCCGTCCCAGTCGGGTAGCGAGGCCTCGTTCACGATGAACTCGATGCGCTTGAGCGCCTCTTCCTTGTTGCCGGATCGGACGAAGTCGTCGATCGTGCGGCAGCTGCGGTTGAACCAGTCGGCGCCCTCGCGGATCCACTTCTCGCGCGCGTCTCGGACCTCTTGGATCCGCGCGTCGTTCGCGTTGCGCGCGAGCCATGCGTCGGCCAGCGCGACAGCTTCGCGGTAGTTGCTGCGCGCCTTGCGACGTGTGCGGCGCCCGGCTTTGAACAGGATGTCGGTCGCGTTGTCCGGCTCGTTGAGCTTCGCGACGCCGCGCCATTCGGCCAGCAGCCGTTCGACCGACTCGAGAATGCCCTGGCCGTCGCGACTGCCAGCGCACACGGAACGATGCGTGTCGAGCCACTCCTGCAGCAGCGGCACGAACTCGCGCGCTGCTTCGCGACGCGGCTCCTTGCCGTCGAGATAGGTGCGCCGGAAGCGCTGGATCCGCCCGTCGTACTCGGCACGCGCGCGCTGCACCTGGAGCAACGACGCCTTGGTCTTGACGACGTCTTCGATCTTCGCGCGCAGCTCGCGCACCCGCCGCAGCTCGAGCGCGTCGGGATTGCTCTTCTCGGCTTGGTCCACGTAGGACCGCGCCATGACGATGTCGCCGGCCTTGAGACGGTGCTCGGCGAGGTTGAGCAGGCTCGCGGGGTCGTGACCCGAGGTCGCGCCGAGCACGCGCACGAGCACGACGATGATCGCGATCGCCGCGAGCAGCGCGAGCGACATGATCATCCACTGCGGCACGCCACCGGTGCTCGAGCTCGCGCGCGCGCGCCCCTCGCGTCGCAGCGGGTGCCGCGAGCGATCCTCGGGGTCGCGACGCTGCGGCACCCCGCGGATCGGGGCCACGACGATGCTCGACGGATCCTTCTTCTCGGCCTGCGGGATCGACGGAATCGCGGCGACCCGCACGGTGGCGGGACGCGTCGACGGCTTCGGCTGCAGCTGCGGTTCGGGCTCGGGATCCGGCTCCGGCGCCCGCACCGCGCGCCGTTCGAGCAGCTTGCGTGGCACGACCGGCTTCGGCTCGCCGTCCTCCAGGAACAGCAGAACCGCGGGACCGATCCGGACCAGGTCCCCGTGTTCGAGGACGCGGTCGCGCGCAAGCTCGCCGTTGACCTCGAGTTCCGTCTCCAGGCCCTCGATCCGCACGCCGCCGTTCTCGGTCACGACGCGCGCATGGCGCCCCTGCACTTCGTCGTCACGGACCGCGATCTCGGACCGCTCGCCGCTGCCGACATACAGCTCGTCTTCGAGGATTTGGTAGACCTTCCTCGATCCGTCGTGATGGATCTCCAGGCTCGGCACGGCCCAGATGCTAGCCCGGACCGTTCAGGAACGCACGACCAGGGCGATCAGTAGTCCTCGTCGTCCCGATACTCCGAGCTGTTGCCGAAGTTCTGGACCCAATACTTGCTGACGTTGCCGACGGCGAATTCCGAATGGGACGCCATCAGGAGGTTGCGATGGTGCCCCGAGGAGTGCGTCCAGCCGTGGTGGGCCGAGGATGCGGACGGGTGGTTGGCGATGTTCTCGGCGATGCCCCGCTCGTAGCCGGCGAGCTTCATGCGCTCGTACGGCGTCCGCCGCCCAGGCGTCGGCGAGAAGTGCGAGAAGTAGCCGAGGCGGGCCATCTCGTCGGCGTGACCGCGCGTGGCCTCGACGAGCTTGAGATTGACCGCCAACGGCGCGCGGCCGAGCAACTCTCGATAGCCGTTCGTGATCTCGACCTGGGAGCGCTCGCCCGTGGACAACTCCTCGCCCTTGCGCGAGTTGAAGCCACGGATGCGCTCGACCTCGTCGAGGCGCTCGCGCTCGGCCTTGGTCCAGCAGAAGTTCCGGAGGTGCAGCGGCCCCTCCTTCGGGAGCGTGCGCACCCACGCGATTCGATCGAGGGCACCATCGATCGGTTCGGCGAACTCTTCGAGCATCGAGACGAGCCAATCGACGCGCTCGATCGCGACGCGCAAGCTGCCCGGCACCTTCTTCTCGCCGCCCTTCTGCTCGTAGACGTCGCGCACGGCACGGACGAGGTCATCCACCTCGCTCTGCACCTTGTGGTATTCGGACGCCTTGGCGCCGCTGACCGCGGGCGGCTTGTAGGGATAGAAGTACCGCTGCTCGTCGAAGATGAGCTCGAGCGCCGCGACGCGGCGCTCGTCCAGCTCGGTGCGACGCTCGCCGATGCGATCCCAGCTCTTCTTGAACGGGTGCTTCTCGACCTTGGCAACCTGCTCGGTGAGCTGCGAGCGGAGCGCGAAGATCACGGCGTCGAGGACGTCGGGACCCTCCGCGAGGATTTTCTCGAGTTCGGCGCCGCGCGCCTTCTTGTCGCGGCGCATCGCCGACGCGATCCGCTTCTCGATGCGCGCCGCCGTGGCCTTGGTCTCGATCTCACGAACCGCGACGAACGCGCCGTCGACGACCCGGTAGCCGCGCGCATCGACGACGAGGTCGCCGCGCCCACGCGCGACCATGCCGGCCACGACCGCGTCGACGTCCCCGCGCCCGGCAATCGCGAGCAGCACCCGCTCCGCCGTCGCCGAATCACCCGCCCGGTAGCTCAGCACCGCGGCGCCAAGCCGCACGTCGCGCTTTGCCTTGGCGGCGTCCAACAGCTCGACGAGCGAAGCCGGCTGCAGATCCAGCCAGGGCACCAGCGTGCCGTCGGTCTGGCGCAGATGGCCGTCCTCGACGTGGAGCGCGACCAGTTCGCCCTCGTCCGTCGGCAGCGACAGGCTCTTCTCGGCCGTGCCGGCGATGAGCTCGACGAGCCAGCCGTCGAGCGCGGCGAGGACCGCGACGTCGGCGCGTCGGCCATCGATGCGCTTCGCGTAGCTCGGGTCGGTCGCGCGCACGCGGGTGGCGACGTTCTCCAGGAGCGTCGCGGCAGTCGCGAAGTCACCGCGAGCTTCCGCCGTGCGCGCGGCGTCGACGAACTCGCCGATCGCAACCAGATCCGTGGAGTTGCCTTGCTCGGCCTTCGCCTCGGCCTCGGCAAACTCACCGCGCAGAAGCTCGAGTTCGCTCCGAACCTCGCTCGCACCCGAGCCCGGCGGGAAACGACCTTGCTGACCTTCGAGCAGTGCGACGGCACGGCCGAGATCGGCCTTCTCGCGCGACGACGCCATCGAACGCGCGCGCGCAATCAGCGTGCTCGCCTCGCTCTCGAGCTCCTCGTCGATCTGCGTGCGCAATCGACGGAAACGCACGGCATCCTCTTCGTTCGCGTTCTCGAGGGCTTCGTCGAGTGCCGCGAGTGCACGCCCCGGATCCGTCGTGCAGATGCGACTGATCTCCGCGAGGCGCTCCTCGAGACTCGGGCCCCCAGACCCAGGGGGAGACGACTCGGGGGTCGACGACTCCGGCCGCACCGGCGCATCCTGTTCGGTCGCCTGCAGCTCCGCGACGCGCGGCTGGGAATTCTGCGGGCCCGTCGACGGGACCTGATCGACCGGGACGGCGGGCCGATTCTCGCGCGCGAGGCGCTGCCCCTCGAGCCGCAGCTCGTCGAGGTCACTGAGAAGCAATCGCGCGGCGCGCCCACGCGCACCCTTCGGATCCGACTTGTGCCGATCCCGCAGCTCGGTGAGCTGCTGGGCTCGGGTCTGCGTCGCCGCGCCGTTCAAGATCTCCTGGCGACACTCGTCGACGGCCGCCGCAACGGCCTCGACTTCACGCGCCATGTCGTCGATGCGCTGACTCGCGTCCGGTCCTGTCCAGTCCCGGCGCAGCGAAGCGATGAGGCCGCGCGCCTTGTCGAACTCGCCGGCCTCGACGCTTCGAGCGACGTCGCGCACGTATTCGGGCGCGGACTCGCCGGCGCCGCCCCACAACGCGATCCCCGTGCACAGAGCGATCGCTACGGCGACCGCGATCAGGACCGGAGTCTTCGAGCCCTTCTTCGGCGCCGCCCGACGCGAACGCACCGCACCGGAGACGCCGCGGTCGAGAACGTCATCGACAGTCGCCGGACGCTCGACGCGCTGCCCGACGACCAGCACCGACCGCCCGATCTCGATGCGGTCACCGAGACCGAGGCGCCACTGGACGATCGGATCGCCGTTGACCTTCGTGCCTGCGGCCGACTCGAGATCGACGATCTTGAAGCCTGCCGGATCACCCTCGACGGGCTCGATCCGCGCGTGGTGCGGCGCCACGTCCGCTTCGTGCAGCTGCACGTCGGCGTCGTCGGCGCTCCCGAGGAGAAGGGGCCGGCGTTCGAGTGGGCGGTAGAACGTATCTCCGCCATCGAGGATCTGGATGGTCAGCATGGGCACTTACGAGACGGGGCCCGATATCGGGCCTCGAGGGCGCGCACGGATTGCGATTTCCGGGGTCGCGCCCCTCGTAACCGTTTCAGGGGGGCAACTACTGTGCCGAGTGTATCCGGACTGCGGCTCGTCCCAAACCCGGATTACACCCCCGCGGACCCGATCGCCGGCGAGAGGTCGTCCAGCAGCACTTCCGGCCCGTCCGCGAGAGCAACGACCCGCTGCATCTCGTTCTGCAGCTGGCGCACGTTTCCGGGCCAGTCGTAGTGGCGAATCGCACGCTCGACGATCGCTCCGAGCCGGAGCACGCGGCCGGCCTTCTCGCTGGCCGAAGCCAGGATCCGGCGCGCGAGCAGCACCACGTCTTCGCCCCGCTCGCGCAGCGGTGGCAAGTCGACGCGCAACACGTTCAGCCGGAAGAACAGGTCCTCCCGGAACTGCTTCTCCCGGACCATCGCCTCGAGATCCCGGTGCGTCGCGGCGATCACGCGCACATCGACCTTGCGCGCCTTCTCCTTGCCGAGCGCCCGCACCTCGCCTTCCTGCAGCACGCGGAGGATCTTGGCCTGCATCGCGAGCGGCATGTCCCCGATCTCGTCGAGGAAGATCGTGCCGCGATGCGCGGCGACGAAATGACCCGCGTGGTCGCGCACCGCGCCCGTGAACGCCCCCTTGGCATGGCCGAAGAGCACGGACTCGAGCAGGTTCTCGGGGATCGCCGCGCAGTTCTCGCAGACCATCGCGTGGTCCCGACGCGGGCTGAGGTCGTGGATGATCCGGGCGATCAGGTCCTTCCCGGTGCCGCTCTCGCCGCGGATCAGCACCGGCGAAGCGACGCCGGCGAATCGCTCAACAGAATTGCGAACTTCCAGGATCCGCGGCGACACGCCGACGAACCCGTGCCAGTCCGCGTCCGGCGAGACCGCCTCGGCATCGACTGACGGCGCCACGATACGTCGTAGCGTATTCAACAATGCAGGGTCGTCGAGCGCCTGCGCCTCCTTCCAGAGAGCGCGGAAGCGACGCGTGAGGTCGTCCGCGGGATTCACCATGAGCTCTGGGAAGGCACGATCTGGAGCCCGGCGTGTTCCACGACCAGAAGGCGATCGCCTGAGTTCTCGAATCGAACCCGAACCTTCGCCGAAATCCCCCGGCCCTGGACCTCGAGAATTGTGCCGTGCCCGTACACGGCGTGCACAACGCGCACACCCTCCGCGAGCTCGACTTCGTCCTGACCGTAGGTCTCGTCGACGAACTCCTCCTGGGAGTATTCGTCGCTCCCGGGCGCATCGGAAACTCGGCCGCCGCCGTAGCCCCCTTCGCCGTAGTCGTCGCCATAGTCCCGGTCGAAGCCGCCGCCAGCCATCGCGTCGGCGCGGAGCACGCAGGAATCGTCGATCTCGTCGACGAACGTCGACGGCACCTGCCGGGTCAGCTGCCCCTGAACCATGCGCGTTCGGCACGAGCCGAGCCAGAGCGTCTGACGGGCCCGCGTCATCGCGACGTACATCAGCCGGCGCTCTTCCTCGATGTCTCCGTCTTCTTCGATCGCACGAATGTGCGGGAACAGCCCTTCTTCGAGACCGCTGACGAACACGTGGTCGAACTCGAGCCCCTTCGCCGCGTGGATGGTCATCATCGACAACTTCGGCGTGAACTCGGCGTCGTCCCCGCGTCGATCCTCGTTGGTCAACAGGCTGACGTGCTGGAGGTACGCGGCCAACCCGCCACCGACGTCCTTGTCGAAGTAGGCCGCGTCGCTGTGCAGCTCGCCGACGTTCTCGACGCGCGCCTCGTCCTCGGGATCGCCGAGACCGCCGATGTGCTCCGCGTAACCGGTGCCGTCGGTGATCATCTGCAGCACCGGGAACGCGCCCTGCTGCTGAATCGCGCGCGCGCCGTCGATCGCCTCAGCCAGGCTCTCGAGCGCCTTGCGGGCGCGCGGCGCGATCTCGGCACGCAGCTCCGGCTCGCACACGACCTCGGCGAGAGACACCTGTTCGCGGATGCCGATGTCGCGCAGCTTCTGCAGCGTGACCTTGCCGATCCCGCGCGGCGGGACGTTGATCGCGCGCGCCATCGACACGTCATCGAGCGGATTGACGACGACGCGCAGGTAGGCGAGCAGGTCCTTGATCTCGCGCCGCTCGAAGAACGTGACGCCGCCGACGATGCGATGCGGGATCCCGACCTCGCGAAGCGCCTCCTCGTGGCCACGGCTGAGGAAGTGGCTCCGGTAGAAGATCGCGATCTGTTCGGGGTCGACGCCACCGAGGATCAGGCTCTCGACCCGCTGCGCGATCTCGCGCGACTCCTGCGCCGGTCCGGCCGCGCGATAGAAGACGACGGGATCGCCTTCGTCGTTGTCGGTCAGCAGACGCTTGTCCTTGCGCTGCTTGTTGTTCGCGATCACGCTCTCGGCACCGCGCAGGATGCACGCGGTCGAACGGTAGTTCTGTTCGAGCCGCACGATCTTCGTCGCCGGGAAGTCGCGTTCGAAGTCGAGGATGTTGTGGATGTCCGCGCCGCGGAACTTGTAGATCGACTGGTCCGGATCGCCGACGACGCACAGGTTCTCGTGGCCCTCGACGAGACGCCGCGCGAGGTCGTACTGCACGCGGTTCGTATCCTGGAACTCGTCGATCAAGAGCCACTGGAAGCGCTCTTGATAGGCTTCCGCGACCTTCGGGAACTCCTTGAGGAGCTGCAGGAACCGGGTCAGCAGGTCGTCGAAGTCGAGCGCGCCGTTCTGCATCAGCTGCTCTTGGTACGCGCGGAAGCACGCCTCGACCGCCTGGTCGATCGCACCGTGGCCCAGCACCATGTCGTCGGGCGACATGCCGACGTTCTTGAGCTGCGAGATGCGGCGGCCGAGCTGCGCCGGACGCACGCCGAGACGGTCGAGGCCCTTCTCCTGCAGCAGCAGCTTGAGCACGCTGTCACGATCGTACGTGTCGTAGATCGTGTAGTCCCGCGGGTAGCCGAGATGGTGGCCGTCCTCGCGCAGGAATCGCGCGCACGCGGAGTGGAACGTCGCGACGCGCACCCATCCCCCGCCGAGATCCTGCACGCGACGCGCCATCTCCCCCGCCGCCTTGTTCGTGAAGGTCAGCGCGAGGATCTCGGTCGGCGACACGCCCTCGCGCATCAGGTGTGCAATGCGCCGGGTGATGACGCGCGTCTTGCCGGATCCCGCGCCGGCGAGCACCATCAGCGGGCCCGCGCCGTATTGCACCGCGTCACGCTGCGGTTCGTTCAGGTCGTCGAGGATCGGGTCTGTCACTGCGGCTCACGTGCCGGACCGCTGCTCCCGGCTCGGGGGTCGCGGCTGGCGCACGTCTCTATTTGTTCGCGCCGTTGTCGTCGTCGCCGTCGAGCCACCACACATCTTGGCTCAACCACTTGCCGTCCTTCTTGACGAGCGTCGCGAACTTCTTGCCGCCCTTGTTGAAGAGGTCGGCGTAGTCGCCGCGCTCGACGACCTTGTCGGCGAAGTCGGACGCCGGCACCGAGCCGTACTGCGCCTTCTTCTTCTCCAGATCGGTCTTCAGCACGCGGTCGCGCAACTCGGGGATCAGGCACGCCTGCAATCCCTCGACGTCGATCGCGCGCAACCGGTCGAGCGCATGGGCGAACGACGTGTCCGGCTTGGCGAGCGGATCCGACGGCTTGCTGTCGGGCTTGCTGTCGGCTTGGGCGTTCGCGGGCGGCGTCTCCGGCTCGGGCTTCTCGGGCTGGTCTCCGGAACCGCTGCACGCGACGAGCATCGCGCACGACATGAAACCGAGGATTCTGTTCATGGATGTTCTGGTTGAGGGTTGCGAGTCCGGATCATAGCGAGGATCCGCTGCGGCTCCAAAGCACCGCATGCAACGGGCACAACTGCGGATCGACGGCGCCTCCCTCGCGGTACGCGCGGAGCAGCCGTCGCGACTCCTCGGCGAGCAGCCGCCGCACTTCGCGCCGCATGCCCCGCACACGCGGAATGTGCATCGAATCGTAGGCCGTCGTCTGATGACGCAACCACGCGATCGTCGCGGCCTCGGCGCGTCGCGCGATCGGGATGCGCTTCGTGCGAGCGACGGTGCCGCTGCCGACCGGCGTCGCGTGCGCCGCGATCGCGTGCGCGACGCGATCGCCGAGCTCGCGGTGGACCGGCGCGAACGCGAGGAACTCCCGCACCGCATCGACGAAGTCGTCGATGTACGCGACCTGCTCGGCCGCGCGACGGCGACGACCGGCCTCCAGGCGCTTGCGGTACGCAGGATCTTCGCGCTCCACCTCAAGGGACGCTCGGACCGCGTCGATCCGCTCCTTCGGTGCCCAGACGCCACGACTGAACGTGCGACGCCCCTTCTTCTCCTGCACGGTCCAGCTCGGGCCGCCACACTTCACGCGGCGCGTGCACGTCGCGTCTCCGGGCGGGAGGAGCGCCCACCCCGCCGGCACGCGCAGCAGCTGACCTGCGGCGCTCCGCACGGTACGATCGTCGGGTCCGGGAGCCACGGTGCGCGTCTGATCGGGCATCCCGCGCGGTTATCGCACCTGGTCGGCGCCATGGCAACATTCCCGACCCTCGGGCGCTATGATCACGGAGACCTCCGCGGCCACCGATTCTCTTCTGACGGCAACATGCGCTCCCCGACCACCGCTCTCCTAGCTTCTCTCTCCCTACTCACCGCAACGTCCGCGCAGGGCGTGTGGCTCCAGCAGTCCCCCACCAACAGTCCGCCGGCTCGCGCGATGTTCGGCATGACCGAGGTCACGCTGCAGAACCAGGTCCTCATGTTCGGCGGCGAAGACTTCGAGCAAGGCGGCTCGACCTTCGGCGACACCTGGATCTGGGACGGCACCGACTGGTCGAACCCAGCGACGCCGACGGCCCCGGGCGCCCGGGAAGGTGCGTCGATGACCTATGACATCATTCGCGACCGCGCGGTGATGTTCGCCGGCTGGACCGGCGGCGCCTACCTCAACGAAACGTGGGAATGGGACGGCTCGAGCTGGACGCTGATCCCGACCGCGAACGCACCACAGGCCTGTGACTGGACCGCGCTCGCGTTCGACCTCGGCAACAGCGAGGTCGTGCAATTCGGCGGCCACGACTGGCAGGCTCCGGGCGGCGTCCTCAACGCGACCTGGACCTATGACGGAACCAACTGGACCCAGCACGCGGTCAGCGGACCCTCGGGCCGCTGGGGCCACGCGATGGTCTACGACCCGAACAGCGGATCCGTGCTGTTGTTCGGCGGCAGCAACGGCGGCAACGAGACGTGGTCTTGGGACGGCAGCGCATGGACGCAGCTGTTCCCGGCGACGACTCCTCCCGAGCGCCGCTTCCACTCGATGGCCTACGACCCGACGCGCAACACCGTCGTCATGGTCAGCGGCGACTGGAGCACCGGCGGCCTCAACGACGTGTGGGAATGGGACGGCACCGACTGGACCCAGAACACCGCGTCGGGCGGCCCGCCGAGCGGCTACTACCTGCACGGCATGGCCTACGACCCGGCGTCGCAGCAGATGCTGCACCACGGCGGGAGCAACGTCCCGAACCGCGGCGGCTCGTCGAACGAGACGTGGACGTGGATCGGCAACGCGACGAACTTCGCGACGTTCTCGACCTACGGCAGCGGCTGCGGCGAAGGCTCCGGCTCGAGCTTCTACGAGCAGTTCGACGGCGCCAACCCGTTCGACATGGCGAACACGATGGGCTGGACGATGCTGCCCGGCACGTCCGGCGACTACGTGATCGTCCAGGGCTTCCAGCCGATCGTCCCGCCGACGACGAACTCGCTCACGTTCGGCGACGACCAGGTGCAACAGATCACGCTGCCGTTCTCGTTCCCGTACGGCAACGGCAACTCGACCACCGACGTGTGGGTCGATTCGAACGGCAGCGTCTCGTTCGCGAGTCAGAACTCGGACTTCACGCCGACCGTGGCGGAGTTCTTGAACCAGGCGCCGCGCGTCGCGCCGCTGTGGGGTGACCTCAGCCCAAACGTCGGCGGCACGATCCACGCCGAAGTCGACCAGTCGAACCCGGCGGTGTTCCACATCACGTTCACGGGCGTGCCCGAGTTCGGCGTCGCGTCGAACCTCAGCGACTTCCAGGTAAGCCTCGAACAGAGCGGCATCATCGAAGTGAAGTACGGCCAGGTCATGCTGTCGACGAGCCTGATCGGCTACACGCCGGGCGGCGGCTCGCCCGACCCGGGCAGCATCGACGTCTCGACGTTGACCAGCTTCCAGCTCGGCAACGACCTGCCGGCGATCGGCCTGCGCTCCCAAACCGGCTCGCGCCCGGTGCTCGGTTCGACGTTCACGCTCGAAGTCACCGAGATTCCGCCGACCGCGACCGCAGCCGCGCTGCTGATCAGCATCTTCCAGATCGATCCGGGCGCGGACCTGGGCGGCATCGGCATGCCGGGCTGCTCGCTCTACGTCGGCGACAGCGTGCCGGCTCCGCTCGTGATCAACGGCTCGATCGGCTCGATCGGCCTGCCGCTGCCCGCGGGGTCGTCACTCGCAGGCGCGAACATCTACCTGCAGGGCGCCGTCATCGGCGTCCCGAACGTGCAGCCGCTGCCGGTCGCGACGACGAACGGCGGCATCATGCGTCCCGACGTCAACTGACGCGACGCGCGCCGGGGCCGCCGGCCCCGGCATCCCCGACTACGTGCGCGCGTAGTCGTCCGAATAGCGGACGATGTCGTCCTCGCCGAAGTAGGTCCCGAGCTGGACCTCGACGAAGCGCACGACGTCGTCGCCCGGATTCGCGATGCGGTGCTTCGCGCCGATCGGAATGTGCACGTGGTCGCCCGGCCCGAGCTGCACGACCTCGTCGTCAAGCGTGACCTCGGGGTGGCCCGTCACGATCACCCAGTGCTCCTCACGCCTGTCGTGGGATTGGTACGACAGCCGCTGCCCCGGGTTGACCGTGATGACCTTGGACTTGAAGTCCTCGGCATCACCGAGAATCTCGAAGTCACCCCACGGCCGGACCTCCGACTGGTGCTCGGACGCCTCGCGGCGCCCCTGCTTGTGCAGCTGCTTCCAGAGACGCTTCACGCCCTGCGTCGAGCCCTTCTTGGCGATCAAGAGCGCGTCGTCCGTGTCGACGACGATCAGGTCCTCGACACCGACGAAGCCGTAGACCTTGCCCGCGTTCGGGTGCACGTAGTTGCGCGCCCCACCTTCTTCGAACACGTCGGCATCGCTCTCGCGCAGGCGCGCGATCTCGTCCCACGAACCGACGTCGTTCCAGGCGAGGTCACACGGGATACAGACCTGCGCATCGAGGTGCTCCATGACGCCGTAGTCGATGCTCTCGCTCTCGATCCGGTCATAGACGTCGGCCAGATTGGAGCAGTCGCGCTGCACGTCCCGGATCTCGCTCCACAACGCGGGCATGAATTTCGCGAAGTGCTCGGCCATCACGTCGACGCGAAAGACGAACATCCCGGCGTTCCAGGAGAACTGGCCGGACTCGACGAAGCGAACGGCCGTCAGCACCTCGGGCTTCTCGTGGAACCCTCGTGTCACGAAGGCTGCGAGCCCGTCCCCTTCGGCAAACGCCTCGTCGCTGACTTCGATGTAGCCGAATCCCGTCGCGGGCTCGGTCGGTCGAATCCCCAGCGTCGCGACCTGTCCCTGCTCCGCGCACTGCTCTGCGAGATTGAGGGCACACAAGAACTCGCCTTCGTTCTCGACGAGGTGGTCCGACGGAAACGTCGCGACGATCTCCGAACCGAGTCCCTCCTGTCGCAGCAGGTGGCACACGAGCGCGATCGCCGGTGCGGTGTTGCGTCCACGCGGCTCCAGCATGACGCAGTCTTGCGACGCTCCGACGCGGTCCAGCGCCCGCCGCACCAGCACGGCGTGCTCCGCGCCCGCGACGATCCGAACATCCCCCAGCGGCCGCACGCGTCGCAGCGTGCGTTCGAGCAACGACTCGCCGAACAGTTCGCTGAACTGCTTCGGCATCGACGCGCGCGACACCGGCCAGAGCCTTGTGCCGCTTCCACCGCTGAGGATGACGGGAATCATCGCTTCATGCTCCAGCCCGGATCATGCACGAGGCGCCGCAGCGAGGTCGGCGAGGTTGCCGTGCCATGGGCGCGAGCGGAGCGGTGCCGACGGAGGCTTGTTGGCGGACAAGCCGAGTAAGGCACGTGGCCATGGCATGGTGACATCGCCGACCGCAGTAGGTGCTTCGTGCATCATCCGGGCTAAGTCAGGACCGTGTCGGGCTGGCCGACCGGGACGCCGATGCCGTAGTAGGTGAAGCCGAGGCTCGCGGACCCGATGCGGCTGTCCGACCCCATGCCCTTTCGCACTTGCCGGCCGGTGTGAATGAACGGCGCGTAGAGTTCGCGCATCGTATCCGCCGCGCGATCGCTGTCGCAGCCGGTCACGATGCGTCCGTCCGCGACGTTGCGGTCGATCAGCTCGGTGAGGCCCGGCTCGTATACGGGGACTTCGCCCGCGCGGAGGCGGTCGATCTTGCTCTCGTCGGTATCGACACAGCTCACTCGATTGCCAGTCTCGGCGAGGCACGTGCCGACGGCTAGTCCGACGTACCCCGATCCAACTACACAGATATTCATCCTGCGATCGCGGTCATCGGCGCGCGGATCTCGTGGCTGATGTTCGCGAGGAACTCGCTCTTGGCGCGGGTCACGGCCTGCGCCTTGCTGAGCGCTTCGCGGAGCTGCTGCGTCGCGTGCCGCAGCTCCCGCTCCGACTGCGTGCGCTGCGGCACGCGACGCTCGAACTCCTCACCGCGGCCATTCGCCAGCTTCGAGGCATCGTGGATCACGACGACCTCGCTGCGTTGGCTCAGCTGGCCGGAGCTCGCGGAGAGATCCTTGGCGCGACCGGGAATCAGCAGGTCGACGATCGAACGTCCAACCGCCTCTTCCCGGGTGTAGCCGAAGATCTCTTCGGCAGCAGGACTGAACTCGACGATGCCCGAAGCAGCATCGATGATGATCATGCCGTCGAGGCTGGATCGGACGATGGCGCGATACCAATCATCCGCCCCGACGATCGCGTTGTCGGCGGTCATGAGCTCTGTGGTGCCAGTGGTGAGGTGTACCACCGCACATCGGAACGCCGATGTCGCGCCGTTGAACCCGTCCGGAACCGCCGTTGCCACGGCGGCTCCGCTGTAGCCGAGCGGCTATTTCAGCTTGCCGAGGCCCTGCTTTTGCGCCCCGGTCGTGAAGGCCCACTCGAACTTGCGCTGCCCGCCGGCGAGCGTCAGGGTCACGACGGCCTTGTAGGCCTGGTTCGACTTCAGCACTTCCTTCGGGATCACGAACACGACGTCGCGCAGCACCATCCGCTTGAGCAGCGGGTTGTCCGGCGTGTGCAGCCAGCACGGGACTTCTTCACCCGCCTCGTACTTCGCGCCGCGCTTCTTGGCCTCGTATAGCGCCATCGAGCAGTCGCCGGTCTGCTGCATGATCAACCGCGTGAACTGCAGGCTCACCGGATACCCGGTGTTCTTCTGCCCATCGAAGTCGATGCCGACGTCCGCGAGCGGGTTCGGGTGCTCGGTGTAGGCGAACTGCCGCGGGACGTTCTTCATGCCGTTCGGCGGCCACGCGACGAATGCGAACTCGCGCTCCCACTCCTGGTTGAGCGGCTCTTCGAGCGAGCCCATGTCGAGGACGACGACCTCACCCTCCGGGCCGGCCGCGTGCGCGAGCCCGAAGCGCTTGATGTTGTACTCGAGCAGCGGGAAGCGGTGATACACCGTGCCGATCCACTGGTCGATCGAGTTCGCGGCGTCGAGCTGGCCCTCGCTCATGACGATGACCGAACGCAGACCCGCGCGCATGCCGCGCGGCGAGAAGCCGTCCTTGGCCGGGTCCTCCTCGTGCGCCTCGGGCCACTTCCAATGATCCTTGTGCATGCTCAGGAACACCGCGTGATCCTTGCACGCCGCGGTCGCTTCCGAGTCCAGCTCGCAGGCCATCATGCCCTTGGCCCAGCCGTCCTTGTCGACCTTGCGGTCCTTCGAGCTCGTCTTCTTCTTCTTTTTGTCGTCGCCCTCTTCCTTGTCGAACTCTTGGAAGCAGGACACGACCGAGCGGACCTTGTTGAGCCGCTCGAGCCCGTCGAGCTCGTCGTCGTTCGGAAACTCGGGCAGGAGCGGCGGGCCATAGCCGGTCGCCGCCGCGGTGACACCGCGACCGCTCGCCCACTTGCGCCACTGCGCTTCGACCTCGGAGAGCGGGATCCCGAAGATCTTCTGTGCGGTCTCCTCGACCTGCTCCGGGAACGGCTTCTTGCCGCTCGGCCAGTTGCGGGCGAACTTCAGCCACTTGTTCGGGAAACGCGCCATCGCCCAGACGTGGAAGCTCCACGTCTTGAGGCGCACGTCGGGCTTGAACGCCGCGAGCTCGACCCGCGGGACAACGTTGAGCGGCGTATCCGTCTTCGAGATCGACTGGTTGCGCATTTCGCGCATCCACCAGTTCGCGCCTTCCGGCAGCACGAGCTTGTTCTCGGTCGCGGTGCCCTTCGGCTCCGCACCGAACTTCGTGATGCAGGTCGACTTCAAGAACCACGTCGCGGCGTGGTGGATCCCTTCGACGAGACCGACGTTGTTCACCTCGCTGCCGCCGAGCCCGTAGTGGAACACCTCGGCAATGATGTGGTCGTCCATCTGCGCGGGTGTGAGTCGCGTCACGACCTGGCAGAGCCGGTTCTTCTTGTCGCGGAAGTTGATGTTGTAGAACTTCGCCTTCCGGTTCGGGACCAGGTTCGGGTTGGACTCCTTGAAGACGTCCATCTCGAGGTCCGTCCACAGGAAGCCCATGTAGCCAAAGTTCTTCATGATCCGGCGCGCGCGCCGGCCTTCGGTCTTGGCCATGTCGCCGGTGACGAAGTCGAGGAACTCGAGCGCGCGCTCGCCCCACTGGCACAGGTTGTCTGCGTTCTCCTGCGTGCCGCGGGTGAACAGCGTGAAGTGCTCGGACTTCGCGCCGTACATCTCGAGCCCGAGCACATCGAGCGCCGGCGGTAGCTCGTCGATCGGCTCGACCTTGTATTCCTTCTGCGCGAGCATCAGCGCGGTCGTCTCGATCTCCTTCATACGCTTCATGAAGGCGACCTCTTCGGCGGTGCCGTAGTAGGAGACGCCCAGGTTCTCCCACGGCTGGTGCCCGAGCGCCTCGTGCGCGGCCTTGTCGAGCGGGTCGTAGAGGATCGCCTGCTCGAGATGCCACTTGCCACTGGCGGTGACCTGACCTTGGTCGTCGGTCATCGCGAGCCCGAGCTCACGGTGCTCGCTCGCGAGCTTCGCGCACGTGTTGCGCCACTCCTGCTGCACCTGGAAGCGCCCCTTGCGGTTCGCCTTGTCTTCCCAGTTGCGACGCTTCTTCGGCGGCGCGAGCTCCCACTCCCCCTTGACCTTCTTGAAGTCGAGCGCCTTGCGGGAGCGCGCGTGGTCCGGGTCGTAGTCACTGAGGATCAGGCCGTAGGCCTGCCGCTCCATCGGCGCGAGCTTCTTGCTGCGCGCGAACGACGCGAACTTGGTCAGGATCTTGGTCGCGTTCTTCGAGAGCTCGGCTTCGGCCGGGGTCTGCGGCTTGTCGTTCTGCGCGGCCAGGACGGGCGCGCAGACGAACGCGGAGAGAACGGTGAGAAGCGCGAGAGTTCTTCGACAGGACATGTATGCGGGTCTCGAAGTGGCAACCGGACTTGGGCGAAGCGAGACGGTACTACCTGGAGCGCAGGACGGGAATAGCGGGAGCCAATTCGGCCCGGCGTGTGAGGCTCAGGTCACGTCCAGCTCGTCGAACACCGATCCCGGCAGCCGCCCTTGCAGTTTGCGCAGCGCACGACGGTACCGCTTGGAAACCGCCTCTTCGCTGATCCCGAGCAGCACGGAGACGAGCCTGGCGGGCTGCTGCTCGATGCCGCGCAGAATCACGACTTCTCGCTCGCCGGGTTCCAGCGACTCCAGTGCCTCGAGAACCGCGGAACGGCGCTCACTCCGGATCGCACGCGAGACCGGCCCGCTCTGCTCGGCGGCGACATCGTGATCGTCGAGATCGACAGCATGCTGCCGCGCTTGGCCTCGGAGAAGCGCACGCGTGTGGTTCAGAATCGTCGTGCTCAGAAAGCGCAACAACACGGGAGTGGATCGGCCGTCACGATCCGGCAAGCTGAAGATCCGAGGGAGCGTCGTGACCCAGGCATCATGAACCAAATCCTCGGGATCCGTCGTGCGGCGCAGCTTGTCACCCAAGTGGTATCGAGCCTGCGCGGTCAACAGCGGACTGAGGCGCTCGACGAGCCATTCGATGCTCCGCTGATCCCCATCCTTGGCTCGACGCACGTGGTGCGTCGTCATCAGCTCCGGACGCGTCGAATGTTCGGGGGGCAGACGGCTCATGAACCCGTCGAATTGTACACTGAGCCCGACACACATGGCCGACGAGCCCGACCAACAACCGACGGATCCCGCCGAAGCCGCTGTGCGCGTCGCGTTCATGAAGCGCTGGAACGCCGACAAGGCACGCGGCTCGGTTCGCGACCTGTCCGAGTATCAGGCCTTGTTTCCGGGCTACGAGACGTGGGTCGCAAGTGAGTACGAAGCCGCAGGCGCCGACGACGATACGGACGATCCCGGGACCGGTTCCGTGCATGGACGACGCTACCGCGAAGTCCGCGAGATCGGCCGCGGCGGCATGGGCGTCGTGCTGGACGTGTGGGACCGCCACCTGCGTCGCAGCCTGGCCATGAAGATCCTGCCGACGTCGACCGGAACCGGCACGCCCCACGCATCCGGCGGCAGTTCGCGAAGCCTCCGCCGCTTCTTCGACGAAGCATGGATCACGGGTCGGCTCGCGCACCCGGGGATCGTCCCCGTGCACGACTTGGGGTTCGATGCAGCCGGCCGCCCCTTTTTCACGATGACTCGCATCAAGGGCGAGAGCCTGCGAACCCTGATCGAGCGCAGCCGCGACGATGCGGGCTCCGAGAGGAGCCAAGCACGACTGCTCGGCATCGTGCTGCGCGTGTGCGAGGCCATCACCTTCGCGCATGCGGAAGGCGTGATTCATCGCGATCTCAAACCGGCGAACGTCATGGTCGGCTCGTTCGGCGAGACCTACGTGCTGGACTGGGGACTCGCGAGCACCACGAGTCGACTCGGCCCCGACGGCGAGGCGACCACGGCCAGCGTCGACGCGCCCGACCGCACGCGGGCCGGCGACGTCGTCGGAACTCCGGCGTACATGGCTCCGGAGCAGGCGCACGGCGATCATGACGCCATCGGCCCAAGCACGGACATCTACGCGATCGGAGCCATGCTCTATCACGTGGTCTCAGGCGAACCACCCTACACCGGCTCGTCGTCGCAGCGCGTCGTCGATGCGGTCATCAGCGGCCCGCCCCGCCCCCTCGAGTCCCTCGCGAGAGACCGCTGCCCGCCCGAACTCGTCGCCATCTGCGCCAAGGCCATGGCTCGCGATCCGGCATCTCGCTACGCGTCGATGTCCGAGCTCGCGGACGACCTACGCGCGTTTCTGGAGCTGCGCGTCGTCAGGGCATACGAAACGGGCCCGTTCGCGGAGGCCCGCAAGTGGATCCGACGCAACCGAGCTCTTACGGCCATGGGCGGTGCGGCGATTCTGGCCATGGCGATCGGGCTCGGAGTCGCGATGTTCCAGCGGTCGGTGGCCGAGGACAACGCGCGGCAGTCGGACGCGGACTTCGAGTTCGCCCACACGGTCGTAGACGACATGGTGCAACGCGTTGCGGCCAAAGACCTGGCTGTGGTGCCCGGTACCGAACGCGTCCGCGCCACGGTGCTCGAGCGCGCACTGAGTTTCTACCGCGAACTACTCCATCGACGCTCGTCGAACCCGCGAGTACGACTCTTCGTCTCCCGCGCGCTCTGCGAATTGGCTCAGGCAGAACGGGAACTCGGACGCTTCGAAGAAGCACACGCGCACCTCGTCGAAGCGGTCGCGGAGGCGCGGCGGGTGTTCGAGTCGGCGCCCTTGGCCACGGCGACGGCGACATCAGTTGCAATCTCCCACACGCGACTCGCTTCGCTCCAGCACGTCCGCGGCCTGGAAGACGACGCGAACGCGCAGCTCGAGCAGGCTCTCGACGTCCTCGAGCTGGCTCTTCGCGAGCTGGGCGAAGACGCCGCGCTGTTGCGACACAAGGCCGAGACCCTGTCCCTTCGCGGAGCGTGGATCAGCCAGACCGGCGACTGGACCGCGACGATCGCGGTTTCCCGCGCGATCCTCGACGCGGCGCGGGGCTCGATGGCGATCGATCGCGATCACCCGGACGCGCACACGATCACGGTCACGGCACTGATCAACATCGCATCCGCGCATTCGGCGCTCGGTCAGATCGAAGAGGGTCGGCCGGTCATCCGGCAAGCGATGACGCACATTGAGTCGCGACCCGAACTGTGGACGTCGAGACGCGCGCGAGAGAAGCTCGCGGGCGCTTTCGACCTGCTGCAGCACTTCACAGCTGACGAAGACCCCGAGGCAGCGATGCGGTACGGACAGCGCGCCGTCGCGATCGCGAAGTCGCTCACCGAGGAGTTCCCCTCGATCGCGAGGCACCACTACTACCTCGGGAGGATGTTGCGCAACGCGGCCCTTCCACTCAACGCGGAATCACGTGCGCGCTACTGCGAACAGTCCGTCGCAGCCCACAGGAAGGCCGTCGAGCTCGCGCCTCGAAACGAGCTCTTCGCTCGGAAGCTAATGAGCGTCCGAGAAGACGCGCACGCGACGTTCCTGGAGTTCGGCGACCATCGACGCCTCGCGGCACAAGCCGCCAACCTGGAGGCCCGCCGACTCGACCAACCGGCGGATCTCCCGGCCCTCATGCTCGTGCAGTGCGCGCTTCTCGTGCGCAGAGACAGCGCTCTGACCGACGACCAGCGGCCGCGACTCGCGTCGGAGTATGCGGCCCGGGCCGTGGCCAGCTTGGATCGCGCGGTGCAAGCCGGCGAACTCGAGCGCCTCGAGCGCGACGAGTTCGAGGTGATCGAAGATCGCTCGGACTTCCGCGCTCTCCAACAACGGATCGCAGACAGTCGCTGACGACCGGAGCGTCAGCGACTCTCGTGGTTGAGTCCGGGGTTCGTGGCCAGGCCGAGCGCCGTCGAGCCGTCGCTGTAGACCCACTGCGAATTGAAGAAGCCGAGGAACGGAGCGGCGCCGCCCAGCGAGAACGTCACGCGGGCCTCGTTTGCGGAGATCGTCGCAGGAACGGTAACGCCGAGCGCCGGCTCGACGAGCAGCGAGCAACCGTTCATCCCGATCGCGTCCAGCGGCAGCGACGTCTGCAGCGGCGAGAGGAAACAGGCAGCGAGCCCGACGAATCCCGTGCCCAGATCCAACGCGAGTGAGAACTCGCGGGAACCGGCGATCGTCGGGGAAGCAAACTCGGATAGAGACCCGCAGCTCGACCCGAACGGCGCATGAACGAAACACTCGGGCGGATACTCGAAGAGCTCACCGAGCACCGAGTTGTCCGGCGTCGCTGAAGTCGCGTACACGATGGGGAACGCGTTCGCCAACGGGCGGCGCGACGATGCGATCGCAGGAGAGAACGGCTGGTCGTTCGGGGCGCCGTGGATGTCTCGCACCTCGATGACCGCACCGACATCGCCGATCCGCGCTGCCTCGATCACGCGGCCGAAGAGACCGATGTCACGCTGGAACGTCGCGATCCAGTGCGACGCGGTATCCCGGTCGAACGCGATCTCGCCGTTCTGGTAGCCGCTCCCCGACAGGCTCAGCGTCGTCAGCGCGATCAGGTCGGGGATCGATCCAGACCAGTCGAATCGGCGCGCGCGCACGGCCGTCGCACCGAGCCCGAGTGGCGACTGTGAATACGTGGCCACGTAGCGACCGTTCTCCCCCGCGATCTGGACGCCCTCGTAGACGTTGTTCGTGGACGGCTGGATGACCTGCGCGGTCGAGCTGAGCGAGCCGTTCGCGAACACCTTGCGCGCGACGATGTCACTGGAACTCGAGTCGTCGACGATCCAGCTCACGACCCATTCCGGCCCGTAGGGCGTGACGGCCGGAAGACGGTCGTTCACGGTGGGATCGTCGATCGCGATGGCCGTCGAGAAGCTCGAAGCGATGCTCGTCAGCGCATGGAACCGACGGCCACGAATCTCCTGCCCGACCGACGGGGCCTCGTAGTCGTACACGATGCACGCTTCCTCGCCCGTCCGCGCTCCACCGACGTCGGGATTCCGGTAGTGCTCTCCCGACGATGCGATCAGGGTGCGTGACACGCCACCACCGAACATCGCCTGTGTCGTGTCGTGAGAGTAGAGGAAGAGATCCGTCGTATTGTTGTCCCGTCGCTCCGCGGCGATGACGACGCGACCGATGGCGTCGAGCCCGCCGATCGCGACCCCTTGGCTGCTGTGCGAACCGAGATCCGCCCAGATCAGCGCGGTCAGGTTGAAGTCCAAATCACTCATGACCGCGAACACGTCGTGGTCGGTCGCCGAGCTGATTCGGGTGTACACGTGGACCATGGCGTCCTGGCCCGAGTTCGGCACCGAGGCCACGGCCGTGGTCCCGGCTTCGCGCGCCGAGTCGTTGCCGATCAACGGGTCGACGAGTAGGGGGAACGTCGCCCTCGCGACGTCGTCGGCGCCGAGTCGCAGCTCGATCTGGTCTCCGTCGAACGCGCTCGTCATGGGGAACGCGCGACCGTCCGCGTCGATCGCCGTCGCGGCGCCGTACCGCACGAGCTCTCGTCCGCCAGCGTCGCGGAACGCGATCGGCGCATGCTGCGGCTCACGGGGCGAGGCGACGAGTTCGGAAGAGATGCTCCCCCGCACGACCAGATCCCCCTCGAAGCGCGACGACTTCGCGCCGATCCGGAACGTCTGCTCGATTCCGTCGGGGCGCACGTCGTACGCCTCGACGACACCCCCGAAGCGATACTCGTAGCGAGAGTCGCTCACGCGGACTTCCTTGGCACGTCCCGTCGCGAGTTCGTGCGCGCCGATCCGCGCCGACGAAGTCCGCCAGCGAATCGGCAGGTTCCTGTCGTACGCGGAGCCGAGGGCCGGGAAATACTCGAGGCCCCCGTCGAAGCGCACCTTGTAGTCGGGACCCCCGGCCCATACGCCGTAGCGCGAGCCGGTCGGATCGTCGGGCTGAGCATGAATGGGGACGAGAAGCTCCTGCACGGGTTGCTGGGCGCCGAGGCTGCCGACAGCGGCCCACGCGATGGAGACGAACGCGAGGCTGATGGATTGCATGCCGTCCGGTGCGGGCGGGCGCCGGGGCTGGACAACAATTCTCGATGTTTTCGAGTCTGCGAGCCGGCGCCCGACCGCTCAGACCGCCGATCGGCTCGCTCCCGCCGGCACGGGGATCGCGTCCAGCGCACGCTGCACGTCCTGACACAGGTCCGCGGCGGACTCGATCCCGACCGACAGCCGCACGAGACCGTCGCCGATCCCCGCGCGTCGCCGCGCATCCGGATCCATCGCCGCGTGCGTCATCGTCGCCGGATGCGCGACCAGGCTCTCCACGCCACCCAGCGATTCTGCGAGGGTGAACCAGCGCAGCCCCTCGCAGAACCGCGCCGCCGCGTCGCGACCGCCGGCGAGCTCGAATGACAGCATCGCACCGAATCCGCGCTGCTGGGACACCGCGACCTCGTGACCCGGATGGTACACGAGACTCGGATGGTAGACGGCACGGACCGCCGGGTGCTTGGTCAACACCTCGAGCAGAGTCTGCGCATTCCGCTCGTGCACGGCCATCCGCGCGGACAGCGTGCGCAACCCGCGCAGCGTCTGGTAGCTGTCGAACGGAGACCCGGTGATCCCCAGGCAGTTGGCCCACCACGCGCACTCCTCGTGCAGCTCCTCGCTCGCCGCGACGACCGCACCACCGACGACGTCGCTGTGGCCGTTGAGGTACTTCGTCGTCGAGTGCACGACGAGGTCGGCGCCGAGCTCGATAGGCCGCTGCAGCGCCGGCGACAAGAACGTGTTGTCGACCGCGACGAGCGCCCCGCACGCGCGCGCGCGCCGGACGATGTCGCGGATATCGGTCACACGCAGCAGCGGATTGCTCGGCGTCTCCACCCAAACGAGGCGCGGCTTCCTCTGGAACGCCTCGGCCAGCGCGCGGCCGTCCGTCTGGTCGACGAAGGCCACGTCGAACTGTCCACGCTTCTGCAGCGCCGTCAGCAGCCGGTGGGTTCCGCCGTAGCAGTCGTGGGGCGCGAGCACCAGGTCGCCGGGTTCGAGCAGCTGCAGCACCAGCGTGATCGCGGCCATGCCGGACGAGGTGATGACCGCGCCGGTGCCGCCTTCCAGCGTCGCGAGCGCACTGGCCAGCTGGTCGCGGGTCGGGTTGCCCGAACGCGTGTAGTCGTACTCACGCTTCCGGTCGAAGCCTTCGAACGCGAAGTTCGACGAGAGGTGCAGCGGCGGGACGACCGCGCCGTGCTGCGTGTCGGACTCGATGCCGGCACGCACGGCGCGCGTTTGGATCGAAGCGCGGCTCATCGGGACACCTCCTGCGCGACGACGCGCCGCAGGATCGGCGCGAGCGCCGCGGGCTCCTTGAGGAATCCGTCGTGCCCATACCGGGTCTCGACCTCGACGAGTTCCGCGGGACCACCGAGATCGTCGCGGAGCTGGCGCAGTTGCGACAGCGGCACGAGCTGATCCGTGTCGAACCCGACGAGGGTCGTCGGCACGCGCACGTCACCAGGCTCGACGCGGTGCAGGTCCAGCGACTCGGACAGCGTCAGGAACGACGACGACGAGAACGTCTCTGCGAACGCTTCACCGCGCGCTCGCAGGTAGCTCTCGACCGGGAACTCGAGACCCCGCGCACCGCGTACCGGCACGCTGGCGAACCTCTCGGCGAACTCGTCGCCGCTCCGATACGTCGTCATCGCGAGCGCACGCGCGAGCACCAGCCCCTGCTCCGGCCGCCCTTCCCGCGCGGCGAACCGCACGATGTTCCGCTGCACGGATCGCCACGCCGTCGCGAGCGGATGGCTGCGGTCTGCCGCGCAGAGAACTGCGAGCGCGCACACGCGATCCGGCTCGGCCGCGGCGAGCGCGAGTCCGACCTGCCCGCCGTACGACGCGCCGACGCACGCGTGCAGCCGATCGATGCCGAGCTCGTCGCAGACCGCGACGAGAGCACGCGCCTGGTCGTGCGGCGTGATCGCCGGCAGCGAGTTCAACCCCGCGTTGCTCGCGTTCGTCGACGACCCCGGGCCGCCGAGGAAGTCGATCCCGAGCACGCGCACGGCATTGGTGTCGATCGCGCGGCCGGGTCCGACCAGCTCGCGCCACCAGCCATGCTCCCCGGTGACCTCACGCGTCGCGGAGATCCCGCCGAGCACGGCGACGACAGGTGCCTCGTCCGGGCCGGTGATCGAGAACGCGACGTGCGCGGCATCGAGCGCGCCGCCGCGCTGCAGTTCGAACCACCGCGGCAGGTGGCAGAGGTACGCATCCTTACGAATCGTCAGTGCCGAGGTCATCGTGCACCTCCGATCGCGCCGAGCGCCTCGACGTCGCGGAACAGCGCCTCCGCGGTCCCACGCGGGCCGACGCCCGCGCCGATGTGGAGACGGGTGTCGCCGTTCTCGAGTTCGTACGAATAGACGACCCGGTCCCACGGCGCGACGAGCGGCGACGTGCGCGGCAGCTCCTCGAACCGCAGGGACAGCGCGCCGTTCGCGTCGACGCGGCCGACCAAACGCGTGGTCGCACCGCGTGAAGCCCGCGCGCGCAGCTCGGCTTCGTCCAGATCACGAACGTCCGGACGATCCACACTCGCGGGATCGACGGGACTGCCGCGCAGGATCCCGGCGATCAGCGCGAGCTTCACGGCGGCGTCCTTGCCCTCGAGATCCAGCTCGGGGTCCGGCTCGAGGATTCCCTCGCGATCGCAGTGTGCGATCCCGTCCTCGATCGAGCCGCCCGCCTCGACGATCTCGACAATTGCAGTCGTCGTCGCGTTCGCGCAGTGCGCGGTCGACGTGCCGTGCGCCCGCAGCTCGTCGAGCTCCTGCAGCAGCGCGACGCCCGTGCCGCCAAGAACGGCGTTGCAGCCGACCCGCGGCGGACGCTCCGCGTCGAGCCAGCGGTCGACCGACGCGCAGAGCGCCGCCTTGCTCGCGAGCGCGAGCCGCCCACCGCGCCGCAGCGCCGCGTCCCCGCGGGCCGTCGCGACGTCGAGCGGTTCGGCCGGCGCCGTGTCGACGACGATGTCGGCGTCGATGACGTCGACCGCGACCTCGGTGCGGATCCCGTCGCTCCCCTCGAGCTCTCGGATCGGCCGTCCCCCGCCCTTGTGGCGCGCAATCGCGCGCGGGTCGAGCCAGTCGCGCTTGAGGATCGTGCCGCTCGAATCCGTCGCGGCGATCAGCCGAAAGCTCGCGCTGCCGGCCAGCAGATCGAGGAATTCGAGCCCGACCTGCCCGACTCCGATCAGGTGGACGGTCGGGGACGTCCCGGACGTGCAGAAGGTCTCGGGCGCCGCGCGCTCCGTGGATGGAATGCGCGAAGAAGGCGCAGAATCTCTGTGTCGTGTCATCGTTCGTGCTTTCGGTTTCGGTGTTTCCCACCGAGACCGGCGACGAACGGCACTGACGTGCGCATTGCGCTGGGCTCATCTCTCGGAAGCGAGCTTCCGCAGGAGTTGGCACCTTTCCCAGATGGGAAGGTTGCCCCGGCGTCGTTGGGCCATGTCCCTCGGCCGGTCTCGATGAGGTGACAGCGTTATCGGCGATTGGGGGGGCACGTGTCAAGGGTCACGAGCAACGGGCAAGGGCGGGCACGCTCGCGCAGGCGCAAGCGCATGCGCGATGGTGACCCGTGCGCGCCCGCTTCCCGTTCCCGTAGCCCGTGCCTCATCACCCACAGCCATCCCCTGCCTCCTCCCGCCGCTTCCCGTACCCCCGCCACCACACCACCACCGGCCGAAACATCGCGTACGCAAACCAAAGACCGACCACGACCCGGATCGGCAACCGCCACCAATCCACTGCGATCAACTCACGCATCTCAGGAGTCGCAGGCTCCCAGCCGCGCAAATCGGCGATCACGGTCCGAATGTTCTTCCAAGGCCTCTGTACCACTTGTCCATCCGGTCGCTCGACGACGATCTCGGAGGGATAGAAGTCATCGTTCGAGTGATAGACGATCAGCGCCCGGCCTGGGCTGAGGGGGAATCTCCCCTTCCAGAACGTCGGAATCGCGGGTAGGCGACTCATCGCCAGCGGAGAAAGTCGGCGGCGCTGCTCACGGTTCTCACCTTCGTTGGGTTCGGAGATGAGGGAGACGAGGAGCCGCTCGTCGGTCGCGTTCCGGACCGTGTACTTCTGCAAGAACGCAAAGACCAGCGGGTTGCATGAGTTCGGCACGACCAGCAGCACCGTGACCCATCCCAACGCGGCGGTCAGCAACCGCAGCGCCCGGAACAGATCGCCCAGCAACGCCCACACCTCTCCCTACCGCGTCTTGAAGCTGAACTCCGACGCGTGCGGCTTCCCCTCGTCCGTCTCGAACTCCCACTTCACGCGATACTCATTCCCCCGCTTCAACGGCTCGAACGGATAGAACACCACCAGCCCCGGCGCGCTCACCCGTCGATTCCCCGCATCGTCCGCGATGTGCAGGAAGCCCTCGACCTCCTCCTTGCCCCGCATCACGGTGCACCGGATCGAGTCCGGCTTCGGCATCGCGCTCGGGTTGTAGAAGTGGTAGCTCAGCGGATAGCCGACGACCTTGCCCTTCTTCTTGCCGTTCTTCTTCAGCAGCGCGGCGAACTCCTTGCCGAGGTCCTTGATCACGACCTCCGTGCCGACGCCCTGCATGTTGCCGACCGGGAAGTGCAGCTGGCCCGGGCGCGTGACCATGCCGCGCGTCACGTCGAGAACCGCGATCTTGCCGACGCCGTAGACGCCGACGTTCTCGAGCGCGCTGTTGAGGAGCGCGTCGCGGTAGCCCGGCCAGTCGATCCACTGCTCGGCGACCTCGTCGATCTTGTTCGCCTTCGTCGTCACGAGCGCCTGGCGCGAGAACTTGCGGCCGGCGCTCGTGAAACCCCTCTTCTTCGCACTCTGCGTGTGCTCCTTGTCCGGGCCGCGTTCCGAGCCGTTCGACTTGAGATACGTCGCGTGGTCCTTGCACTGCTCGGAATACTCCGCGACCCAGCCGACCGGCTTCAGGCGGTACGGCTTCTCGAACTTCGCGCGCACCGCGTTGAACGCGTCGAGCACCGTCGGTGCGATCTTGCTGACCGACTCGAGCGGCGTCTTGTCGGAGCGAATCGCGCGCATGACCGGCGTGTCGCGGGTCCAGAAGTCGCGCCACGCCTGCTCGAGGAGCTTCAGCTCCATCTCCGCGGCGTCCTTGAACTCCCGCATGACGGCGCCCTGGTTGTTCGCGCCGGCCCGCTTCGTGCGGTCGAGCGCGAGCAACATCGGCGGATCACGGCGCAGCAGGTAATCGCAGAACGACCACGCCTTGATCCGAGCCTCACTCGAGAACGACGCGGCGGAGATCAGCGGCAGCTGCGCCGCCGGGATGTCGGAACGCTCCCACGCGGACTCCGCCGCGAGGTCGGCCCACACGGACAGGTCGGGAAGCTTGAGGCGCTCCTCGCGCTTCTTTTCCGCACCCGACGACGTGCGATGGGTCTCCTTCTCCTGCGCAATCGAGAACGTCAGGTTGCGGCCGAAGAACATGCCGACGACGGCGTGCCCGATGCCTTCCTTCAAGCCATCCGTCTGCAGCGCGGAGTACTGTTCGACGACGTAGCGCACCGCGAGGTCCTCGACCTCGGCCTGCGCCTGGTGACCGCCGAGGAGCAGCGCGCTCTGCCCGCTCCCGACGCGCGTGATCCGCGCGTTCTGCGTCAAGAACTCGATGTCCGTGCCGTCGCTGAACTGGTCGACGTTCGCGCGAACGATCTTTTCCCACGTGACCTTGCCCTTGAAGAACGCGAGGTTCGCACGGTCCTTGAACGGCCAGCGGAAGCGCTTGTGCCCCTTGAACATCATCTTGCTGAACGCGAGCGCCCGCTCGGCGAACTGCGTCGCGGTGGTCATCACCGACTCTTCGAAGTCGCCCCACACCGCGAAGTTCTTCGACTCATAGGCCGAGTACGGCACGCCTGCGGCGTCGAGCCACGGGTGGGTCTTCGAGACCTTCTTGACCGCATACGGCTTCTTGGTCTCGGTCTCGATCAGCCGCGCCATCTGCCGAGAGCGACGCAGGATCTCGAGCTCGACCTCGGTGCCGAGCACGCCTTCGAAGTTCTTCAGCTTGCGCGCCTTGGACGCCGCCGGATCTGACGGCAAGAACCGAAGCGCGCGGTCGTAGTGCGTCTGCGCGCCGGCCGAGTCACCCGCGCCGTCGAGTCGCTGCGCGAGGTCGCGGTGACCGGCACCGAGCTCCTTCGCGAGCTTGTCCCAGCGCTTCTCGAGCGAGCGCGCCGTGGACGCGTTCGGCGTGTCCACCGTCGGATACTCGAACTTCGGATCCGGCGCCCACGACGACCCGACCGGCAGGAAGCCGAGCGCCTTGCGCGACGCGGCGTGGTCGGTCAGGTAGTCGTGGATGACTTCGAGCCACACCTGCTTCGCGCGGCGCGGGTAGCCACCCTTGAGGCAGGCCTTCGCGTATCCGTCGAGCTTGTCGGCGGCCGCCTCGAGGAAGTCCCGTTCGCCCTGCTGGGCCGGAAGGGCGCTCGCGAGCATCAGGGCGACGAGAGTCACGCCCCGCCGGGCGAACGAACCGAAGTCGATATCCATGCCCGGAACAGTAGCGGGTGCCTCGGTCCGCGGCTCGCAATCCCTAGCCCGGATTATGCACGAAGCACCTACTGCGGTCGGCGATGTCACCATGCCATAGCCACGTGCCTTACTCGGCTTGTCCACCAACAAGCCTCCGTCGGCACCGCCCCGCTCGCGCCCATGGCACGGCAACCTCGCCGACCTCGCTACGGCGCCTCGTGCATAGTCCGGGCTAGAATCGGCGGCCATGGGAACCGCCACTTCCGTCACGTTCGCCGCGCTCCTCGCGGCGGCGCCGCTCGCCGCTCAGCAGGACCGTGAGATCGGCTGGCTCACCGATCTCGACGTCGCCAGGACACGCGCGGCCGAAAGCGACAAGCCGCTGCTGATCGTGTTCCGTTGAGAGCGTTGAAGCGACTGCCAGTCGTTCGACGCCCAGTTGGGGCGTCCCCCTGCCACTCTCGTTCGCGCGGCCGCTCCGTACGTCTGTGTTCGCGTGACGAACATGCTCGACGTCGACCTGAAGCGCTACCACTTCGACTACGACCTCACGTTCGCGATGCTGCTCATGCATCCGGACGGCACGGTCTACCACCGCTACGGCGGCCGACCCGCGGACGACCCGCTCGGCTGGATCTCGATGAAGTCGCTGATCCGTCTACTCGAAGACACCGTCGAAGAACATACGACCTACGCGAAGTCACCCAAGCCGGCGACGCGGCACGTGCCGTCGACGATTCAGGACATCCCGCAGTTCGCGAAACGCATGCGGCAAGGCAAGGTCGGCTGCGTGCATTGCCACACGGTCCACGACTACCAGACACAGAACCTGGTCGCGCGCGGCGCGTTCGACAAGGAGGACATCTGGATCTGGCCCGACCCCGTACGGGTCGGACTGACGATGTTCGTCGACGACCAGGAACGGATCGCAACGGTCGAGAAGGGCAGCCCGGCGGCCAACGCCGGCCTCCGCTCCGGCGATCGGATCGAGCGATTCGGCGCACACCGCACGCGCACGATCACGGACCTGCAGTGGGTGCTGCACTACACGCCGCGCGATGCGACGGAGATCGAGGTGCGCTACCGACGCGGTCGTGAAGTCGAAACGACCACGCTCGAACTGGCCGACGGCTGGCGTCGCGAAACGCCGCGGCGGTACGCGTGGCGCGCGTTCAAGTGGGGCCTGAGCCCCGCGCCGGGATTCGGCGGACCCGTGCTCAGCAAAGCCGAGAAGCGCAAGCTCGACCTCGACTTCGACGCGTTCGCATTCCGGATCGGCTACATGGTGACGTGGGGAGCACGTTCCCACCGCGGGCGCGCCGCCGCGAAGGCCGGGCTACGCCAGGGCGACATCGTCCTCGCGATCGACGACAAGACCGACTTCGACGACATCGAGCACTTCCACGCGTGGATCCGGCTGACGAAGAAGGCCGGCGACGAGGTCCGCATCCGCTTCGTGCGGCGCGGCAAGGAGCGCACGATCCGGTATCGACTACCGGAGTGATCGTCGCGGCCCCCACTCCCGGCGCGACTCCTCTGCCTCGTCGACCTCGACGGCCGTCGCTTCGAGTCGCACCGTGCCGCTCCAGTTCTCGCGCACCTCGAGCTGGTGTGACTCGACGCGATAGCGCTTCCCCAGCCCGTCGACCCGCAGCGAGATCGCGCCGGGCATGAGACACCCGATCCGCCAGTGGCGGGGTCCGAGGCGCTCGCGGCTGTGCGCGACCGCGCCGTAGACGCGCTCGTCTTCGTGCACGCGGCGCACTTGGACCTGCGCATCCTTCGCATGCTCGTGGGACACGCCGACGAGCTCGACGTCGACCATGCCGCGGCCCTGCCACGGCGCGAGGTCGACGTACTGGTTGGGTTCGAGATCGATCAATAGCTCGTCGGCATAGACCTCGGCGGTCGCGTCGCCGACACGCACGGACAGCAGCACGCCTTGTGTCGCACTCGAGCCGACCGCGGCGATGTCGACCGTCGGCTGGTCCGCCGTGACCGAACCACGCAGGTGACCACCCTTCCCCGAAGCCGCGAGCAGCCGCGCCTCGGCCCGACCCCGAACCGTGATGGGCAAGTGCAGCCGCACGCCGACCCAGTCGCGGTTCTTGCCGATGCGTCGCTGCATGTCGATCGTGACCGCGTCCGCGCCGGCGCCGAACCTCGCTTCGCCGAGGTCCAACTCGACGCCGCTGTGGCGGTGCACGCCGCGACACTTGACGACGCCGGCGCTACGCACGGGATTGGGCAACGCGACGGCGAGCGCTTCCACGCGCTCGGTCGACAGCCACTCGAGGCGATCGCAGCACGCGGCCTCCCATTCGGACACGCGCGTGCCCGTCGTGTAGTGCTCGATCGACACCGTCGCGTCGAAGTCTTCGAGAAACCAGCTCGGCGCGAGCAGGTGCACGCGCATCGAGGGCATCGGGGGGAGATCCACCGTGAGGTCGCTCGGTCCCCCACCGACGATGCCGAAGCCTTCGCGATATACGACGAGCCCGGCGAAGGCGCGTTTCGGCAGGTCCACATGGCCACGCCCGTCCGCATGCCGCGTCTCGAGAACCTCACCGTCCCGGTCGACGAACTCGACGGCGGCGCCGGGGAGCGGCGACTTGTCGTCGGCGCGACGCACGAAGACGCGGTGCTCGACCTCGGCGCGACTATCCGCGTCGTCCTCGCTCGGCGACGCGTCCGTGGGCAGAACGGTCTCCGGCGCGTCTTCGATGCCGACCCGGCCCGTCACGGCTTCGATCGAGGCTCCGCCGGAGCGGTCGACACCGCCCACCTCGTCAGGAGCGGCGGCCGGCCCCTCGTAGAGGAGCACCGAGACCGCCGCGATGATCACGACCAGGGCCGCGATCAACCGGCGTCGCTGTGACTTCGTCCGGTCGATCGCGCCATTGTCCCGGCGGATCGCGTCGGGCACTAGCCCCGAAGCTTCGCCAAGATCGCCCCCGGCTCCGGGAACTCGTCCCCCATCTGCCGCTTGTGCCAGAGCTCGGCACCATCCGCGATCACGATGAAGTTGCCCTTCCCGCCGCGGATCAGCTCGACATTGGCATCGGGGAACTCACTGCGAATCGCCGCCTCCAGACCGGAGGCTTGGGGTTCGTAGTTTCACTGAACGCAGTATTCGATCGAGACGCGCATCGGGGTGCTCCGCGGGAAGTGGGAAAGTCGCAGCTTTATCGCTCATGGGGGTTGCCCGATTCAACCGCGTCTCTATCCTCCCCCGGCACTCGTGGTCGCACTCCGAGCGACCGCGCCCACTTCGGTGGCGACATGAAGACGTTCCAAGCAGTCCTTGTTTGATCGAGGGGGAGCCGCCCGCGGCTCCCGCTGACGAGCTCTGAAGCTCGCGTTCGTGGATCCCCAGCCGGATCCGCGCTCCCCGATACGTCTCTCCTTTGGGTCAGCCGCCCCCTGCCGATCTCGCCATCGGCCAACGCGGTGGAGTTCTCCGTATGGAATCTCAGAACGGACCATCCGTCTGGCGTCGTTTCCGCGGCCTCGTGCGGGACGCGCTCTCCGACAAGCAACACGACTTCACGAAGGGCAGTCTGCACCGCGCGATCTTCCTGCTCGCGGTGCCGATGATGCTCGAGATGGCGATGGAGTCGGTGTTCGCCGTCGTCGACATCTTCTTCATCCTGCAGTCCGGCGAGCACGCCGATGCGACGGACGCGGTCGCGGCCGTGGGCCTGACCGAGTCCGTGCTCACGCTGCTCTACGCGCTGGCGATCGGCCTCTCGATGGGCACGACCGCGACGGTGGCGCGCCGCGTCGGCGAGGGTCGCAAGGAAGGCGCGTCCGACGCGACGTTCCAAGCGATCGTGCTCGGCATCGTGCTGTCGTCCCCCATCGCGTTCGCGGGCCTGTTCTTCGCGGAAGACATCCTTTCGCTGATGGGCGCCGAAGCCTCGGTGATCGAATCCGGCTCGGGCTACACCCGCATTCTGCTCACGACGAACGTCGTGATCATGCTGCTGTTCTTGATCAACGCGGCGTTCCGCGGCGCGGGGGATCCGACCCTCGCGATGCGGAGCCTGTGGCTCGCGAACGGCATCAACCTGGTGCTCGACCCGTGCCTGATCCTCGGGCTCGGGCCGTTCCCCGAGCTCGGCGTGACCGGCGCTGCCGTCGCGACCACGATCGGTCGTGGCACGGGCGTGGCGTATCAGATGTGGCTGCTGCGGAAGGGCGACGGTCGACTGAAGCTCGATCGCTCGGTGATGAGGATCCGTCCCGACGTGTGCATGCGCCTGCTCAAGGTGTCGTTCGGCGGCATCATGCAGATGCTGATCGCGACGGCGAGCTGGGTCGCGCTGATGCGCATCGTGTCCGTCGCGGGCAAGGTGCCGGTGGCCGGCTACACGATCGCGGTGCGGATCATCATCTTCACGTTCTTGCCGGCCTGGGGTCTGTCCAACGCGGCGGCGACGCTCGTGGGTCAGAACCTGGGCTCGAACCAGCCCGAACGCGCCGAGCGTTCGGTGTGGCTGACCGGGTACTACACGATGGCGTTCCTCGGAATCGTGACGATCGTGTTCCTGACGGGATCCCGCTGGCTGGTGGCGATCTTCACCGAAGAACCGGAGGTCACCCGCTGGGCCGTCGACAGTCTCGTGATCATCAGCTACGGCTACGTGCTCTACGCTTGGGCGCTCGTGATGATGCAGGCGTTCAACGGCTCGGGCGACACGATGACGCCGACGTGGATGAACCTCGTCTGCTTCTGGTTCGTGCAGATCCCGATGGCGTGGTGGCTCGCGCTCGGCATGGAGTACGGACCGCACGGCGTGTTCTGGTCGGTGATGGGCGCCGAGTCGCTGATCGCCGTCGTGTCGATCCTCATCTTCCGTCAGGGGCGGTGGAAGACGAAGTCGGTGTGATCGTGGGGTTCCCGGGCGCGGGTCATGGGTAGGGGCGACGGGTCACGGGGCAGGGGTCACCACCGCGCAGGCGCAGCACGGGAGTCACCCATGTGTCTCGCCACTCATGCCTGCCCGTCTCGTGCGCCTGCGTATGCGCTTGCGCCTGCGCGGCCCGTGCCCGCTCGTGTCCCGTGACACGATCCGCGTGCCCGCGCCCCGATCACTGCCCCAAAACCCTCCGAATCTGTCGATGGATCTCGGGCGAGGCCCGCACGATCAGCGTGCCGGACTCGGCGAGCTCCATCGACGCGCCCGGCTCGTTCTCCCAGTAGCTCGGGTCGGTCGCGATGCGGATCACCTCGGTCAGCGCGTCCGGCTCGAACGTGCGCAGCACTTCCTCGCCCTCCGCACCCGAGCGCGGCGTCTCGTCGTCGCCGGTCGGGATCCCGGTCAGCCGCGGCGCGATGAACTCCGTGCGCGGGAAGGTGAGGGCGCGCACGTCGTAGTATTCGAGTGCGAGCTGATCCTGCGCGTCTTCCTTCGTCGTGATCGTGACGACCCCGTCTTGGACCGACCAACGCAGGCTGTCGGATCGCGACGTCAGCACGTCGAGCAGATTCGCGACCGTGAGCGGCGCGGTGATGTCGAGCTCGAGCACGAGGCCTTCGTCTTGGATCGCGGCGCGTGCCGACGGCGTCGTGATGATCGGGATCGCGGTGATCGTCTGCACCGTCTTCAGCACCTCCGCGAAGCCGCCGTTGTCCGCGTCGAACGACAGGCCGGTCACCGTCGTTCGATACACGTCCGTCGTGGTCTTCACGGACGTCTCGATGCGGATCGACTCGATGTCCGAGTCAGGGTCGCCGGCGTCGCGGCTGGTGAACCCCGACATCCCGAGCAAGGGCAGGTCGCGCATCAACTCGGATCGAGACGACTCCTCGCGGCTGGAACGCGGCGTCTCGCATGCGATCAGGGCGAGGGTCAGGAGAACGGCGGGATGGACGAGCCGGGTCATGGCTGCCTCCGTGGGTTGCTGGATTCGTCCGCGGGGTCGACGGCACGTCCCAGCCTACCGCATTTGAGCCACCTCGTGTGCTTGAGCGGCGTCATCGTGCGTCGAGCCTGATCACGCAACCGGAATGTGCAGGCCGGGATTCATAGGAATGAAATGCGCACCGACGCGGCGCCTCGCTTCGCTCGGCGCTCGTGCCGAGCGAAGCTCGGCACAGCGTCGGGACGCACCTGCCTTCAAACCCTCCCCCACGCAAAAGGCGCCTACAAGGGCCGCGACACGCGACCCACGTAGGCGCCACTCTTCCCGATCGCCGAGCGATCAGTATCCGACGATGCCGTGCTGTGCGTCGGAGAGCTCGACGCCGAGCACCGAGGTCATCGGTGCCACGACGGCACCCTGCGTGTAGAGATCCAGCCCGATCCAGTCGATCGAGGGCGCGATGCCGATGCCGACGGTCGCTTCGCTGCCGCTGATCACCATCGGCACCGCCGGGATCGACGGGTTCACGAGCAGCGCGCAGCCGTCGAGACCGGCGCCGAGGCCGTCGAGTGAGATGTTCGCGCTCGTGAAGCCGAACAGCAGGCTCGCGACGGAGGCGGACGGCGCCAGATCCGTGAGACGCAGCTCCCACGAGTTGCCCATGCGCGGCGCGGTGTCCGCGTGCAGCAGCATCTGCAGGTCCAGCGTGTCGCCGCCGACGAGATCGAAGAACTCGTAGAGGCCCGGGAACGACGCCTGGAACGCCGTCAGGTCCGTCTCGCCCGGGTCGGACTGTCCGCCCCCGATGCCGACGCCGACCAACACCTCGTCCGGTGTCACCGACGCGACATCCCGGTAGGAGAACTGCACGCTGCCGGTGAAGCTGATCCTCACCTGGAAAGTGAGCGCGTTGGACTGCCCGAACTGCGGCACGCCGTGCCACGTGATCGTCGTGTAGCCGGCTCCCTGATACGCACGGACCGCACCGCCGAGGTTCGGACTGAGGTCAGTGTGGAACGGATACAGCGCCGTCGGACCGGACAAGAACTCGGCGACGGTCGGCGTGAAGTCGGAGCCGTCGCTACCCGGCGGCAGGATCCGGCCGTTCGAATCCACGTCGACCGAGTTGGCCGTCGTGCCGTCGGGGAACGTGAACGTGTAGCCGAGGTTGACGTTGACGATCGAGTCGTCGCTCATCCCGAGATCGGTGCCGAGCTCGGAGTCCCAACAGGCCGGGCAGTTGTTCAGCTGAAAACCGAACGGCGTGTTCGTGATCGAGTACGACGTCGCGTAGGCACGACCGTAGCGCGAGCTCGTCGCGAGTGGCGGCAGCGGAATCGAAGACGACGACGTGCGCACGATCCAGTCACCGTTCGGACCCGGGTTGAACTGCACGACCTGACCGGCGAGGTCGAAGCCGCTCGAGAACTGCTCGAACAGCGTGTCCGTATCCGGATCCGTCGCCGGCTCCGAGCTGAGGTTCTTGCTCGTCTCCGTCGAACCGTTGCCGCCCGTCAAGCCGACGATGCCGTCCGCGTTCACGCGGCTGTCGTAGACGTAGGCGATCCGGCCGTCGGAGCGCAGCTGCACCTGGAACGTGAAGTCCTCGTCCACGTTGTACTGCTGCACGTTCTGCCAGGTGATGATCGCGCGGGTCGAAGTCGCGCGGAAGTAGACGTCACCCGTGTTCGTCGCGCCGTCCGGAGTCAGGTCGTCCCACAGCGGGCACAGCGCGGTCGGTCCGGCGAGCAGCTCCGCGGTGCTCTCCGTGAAGTCCGATGCGTCGGAGCCCGGCGGCAGAATGCGACCGTTCGAGTCGATGTCGATCGACGACGAGGTCGTGCCGTTCGGCCAGGTGAACGTGAACGGCAGCGTGCGGTTCGTGATCGAATCGTCGGACGCGCCGATCGGCGAGCCGATGTTCGGGTCGTACACGAGCTGCGTCGGCGTCGGGATGACGGTGATCTGCCGCGCATCCCAACCACTCGTGTCGTCGTTGGACGCGAGCGCATCGGACGTCGTGTTGATCGCGCCGACCCAGTAGGTCCCCGACACCGTTCCGAACGGCACGCGCGGCGCGGATCCGAAGTTCACGCGCACGGTCGACTGCGGACCGTAGTCCCAGTCGTAGCTGGCGCTCGCGATCAGCGTGTCGCCGGCCGAGAGGAAGTCGTTCGTCGACAGGCGGACGTCCGCGCCGTACGTCGCCATCCCGGGGTTCGCGTCCGAGTTGTTGAAGAAGAACGCGTCGAAGTGCGGCACGCGCCCCCCCGCCATGACGGTCGTGGAGGAGCTACGCGCGTTCAGGACCGCCAGGTCGAGCGACGCGTCGTAGGTGTCATCGATGAACGTCGTCAGCGTGTCGAACTTCGGCTGCGTCATCCGCGTGAACTCGCTCCAGGTCACCTGGCACCCGGTCCAGCCGACCGTAGAGTACGCGCCGTAGCAGATCCGGTTCGAGCCTTCGACGCGGTAGCACGCGCTGCCGCTCATGCCGCGGGTGAAGCGCCAATCCGGGTGGAGGTTCGCCGTGAGCCGATGCGTCGTCACCGTGTCGAACGGTCCGTTGCCGAAGATCAGGACGTTCGGGCATCCCGCGAACGACGGCCAGCAGCCGTTGCTGCAGCCCGGGTACCCGGCCTGGTTGAAGAAGTTGCCCGAGAAGAAGTTGTTCGTGTCGTTGTAGCCGTAGCCAAACCAACCGGTGAGCGCGCCAACCGGACGATCCAGCCGGATCCAGCCGATGTCCCAGTCGAAGTCGCCGTTGTTCGACCACCCGGTGAAGGTCTGCAGCAGTTCCCCCGACGCCGAGCCGAACGCATCGTCGTCGCCGTCCCAGGCCGGCGCGACCGTGACGTTGGTCGCCCAGCTACCACCGCTGCCCTCGTGCACGCAGTGGCCGGCGACGAGCACCGTGCGTGGATTGACGAGAGTGCCCGAGCAGATGAAGTTGCCTCCGTTCAGCTGGAAGAACACGCGCACCTGCGCGCGCCACGGCCACGCGTCCTCGTTCGTGACCGGGAACGGCTGGCCGAAGGACTCCGAGAGTTCGGGAGTTGCACCGACCGGGCCGCTGCCCGGCACGACTTGTCCCGGAAGCGGGCCTGGCAGCGAAGGGGGCGCTGCCCCGACGGTCTCGGCGCCAGTGCGCAAGTCGTAGCTCACGACCTGCTGCTGGAACCCGGCCGGCGACGCTCCGACCGAGCCGTTGGGAACGACGGGCTGGCAGGACTGCCAGTCGATGGGCGTTTGCGATGCTCCGATGGGGCCGTCTGCCCGAGTCGCCGGAACGTTTCGATCCGACGTGATCGCATCCACGGTCGACTGCGCCGAAACGGGCACGGCGATCAGTAGCGCTGCCCACAGCGAGCGGGGGCTGTTCATCGATTCTCCTGAGATGAAGTGAGGTGCACGCCGTCGCGTCGACGAACGCCGATTCGCGCGGCCGCACGAAGAAGCGGATGCGTGCGGGGAATCGCACAGCCACCAGGAGAAATCTCATCCCCACAAAAGAAGCGCCCGCGCGCGCCGCCACCGCGGCCCGCACGGGCGCTCCACTCTTCCCGATCGAGTCCTTCGATCAGTATCCGACGACGCCGCGCTGCGCGTCCGACAGCTCTACTCCGAGCGGTGTCGTTCCCGGCGCGATGACCGCGCCCTGCGCGTAGAGCGTCAGACCGACCCAGTCAGTCGACGAGTCGATGCCGATCGACACCGAAGCCGCCTCTCCCAGGAGGATCATCGGGATTGCCGGCACGGCCGGGTTGCAGAGCAACACGCAGCCGTCGAGACCGAGGCCCGGCAGCCCGTCCAGCGAGAGGTTCGGGTTCGAGAAGCCGAACAGCAGAGCCGCGAGCGTCGCGTTGGGGCTGACACCCTCCAGGCGCAGATCCCAAGGATTGCCCATGCGAGGCGTGGTGTCCGCCTGGATGGACATCTGCAGATCGAGGATGTCCCCGCCGGGCACGTCGAAGAACTCGTAGTAGTTCGTGAACGAACTCGACAGTGACGTCAGGTCCGACTCGCCCGGATCTGTCTGGCCGTTGCCGCGCGCGTTGCCGACGAGCGCAACCTTCGGCTCGAACTCCGTGATGTCGCGGTAGCTGAAGGTGACCGTGTTGTCCGGGCGAAGCGTAGCCTGGAACGTGAGCGCGTTCGACTCCCCGAACTGCGGCACGTTCCACCAAGTGATCGTCGTGAAGCCCGGTCCCTGGTAGACGCGAACCGAACCCCCGTTCTGGGGGCTGAGGTCCGTGTGGAGCGGATACAGCGCCGCAGGACCGGACAACATCTCACCCACGGACGGCGTAAAGTCCGACGTGTCGCTGTTCGGCGGCAGAATCCGACCGTTCGAATCGACGTCGACCGACGTCACCGCCGTGCCGTCGGGGAACGTGAACGTGAAGCCGAGCGGCGTGTTCGCGATCGTGTCGTCGCCCATGCCGAGGTCCAGCCCGACGACGCCTTCCCAGCAGTTGACGCACGCGTTTCCGAAGTAGGTCCCGAAGACTCCGGGCAGGATCGTGAACGAACTCGTCGCAGCACGGCCGACCTGCAGGTTCGTCGCCTCCGGCGGAAGTGGAATCGAGGAGGACGTGACGCGCGTGATCCAGTCGCCGTTCGGACCCGGGTTGAACTGCACGACCCGCCCGGCCAGGTCGTTGTCGTTCGTGAACTGCTGGAACAGCGTGTCGGTGTTCGCGTTGGTCGCGGGCTGAGTCGTGAGGTCCGTGCTCGAGCCGGTCGCTCCGTTGCCGCCGGTCAGGCCGACGATCCCGTCGGCGTCGACGCGATTGTCGTAGATGTAGGCGATCCGACCGTCCGACCGGAGCTGCACCTGGAACGTGAAGTCCTGGTCGGTGTTGTACTGCTGCACGTTGGACCAGGTGATGATCGCGCGTGACGGGGTCGCGCGGAAGTGGATGTCACCCGTGTTCGTGGCGCCATCCGGAGTCAGGTCGTCCCACAACGGGCACAGCGCGGTCGGGCCGCTCAGGAGCTCGCCCGTGCTCTCGGTGAAGTCCGAGCTGTCCGAACCCGGCGGCAGGATGCGACCGTTCGAGTCGATGTCGATCGCCGTCGAGGTCGTGCCGTCCGGCCACGTGAACGTGAACGGCAGCCCCCGGGTGATGATCGAGTCGTCGCCCGCGTTGATCGGTGCGCCGAGGAAGGAGTCGAAGGCCAGCTGCGTCGGCGTCGGGATCACGGTGATCGCGTGCGCGTCCCATCCGCTCGTGCCGTCGTTGCCAGCGTTCGCATCGGAGGTCGTATTGAGGATGCCGACCCAGCGCGAACCGGACGGAGTTCCGAACGGCAAGCGCGGCGAGCCGAGGTTCACTCGCACGTTGGACTGCGGCCCGAAGTTCCAGTCGTAGTTCGCCGTGCCGATCAGGGTGTCGCCTGTCGAGATCAGATCGTTCGTCGACAGACGGACGTCGAGGCCGTAGTTCGCCGTGCCCGGGTTCGCGCTGGAGTTGTTGAAGAACAACACGTTGAGTTCGGGGATCCGCCCGCCGGCCATGACCGTCGTCGCGGCCACGTTCGTGTCGAGCGCGGCGATGTCGAGTGCTGCGGCGTAGGCTTGGTCGACGAAGGTGCCGAGACCGTCGTACTTCGGCTGCGTCATCCGGCAGAACTCGCTCCACACCGCCTGGCAACCGTTCCAGCCCCAAGTCGAGTACGCGCCGTAGCACGTCCGGCTCGACCCGCTCACGCGATAGATCGAGCTACCGCTCATCCCGGGAGTGAAGTTCCAGCCCGTGGCGAGGTTCGTTCCGAGACGGTGCGTCGACGTGAAGTCCATCGCCCCGTTGCCGAAGATCAGCACGTTCGGGCAGCCGGCGAACGACGGCCAGCAGCCGTCGCTGCAGCCCGGGTATCCGGCGTGGTTGAACGAGTTGCCCGTGAAGAAGCTGTTCGTGTCGTTGTAGCCGTAGCCGTACCAGCCGGTCAGCGTCCCGACCGGTCGGTCGAGCCGAATCCAGCCGATGTCCCAGTCCAGATCGCTGTTGTTGGTCCACGCGGTGTAGGTCTGGAAGTTGATCCCGTTCGCGGTGCCGTAGGCATCGCTGTCGCCATCCCAGGCCGGCGCGACGACGACGTTCTGGGCCCAGACGCCCCCCGCGCCCGTGTGCAAGCAGTGGCCGGCGACGAGTACCGTGCGCGGATCGACGAGCGTGCCGGAGCAGATGAAGCCGCTGCCGTCGAAGGTGCCGAACACGCGCACTTGCGCCCGCCAGGGCCACGCGCTCTCGGTCGTGATCGTGGTCGGGTTTCCGAAGGACTCGACCAGTTCCGGAACCGGCCCGATCGGTCCACTGCCGGGTGTCTCTTCCCCAGGAAGCGGGCCCGGAAGGGAAGCAGGCACGGCGCTGGACGTCGTCGCCCCGGTTCGCACATCGTGCGTCACGACTTCGTTCACGAAACCGGCCGGCGAGGCGCCGACCGCGCCGTTCGCGACGACGGGTTGGTAGTTTTGCCAATCGATCGGCGGCGTGAGGGCGCCGGCCGGGCCATCGGCCCGAGTTGCCGGCAGGTGTCGATCGGATGTGACCGCGTCCACGGTCGACTGCGCCGCGACGGGCACGGCGAGCAGTAGGGCGGCCCACAGGGAGCGGGGGCTGTTCATTGTGTCTCCTGAGATGGGGTGAAGATCGCGCCACCGCGGGGCCGGGAGGGCCGGGGGCGGTGGGTCCTTCTCGGGTAGAGAGAGGGGGTCTCGGAAACACACAGGGAGTTGGAAGAAAGTGGGGGCTCGGGTTCGGTGGAGCGGGCGCGGGTCACGGGGACGGGCACGCCATCAGCACGTACACGCGAACGCCCACCCAGCCCGCCAAAGCGAGCAGGGAGGGCGCTCCCATCCTCCTGATCAACGTCGATCAGTAACCGACGATGCCGAGCTGCGCATCCGACAGCTCGACGCCGAGGGCCGTCGTTCCTGGCGCGATGACCGCACCCTGCGCGTAGAGCGTCAGGCCGATCCAATCGGTCGACGAGTCGATGACGATCGAGGTCGACGCCGTCTCGGTGCCGAGGACCATCGGGATCGCCGGCACGGCCGGGTTGCAGAGCAGCATGCAGCCGTCGAGGCCGAGGCCCGGCAGACCGTCGAGGTTCGCGTTCGGGTTCGAGAAGCCGAACAGCAGACTCGCGACCGCGGCGTTCGGATCGACGCCCTGGAGGCGCAGCTCCCACGGGTTGCCCATGCGCGGCGTCGTGTCGGCCTGCATCGTCATCTGCAGGTCGAGGAGATCGCCACCCGGCACGTCGAAGAACTCGTAGAGGTTCGTGAACGAGCTCGACAGCGCCGTCAGGTCGGACTCACCCGGATCGGACTGGTCATTGCCACGCGCGTTCCCGACGAGCACCTCGTCCGGAGTGAAGTTGCCGAGGTTGCGGTAGCTGTAGGTGACCGTGTTGTCCGGGCGCAGAGTCGCCTGCACGGAGATCGCGTTGGTCTGGCCGAACTGCGGCACGTTCCACCACGTGATCGTCGTGTAGCCGGCGCCCTGGTAGGCGCGCACGGCACCACCGAGGTTCGGGCTGAGGTCCGTGTGGAACGGATACAGCGCCGAGGGACCGGACAGCATCTCCGCGACCGACGGGGTGAAGTCGGAGCCGTCGCTACCCGGCGGCAGGATCCGGCCGTTCGAGTCTACGTCCACCGACGTCACCGCGGTGCCGTCCGGGAACGTGAACGAGAAGCCGAGCGGCGTGTTGACGATCGTGTCGTCGCCCATGCCGAGGTCGGTGCCGACGTTGTTGTCCCAGCAGTTCATGCAGGCGCTACCGAAGTAGGTGCCGAACACACCCGCCGTGATCGTGAACGAGCTCGTGCACGGACGGCCGATCTGCTCGTTGGTCGCCGGCGGCGGCAGCGGAATCGTCGAGTTGGACGTCCGCACGATCCAGTCGCCGTTCGGACCGGGGTTGAACTGGACGACGAGGCCGTCGAGGTCGCTGTTGGTCGAGAACTGCTCGAACAGCGTGTCGGTGTTGGCGTTGGTCGCGGGCTGCCCGCTGAGGTTCGTGCTCGAACCCGTCGCGCCGTTGCCGCCCGTCAGACCGATGATCGCGTCGCCGTCGACGCGGCTGTCGTAGATGTAGGCGATCCGGCCGTCAGAGCGCAGCTGCACCTGGAAGGTGAAGTCTTGATCCGTGCCGAACTGCTGCACGTTCTGCCAGGTGATGATCGCGCGAGTTCCGGTGCCGCGGAAGTAGATGTCCCCGGTGTTGGTCGCGCCGTCCGGCGTGAGGTCGTCCCACAGCGGGCAGAGCGCGGTCGGGCCGCTGAGCAGTTCCGCGGTGCTCTCGGTGAAGTCGGAGCCATCGCTACCCGGCGGCAGGATGCGACCGTTCGAGTCGATGTCGATCGACGTCGAAGTCGTGCCGTTCGGCCACGTGAACGTGAAGCCGAGCGAGCGGTTGATGATCACGTCGTCGCCGGCGCCGAGCGGCGAGCCGATGTTCGAGTCGTAGGAGAGCTGCGCCGGCGTGGGGATTACGGTGATCTGGTGAGCATCCCAGCCGTCCGTGTCGTCGTTGCTGCCGTTCGCGTCGGCCGTCGTGTTGATGACGCCGACCCAACGCGTACCCGAGCTCGTGCCGAACGGGATGCGCGGCGGTGAGGCGTTCGAGTTGACGCGAACGCTCGACTGCGGTCCGAAGTTCCAGCTGTAGCCGGTGCTCGAGATCAGCGTGTCGAACGTCGAGATGTCGGTGTTCGTCGACAGGTAGACGTCGAACGTGTAGTTGTCCGACGGAGGGTTGTTGGACGAGTTGTTGAAGAACAGCACGTCGAACGACGGCAAGCGCCCGCCGACCATCGCGGTCGCGCCGGAGTTCACGTCCAGCGGGATCAGGTCGAGGGAGGAACCGTAGGCTCCTGGGATGACCGTGTTCTGGATGTCGTCGAACTTGGTCTGGTTGATGCGCGTGAAGCCGTTCTGGACGACGAAGCAACCGCTCTCCTGGCGCGTCGAGTTGACGCCGTAGACAATGCGGGTGCCGCTGCCGTTGATCCAGTATTCACCGCCGCCGCTCATACCGCCGGTCATCGACCAGTTGTTGAGATTGACGCCGAGGCGGTGCGTGGACGCCGTGTCGAACGGGCCGAACGCGTAGTAGAGCTGGTTCGGGCAGCCCGCGAAACTCGGGATGCAGCTGCCGGGAGTCGAGTTGCAGCCCGGATACGCGGCGTGGTGATGGGTGTTGCCCGTGAAGTGCGAGTTGGCGTTGTTATAGCCGTAGCCGAGCGTGCCGGTCAGCGCGCCGATCGGACGGTCGAGACGGATGTAACCGATGTCCCAGTCGTAGTCGGTGCTGCTCGTCCACGCGGTCCAGGAGAACAGCTGGATGCCGTTCGCACTGCCGAACGCGTCATCGTCGCCGTCCCAGCCCGCCGACACGGAGACGTTCGTCGACCAGGCGCCGCCGCCGCCCTGGTGGAGGCAGTGGCCGGCCGTGATCACGGTGCGCGCGTCGATCAGGGTTCCGGAGCAGATGAAGCTGCCGCCGCCCTGCGTGAAGAAGACGCGGACGTTCGTGCGCCACGGGTAGGCCGTGACGTTGTTCTGCTGCGACGGCGATCCCCAGGCCTCGGCCAGTTCGGGAATCGTGCCGTTGCCGCCGGTGCCGGGGACGAAGTCCGACATCTGCGGGATCGAGTTGTGCGTCTGGTGGATCGTCTCGGCGCCGGTCTGCGCGTCGTAGGAGATCGATCGGTTGACGAAGCCAGCGGGGTGGACGACCGGGGCGACGGGACCGAGGCGCTGGGCTCCGGTCGCGGTCGCCCAATCCGCAGGACGGGTGACGTCGTAGCGTTCGGTCGCGCCGTCGCGGCCGAGGCCGGGACGGTTCTGGTCGGTGATCGTGCCCGACGTCGATTGCGCGACGGCAACCGAGGCGAGGGCGAAGAAGGCGAAGAGCGGGGCCGCTCGTTTCATGAGGTCTCTCGGGGTGAAAGCGGGAAGAGTTCGGCGCACCCCTGGCGGGCGCACGGTTCTCTTCAGCGGAGGACCCAGGCCTCAGCGCACAGGAGATCGCCGACTTTTTTCAGGGTAGGGAATTCGGCCACGCAAGGACCGAGATGCCAGTCACTTATGATGCATGCGGAGGACCGTTAACGCCGCGCATGGCTCTCCCACTCCCACTCGACCCGCACTCGGAACTCGGATTCGAAGTGCTGGCGGACCAGGAGGTCGACGTCGTTCGCGATGCTGGCTGGCGGCTGCCGGGCGCCGCCGAGGGAGACGACGACGTCGGGCGGGACCACGGTCGTGTCGATTGCGATCGAACGGACCCGGAACTCGTCAACAACGCGGGCCTCGACCGCCTCGCGAAACGCGGCGGGCACGTGCCGCGGCGGCGTCGTCGCGAACCAGACCCCGAGCAGCAGCACGACGACGACGAGCGCATTGCCGGCTCGAACGGTGTTGCGCGACTTCGGCTTGATCTCCCGCATCCCGACCGACCAGAGGCACAGGCTCGAAGCGAGGATGATCGCGACCATGTTCGTGAAGAACAGCAGCGACGCGCCGGTCATCAGGGACCAGTCCCCCAGCGCCGCCGCGAGACCGGAGGTCGCAATCGGCGGCACCAGCGCTGCGGCGATCGCGACGCCGGGCAGCGCGGCGAAGAGACTCGGCCGCGAGGTCGCGTAGGCCCCGGCGAAACCGGCGACGAACGCGACGATCAGATCGAGCATCCCCGGCCAATCTCGCGCGACCATCGCGACGGTCGGGGCCGCGAAGCGCGGCACGCAGAGACCGAGGACGAGGCCAATGCCGAAGGCCGTCATGAAGCCAAACGTCACCGACCGCCACGCGTGGCGCGCGAGCACCGGGTTGCCGTGGACCAGAGCGAGCCCGAGACCGAGGATCGGGGTCATCAGCGGGGCCACCAGCATCGCGCCGATGACGACGGCTTCGGACGACTGCACGAGACCGATCGCCGCGATGAACGTCGCCATGCTCATCAGAGCGACGAAGTCGAAGTCCCACGAGGAGTTCGACTGCACGCGCTCGACGAGGGACACGCGCTGCTCGCGCTCCAGCTGCGGAACCGCGCGCAGGACCCAGCTCTCGGCGAGACTGCGCAACCGCCCGGTGATCGGCGCCGGCGCGCGGACGATGCCGATCGTCTGGTCGGGCAGCGCCTTGGTGACGCGCAGGGCGACCGTGCCGCGGAATCGCTGGGTGAGCTCGTTCAGCTTCGACGCGCCGAACAGGATCAGGTCGTACTCTCGCTCGCCGTGTGCGGACACGATGCCGCGACGCACGCCGTCGGCGATCGCGACGCGCTGCTGCACGCAGTCCGCATCCTTGCCGAATGCCCGCGAGACGATCCGCCCGAGCACTTTCTCCCCTACGAGCTGAGCGTCGTAGCCGATGTCGGGCTCGACGTAGAGCGCGGTCGCCGAGCCCTCCTCGCCGACGAGAGCCCGGGCGACGCGCAGCGCGACCAGCGCGTGCTCGCCGCCCGCGACCGGGACCAGTGCGTGCAGCGGCTCGGACGGTTCGCCGACACCGCACCGCAGCACGACGATCGCACAGCTCACGCGCCGCCAGAGCCGCATGCGCATCTTCTGTCCGTCGCGATCATCGCGCCGGAACATCAGCAGCAGAGAGACCTTCCGTGTCGTCAGCTCGTCGATGACGGCGCGCGTGCCCCGCACCTCGACGAGCTCGTCCTCGCACTTGTGACCCGCGAGCTCCGGGTGCGTGCCGAGCAGCACGGCCTCGCGGCCTTCCTCCGCGGCCCGAAACCGGCGATACCACGCCAGTTGCGGCGCGAGATCGAGATCCGGTTCGAGCAGGACGGCGAGCGACACCCGGAGAATAGAATCGACCTCGTCGCCGGAGCCAAGGCCGCGGCGGAAATCCTGGAAACGCCCGGAACCGGGGCAGTGCCCCACCGTTGCCGGCGCCCTCTTCGGACCCCGGACCACACGACATGAACTCGATGCTCCTCGGCAGCACCGCCATCGCCGCTCTTCTCTGCACGACCTCGTCGGAGGCGCCCCACCGGCAGCCGCCGACCGGAGCGGGCGGACTGGTGCAAGGCAACCACGCGTTCACCAGCGACCTGTTCGCGAGGCTGCGCACCGGGAACGGCAACCTGACCTTCTCCCCGCTGTCGATCCAGATGGCGTTCGGACTCGCCCAGGCCGGGGCGAACGGCGAGACCGAAGCGGAGATCGCGAAGGTGCTGCACCTCGCCGACACCGGGCAGAAGACGGCAATCGCGTTCGGTGAGCTCATGAAGCGCATGACTGCCGAGAACAAGGCCTACAACTTCGAGACTCGCAAGAACGACGCGAAGGCCTACGTGCTCGAGTTCGCGAATGCGATCTGGAACGACAAGACCGTCCCGCTCGAAGGCAGCTATGTCGCGGCCGTCCGCGACCACTTCCAAGCGCACGCGGCGCCACTCGACTTCCGCAACCATCCCGACGCCGCGCGCAAGACGATCAACCACTGGGTCTCGCAGCAGACCCGTGGCAAGATCGACGAACTTCTCAAGCCCGGCACGGTCTCGAACGACACGATCGGCATGCTGACCAACGCGCTCTACTTCAACGCGCGCTGGGATAAGGAGTTCTCGAAGCGCGCGACGAAGCCTCGCGAGTTCCACGCCGCAGACGGTGCCGTCGAGCGCCCGTTCATGCACGCGACGCGCTACTTCCGCCACCTCCAGCTCGACGACGCGCAGGCGCTGACGATCGGGTTCGAGCGCCGCAAGACCGCGATGACGATCGTCCTCCCGAACGGACGCAACGGGCTCGCGGCCCTCGAGAAGAAGGTCTCCGGCCCGTGGCTCGACTCGCTCCTCGACCGGCTGCGCAAGGCCGACCGGCCGCGCGTCGCACTCGCGCTGCCGAAGTTCTCGATCGGCCTCGAGGGCAACATCACCGAGCACCTGCGCGCCCTCGGCCTGAAAAACACGTTGAGCAGTCACGCCGACTTCTCGGCCATCAGCAAGAACCCGCTCTACGTCAACCAGGTGATCCACGCCGCGACGATCGATGTCGACGAGAGAGGCGTCGAAGCGGCTGCGGCAACCGCGATGGCGCTGCGCGCGGGCGCCGCGGCGCGTCCGGCCGAGCCCATCCCGTTCGTCGCCGACCACCCGTTCTTGTTCGTGCTGCACGAAGTCGAGACGGGTGCGATCCTGTTCTTCGGGCGCTGCGCGCAGCCCTAGCATTAGCCTCTGGGCTCGACCGGCTCGAGCCGCATCGACTTCGCAACGACGAAGCCCTCGAACCCGATCGAAGACTCGACTCGGAACGTCGTGGCGTCGTGGGACGCGACGAACGTCGCGGGATCCATGTCGCCACTCGGGATCCACGGCCACCCGTAGCGCGTCCCCCACTCGAAGTTCGCAGCATGCGCTTCGACGATCGAATCGATCGACGCCTCGACGATGTCGAACAGGATGCCGCCGAGACTGTCGAGGAACAGGTACCCGAGCACGTCGTCGAAGTGCACGTCGGTGCGTTCGAACGGCTCTTCGCCGTAACGGTGCTCGGTGTGGACGATGATCGAACGGCGCTCAGCGTCGACCTCGTAGCCGAGGACGAAGTTGTCGTGGATCGAACGCGTCATGCATTCCAGATCGTACCCGACACGGGTCCCCCGCGCGTCGACCCCGCGCTATGCTCCTCCCCCGATGCACGCAGGACGACTCGCACGACTCTGCCCCGTCTTGGTGTGCGCCACGCTCACGGCCCAGACCCCGGCCGGCCCGAGCCTCACGGCGCACGCTCCGGCACCGCGTGAGGCGGCGGCCGCGCGGATCGAACTCGGCCGCAAGACCCTCGGAGCCGGCAACGCGCAGGACGCAGTCGGCCACTTCCTCGGCGCGCTCGAGTTCGATCCGGCTTCGTCTGACGTGTTGCGCGGCCTGATCGACGCAACGAGCGCGGACGACGACGCGCGCTTCCACTGGGCGCTGCGGTGGTGGCTCGCGAACGCCGACGCACGAGGGCAAGCGAAACCGGATCGCACGACGATCCCGTTGTTGCCGGAGCTGCCGCGCATCCGCGAAATCAGCAAGGCGAAAGCCGCCGCGATCGCCGAACTCGTGCGCTTCGTTGGCAAGCTCAAGGCGGGACGCGCCGCGCCCGAAAACGGGCTCGTCGCGCGGTGGGCCATCGACCTCATCGCCCACCTCGCGCGGGACGTCCCAGCACAGCGTCGGCAGCATGCGGCCGCCACGCGCACCGCGGCCGATCGCCACGAGCCCGACTACAACACGGTGCTCAACGCGCTCAAAAAGCTGATGTCCAACCCGCCGCGGCCGGGCAACGAGAAGGACGAGGCCACCGCGCAACAACGCGCGCACGACCTCGCGATGCGCGCCGCTCGCATCCTCGCCGGACTCGCGGCGCAGGCGAACTTCCGCAAGCTCGAGGGGCCGAAGCCACCGTCCAACATCGGCCGTTTCGGCGACGCCGCGCGCGACGCACTCGCGAAACTGCGCGCGCAGGTCGCGGCCCGTCAGGGCGAGCCGAAGACCGTCGCCGAACTCGAAGCGATGACGCCCACGCAACGTGAGGCCTTCACGAAGGCGCACGGCACCTGGGCGAACCCGGGCGTCGCGATCAGCCCGACCGGAAAGTACCGCGTCGAGACGACCTGCGGCTTCGAGACGCTACTCGGCGCCGCGCAGACGGTCGAGATGCACCACGCGCGGCTCGCCAACTGGAACGGCAAGGACCCGTTCACGACTCAGGGCACCGTGCGCATCCTGCCCGAGTTCGACGGCCTCGAGTCCGACGGCAGCCCCCACTGGTGGGCTGGCGGGTTCCAGCGCGGCGACCTGACGACCGTGCGCTTCGCCTGGAGCACGATCTCGAACCTCGGCCGCACGCTCACGCACGAGCTGACGCACCGGTTCGACGGTCGCCTCTACGCGTTCTTGCCGGCGTGGATGATCGAAGGGCGCGCGGTGTGGACGGCGAGCGCGTATCGCGCTGCGGAGGCGGAGGAGTTCCAGGCCCGCCGCATCGATCCACGGACCGTGCAGCGCGCCTACATGAAAGGCTACGGTCGCGTCGGCAAACTCGAGGAGCTGATCGATGGCTCGATCGACGACTACCGCGACAACTACACCGCGGGCTACGCGCTGTTCGTCTACCTCGCGATGTGGGAGAAGAACGGCACGCCGATCTACGCGGACGCGCTGCAGAAGTTCATGCGCAACGCGCGGTCCGGTAGGAAGGAGCCGATCGAGTACTTCACGAAGCTGTTCGCCGACGGCCAGGGCGGGAGGCCCGCCGACCTCGCAGCGTTCGCGGGCGAGTTCGGGCAGTTCCTGCACGGCTGCTACCGCTACTGCTGGGGCGAACGCGACCAGCCTTGGGCGTCGCGCTACCAGTTCGGTCTCCACGGCAAGCAGCCGATGCGTAACAAGCGCGTGCTCGACGAGCCGTCTTGGAGCTGGGCGCGCGATCGCGCCGAGCCCTGGTTCGGACAGCGGCACGCGGCGCTCGCCGGTCACCTGCTGGCCGAAGTCGGCAACGACAAGGCTGCGCTCGCGGCACTGTCGTGGTCTCTCCGCACCGACGGTTGGCACGCGCCCAACGTGTCCCTACTCGCCGAGACGGCCGAGCGCACTCGCAAGAAGAACGCCGCGTGGGTCGCGCGCCACCGCCTCGGCCAGACCGAATCCGAGGCGCCGATGCTGCGCACGCTCCCGAAGACGCGGGCCCTGCTCGCAACGCTGACGAAGCACGCGACGGAGTTGCGAGCGGTCGGGCAGGCCTGGGCCGCGATCGGACTCGACGCGCGCGCGCACGACCTCGCGGCGCAGCTCGGCACGAGTCGCACTGCACCGAGCCCGTCGCCGGCGGCCGAGCCACCCCTCCACCCGCTCGTCGAGAACCCGATCGCGCTCGACCGGCACGGCTGGCTCGAAGGCGGCCTGACGGGCTTCGAAGATCGACGACACGACGGGCTGTGGTACGAAACCGACACCGGCGACCTGCACGTCGGCCGCGCCAAGCCGCGCGACAAGAGCGGCCTGCTCGACCCACGCGCCCGCCAGCGGCACGCGTTCGTGCGGAGCGCGGAATGGCAGCGCCCGGGCCGCTACGTGTTCCGGACGCGGGTGCACTTCACGACCTCGTACGTCAGTGGCGCACTCGTGCTCGGCTACACGCGCCGCGACCGCAACGTCCGGCTGCATTTCTCCGCCGGCGACTTCCTCTTCTCCGTCGGCAGAAAATCCGAAGTCGAAACCACAGAGTCCGTCGAGCTTCGCGTCGACGCGAAGTGGGAACGGGATGGCAACCTGTCGCGGTCGCAGCCGCACGACGTGTTCGAGTTTGAGAAGCCGGCGACCTCGTTCGGCGTCGAGCTCCGCGTCGAAGGGCCGACCGTGCATGTCGCGATCGACGGCCAGCCGCGCTTCTCCTACACGACGCCGGACGGCTCGCCGATCGAGGGCCACATCGGCGTCGCGATGGGACAGGGCGCCGTGCGTCTGCAACAGCCGCGCGTGCAGCGGCTCGATCGCGACGAGTGGCGGCCCGCCGCGGCGGACGCCTCGACGCTGCTGACGAGTGACACCGTGCGCCCGAAGGTCGACGACTGGCGCCACCGCACGCTGCACGGCGTGCCAACCTCGCGCCACGGCACGATCGTGATCTGGGTGCCGGTCGACGACTACGCGCCGGAGCTTGCCGGCAACGCGATCGGACGCTTCGGTGAGACGATCCAGAACACGATCGAATACCCGCAGCACTGGGTGCTCGCGCTACCGGCGACCCTGTCCGGAGAAGAGCGCAAGGACTTCACGTCACGGTGGCGCGAACTCGCGCCGAAACGCACTTCGACGATCACCCATTCGCGGTCGCAGCCGTTCGAAGCCGGCCTGTGGGCGATGTTCGTCGACGCCGGCGGCATCCTCCGCACCGTCGACGAAGCGCTCGGCCGCTCGAGTCGCCTGCCGCACACGGTGCGGCGCTGGGCTCGGCAGTACCGCACGCGACCGCACTAACGCATCTTCGTCGTGTGCAGGTCGAGCCAGGTCACGCCCCACTGACGGGTGTCCACGGGCGCAGGCCTGCTCTCGCCCCGCGTCGTGCTCGCTTTGCCCGCGGCGCGGAGCACCCAAGGTAGCTCGAGGCCATCATCCGATCGGAGGCGGTCGAATCGACAGTCCAAGAACGGCGTCGCGTTGAGCTTCCGCTTGGTCGCGATGATCACGTACCGGTCGAGCATCGGCCGGTCGAAAGTCCAGTCTTCGCGCGGCGTCAGCGCCACGCCGATCGTGTGGCTGTTCCCGGCGGCGATTGCCTGGTCGTCGTCATAGTCCCCCCAAACGACATTGAGCACGTGACCGTGCTCTTCGAGCGACAGGACCAGGAAAAACAGGTCTTCCTCGGATTCGTTGATCAGCTCGATGTTGGCGAGACTCTTCGCCACAAGCTCGACCCCGTACTGGCTGCCCGCGACGGACTCGGCGCCGAACGAGACGTCAGCCGCGAGTGGCGCCGGCAACACCGAGGGTTGCTCGTCGCCGAGGGAATGCTCGCCGACGGCAACAAACCGTGCCGACACGGGAAACGCCCCGCGCGTCCGTGGCAGGTTGGAGATCGAGCGATACCGGAGCTCACAGCGAATCACTCGTTCTCGGAGCCATGCGGGATCGGAGGAGTTCAGGTCCCTGCTCTTCCGCGGCCATACGCGGATTCCGAGTGCGTCGACTAGCGAGAATCCGGCCACCCCCGAATCTCGCGCCAGCACGCACTGCGCCTGTTCGCGATCGACACGATCGATCCACGGCGAGAGTCCGAGCTCCTCGATCAGCGCCGCGTCCTCGGAGAACGCATGCAGCCGCGGCACGCTCTCCGGTCGCCCGACCTCGATCGCGCGTAGCGCCGAGGTTCGATCGAAGTCGGTGGGTCGCGCACGCCACTTCGCGTTGCACCGGTCGCCGTCCGGGTGCACGTAGACGGCCTCCGCCTCGCCGATCGCCTTGTCCCCGTAGAGCGGCCGCACCTCGAACACCGACCCCTCGGCAATCCCGAGCAGGTATCCCGCATCGATCTGCAGCAAACCGCCCTCGAGTTCACGCGCGTCGTGTCCGATCGGCGGCGCCTCGAAACGACCCGCGAACACGACTCGATCCGGATTGCCTGCGTAGCACGGCGTCTGGGCGACCCGATGCGCGACGCGGAGCCGCACGTCCTCCACGACTTGCCGCCACGTCGTCGACGCATCCGCCGACATCAGCTCGTCGACGAGGAACCACGTCAACGCTCCGTGGGACCCGTCGTCGGTCGCGATCTCACGCGCACCTTCGCTCGCGGCGCACGCCGCGATGTGCACGTAGTTCTCACCGATCAACCGCCGCGAATCATCGTCGTCGCGCAGCGGGCGACCGCCCCAGAAGGGCTCGATGAGGGCGCGGTCGAGCGAGGCCTCGCCGAAATCGGTGAAGCGCACGACCCCCTCGCGATGGCCGCGAAACACGCCGCCGGAGTGGCACGAGTCCGTGACCAAGACGATGCGATCCGTCGTCGCGGACAACTCTTCGAGCAGCGAATACAGCTCGTCGTCCGATACGTCGTAGCTGCCGTCCGGGCGCTCGGTCCGAGAATCGTAGGCCAGCAGCGAGCTGTCGAGGCCGTCGACCTCGCGCCCGCTCGCGTCGGCGATCCGCGAACCGTGACCGCAGAACCAGAACACGACCTCGGTTTCGAAGCGGGCGTTCTCGATCAAGAACTCGCGAAACTCCTCGACGATGCGCCGGTGCGTCGCGTCCTCGTCGAGCAGGACGCGCACGTTCTGCCGCGGGAAACCGAATCGCGAGATCAGCATTCGGTGCGCGAGTTCGATGTCACGGCACGAGCCGGGCAGCGGCTCCGGACCTCCGCGGTAGTCCGAGATCCCGACCAGCAGAGCGAGCTTCCCGGCGGCGAAGTCCACGGGCGTGTCGACGTTCTCGATCTTCACGCGGCCGTCGACACCCGAGCCCCACCACCACAGACCGGTGGCGGCCACCGCAATCACGAGCAACCATCCCAACGACTTCCTCATCGCTCGGCATCCTACCCCATCGCCCACGGCATACCGTAGACTCTCGCCGTGCACGCGCTTCGAACGACGCTTCTGGTCTCTGCGATCTTCGCGGGATTCGCCATCGGCCAAGAGCGCAAACTCACGATCCAGAATCTCGCACCCTTCGCGCGCGACGAGTGGCTCACGGTGAGCGTGCCGTTCGCGGAAGGCACGGTCACGGGCGTGCCGGAGTGGCACGTCCAGGATCTCCCGACGGTCTGGCAACCGTTCGGCGCGAGGTGGTCGGACGGCTCCGTGCGGCAGGCGCTCTGCATGTTCCGCAAACCGCTCGGCTCGCTTCAGGAACTCGACCTTACTCTGGTTGCAGGCGCCGGTCCGGAAGTGCCCAAGCCCGAGTTCGGCCTCGGTCCTCACGCGATCCGTTTCGTCGCGAAGGCCGGAGGCAAGACGGCATCGACCGAACTCCAGATCGTCGAACTCCTCGAGTCGAACGCCGCGCGCCAGGTGATCCTGATGCGCGGGCGACTCGGCGAAACGGGCCTAGTCGCCGAGTGCGTGCTGGAGGTCTACTCCGGGCAGCGACACGCGTACTGCGGAGTCTCGGTGTTCTTCAGCGACCCGTCGACGCAAGCGTTCGAGTGCCAGGTCGACGAGATTGCGATCGAGACCGAAGGGCTCGCGCTGATGTTGCGCCACGCGCGCCCGTTCGCGATCGAGCACGCGATGACCGAGAAAGGCTCACGCGTCGTGCTGCTGAAAGGCAACGTGATCGGCGACGGCCAGGGGCTGCGCCGGACCGGTGTTTTGCTACCACCGCTCGACCCCGACCTCGAAGAGGGCGACGTCGCGAACCAGACGCTGCGCGCCGCCGTGCTGTGCAGGCCGCTCGGCGCGACGAGCTGGCGTGACTCCGGCGCGTTCGGTGCGTTCGGCTACGTGCCCGAACCGCCGCCGTGGCTGGCCGGTGCTCGCACTCGGGCCGCGTTCGCGCGAAGACACGGCGCGTTCGTGCAGAAGAGCCGTCAGCGCGGCCACCCGTTCTTGGTCGGCCCACACAGCACGTCGAAGACGCCGGGACAGACCGGCGACCAGCCCGACTTCGGTATCGTCCAGCTCGAGCCGGTCGCGAGCACGGGAATCCCTTCGTTCCTCTACGAGGTCGAGATGTCGATCCTGCAAGAGGCCTGTCGACCCGTGCACTTCTTCGAAGCCGACGCGAAGCCCGTGACCGCGGCCAACCATCCGCAGTGGGTCGTGTGGGAAGGTCGCGCGCACTGGAACCACAAGGTCTCGCCCGATCGCCTCGGCAAGCCCAACAAGACGCCGCGCTTCCAGACGCATGGATGGAAGGGCAAGATCCGGTCGCACTGGAGCAGCAACTATCTGTGCGCGTACTACCTGCTGACCGGTTGCCCGCAGGCGCTGCTCGAGATCCGCAACGAGTGCCGACTCTACCTCGCGGCACAGACCGTCCGCCCCGGCCTCAGCACGTCGACGCCCGGCGCGTCACGCGCGGTCGGCAGAACGCTGCACACCGCGACCTGGCTCTATCTGTGCACGGGCGACATCGACGTCGGCCAGCGGATGATCGATCGGGTGCACAAGGTCGCGATGCCCGGTTGGCTGACGCAGAACCGGCCCGAGACCGAGATGCGCCCCTACGCCGTCGACCGACCCTACCCGAGCGCGTTCGACGGCAAGTCTTGGTTCTGGGCCGCCTGGATGGACAACATCGCGGCGATCGGCCCCGCGGCGGTCTATGAGATCACCGGCGACGAGGTCGCGAAGAAGCTCGCGGACGGCCTGGCACTCAACACTCTGCGCTACGCTTGGCGCATCGACCAAGCCGGCACGGTTCGCGTCGTCTACTGGCAACGCTGGGTCGACGAGGGCCGGAAGCTCACCGAGTACGAGGGTTGGGACCCGAACTTCGTGAAACTCTCCGGCTCCGTCTCGCTCTGGGGCATGCCCTGCCTCGAATGGGGACGACAGGCCGCCGCCGAACGCGGGCTCGACGACCTCGTGAAGAAGGCCGACGATCTGCTCGCACGCATGCGACGCGCTCGGCGACCGTCGAAGGACGGCTGGTTCGATCGCTTCGGGCAGTGGGACGCGGTGCGCGGCGTCGTCGCACCGGCCGCGAAGCCGGTCGACAAGTAACTGTCAGTCGCCGAGACGGACCATCAGAGTCCGCATCGCGTCGAGGCACTCTTCGCGCCAGTCGACGATCTGCATGATGTCGTCCACGTTGGGCGGCGGCCCGCGTTCGGCGACCTCTTCGTAGACCTCACGGGCGAGCTCCGCATCGCCTTCGACGATCGCGAGCGCGAACAGGTCGAGCCATAGGTTGCGATCGTCCGGGTAGAGCTGCGTGAACTTGCGGTGACAGATGATCGACCCCGGCGCCCACTCGAGCGGATCCGGCACACGCGTCACGTGCGGCGGCTCCACTTCACCGGACAGCTCCGGAAACGCGAATGCGCACCCCTTCGGCAGATACGAGTTCACGATGTGCACCACGCGGTCCAGGACCCCGCTGCTGTTCTCCCGGCTCGAGACCTGACCCGCCCGACCGAACGCGCGCCAGTTCACGACGACGTGCTCGACGCCTTCTCCCGTGTTGAACATCTGGGCGGAGTCGTTCTCCAGCAGCTTGGCGGACTGGAGCAGACGGCTGAACTGCCGCACCGACTCGGGACGCAGTTCATAGGTCACGACGCGGTCGAACACCGGCATGACCAGCGGCGCCTCCGCGACGGTGGCATCCGCCTCGCGGTAGAACGCGATTCCCGCCCGGTCGACCTGGAAGCGTTGCACGACGGGCTGGCCCCGCGCGTCGAGTTTCGTGCCGGACACCCGCACGAGGAAGTCCTCGGGCGGCCAGATGCTGGGCTTCGTGCGATCGGTCAGGCACGCCGTCGCGAACATCGCAACGGCGGCGACGGCGCAAATCGGTAGCAATCGAGAAACGACCATGTTTCGTCAGGAATCGCGGCCTAGTGTAGCGCCGCAATGAATCGCTACGCATTCCTTTCGCTCGCTGCGCTCCTCGCGTCGTGCTCGACGGAGAACAACGCCGTCCGCACCAATGAAGGCGCCGACCCGGTCATCCCACCGCGCAACTTCGAGATCCTCGCCGGCAAGCCGGTCGAGTCGATCCCGGGCGAAGTCCATCTCAAGAACGTTCGCCAGCTCACGTTCGGCGGCGAGAACGCGGAGGCCTACTGGTCCTTCGACGGCACGAAGCTGATCCTGCAGGCGCGCCACAAGCCGGGCGAGGGCGACCAGATCTACACCCTCGACCTCGCGACCGGCGAGAAGAAGATGATCAGCACGGGCGATGCGCGAACGACGTGCGCGTACTTCTTGAAGGGCGACCAGAAGGTGATCTGGGCGTCGACGCACGGCGCCGGTCCACAGGTGCCGAACGTGCCGATGGCGATGCGCGGCAAGTACGGCTACATCTGGGGCGTCTTCAAGGACTACGACCTGTGGGTCGCGAACGCCGACGGCAGCGACATGAAGCAGATCACGTCGGAGCCCGGCTACGACGCCGAAGCGACGGTCTGCCCGGTCACGGGTCGCGTCGTGTTCACCTCGGTGCGCGACGGCGACATCGAGCTCTACTCGATGGAGCCGGACGGCAGCGACGTCAAGCGACTGACCGACCGCGTCGGCTACGACGGCGGCGCCTTCTTCTCCCACGACGGCAGCAAGATCGTGCAGCGCTCGGGCTTCCCGAAGACGCAGGAAGAGATCGACGAATACACGATGCTGCTCGAGCGTGGATTCGTGAAGCCGTCGAAGATGGAGATCACGGTGCTCGACCGCGACGGCTCGAACTTCCGCCAGATCACCAACAACGGCAAGGCCAACTTCGGTCCGTTCTGGCACCCCGACAACAAGCGGATTCTCTTCGTGAGCAACATGAACGCGAAGCCGCGCTCGCGGAACTTCGACATCTACTTGATCCACGAAGATGGGACCGGGCTCGAACAGATCACGTTCACGGACGTGTTCGATGGGTTCCCGATGTTCTCGCCGGATGGGAAGTACCTCGTGTTCGCGAGTAATCGGTTCAACCCCGAAGACAAGCAGGACGACACGAACGTATTCGTGGCGGAGTGGGTCGAATAGCCGCCGCGTAGCGGCGGCTATTCGCTACTTGCCCTTGCCCTTGCCTCGCGGGGCAGGCTCACGCCCCGTGCGCACCGAGGCGCCGCTTCGCGGCGCCCGACTTTTGGGCAGCGCTCGCTACGCTCGCTAGGCAACCGCTGCGCTAGTCCACCGCTCGCTTTGCTCGCTAGGCAAATAGGGGTGAGGGCGAGGGGCAAGGGGCGTCAGCGCAGCAGCGTGATCGCCACCTCGCCGCTCACTCGTTCCGCGCGTGCCTCTTTGTAGCCCTTGCGTGTCACCCGCACGTCCGTCAATCCGCGCAGTACGACGAAGTCGATCGTGCCGTCCTCGCGGGAGTAGCGACCAGGCCCCGGCTCGCCGTCGTAGTGGGACCACACGACGGCGTCCTTCACAGGCTGGCCGTTCTCATCCGTGACTCGGAAGCTCACCCGCTCCAGTTGGCTGGATAGGTCGATCGCCTTCAGCGCGTCAGGCGTCGGATTGTCCCCCACCGCGAAATCGACGCTGGGCACGAACAGAACCCGCACGTTCGTGCTCGCCAACACGATCTCGATGTCGTAGCGACCCGGACGAATCCGGCTGTACTTCAGCGGCCTCCGGAGGTCCGTGCTGTGGATCATGCACAGTTCGTCTTTCGACGGATCCTCGTGGTTGCGGAGCCGAATGTCGAGGTCGTGGAACTTCAGGTCAGGCGTATCGAAGCGCATCGTGAACCCCGCGCCTCGCTGGACGACGACTCGTGCGTCCCGGTCGCCGACCGCGAACTTCTGCACGGACGAGGCGATGGCGACCTGCGGGCCCGTCACCATCAGATTCACGTGCGGCGTGCGCAGCGCTCCGCGCAGCTCGAACTTCCCATCCGCATCGGTCTCACCCTGCGGCTGACCCTTCACCTGCTTCACGCCATCGGCATCGACGTAGGACGCGAGCAGCTTCATGCCGGCCAGCGGCGCACCCGTGTCATCGACGACGATGCCCGCGACGACGAGGCCTTCGGATGGCGCCTCCGACCGACGCAATTCGACGATCGCAGGGACATCGGCGCGCTCGGGGCCGGAGACCGGCTGGTCGAACTCTTCGCGACCGTCGATCGTGACGACCAGCTGCCACTCGCTGTGCAAGCCGATCCTCGGGAAGCTCGCCGTCCCGTTCTTCAGGACGGCGCGCGCCACGACCGGCCGCATGCCGTGCTTCTCGATGCGACGGAGCTCGGCGAGCCCGTGGGCCTGGCTCGGGCCACCGTCCGAATCGGACACCGTCAGATCGACGCGCCCGAACTCCGGCAGGATCAACCGAATGGGTCCGACCTCTCCATCGAGCGGGGCGTCGGCGCGCACCGGCTCCGCGAGAGGAACGTCGACCATTACCTCCCCTTCCCGCGTGGGCGCCATGTGCGCCATGGGGACGCGGATCGAAGCCTTGCCCTCCGCATCACAAACCGTGCGAGCGCCCCCGGCGATCGATCCGTTCTTGGTGCGCCAGACAACCGGCACACCAGCCTGGGGACGACCGATCGCGTCCACCACTTCGACCGAGAAGCGCACGGCCGGGTGGACCTGCAGCTGCAGGCGTTCTTGGGACGGCATCAGCGGGACCATCCCCTCGAAGGTGTCGGTCAGGACCGCGACGAAGGTCGGCTCGTCGCCCGGAAGCGGCACTCGCGCGACCCCGGCCTCCGACACCCGGAAACTCTTGCTGTGCTTCGCGAGGAGCCCGAACACATCGAGGTCCCCCTCATCGTGGCCGGTAGCCAGCAGCTTCTCCCGTTCGGTCTCTCCGATGTTCTGCATTGTCGTGCGAAGGAATCGAAACACCTCGACGCCACCGACCGGATCCCCGGTGCCCGCCTCGACCACCGCGACTTCCATCGTCTCGGGGTCCGCTTCGACCGGCTCGACGACTTCGCGCTCCGTGTTCTCCGAAGTCGGCACGACGTCTTCGCCATCGTCCGATGCGTCAGCGACCACACCGGCAGCCGCGATCCCCGGCGGTCGTGCAGCGGGGCCGCCACCCAAGCCCCACCATGCGACGGCTCCCACACCGAGCATCAGCAGCGCCGCCGCGACGCGCAACAGCACCGTAGTGGAAGCGCCGGTCGACGCCGCGGGAGCGCCGCGCCCCAAGATCGACATCGGCGCGAGCCACGAGGCACGCGAGCCGAAGTCCGAATCGAGGCGCTCGCGCAACATCTTGAGCGCACGCTTCAGCCGCGTCTTGACCGTGTCGACCTTCACGTTCATCCGCTCGGCGATCTCGCGCGGCGGCAGGTCCTCGAAGTAGCGCAGCAGCAGCGTCGCGTGGTACGGCTCCTCCAACGCCCCGACCGCGTCCACCAGCTTTTTGTGCGTCGCGAACGATGCCACAGTGTCCACCACGGACTCCGTCACGGCCTCCCGCGCAGCCACCCTCGCTTCACGCCGCGTGCGTCGCTCGTCCGACGTGCGGAAGCGCGACGCGACGTTCTTCGCGACCGTCGAGAGCCAGGGGCGAAGCGCGCCACGGACCTGATTTCGGTCGCGAATCGCCTCGAATACGGTCTGCTGGAAAATGTCTTCGGCGCGGTCGTTGCTGCGCACCAGCTGACGCGCGAGCCCGCGGAGCCAGTCGGTCTCGGCCAGGAGATCGTCGATCGTGTGCGTGTGTGTCATGACCGGGTGGGGTTCACGGCACACGGATCGGGGTCAGCCATTTCCGATCTTCTCGGGGCGAGCGCGCCTAGCCGTTCATCACCTGTCCGCCGCACAGGCTCAGGGCCTGCGCCGTCATCCCGCTGGCGGCGTCGCTCGCGAGATAGACCACGAGCCCCCCGACCTCCTCCGGCTGCAGAATCCGCCCGATCGGCACACCGTCCATCGCGATCTTGCGGGCCTCCTCGAACGAAACGCCCATGCCGTTCGCCATGTCCTGCATGCCGTCCGACGCCATGACGGTGTCCACCCACCCGGGACAGATCGCGTTCACGGTGATCTGCCGCGCCGCCACCTCGAGCGCGAGCGCCTTCGTGAAACCGATCACGCCGTGCTTGCTCGCGCAGTAGGCGGTGTAGCCCGGCACGCCGAACTGACCGAGCACGGACGAGATGTTGACGATCCGGCCGCCGTCGGGGATGTGGCGCAGCGCTTCGCGGCTACAGAAGAAGATGCCGTCGAGGTTGGTGCGGATGATGCCATCCCACCGGTCCTCGCCGTCCCCGCTGCATGCGTTCGGTCCGCCGATGCCGGCATTGTTGACGAGACAGTCGATCCCGCCGAGCTTCTCGGCGACCTCGTCGGTCGAGCGCTTGACCGAGGCGGCGTCCGTGACGTCGCACGCGACCGCGACGGCTTCGCCGCCGAGCTCCTGGCACGCCGCGACTGTCTCTTCGAGCTTCTCGACTCGCCGGCCCGTGACCGCCACGCGTCCGCCGGCGCGGATGATCTCGGTCGCGATGCCGCGCCCGATGCCCGTGCCACCCCCGGTGACGAGGCACCGCTTGCTCTCCAATACTCCACTCATCACCGACCTCCTGCCCACGACATGACTTTCTCGACGAGCTGTTCGATTCCCCGCGAAACGTCCGCGATCTTGGCGTCGAACATGTATGCGGGCGTCGACGCGATCTTGTTCGCCTCGTCGACCGCGAACTCCGTGACCGTACAGCACTCGTGCGCTGCCCCCATCGCCTCGAGCGCGCCGGCCGTCCCGGCGTCGTCCCCGATCGTGAGCGTGGCCTCGGTCTCCGAACCGCGCAGCGCAGCCGCGAGTACGGCCGGCGAGATGCAGATCGCGCCGATCGGCTTGCCGGCGGCTCGCATTCCGGTGATCAACGAGCGCAGGCTCGGATCGACCTCGGCATCGGCGCCCACGACCGCGAAGTTGCTGAGGTTTTTGGCCGCACCGAAGCCACCCGGCATCACGAGCGCGTCCAGTTCGTCCGGGCCAACCTCCGCGAGATCACGGATCTTGCCGCGGGCGATACGCGCCGCCTCGACGAATACGTCGCGAGTTTGACCTTCGACCGGTTCTCCGGTCGTATGGTCGACGACGTGCATCTGCGCCTTCTTGGGCGCCATGCACACGACTTCCGCTCCCGCTCGGTCGAGGTGCAACAGGGTCAACACGGACTCGTGGATCTCGGCACCATCGAGAAAGCCACACCCGGACAGGACGACACCGACACGCGTGCTCATGATTCGATCAGCTTTTGGGTTCGACAGCCCGTTGGTTTACACCCGCTTCTGACGAATGTCCTCCCTTCGCCTGACGCTTCCCTTGTTGCTGTTCACGGTCTTCGCCGCGTGCCAGACCAATGAGCTCGGATGGCCGGGCGCGCAGTCCGAAGACCCGAGCCCGTCCGGACCGCCGTATCTGCGCCACTACAAGGAGACCCACTATCGCAGCCTCGGTGACGAGCTGACGGCGTCTGTCAGTCGCGAAGAGTTCATCCACAGCCTGACGGACAAGGCCGTGCTCTACCTCGGCGATCACCACGAGGATCGTCGACTACACGACTTGATGCTCGCTCTGCTGCGCGACCTGGCCAAGTCGCGCCGTCTCGCGTTCGGCCTCGAGGCGATCGGCACCGCGGACGAACCGATGGTCGCGCGATACCTCGACGGGGATAGCAACCTCGAAGCCCTCTGCGACGCGATTCGCGATCGGTGGGACGGCTCGTGGCTCGATCACGGCGAGATCGACTCGGACTTCTATCGCGACGTGCTGGAGTTCGCGCGCGACACGGACGCGCCGGTGTTCGCGCTCGAACCGACGCCGCGGTTGCCCCTCGAACGCCGGGACAAGTTCATGGCCGCGCGCCTCCGCCTTGCACATGCCCACATGCCGCGGCGCCTCGTCGTCGTGATCGTCGGCCACGCGCACCTCCTCGGTCCTGGCAAGCTCGTCGGCCGCGTCGAGCTGCCCCACGCGACCGTCGGCGCTCGGATGTCGCGGACGCTGCGTCGCGCATGGCATCGCAGTGATGTCGCACGCCGCGGCGATCTGGTGCGCACGGACGAGGGCGTCTACTTCTTCGATCCGCCTCCGGGCATCTGACATGCGCGCTCTCCTCCTTCTCGCGGGCTGCATCTGGTTCTCGTCTTGCAAGACGACCGAAGGCGGCCTGGAAGGATCCGTGCCGATCGCGCTCCAGACGATCGAGCGGCGACTAGAACTCGATGGCTCGCTGCGTCGAATCACACGCTGTGGTTCCACCGGGACGGCAACCTGTTTCGGTGTCGATTCGATGCCGACGGAAAGCCGAGCGAAGAAGGCCGTGACTCAGTTGCGCTGACTCAGTTGCGACCGGCCATCACGCCGCCGTCGACGTCCCACACCGCACCGGTGACCCAGCCCGCCTCGTCCGACAACAGGTGATCGATCGTCGCCGCGACGTCGTCAGGCTGGCCGATCCGACCCATCGGGTGGAAGTCGTTGAATGCCTGCAGCTGCTCCTCGATCTCGGTCGGCTCGATGAACGCCCCGTAGATCGGGGTGACGACGACCGCAGGTGAGACGCCGTTGACCCGAATGCCGTCACCCGCGAGCTCCATCGCGAGGTGCTGCGTCAACGCGTGCAACCCGGCCTTGGCCATCGAGTAGGCCGACGAAGGCGTCGCGGCGATCGCCTGCTTCGCCCACATCGAGCCGACGTTGACAATCGATCCGCCGCCGTTCGCACGCATGTTCTGCGCGACCTCCTGCGTGATGAAGAACATCGAGCGATTCAGGTCGTGGTAGCGGTCGTAGTCTTCGGCCGTGTGATCCAAGAACGACTTCGGACTGAAGTATCCGGCCGCGTTCACGAGATAGCGGATGTGTGCACTCTCGGCCCGGATCTCGCCCCGAAAGGCCTCGACGGCCGCGGGGTCGTAGAGATCCACGCTCGAAATGCGGACGTTTCCCAAGGAGGAGAGTTCCTGCTGCGCCGCCTCGAGCTTTCCGAGGTCGCGCGCGACCAGATGGACGTCGACGCCGCGTTGGAGTAGCCGGGCCGCGGTGGCCTTCCCCATGCCGGTGGAGCCGCCGATGATGAGAGCGCGAGTGTTCGGAGTCGTCATGATACTTATCTATGTATAGGTAGGTTTGGTGAGCAAAAAAGCGCGCGCAACACGCGACGTCGGAGCCGGATCAAGACGGCTCCAGAGTTCGAAAGAAGTTCCGCTGCACGACCTCGAGCGTTTGCCTGCCGGGCCGCGCACGAGACAGGATCAGTCCGCCCTGCAAACCCGCGAGGAGGGTCGTTGCAGCTTCGGTCGGTGGGCCCGCGAGCTCGAACTCACCCGCCCGCACTCCGTCGGAGATCGTCTTCGCGATCCACTGCTCGGCACGACTGAAGTAATCCTCGACCCCGTCCTGCATCGCCGCGGGGAGGGTCTCACGATCGGCCGCGAGGGATCCGCACGCACAGATCGCGCCACACGCCTCGGTGTCTCGATAGAGCTGGATGAAGCGCCGTAGCTTCGACTTTCCCGATCGCGCGCCGCGATCGATCTCGGCCAGGGCTGCGTCGAGCCGATCTCGGTAGCGCGTGATCAGGGCGGCCCCGAGGTCTTCTTTGACCGGAAAGTGGTAGTGGACGCTCGCGGTCTTGATCCCGATGGCCCCGGCCAGGTCTTTGTAGCTGAACGCGTTGAATCCGCGCTCCTGGACGAGGTCCTGAGCGAGATCGAGCAGTCGGTTCGGGGTGTCTTGGGTAGCCATCGGCATTGGATCTTACCTATCTATGCATAGGTCAGCAAATCGTTCCGGGGGGACGGTGGATTTTTTGGCGGGCGGGCCGGGGGAGCGGGCCGGGGCCGCGGATGGCGGGAGCGAAATGCGGTCCGGGCGCGCGCTCGCGCTCGCGCCCGCTCCCCGCTCCCCGCTCCCCGCTCCCCGCTCCCCGCTCCCCGCTCCCGCTACACTCTGCCCCCATGCCGAGCCCCCCGACCGCGCATCCACCGTCCCGAGCCGCACTCCTCCTCGCCACCATCCTCGCGCCCAGCTGCACCTTTGCCCCCCCACAGCCCGACACGCTCCGCGTCCTCGTCTGGAACATCCAGCGCGGCGCCAACCACTTCGACCAAGGACCCGAGAAGGCGCTGGCGGTGATCCGCGCCGCCGCGCCCGACGTGTGCCTGCTCCAGGAGAGCTACGACATCGAAGATGAGCGCCCCAAGCTCGGCGCGTGGCTCGCGGCACAGCTCGGGTGGAATCAATGGCAGGGCGAGAGCACCCATCTGTGCGTGCTGACACCGCTCGACATCGAATGGACGGTGCTGCACGCGAAGTGGCACGGCATCGGCGCGCGCGTCACGGATCCAGGCGGACGGGCAGTGCTCGCGTACTCGACGTGGATCGACTATCGCGAATACGTCCCCTACCACCTCCGCGACAACCCCGACGCGACCGACGCAGAACTCCTCGCGCTCGAGTCCTCGGGGTCGAAACGTCTGAAGCAAGCGACCGAGATCCTCGCCCACCTCGGAGACAGCAGCGCGCTTTCCGGATCCCTCCCGCTGCTCGTCGGCGGCGACTGGAACTGTCCGTCTCATCTCGACTGGACCGAAGACACGGCGCAGGTGTTTCGTTATCGACGCGCGCTCGATCTCCCCGTCAGTCGCGCGATGGCAGATGCCGGCATGGTCGACACGTTCCGCGTCGTGCATCCCGATCCGGTGCGCACGCCGGGCATCACGTGGACTCCGCTCGAACGCGGCACTCCCGAAGCGCCGATGGCTCACGACCGGATCGACCGTCTCTACATGCACAACCCCGACTCCGGCTGGAGCCTGCGACCGGTCGCCGCGCACGTGCTGCCGCGCCTCCCCGAAGCGATGTCGATCCCGCAGGCCGAGCGCACGTTCCCCAGCGATCATGGCGCCGTCGTCGTCGACTTCGAGTGGTACCGTCTCTGACTCATGCGTGCCTACGTGATCCACGAACCCGGCGGCCCGGAGGAACTCGTGCTCGAGACGGTGCCCGATCCCGAACCCCGAGACGGCTGGGTGCTGATCCGCGTCCGCGCTTTCGGTCTGAATCGTTCCGAGTGGTTCACGCGGCGCGGCGACTCCCCCTCGGTCGAGTTTCCGCGCGTGCTCGGGATCGAGTGTGTCGGCGAAGTGCTCGACGGCGGCGGGTCGGGTCTCGCGCCGGGCACGCGCGTCGCCGCGTTGATGGGCGGCATGGGCCGCGACTTCGACGGCAGCTATGCGGAACGGACACTGGTCCCGCGTGAGAACGTTCTCGTCGTGCCGAACGACCTACCGTGGGCCGAGTTCGCAGCGCTCCCCGAGATGCTGCAGACGACGCACGGCTCGCTGCACCAGGGTCTGGAGGTGCGCGCGGGCGAGACGCTGTTGATCCGCGGCGGCACGAGCTCGGTCGGACTCGCGGCGCTCGCTCTCGCGAAGGACCTAGGCCTGACGGTCTGGTCGACGACGCGTTCGATCGCGAAGGCCGCGATGCTCGAGGAGGCGGGCGCCGATGTGGTGCTCGTCGACGACGGCGACCTCGCATCGGCCGTGCGCGCGCGTCGCCCCGACGGCGTCGATCGCGTGCTCGAACTGATCGGCGCCACGACCCTCGTCGACTCGCTGCAGTGCACCCGCCGCGGCGGCGTCGTCTGCATGACCGGAATCCTCGGCGGCTCCTGGGTGCTGGACGAGTTCTATCCGATGGCGGAGATCCCGACCGCCGTCAAGCTGACCGCCTACTCCGGGGACGCGAGCGACATCACGAGCGAGCAGCTGACCGAGTACGTCGAGAAGTTCGCAGCGGGCTCGCTGCCGATCCCGCGCGGACCGGTGCTGCCGTTCGAACGACTGCGAGACGGCCACGCGCGGATGGACGCCAACGACGCGAACGGGAAGATCGTGATCGAGGTCAGCAGCTAGTGGGGTGTCGCTGAAGTGCGTTGCGTATGTCGGTGTTCCTGGGGTTCGCTCGCAAGGCGCTGCGACGACATGGCTTGTCAGTGGACAAGTTGAG